>JAYUVF010000035.1:0-29138 GCA_043754215.1 Chthonomonas sp. | reverse complement strand
CGTACTCTCTCCTACGAAGCTCTATCTTCAAGGGGCCAAGGCCACGCCGCTACCCCGACACGTCCACATGCAACCTTACTAGGGGTTAGGGGTGAGGTCAAGAGCCCTTCGCCGCAACCCAAAGCCGGTCCCACTCCGCCGCATCCAAGTCCGAAAGCGGCACCGCCGACGCCCGCTCCATGTGCCGAAACCGCGCCGAAAACCGCGCCAACATCCCCCGCAACGCCTCCTCGGGATCCACTTTCAACCACCGCGCCAAATTCACCACCGTGAAGAGCAAGTCCCCTAGCTCCCCACTTACCGCCTGAGCATCGCCCTCCGCCATCGCCTCCCTAAGCTCGCCCACCTCCTCCGACAGCTTCTCAAAAACCCCCTCGATCTCAGGCCACTCAAACCCCGCCCGAGCCGCCCGCTTCGAAATGGTCAGTGCTTGCAGGAGCGCAGGCATGCTCGCCGGCACCTCGCCCAGCAGGCTCGCCGGCGCCTCCCCCTTCTCCGCCTTCTTGATTTTGTCCCAGTTCTTCAGCACCTCTTCCGAAGTGTTCGCCGAAGCATCCCCAAAGACATGTGGATGCCGCCGCACCAGCTTCTCCGCCGTCCGCTGAGCCACCAAATCCACATCAAACGCCCCCCGCCGCATCGCGATCTGCGTGTGCATCAGCGGCTGCAAAAGCACATCCCCCAGTTCCTCGATCATCCCCGCCTCATCCTCGCGGTCGATGGCCTCAAACAGCTCGTAAGCCTCCTCGATCAAGTACTTCTTCAGCGTCTGATGGGTCTGCTCCAAATCCCACGGGCACCCGCCATTCGGGTCCAGCAGCCGGTCCACCACATCCACCAATCCCCGCAAACCACCCCGGTGAATGGCGTCGGGCTGTGCGGGGAGAAAAAGGAACTGGTTCTCGCCCAAAGCCGCCATTTCATGTGGATCGCACTCAACCTCGCCAGGCAAAAGTGTCGCCTTCAGTCCAGCCGGCCAGTTCCAAAGCACAAATTGCATGTCTTGTGGACCGCCTGGCCCCAGCAATAGCCGATCGCATCGGATGTCAGTGATACGGCGATCTGAAAGCCGGACGACTTGACCGTTGCCACCGTGCATCAATCGCTCCAGAGCTTCATCCAATGATCTAATCACTTCCAAAGCGTAGCCCGAACACCGGGATCGGCGCTAAATCTCTATATACTGTTCACTTAGAGCTATGGCGACGCCAAATCAATGGAGGAGACGGTTTTGGAATTGGTTCTTCTTCTGTCTCGCTTTCGAGTCCTTCATAAACAGTGCTTCTTACGTCAGTTTCCCGAGCGACACGCTGGCCGGATGGACTGTTCTCTATTCTCTGGTTGTTCCGTTCACTGCAACCATAATGTTCGCAACCATTGGCACAGCTCAGAGTCGTGGCGCGGCATATCCAGAAGCCTCCACGCATCGACCCAGATCTCTGTACGAGACAGCAAAAGCGGCCTCTTGGGGCATTGCTCGGTTTCTAGTTCTGTTTGGCCTTTACGTGTTCTTCACTTGGCTTTCACTCACCATCCCCGTTGCTGAACCGAGAAGACCTGAACTTGGCCCGAAAATGGATCCCGATTCGCGTGAACATTGGGTGATATTCTGTTTGCTCGCAGCCCCCGTCTGTGCCATCGTCGCTGGATACTGGCCCTTGGTGTTTGGCAAGGGCAACTCACCAAAAGACTCTGCTTATGTTCTTCCGCCGCCCATAATAGAGGAGTGAAGTTCCAATCCGTCTTCCTTCAAGCCCTCCAAGAGCGCGTCCTAATCTGGGACGGCGCGATGGGAACGCAGATCCAAGGCGCGGGCCTCGAGCGGGCCGACTTCGACCTCCACGACTCCCCGCACTTCCCCACCCAGGTCCGCGAAACCGCCCAGCGCATGGTTGGCAAGGACATGGAAGGCTGCAACGAGCTCCTTTCCTTCACCAAGCCTGACCTCATCGAGTCGATCCATCGGCGCTACTTTGAGGCAGGCAGCGACATCGTCGAGACCAACACCTTCGGCACCAGCTCCATCGTTTTGGCCGACTACGACATCCCCGAGCTCGACTACGAACTCAGCAAGCAAGCCGCCATCGTCGCCAAGCGCGCCGCCAGCCATTACGAAGGCAAGTTCGTCGCGGGCGCGCTCGGGCCGGGCACCAAACTCATCTCCCTCGGTCAAGTGAGCTGGGATGAACTGGTCGAAACATACAAGCGTGGCTTCATCGGCCTCATTGAAGGCGGCGTGGATGTCTTGATGCTCGAGACCTTGCAGGACCTCCTCATGGTCAAAGCGGGGGTCGTTGCCGCCAAAAAAGCGATGGCGGAGACGCAGAAGCAACTTCCCGTCATCGTTCAGGTCACCATGGAGCAAACCGGCACCATGCTCGTCGGCTCCGAAATCGGCGCGGCATTGAATATGCTCGAGTGCTTCCCCGAGGTCGTCGCGGTCGGCATGAACTGCGCCACCGGCCCCGTCGAAATGGCCGAGCACATCCGCTTCCTCAGCCAAAACAGCACCCGCCCCATAAGCATCCAGCCCAACGCCGGACTGCCGGTGATGGAGAAAGGCCAGGCCGTCTACAAACTCGGCCCCGAAGACCTCGCCCACCACCACGAGCGGTTCGTGCGTGAATTCGGCGTCGCCATGTGCGGCGGCTGCTGCGGCACCACGCCCGCCCACATCGAAGCCGTCGCCAAAGCCGTCAAAGGCAAAAAGCACGAAGCCCCAGCCCACTGGATAAAAACCAGAGAAACCTTCAAAGGCTTCGACTTCACCCTCGACACCGACGAAAAGGCCGAAGCCCTCGCCCTCCAAGGCTGCTCCAGCCTCTACCAATTCCAGCCCTACCGCCAAGACAACAGCTATCTCATCATCGGCGAAAAGACCAACGCCAACGGGTCAAGGGCGTTCAAAGACATGCTCGCCGCCGAGAATTGGGAGGGCCTGACGGAGCTAGCAAGAGAATTAGAAGCCGAAGGTTCCCACGTCCTCGACGTCTGCACCGCCTACGTCGGGCGCGACGAAGTGCGCGACATGGCCACCCTCCTCGCCAGCTACAACACCCAGGTCACGGTGCCGATCATGATCGACTCCACCGAGGTGCCGGTCATCGAGCGCTCGCTCCAATGCCTCGCCGGCAAGCCGATCATCAACAGCATCAACTTCGAAGATGGCGAAACTCGAACCCGAAAGGTCCTCGAGCTCTGCCGCAAGTACGGCGCGGGCGTCGTCGCCCTCACCATCGACGAAGCCGGAATGGCCAAATCCGCCGCCGAAAAAGTCCGCATCGCCGAGCGCATCCTCGCCATGACCCGCGAATACGGCCTCCCCGACCACGACGTTTTCATCGACTGCCTCACGTTCACGCTCGGCTCCGGCGACGAGGAGTTCCGCAACGCGGGCGTCCAAACCATCGTGGCCATCGAAGAGCTCATCCGCCGCCATCCCCGCGTCAACACCACCCTCGGCGTCTCCAACATCTCCTTCGGCCTCAAACCGGTCCTCCGCATCATCGTCAACTCCGCCTTCCTCCACTACGCCCGCGAAGCCGGCCTCTCCTCCGCCATCGTCCACTTCAGCAAGATCAAACCCGAGAACCAAATCGAACCCGAAATCTGGAAAATCGCCAGCGACCTGGTGTACGACCGAAGAGAATTCGCGGAAGTTGGGTAATGATCACCTTTGACCGGTTGCTGGACCGTTCGAGGAGTTTTTCCGAAGGTGAACTATCGAAAGTAGAGGCGGCCCTTCGAGGGCGCATCGAATTGGGCGCGGAATTGAGGATCAGGCGCTCTTGGATCGGGCAGGGACATTTTGATCTGAGGTGGCGGAAAGTCTGCTATGTGTTCACTCGGCAAGACATGAGTCCTCTAAGGGAACTACATCTGGCATCTCGACTGACCGCTGAACTTCACGCCAACCACTTGCAATTGACTAAGCGACAGGTTGAGTTAATGGCAAGCGCGCTTTGTTTGCAGGTCATGCTCGACTTGGAGACTGATCGAGAGTCGATTGTTGCCTTCCTGACATGGTTCTATGCGCCGCCGAACGGGCACCTGGAGCAAATTTGGAATGAGTATAGGATCGATTTAGCCACGAATTTGTTGGAAGACCCGCACCGTTTGAAGGATATTGCCAGCGGCGACCAATTGAATAATCTCAAACCTATGATGGGGGCGAAACTGACGGAAGAATTGTCTGAGCAGTTAGCTCGGGTAGCTTTGCAATTATTCGATGACGCCTCGCTTCGAAAGTGACAATGAACGACAACAAACACCCAGAAGAACCGCTGATTCCGACGCGATTCCACCGTGCAGTCTTCATCGGCATGGGCGTATACACTTTGCTCACCATCGCGATTTGGTTCGCATTGAGGCCGCATTGGCTTGGCAATCTGAACGTCGGGGTTTGCTTTGCCATTGGATTTATTGGCTTTTGGCTAAGCTACCGCCGAGACGAGCGAAAGAACCTTTCGGTCCGTGGCACGGGTGAAGAAATGGCTGAACGCAAGGGGCAGCAATGAACGACAAACAAGACCCGGAAGAACCGCTGATTCCGACGCGATACCATCGGGCAGTCATCATCGGCATGACCGTTTACATCTTGCTCATCCTCGTGACCTGGTTCGTATGGAGGCTGCAATGGCTTATCAGGTTGAACACGGGTATTTGCGTTGCGGTTGGTTTGATTCTCTTTTGGCTAAATTACCGCCGAGACGCCGAGCGCAAGAATATCTCGGGCTCGTAGCAACGTCGGCCCACCGAAAGTCCCGTGAGTGACAGGAAACATTCACTACGGCAGGGAGAGCTCCCTGAGTAGTAGGGAGAGCTCTCTGAGTACCAGTGAGCGTTTCCGAGTCGTAGGGAAAGGGCTCTGAGTAGTAGGGAACGCTTCCGAGTCATGGGGAATGCACCCTGAGTGATAGGGAGAGCTTCCTGACTCGTAGGGAATGCTTCCGAGTCATAGGGATTGGACTCTGAGTGATAGGGAATGCTCCCTGAGCAGCAGGGAACGCTCTCCGAGTGCTAGGGAGTGGACCCCGAGAACACGCGATACCCTGAATTTCATATGGGAATCTTATAATTGAATTGCTCCGTCCGTAACATCATGCCGGATGATCCAATCGACCCCGAACCCGATCCACCGGTGAAACCCTATGTCCTGGAGATAACCAACACCATGCCGATCACGAGCCTTAATTCCTACCTGCCGACGCTCCAAGAGTTCATCAACCACTGGACCCAAGTCAACACCGAACTTGGCGCGGGCGGGCCGCTCACTTTGCTCGGCGCGTATCCGGTCGCGACTTTGACTGCCGACCGAGCCGCGCTCGACACTTTGATGACGGCGGTGACGGCGGCGGACAACGCGTGGAATATCGCACGCAGCGACATGGACATCAAACGCGCGGCGTTGGTCGTGCGCCTCAAGCAGTTCCGGGGGGCATGCACGGCCTATATGCCTGGCAGTAGCTATCAGAATGCGCCGCCGCGCTTGCCTGCGTCCGGCTCCATCATCGGCAGATATCTCACCGCATTCGACGACATGGCGAACCTGTGGGGGCAGATTAACGCGACTCCGCCGCCCGGCTTCACCGGCCCGCTGACGCTCGGCTCGACCTACACTTTGGCGACTTTCAACACCGACTTGGCCGCCCTGCGCACGTCCGCCACCGCCTACTCCGCCGCCAGCCAAAACGCCACCATCGCTCGCGACAAACGCAACCTCTTGATGGCGACCCTGGTCCAGCGGCTCAAACAATATCGCGGCGCGGCCATCGCCAAACTCACCGCCGGCTCGGCTTTGATTGCGTCGATTCCGGCATTGACCGCCCCCAGCGGCTCGACGCCGAAGCCGGTCCGACTCAGCGCCGTGTGGGACACCGACCACGCGACCCTAACCTGGACGCCGTCCGACAACGCGAATCTCGACTACTACTCCATCCGCTACCACCCCGGCCCACGCTATAAAGCCGCCGAAGAGCAAGCCGTGGACACCACCGTCCCCGGCGTCACGACCTTCGAAACCGACTTCGGCCTCGTGGCGAGCGGCGCGGTGGCGTGGTTCAAGGTGTACGTCGTGACGACCACCGGCAACGAGAAAGGCAGCGCGGCGGTGAAGGTTATTCGGCCGTGACCAAAGCAGAGGCGCGTTTGGACGCCTTAAAGGAGCGTTACGCTTCCCAGTTTCGATTGACGCGCCATGAATTAAGGAAAACGGTGCGCAAATCTTCGCGCAGCCAGCTCAGGGATCCCGCTTTCATCAACGAAATTAACGCGTTGATTCAAGCGGGTGAGCAAACAATAGTGACTGAATTCACAGTGGAACTGAAGGCTTGCGCTGCCGCATTCTTGCAACGCCTTAATGCAGCGCATATAGACCGAATTCACGCTTCTCGCCGAAAAGCTTTTTTGGTCGCGCTGGATGCATGGCCACTCCTTTTCGCAGCCGCCTTAGTAGCACTGGCATTTTCCATGGATCCAAAAGCACGCACAGTAGGGGCGCTTTTTCCCGTCGGCTTCGCGGGATATGTCTGCGCCTATTTTGTGCAGGGCTTTTATATCGTGGAAAAGCACACCATGCCTACCTGGGAACGTATTTCGGCCGGCCTAGCGCGACCGCAGATTCCTGGGCCGGAAAACAGTGTGGAGCGGACTGGCATTGACGTTGCCCACCAGACTCCAGGCATGGGTGTGGCGTATGCCAATGCACTACGAATTGGCACTGTCTCAGCCATAACCACCTTAAATCCTCTTCCGCTAGTAGCCGCGCTAGGTTTGGCAGTCGCATTTCATGCCGGTTCGTCCATTTTCACTGGCCTGTTGAACTCTTTTTCCGGCCCAAGCCACCAAGAGCTCTTTGACAAAGCGTGGGAGGCCATCGATAAGACACTAGCCGAGCGTCAAGCAAAACTTGCAGCAGAGTTGGACGCGATTGTTGATGCGGTAAAGGACAGTCTGCCCACCTTGGTCGCTGCCCATGAGCGGGAAATGGCGCGAATATACTCGGCGATCCGACTGACTTAACGTGATTCGCTATCCTCCCGCAATCGCGTGACTGGCGCAAGAGAGGGGGGTGCTAGAACAGCGTCGGCTGAACCGGGGTCCAGATGTCGCAGAGGAACAACTGGTCCGCGTCGATCCGATAGCTGAGCTTGACGCCCTGCGGCATCTGCTCGTCATGCATCAGCTCGACCACTTGAATCTTGTCGCCCGCCCGCTGACGGCGCGCCTCGTTGAGGATCCCCACCAACGTCGTTTGGAAGGAGCGCGGGAACCCGGGGTGGAGGATTTCGAGCTCCTGGGCCTTATCCTTCGCCCGCTCGCTCATCAAAACCGTCGGCCAAAAGAGGTCGTACGATTGGCTCTGAAATTCCTTTTTCTTGGCCATGTGTTGCATTGCCCCTCGATTCTAGCAAAGTTTTCCACATCCTGGTTCTGCGTCCTTCGAAAATTCGTGGTCTAGGCGACAGGATTGGCTCGTCTGTTGGGTGAACTCTATTCGAGGCGACCCATGAATTTTCAGACCGACCCTAGCCCTATCCAGTGGATCGCCGGATTCATCCTGGCCCTCGTGGCGCTGCTGATCCAAAAAGACCCGCGCTCCCGCCCCATCGGCGTCGGCGGATTGGTCCTCGCCGCCCTCGGCCTGGCCCTCTACCTTTCGGGCATCGACAAGAGCTTTAGCCCGACGGTCGTGCTGGCCGGTCTCGGCTGCGCCGTCAGCGGCCTGTTGCCTCGAGGGGACCAAGAGCTAGTCGGCCCGACGCTCATCTTGCTCCTCTTCGGCGCCATCGTCTGCGGCTCGCCCGGAACCCAAGTCGCCGCGAGCAGCTATTTCCTAGGCTCTGGCGCCCTTCTGCTGGGCTTAGCCGCCGGTGGACTGATGCTCGGACGGGGGGCTGCCGCTGGCAGCATCGGGATCCTTCTGCTGACCTGCGGAGCCGCCGACGCCCTCGCGCGCTCCCAACTCGGAGGCGTCCACGCCTCGCCCGGATTGCTGATGGTCGGCGGCCTCGCCACTTGTCTGCTCGTGATCAGCGGCGTCCGCCAGCTCCTCGGAGCCAACGCCGATTGGAAGCCCCTGGCCCTCGCCGTCGTCCTCTTCGCCGCCGTCCCGTTCCTCATCCACTACCGAGTCTTCCTCTACTCCGAAGCCGGATTGGCCGCCATCGCCGGAGCCGCCATCGCCGGCATCCTCGTCTGGGCCCTGCCGAGCTCCGAGGAAAGCAGCCTGGCCTCCACCCTCCTCGGCGCGATTCTGATGATCGCCGTCGGCACGGCGGCATTTGGCGAAGCCCGGGGCCTTGGCATGGCGACCGCCGCTCTCTCCGCGCTTGCCGTGGGCATCGTCGCCCAGAAGCCCCGCGTGGTTGCCGTCCTCAGCCCGCTCGCTGTGCTCGCCGTCTTCAGAGCGTTCGGTGTGGCCTTCCCCGACGCCGCCCGCGCCCTCGACATCGGCCAGCATTACGGAATGATCGGCGTCCTCGCCGGTCTCCTCGCCAGCCTCCTCGTCGCCGAAGTCGCGAGCTGGGAACAGCCCCGCGCGACCGGCCTCGCAATTGCGAGTGCCGGACTCGCCGCCGCCTTCTCCCCGCTCCTGATCGGATCGAAGGGAGCGGTCGGGCTCCTGGTCGGCCTCGGCCTTGGCGGAGTGGTCGGGCTACTCGCTCGCCGCACCCAAGAAGCCCTCGCCGCCAGTGTCGCCTTGCTCGGCGCTTTACTCATCGGCTACCCCCTTCTCCGAGACCGACTTGACCTCACCCGTGCCGAGAAACTACCCATGCTCGCCGGGGTCGGATTGGTCGTTTTGATCACCGGAGTTGCGGCCGCCATGCTCGTGCGTCCAACCACAGAGAATCCTGCAGAATCAGCATGAAAAAGCAATCCATCGTCCGGGCGGGAGGGGCCACGGCACTTGCCGTTCTTATCGGCCTCGTCGCCACGTTTTTGGCCTACGGAGTCACCCAAGAAGTGCCCATCGGCAGCCTCACCGGGACGGTCGTGATGGCCGAAAACGGCAAGCCCCTCGCCAATGCAGCGGTGATCTTGCGCCCGAAAACCAACGATGACTTCGGCAGCGCCCGAGTGCGCTTCATCCGCGCGGACAAGAACGGCAAATTCTCGGCCCGAAATCTCCCCGCCGCCCTCTACGAAGTAGAAGTCAGCGCAGTCGCACACCAGCTTCCGAAGACCAACATAAACGTCGAAGAGGGAGCCGCCAAAGAGGTCGCGCTACGCCTCGACCCCATCGATCCTTACCTCACGCTGTACGCGAACCAGCACGTCTTCATGCCGAAAGAAGAACCTGCAGTGCAGATTCATGGCTTCGTCGAGGCAAAGGCGCTCGACGTCCGCCTCTACCAAGTCCCGATCTCCGAGCTGATTAAAGACAAGGACTTTTACGCCACCTTCTCGCCCATGGCCCGCGCCACCTCGCCGGAGATATTGCAAAAGTCCAACCCGGCGATCAAGATGGTCCAGCGGTTCCAGTGGCCCATCGTCCCTAGTGACGCAGAGGGCACGTTTAAGCGACAACTCGCTCTGCCCAGACTCAAGCCCGGGTTCTATTTCTTGCGGCTCCAGGCGGGTGAGGCAACCAAAGAACGCCCGGTTCCCGCTACTCGCGGCACTTATTTGTTGGTCACCGACCTCGGCATCGTCGCCAAACGGGCGAAGGGCAAACTCCACGTCTTTGCGAGCAATCTGGAATCCGGCGCCCCGATTCCGAACGTGCCCGTGACCTTTGCGCAAGGCACGCGGACAGACTCCGTGGGCTCGACAAACGAAGAAGGTCTACTCACCACCGACCTCCCACAATTGCCCCGCAACACCTCGGCTGGTACCGCCGTGGTCGCCCAGCTTGGCGAATCGGCCGCGGTGGTGACCTTCAACGATTACAGCGGCGATCCCGACGACATGCGAATGTTCGTCACCACCGACCGACCCATCTACCGGCCCGGAGACTCCGTTTCGTTCCGAGCCATCGCGCGAAAACCGGACGGTGCACGCTACATGATGCCCTCCGAAACGACCGGCAGCTACGAAATCCAAGACCTCGAATCCCGAGTGATCAAACGCGGCTCTGGGCCGATGACCTCGTTTGGCACTTTCAGCGGTGACTTCACATTGCCCGAGGGCTCAACCGAAGGCGTCCGCCTGATTTTGAAGGTCGGCTCCGCCGAGGTAGAGCGGTACATCAACGTCGCCGCCTACCGAAAACCGGAGTTCAAGATCACCGCAACCCCCGTCAAGCCGTATTACCTGCGCGGCGAAACGGTGCAGATGAAGGTGAAGTGCGAGTACTACTTCGGCGGCCCCGTCGTTGGCGCGAAGCTCACCGGCAGCGTCGGCAAGAGTCCCCTCTGGGCATGGACCGACCCGGACACGGGCGAAGAGGAGTCATGGGAGGATTACGGCGACGGTGAGTATCTTGCTGATCTGGAAGGCGTCACCGATCCGAACGGCGAAGCTATTCTGAGCTACAACTCCAGCGAACTGAAATGGGGGACCTGGGAAAACGTAGATCAGAATCTCACCTTCAGCATCTTCGGCAGCGAGGGCGATGACCGCTATTTCGAGTCGAAGGGCAGCGTCAAGCTTCTTCAAGGCGACATCACCCTGCGCACCGACCAAGACCGCTGGGTCGTGTCCCCGGGGCAGGAGGCAGAAATCAAATTTCAGCTCAGCACACCCGATTTCGGCAGCGACGCCATCGCCGGGCGCAAGATCAACATCGAGACGGGCTACGAGGTTTGGGATGCGAAAGGCTCAGTCTTCACCCCCGAACTGCGCACGAGTGTGGTTACGGATAAAGCCGGCTTCGCAACCCTAAAGGTCAAGCCCAGCAATCCCGGCGACTTCCGAATTCGGGCTTCCACCACCGACCGCCGCGGCGCGACCGTCCAATCAAGCGCTTTGCTGTATTGCTACCAAGACGGGTTCGCGATGGCCGGCCCTCAGCCCGATCTCCAAATCACCCTGGACAAGAAGAGCTACCTTCCGGGTGAAACCGTGACGGCTCTCATCCGAAGCAAGGCCAAAGGCGGGAGCGCGTGGGTGACTTTGGAAACCGACGAGATCAAAGAACAGCGGGTGGTCCCGATCGAAAGCGGGATGACTAGCGTGCAGTTCCCGGTCACCGCGGCCTTAAAGCCGAACGCATTTCTCACCGTGAGCCTCATCCGCGAGAAGCAGTTTTCGTCTGCCCAACGGCGGCTTACCGTGAAACTCACCGAAGAGAAGCTCAACCTCGAGGTCACCAGCGATAAGAAGGAGTACAAGCCCGGCGAAACCGCCACGTATCGCATTAAAGCAACGAATTTCGACGGAACACCCGCCCGCGCCGAGGTGGCTCTGGGCGTCGTGGATGAGGCGATTTACGCCATCGCCGAGGACGACAGCGACCCGGTTGAAGCGTTCTATCCCATCAGAAGTTCGCTGATCAGCACCTACAATTCCTTCCCCGAGCTCTACCTCGACGGCGGCGACAAGGGCGAAAGCGATGTCGAAATCCGCGACAACTTCGTGGACACCGCTTCATGGATGCCCCACGTGGTCACCGATGAGAATGGGGTGGCAACGGCAACCATCAAGTTGCCGGACAACCTCACGAGCTGGCGAGCCACGGCCACAGGCGTGACCGCCGAGACCAGCGTGGGCAAAGTCACCCAAAACCTCATCGTCCGCAAAGACCTGATGGTCAGATTGGCAACGCCCATGTACCTGACCCAACTGGACCGGACCACCGTGACGGCCAATCTGAATAACGGCACGGATCGTCCGTTCGACGTCAAGGTTTCCCTCGCAGCCACCGGCCTCAAAATCACCGATGGAACAGAAAAGTCGATCCGACTCGAAGCCGGCAAAGGCGGGCAGGTCACTTGGTTGGTCGAAGCGGAACAGGCTGGCGAAGCCATCCTTGAAGTGGTTGCTCGCGGTCCAAGTTCGCTAAGTGACGGCATGCGAGTGTCCGTCCCGATCGGCGTCCATGGCCGCTCCGAAGTAGTCGGAGGTTCCGGAGAATTGGGGAGTCCGGAGACCGTGATCAAGATCAATCGAGACCCGACCGCAAACCGCGGTTCCCTCGTCATCACCGCCTCCCCATCGTTAGCGGCACCGATTATTGGCACCATCGAGTCCCTGGTGGACTTTCCTTACGGCTGCGCCGAGCAGACGATGAGCCGCTTCGTGCCTGCAGCTATCGCGGATCAAGTGCTCCGCGAAATGAACATCGCCAAGCCCGAGCTTTCTGTAAAGATTGAGAGAGTTACCAGAGAGGCCATGGCGCGCATCCGTTCGATGCAGAGTTCCGACGGCGGATGGGGATGGTTTGGCACTGAGGCCGCGCAACCCTACACCACCGCGATCGTCCTAGAAGGATTCGCGCGGATCAGACAATCCGATCAGCCCACCGATCGGATTGTCGTGGATAACGGCCTCGACTGGGCTCGCCGATGGCTCCGCTCGGACGCCGGCAAAAAAGCGTCGCCAGAAGATCGCGTCACCATCGCAGCGACGATTATGAGGTTCGAAAAGTCGCCAGAGGCGATCGCGGCCCTGGTCGCCGTGCCGCTAGATTGGAGGGACGTCGAGGCAAAGCAAACGTACAAATTGCAGACAGAATCATTAGCCCAAATCGTCGTGGCTCTAACCGGAGTAGAGGCCGGAAGTGCCCGTCGTGCCGAAGCGGCGCGACGCCTCTGGGCGGAAGCGAAGGTTCGCGAGGATTCGATCACATGGCCCGACAGTTGGGGTGTTCGAAACACCGCGCGCGCTCTTGAGGCCGTCATGGCGGTGGACCCCGCCGACAGCCGAATCAGTAAGATCGTCCGAGGCATGCTACTGATGCGCAAGGGCGCCTATTGGACCTCGACGCTCGACTCTTCGCTCGCAATCCAAGCGCTCCTTCCCTACTTGAAGCAGACGGGCGGACTTGCGCAAGACGCCGAGGTCGACATTTATCTGAATGGCGAGCGGCGCACCGCTCAGGAATTCGGCTCGGAAGCGAATGTTGGCTTGCTGGAGGTTCGTATCCCGATTTCCGACCTGAAAGCGGGCGACAACGAGGTGAAGTTCACTCGGTCTGGCACCGGGGTCGGGTTCTACAACTACGTGTTCGAGCAAATCCCCTTCCGCGCAGAACTCAAAGCGGCCGCGTCGGAGGGCCTCACGATTACGCGAACCTTCCACAGCCTAGGCGCAGAGCGGATGGAGGATGGCACCATGCGCTTGCTTCCAAGCAAATTCCCCATCACCGACATCGCGTCCGGCGCGCCCGTTCGGTGCATTGTCACCATTGAAAGCAAGCAAGAACTGTCCTACGCGATGATCGAGGTGCCTCTACCCAGCAACCTCAAGGCTAGCATTGCACCCGTCGAGGACAGTTGGAATTTCTGGTACACGGGAATCAACGTTCTCGACGACCGAGTCGCTTTCTTCGCCCGAACCATTCCTGCTGGGAAGAGCGAGTTTGAGCTCAACCTCCGCGCAGAGGCTGTCGGCGTCGCTGGAGTCCTCCCCGCGAGCGTGGTCGAGATGTACTCGCCTGAGATGCAATCTTCCACCGCCTCCATGCGATTCGAGGTGAAGCGGTGAGCCTGGGTTGGGGCGCGATAGCCGCCGTCACGGTCGGCCTCGGAGGCATGGCGATGTTAGCATCCACGCCCTCTGAGCAAGAACTGGGACAGTACTCCACAAGCCTTACCGGTCGCACCAAGAGCCAACGCCACAACGCGGTTCGAGTGCTTGGAGAACTTCAAGGCGTGATCATCCCCGCCGGCGCGGAGTTCAGCTTCAACCAACACGTGCGCGGCTGGACAAAAGACATGGGCTACCGACAAGCTCCGGTGAGCTACAACGGCCAACTCGTGGACTCTTGGGGAGGCGGGGTCTGCCAAACGAGCACCACGCTATACAACGCAGCGCTAGAGGCGGGGCTAGAGATCGTCGAGCGGAATCGCCATCGATTCGCCCCAAGCTACGTGCCGCCGGGCCGAGATGCCGCGGTCGCATTTGAGAACATCGACTTGAGGTTCCGAAACCCTTATCGATTTCCGATCCGGATCATGGGGCAAGTTCGGGGTGACCGCCTGTGGATGTCATTCGCTGGAGCGGGCGAGGCAAAAAAACCGGTTCGGGTGTATCAACAAGTCCGGGAATCAAGAGCTCCGCAATCCTTCATCGTCAAGGGGCCTAAGACGAGGGTGAGAAACACGGGCAAGGCTGGCTACGAGGTCCTCGTGTGGCGAGATTGGGGCAATCGACAAGAACTCATCAGCCAGGACGACTATCCAGCCATGAACCGGATCGTCGAGATTCAGTAGGTTTGCCGACCACCTGTGCCCCGAGTTAACGGAATGAGACGCTCAGTTCCTTGCGTCACCCACCATTGCGACATGCAATCGTGCATTTCAGCAATATCTCGAGTTCGAATCAGCGAAAAGCGAGGGAAACTAGTGTAGGTACTTCTGCTAGAACGTGCGACTCCAACTATGACGAACCTTCGTCCCCGCGCTCAAATCTTTTTCACTGCCTACCTGGCTCTGCTCGCTACCTCTGTTGCGGCTCAATCGCCGGTGGACGGCAATCTCGTGCAGGCGCAACTCACGAACGCAATCAACAGCGGACAAGGTTTCTATGTGCTGCCAGATGCCACGATTCATATGACCAAGGCCCTCTCGATCCCGGCCGGAACTCAAAATTTCATGCTCGTGGGGCAAACCAGAACCCGTCTGATCCGCAGCGTTACGGGTGATTTTCCGTTACTGATCGTGGGGAGCAACACCTCTAGCGCGTTCTCGAACAGTAACCTGTACATCTATCCGAACTGGGCGATTCCTCCTATTGCGGATGGACAAACGGTCATCGCAGTCCCACCGGGGGTCACCGTCGCCCCAGGGTGGTATGTGATTGCCGGCACCCACCCCACCAATGACTTGGTGAGCATCAGCGCTACCGTCTCGTTTAACTTCAAGCGAGAGTTGGTTCGGGTGGTGTCCCAGAGTGGAACTGCCGTGACATTGTCAGAGCCAGTGGGGAGAGAGTTTGAAACGCCCACTCTTTTTCAACTCGAGACGAACTCTACACCGGCCCAGCAACGCTCCGTGACCCAAAACGTCCAGATATTGAACCTTGCCATAAACGGACGTCTTGGAGACATCGTCACCGAACGCACGATTATTCCCAAGGCGCCCCAAGTTTCGAAGGCGATGGTCATCGGACTAGCGCATAACGTGACGCTGGATGGTGTGCGCGTCGGTGGCTTTTATAATTCTGGAATCGGAATTTTGATGTCCAAGCGGGTGACGGTGACCAACTCCACAATCACGGATGGCGGTATTCGGGTGCTCGGCTATGGGATTGAAATTTCGGGGAGCAGATTTTGCACGGTTTCGAATTCGACGATGCAGGACACGCGCTATGGCGTTCTCTTTCAGTCGGGTTCGATGGATGGAAGCGTTATAAACTGCGATATTCCACCCGGTCGGGGTGGCTTTGACGTCAGTCACGGTCAGGACGAGAGACGCCTAACATACGACACTTGTCGCGCAGATCGTTTTGTGATCGGGAATCAGTCCTGGCTACGGGGCGCAAAGGGCATAACCGTCACCAATTCGACCGCTTACATTGAATTTTTCTTGGCGGGTGGAGTGACAAATGTACTAATATCCGGGAAGCATCCGAGCGAAAGTCTCACCGCACCAACTGCCGTAATCACAACCTCGTATAACCCGGCGGGAGTCCCTGCTGGCCCCACTTGGCCGCTTCAAGTGCGCATGGAGGGGGTTACCCTGGGCGGTAATTTTTTCCCAGGGCGAACTCTGTTCTTTTACTCGCCGAACTCCGGGATCGCCCCGAGAGTGGGAAATCTAACCATCGCCAACAGTTTCCTTCGAAATCCATTTACCTTTGGAATTGGGGCCACTGAGTTTGGGAGCCTGGCGAACTCAGGGGTGGTCCGATTCGAAAACTCCACGATCCAAAACTCTGCCGCTGGGTCGGCAGTACTTGAGGCAACTGCAACGGGTTCCGGGTCTTGGGATGTGACCTTGCAACAGTGTGCGCTGAGTGGCCCGTCGGGCCTGGCCGTAAGAATGCTCTCTGGGGCGAAAGGCATCTATCGATTCAACGGAAGCCAGTACAACGGGGTGCCGATGTCGCCTTCGATGGTGCAAAACCAGTCAGGCTCGCAAGCAACCTTTCAGATCAACCCCTGAAAGCTATTTCCCAACAGCGTGAGCGGGATATAAGTCCTTTACCACTCAATCAATCAGGAACCAGGAAGGACAGATACTGGCTTTCCTGCCCCTGAACGGATCTAGGCGACCACTCACCACGGACGGGCGGGTGCCGGGTTTCGTTCGCGCACGATCTGGGCCATTTCCTTCTCCGCAGCCGGTGTTTGACCGATCCGCGCAAGTAGGGCGGCGGCGTAGTATCGGTCAGCGAGTGCCGCACTCAGTCGCTTCAACCGGCCTTCCGGATCACCTAGCGCCAACGCGAGTTGCGCCCAAAGCGAGGCAATCTGAGGCTCCATTACACCTGCTTGCCTCATTGCTTCGGCGGATTCAAATGCCGTTGGAATTTGATTTGCTCGGGCGGCCATTTGGGCGCGAAGATTGTGGGCGTCTAGGAACTCGGGGTGAGCCTTTACGAGCTTAGACAAGGTGTCAATTCCCCGCCTCAGTTCCCCTTGCTCTGCCTGTACGAGCGCCAAGTTGTAACCGATGCGCGGGTTGCCCGGGTCCGCATTCTGCGCCCGACTCAACATCGCTTCTGCTTCAGGCAACTTGCCCTCTGCCGCGTCAGCCATGGCGAGCGGAACAAGCACCGCTACATCGTCCGGTTGAATCTTCGCTGCCCGCTCTAGCCAGACGCGAGCTTCGGGCAATCTCTGCTGGTTATACAGGGCAACGCCCTTAGCGCGAACGGGCTCGTGCCGCCTCGGAAATCGTTTGAGCCAGGCATCTGCCATAAGCTCCGCCTCCGGCCATCGAGCTTGCCGTTCATATAGAGAGAATAGGGGCTGGATAGCGGAGAGCAGCTCTGGATTCAACTCGAGGGCCCGCTTGAGGTGGCGTTCCGCCTTCTCCTCGTCACCCAGGAAGACCTGAATCGCCCCTTGTCGTGCGTCCCAGGTCGCAACCGGCACTAGTGCCATGGCTTTAACCTGTTCAAACTCGGCGTAGCTTAGCTGAACCAGCCCTTCGGCCTCCCCCTCGGCCCCCTTTCGACGACCGTCATAAATTTCTTGGGCTGATTCAAGATGACCCATCGCCTGATGCAAATTGAACTGCAGGATTGACGAGTGGATCGTGAGCCCCCAAAGTGCCAGCATGACCAGACCCGTCATGTAACCTGCGATGGTCCACCCGCCGCTCTTTTTCAGTTGGAAGCGCTGCATCCGCACCGACTTCGCGGAGACCAATCTCCAAGCCATCACAGATAGGTAGGCAAAAATGGCACTCCAGCCAAGCGAAAGTAAGAATGGAAACCACTCATACAATCCGCGAAACGCGTAAAGCGCGAACAAGAATGCAAAGGCCATTCCGATCTCCTCGGGCCACGTGAAGTCATATTGACGGGTCGGACGGAGTTTTCCGGATGACTTGCCAAAGCCAAAATAAAGAGCCTTGTTCGGGCAAACAGTGACGCAATCCATGCACTTCATGCAAGCCGGGTCCACGACCATCTTGTGAAGCTTCACCTCCTCATGAATCCTCACATTGGATGTGCAAACCGCCGTGCAATGCCCGCAACCATTACATGCATCCGTTACTCGAATTTTGCCCTTCGCAAATCGATCCGCTGCATAAAATGCCGCTCCGTATGGGCAGGCGTAGGTGCAGAATCCTTTGTTGCCCAGGAAGATCACGGCCAGGAATCCGCATACGACAAATGTGAAAATGGCGACCGCTGGGTTCGGAAACGTCGCCCAGAAGTCATCTGTCTTCAAGTGCTGGACGAAAACTGGCATCGGGCGCTTCGCGAGCATCCGCTCCACCTGTGGCCACACGAACATGTACAGCGCTGCAAAAATGGGGACAAAGACCAACAAGCGGGACCGAAATGGCTTGGGAGAGAGGTGGAGCTTCTTCAGAATTCCGCCGCATAGATCTTGAAGCGCTACGATGTGACACGCCCAACCGCAGAAGAACCGCCCGAAGATCAGCGTGCTCAAGATCGCCAACACAAAGAAAATGAAACCAGCGTTAACCAAACCGCTCTCGAGGGTTTGCATCGCTTCGCTAGGCTCGACCGGAGTGTAGGTCTCGCCCGTTTGCTGATAGATCGCCACTCGAATGGCAACAATGAGATGGATTCCAATAAGGACTCCCGCGCGCCATTTTGTTTTGGTTGAGTGCTTGAGCGGGGGGGCGCTGGGCTTCGCTTGTTGGAGTGGGGTTAAGCTCATCGCGTACAGTTCATGATATCGCACCGGAGAGGGCTGGCGCGCCCGACTTTAGATTGTTGGTGCATCTCCCGATAATTCTACGGTGAAGCGTACTGCGGGCGTCACGCTCCTTGAAACCGTCATGGCGGCCCTGTTGATTGGGGTGGTGGGTGTCTCGGCGACTCTGGGAACTCAGTTCGCGACGCAGAGGCAGGCTGCCGCTCGCACTCAGCAACAAGTCCTGAACTGGATGCACGAAGAACTCGCAGTTCGAAAATCCCAGGCAATGCGTGGGGCTCTTACGTCAGGACTCGATGTCACCGTCACTCGAAACCTATCCGGTCAACGGAACGCCTCCCTGCGCACCCAGACCGCGACCCTTGCCGAAGCAGGCAATGTGATTCAAATCAACCTGACCGCCACCTATTCCGATCCAGCCGCGAGGACCCTGGTCGTCCGTTCTGCCGCCTTTAACAATCGCCTGCCCCGGATCATCAGCGTCCAGTTCGCACCATCATCGGTCCCCGCCATTCCGGCGACGAGCTTCTCCGGCTATTTCCCGGCGGCAAACTGGAACCGTGTGAGCACCATTTCAGCCAACTCGTTGAAAGACCATCAGGGTTCCAGTGTCTCCCTTACGGTGAGCACCACCTTGAACTCTTTCCAAGACCTCAACACAAACGTGGTCACCACGGGCGCCAACGCATCTGGAGAGAACTTTGCTTCCCTTTTCCGGGGCGCAAACTCGAATGGGGTGTCGACTCCAACCTACACTTTCACGCTTAGTTCAGTCCCATACAGCCGCTACGACGTGGTGCTTTACGTGAATGTGCCCGCGAACGGCTCCGGAGTGGACGGCACCGTGCAACTCAACGGTGGGCCTTCCAGATCAACACTCGCACCCATATCGGCCACTGACTCCCCCCGTCAAGACTATCAACTGGGCCGAAACACCGTCCTTTTTTCAAATCTCTCCAATCCAAACCCCAGTTTCGTCCTTTCCGGAACCGGATACGCCCCCCCGCTTCACGGCATTCAGGTGGTGGAGCGCATATGAACCGCAGACGCGGCATGAGCTTGCTGGAGTCCGTCCTCGCGCTCACGTTGTTTTCCATCCTTTCCCTCTCGGGACTGAGCGTGTGGAGATACAGCAGCAACCGCTCGCTACGTGACGCAGCGCTGGCTCAACTAACTCTTCAGTCTAACCAGCTACTGGACTTGATCTCTGCTGACATCCGGAACGCCGCATTTTGTGAAGTACGAACCGTTGGCGGGGCGCCGGTACTCCTCGTCGCACTACCTGAGGTGGGCGTTGACACAAACAGCGACACCATAAACGACTACTTCACCCCAAGTTCAGCAACCGGGGAGGCGCAACTCCGGTCAAGGCCGGGCTCCTTCATTTGGTACGGCGGCAGCAACGCCTCATGGGAATTCAGTAGCGCGCCCACCCAGTTCAAGAGACAAGTCACCTCACGTGATCGCCTCCCTGCGGACCCCCTGACCAACTTTGACCAGGAGTTCAACATGGAGCCATTGAGCGCATCCAACTCCGGCTTGCCCCGCCACCGATTTGTCGAGTCCATAACGTTCACCATTGACCCTGTCACCAGGCAGGTAACGATGACTCTAGTGGCGTCCACCCGCTACCGTAATCGCGCTGGCGGACGAGATACGGCAAGTAGCGGCACCGACGTGGCCCGTCTCAACCTGACGCGCACCATCGCTTGGGAGAACGGATTTTGAGAATTCGAGGGGCCGCCATGCTTTACGCGGTCTTACTCAGCGTAGTCTGCGCAACACTGGTAGCGGGCGTGGTTCGCCTTGCCGGGATTTCTGCCACAGACCAAGCGCGACGCGAAAAGCAATTTCGAGCTCGCGCGTTCGCCGACGAGCAACTCGCCGTGCTGAAATCTCAGGGGAAAGCGGGGAGCCTTACCGTACCGGGAACACTTACGCGTACTGGCACCGGGCTTACACTCACGGGCTCTTACGTAGCGTCTCCCACTCTCGCCGGGGTTGTAAATGTTGAGCAAACCGTCCGCGTCGGAGGGATGAACCACTTTTTCCGCGACTTCGTTGCCGTGCCCGGCGCCACCACACGATTTTCTTTTGCCACGCTCACCTATGGGGCGGACTCGCTGCTCAACGGCATCGCGGGGGCGGCGGGGGCGGCAAATGCTCCTGACTGGTCTACCGCAAGCCTTGATGCTTCCACCAGCCCGACCGCAAGCACCACACTCGCTTGCTCCGGTTTCTTCTCCACCGCGGATGTTGGGGGAGCGGCGAAAGTGGCTTTGCTGGCAGAGCTTGGCATGACTTCACAACAGTTTGCAGCCTACGACCTCATCGCATTTTCGGTCTCTAATTCAACGAATCCCACTTTTACCACGACAACCTGGGAGTTCTTCAAGCGAAATCTTCGACTTCGAGTAACGGGCAATGGGACCGGTACTCTCCATCGGAATGTCTCGCTCGGGACCTACCAAGCCATGTTCGATCTAGGGGCGAGTCCACTAAGCGGAACGACCTCTATTCGAGCGATATTGTTCGACTTTGATGTCATGCCCGGTGGGGTCGCGTTCCGGTCTGATAGCAACCAGCTCCGGACTTTCATCTATACGACAAGCGGAGCAACTGCGCCTCGGATTGACGCTCTTGCTCGCCTCGAGGACGAAGAGTACAGCCCAGTAACTGGCGCCTTTATCGAGGCGGGAAATCGGATCAGCGACAACGGTCCAGGGGCGATGTCGTCCATCCGTGCACGCGGGGTTATACCGTTCCCAGACAGTACCAACAGTGCCTCAATGGACGTGCCCATCGGTACGATCGCCGGCAACAATTTTGCCCGATACACCGGCAACCTTGTCCCTCCCTCAACCGGTAATTATCAGTTCAGAGTCACTGCAGACGACGGGGTGCGTCTTTGGGTGAACGGCGTCAACCGAATTTCAAGTTGGCGAAACCAAACCCCCGCTGTCCTCACGTCTGCGGCCGTCCCACTTACCGCAAACAGTCAAGTTCCGATTTGCTTTGAATGGTACGACAGTGGCGACCAAGAGGCGCGCAAGGTTGAATGGATGCTGCCAAGCGGAGTTTGGGAGGTGATCCCCGACGAAGCCGTTCGGCCCACAGCAGGAACCGAACCGGTCGGTCGAGGATACTGGAGTTTCAACGACGACGATTCGAGTGGATTCACCTGGACGGGAATTCGAACCAGCGGCGGAGGACCCGCAGGACAGCCTAACGCGAATGGCATAGCGGGGGGCCAGTACCTCGGCGACTTCGGAGGAGACGGTGCCCCTGGCCCAACTTTCACAGCTAACAACATTTCAGCTGGGCGAATCGTAGTGACGTTCGAGGCGAACATCGCTGGATCTTGGGAGTCTTCTTCACCACACGGTCCAGACTACGTACAACTGCTCGCCAACGGCATGCAAATTATGCAAGTCTTGGGTACAGACACCGGAAACTATGAGCTCAGCACGACTATGCCCCTTGCGAGCTTGAACGCGAACGGAAATTGGCTTATCCTTCGTTCAGAGTTCGTGCACCCCGGCGGCACCTTAACCCTCAAGTGGCAAAAGAGCAGCCCAAGCAACGCGAACGGAATCAATCAAGAGAGCTTCATGCTGGACAACATCACCATCCGGAGGTTCCGATGAAATGCACTCGCGGTTTCACTCTGGTGAACATGATGCTGAGTTTGGGCATAAGCTCAATGCTCGTCAGCGGTGCAGTGATGGGCATTCGACGCCACGGCGAATCCGCCCGTGAAGACCAGCTCCGCCGAGACCTCTTGGTGGTTCGAACAGCCGTTCAACAATTCAAAGGAGATACCGGCCTTTGGCCACAAAGCCTTACCGACCTCTCGGCCACTACCGCCCCGACCCTCGGCATCAACCGACTCAATGCCACTGTCGCTCTCGACTCCCGGCTCTGGCGAGGTCCCTACTTACGCCAAATCCCTACAGATCCGATATCTCGGGGCGCATTCGGTTACGCGGCCGGACCAAGTGGTTACGTCAGCAGTTCTGCCACGGGAGCGGACTCCCGCGGCGTCGCATACTCCAGCTATTAGGCTTCCGAGTGGAATGGGTAGCGGTAGTCGGTCGGGGGATTAAAGGTCTCCTTGATCGTCCGGGCACTCAGCCATCGGTACAGGTTCAACATTGACCCGGCCTTATCGTTGGTCCCACTAGCCCTGGCTCCGCCAAACGGCTGCTGCCCCACTACGGCCCCCGTGGGTTTATCGTTAATGTAGAAGTTCCCCGCCGCGTTCCGCAGTCGCTCCGTGGCGCGCTGAATTGCAGCTCGGTCGTGAGAGATGATCGCACCCGTAAGCGCATAGGGGGAGGTTTCATCGAGAAGTCGCATCGCCTCTTCGAACTCATTTTCGGGATAGACGTAGATCGTAAGCACTGGGCCAAAGATCTCCTCGCACATCGTCGTGTACTTCGGTTCCTTCGCTTCGATGACCGTCGGCTCGATAAAGTAACCCTTCGATTTATCGTAGCCTCCACCAATGATGATCTCGGCATTAGCGTCCGCCTTTGCCGCTTCGAGATACTTCACGATGCTGTCGAAAGATTTCTCGTCAATCACCGCGTTGATGAAATTGCTGAAATCCTCAACCGGCCCCATCTTGAAGGTGGCCATTCCTTCTTTGACCAGCTTCTTGACTTCGTCGGCGATATTGGACGGGAGATAAGCGCGACTCGCCGCACTGCACTTCTGGCCCTGGTACTCAAACGCTCCCCGGAGCAACGCGGTGGCGACCACCTTCGGGTCCGCCGAACGATGCGCCAAGACAAAATCCTTGCCGCCAGTCTCCCCCACAATGCGAGGGTAGGTTCGGTAGTGGCTCATGTTTGCCCCGATGGTCTTCCACATCGTGTTGAACACGCCGGTAGAGCCCGTGAAATGAACTCCCGCGAAGTCGCGGTGGTTGAAACACACCTCGCCGATGGTCGGACCATCCACGTAAATCAGGTTGATAACCCCGTCCGGCAGACCCGCCTCCTTGAGAATGCGCATGAACATTTGCGCGCTGTAAATCTGGGTGTTGGCCGGTTTCCATACGACCACGTTGCCGCACATCGCCGCGCTGGTCGGAAGGTTGCCTCCGATCGCCGTGAAGTTAAAGGGCGTCACGGCCAATACGAATCCTTCCAGCGGCCGCCATTCGAGTCGGTTATGCATTCCGGGCCCGCTGACCGGTTGTTGCTTGTAAATCTCACTCAAGAAGTGAACGTTGAAACGAAGAAAATCGATGAGCTCGCAAACGCTGTCAATTTCCGCCTGGTAGGCGTTTTTGCTCTGCCCTAGCATCGTGGTGGCGTTAATGTAAGGCCGATACTTGGTGGCGAGCAAGTCAGCTGCCTTAAGGAAAATTGCCGCTCGACTCTCCCAATCCATAGCCGCCCATGCCTCCCGTGCCGCTAGGCACGATTCGATGGCTTGATGCACGTGCATGCCCTCGCCCGCGTGGAACTGGCCCAGGGTGTGGGCAATATCGTGAGGGGGGTGCATGCGCTTAAGCTTTCCCGTTCGCACTTCCTCACCTCCGATATACATTGGCACCTCGATCTCGCTCGCTCGAAGTTCGGCGATCGTTGCCTTCAATAGCTCCCGCTCCTTGCTACCAGGAGCGTAATTCAAGACCGGCTCATTGACCGGAAGCGGATACGAAAATGTGCCGAGGCTCATGCCAAGAGTTTACCGGCAAGGGTGAAGACTACAAAAAAGAACGCGAGCACCGAAGTGCTCGCGATCTGTACGCAAATGACGAACCTTAATTGTTCGTCTGGCCAAAGTTAGCGATGACGATGTCGATATCCGCAGCGTCGACCTCTTGGCTGCCGTCAATATCGGCTGCAAAGGTGAAACCCGGGCTACTGGCCGACTCTCCGAAGTTAGAGATCACGTTGTCAATGTCTGCCGCATCCACTTCGCCCGAGCCATCAGAGTCTCCGTTGGTGAGAGCGAAGTTCAGTCCGGAGACGTTCAGGCCAGCCGGGGTCGTGAAGTTCATGGACTTTCGTAGCCACATCAGCGAGTCGGCTTGGAACGTGTAAGTAGTGCCCGGAGCAAGACCAAACACGCTCAATGAATAGTTTCCAATCGAGTTGGTGTTGCCCGAAACCGACTGGATCACTGCGCCAGTCGTTGCGTTTCGAACGGTCAGAGTAATGGGAAGGCTGCGGTTGGGGTTTACCCAATCAAGGAAGGTAATCGTTCCTGAAATCACCGCTGATGCTGAACCAGCAGAAAGATTCAGACGATAAAGCTGAGACTCGGTTGGGGCGTTGCCTTCGTAGACACGAACCGTGTAGGTTCCCGCCGCAGGAAGGTCCACCACCACGGATTCATTCAATCCGGCCACCGTACTCGCACCCGTCGCCAAAGCCGTTCCGGCACTGTTAAGTATCTGGAAGTTCAAATCTGCCTGTGTGAGGGCGTTCAGTGGCGAACCGATGTCGCAACCGCCGACTTGCGGGCCGTTTAGATACGTGGAACCGACCGGAATCAGTGTAGCCGTGAGCCGCGTCGGACCCGTGACCGGGAACTTGTAGAAGTCCTCCTCCCCGTTCTCATCAATCGAGAGGGCGGCAGCGTTATTCACTGCGGTCAAGTTCCCGACGGACAGCGTTCCCCCCACGGCCAAAGCACCGAGCTGAGATGCTTGCGCTTGAGAGTTGTTCGGTTCGAATCGATCACCGTAGCTGCGGTTTCCAGCTCGAATTTCGTCCTGTTGTGGACCATCGAATCCAACGGCCAGATAGGGCTCCATCAACTTGGAACCGTTTCCAGGGCACACGTGATACAAACCAATGCCGTGACCGTGCTCGTGGGAGAGCGTGTTGCGCAAGAACCGATAATTGTTGGTGTTGTTTCCCCAGTTCTCGCTGGCGTCAATAACCATGTCACCGGATTGAGGAAAAGCGTTGTAAGCGAGAATGCCGGAGCCGCCGTCGATGTTCTTCATCGCGATGCGGATGTCACCCGTGTTCGCGTCCCCCGGAGTGCCCCACGCTGCATTATCGTCCCACGCATCAGTGCCGTTCGTGACACGGGTATAGGTTAGGCCGCTGACTTCAGCCCATCGAGCAAAAATCGCGTCGAATTGAGCAATCCAAGCCGCCCGATTCCCGCCGAATTTGGCGTCCATCGAAGCGAATAAAGTGCTAGCCGCGGCGCCTTCCCCAGCGCCCCCCGGAATGGAGAGACCATCCGGAACAAAGCTCCAAGTCAGTGCCTTCGGATCGCCCTGCGTCCCCGTCCACCTGGTTCCAATCTGATAGCGAGAACCGGGTTCGGGCCATGCTCCATCTTGCAACTCGCTTAGGGCCTGCTGAAACGCATTGATAATGGCGATGTCGGTGCCCGGAGCGAAACAGACGGCGATGGGTGCCGGCTGAGAAGCGAAGTCAACCTTTGAAAGTTGAGCCCGATACTTCTCATATGCGGCCGTATTGACTTGCTTGCAGTCAGTGACGCAAGATGAGTTGCGTGGTAGGGCGACGAAAGAGACGCCGGTTGCGACGACGCCAAGAACGACGCCGAGAATTCCTCGATGCATGATGCAAGTATGAGGCATCTACTTGACCAATCGTTCGTCGCCGAGGTGGTTCTCGCAAATTTGCGGGCAAAGTTTCTTATTGTTTATCCGGAAAATGCTCGCATCTCTGGTCAACTTCCCTATAATGATGTTGGGCCAGCAACCGAATCTGGGTTGTCAACCTTTTGTTTTGAGGAATTCTGTCATGGACTCATTGTTCAACCGTGAAATTACACGCCGAAAGGCGCTTTGGCTGTTCTCGGCCCCACTGCTCGCTTCGTTAGTTGGTTGCGGCGGACTTTCTTACTCCAGTAATGACGGCCTCAAGAGCGTCTCGTACCGATGGACGGGCACAATGCTTGACGCTATCTCGAACCAGAGTCTGGGTCCACCCATTACGGCGCGTGCGCTCGCCCTCGTCAGCACGGCCATCTTCGATGCATGGGCGGCCTATGACGAAAACGCCGTCGGCACTCAGCTCGGTGGACAACTGCGACGTCCGGTTTCTGAGCGGACGCTAGAAAATAAGCAGAAGGCAATCAGCTTTGCCGCCTATCGGATGCTGGTCAACTTGTTCCCAGCTCAGCTCACCCGATTTAACGATCAGATGGCGGCATTGGGTTACGACCCTTCCGACACAGCGCTCTCAAACGCCACCCCGGCCGGCATCGGCAACACCGCTGCCGCCGCGATCATTGCCTACCGCGCCAATGACGGCGCAAATCAGGGTGGCAACTATGCGGATACCACAGGCTACGTGCCGATCAACACTCCCAACTCGGTGGTCGATCCGAGCAAGTGGCAACGGTTGCAGTTCGCCAATGGAAACATGCCGAACTTTCTGGCCCCGCATTGGCAGAATGTGGTGCCTTTTGCCCTCACGTCACCATCCGCCATTCGCCCGGCGGCCCCTCCAGCCTATGGCACTCCGACCTATCTCGCCCAAGTCCAAGAGGTCCTTGATGTCATGGATGGTCTGAATGACCGCAAAAAGTGCATCGCCGAGTACTGGGCCGACGGCCCGGCCACGGTCCAGCCTCCAGGGCACTGGCACCTCTTCGGTCAATACGTCTCCGACCGCGACCGCCACACTTTGGACGAAGACGTGAAGATGTTCTTCATGCTCAGTAACGCCGTATTCGATGCGGGCATCGCCTGTTGGGATGCGAAGCGGTTCTACAACACCTCTCGACCGTACACCGCAATCCGCGCCCTCTTTGCCGGCCAGCAAGTACCTTCCTTTATCGGCGGGACACTCACTAGCTCAGACGGTGCCGCATGGATGCCCTACCAGTCGCCCAACTTCATCACGCCGCCATTCCCCGAATACACTTCTGGTCACAGCACATTCAGTAGTGCTGCCGCTGAAATTCTGAAGCGCTTTAGCGGGAGTGATCGGTTCGATACTTCGGCAACCATTCCGGCAAATTCCAGCGCGTTTGAGTCAGGCGTCCCCGCAATTGCCGAGACGCTTGGTTGGAACACCTTCACAGAAGCCGCTCAACAAGCTGGCTCCTCACGCATCTTCGGCGGGATTCACTTCCGCGCTGGCAATCTCGAAGGCCAAACCTGCGGTCGAGCGGTGGGTGAAGCCGTGTGGAATATGGCCCAAACCTACATCAATGGGACGGCGCCTACCCCACGACTTTAGAGGCTAACCCGAGGCATCTAAGTCAAGAATTTTGGGATTAGGTGCCTTTTCGGCGTCTACCGCCGCCACATCAGTCGGGTCTCCCACGATCGCATCCACCCCTTCTCCGCCAATTCGCTCCCAAACGCCCTTGGAAGTCTTCTTGTAAGTCGTGAACCCCTTCGTGCCTGCGTGCTCCGCCCCATGGTATTTCGCGACCTTAACCTGCATCTTGCTCACGATACGGCGGCAAGGCATACCGCACGTCGGACAGTGCGTTAGATGCTCCTCGCTGGCAGACTGGAGTGCTTCAAACCGACCCTGACAGATCAAACAATCCCAGTCTAGTGGCTCATACTCGTACAAAGGCATCGTGACTTTTAACCCATTTGACGAAAACTGTTACGAATATGGTGAACAGTTTGCCGACTTTAACCGACAATAGAGAGTGTATCGCGAGATCATGTTCCTCGACCAGGAAATTGACTTGAGATACGGCTAAAAGCCGCACGCATTGGCCCGGCACCCTGAGATAACAGGGGTGCCAGCCTCGCGGCCCAGCACATTAAGGTCAAAAGGACGGAACGCACCAGTGCAGTTCCGTTTTCTTTTTTCAGCCCACAATCATTGGCGTTGGAAGAGCTGAACCAAAACATTGTTTCTTGCGAGCGATGCCCCCGTCTCCGCATTTGGTGCGAGGAAGTGGCCAAAGTCAAGCGTGCCGCATATGCTAACGAAACCTACTGGGGCAAGCCGATTCCAAACTTCGGCGACCCGAACGCCGACATCCTCATCGTCGGCCTAGCCCCGGCCGCGCACGGCGCAAACCGCACCGGCCGGATGTTCACCGGAGATCGAAGCGGACAGTGGTTGTACCGCGCCCTGTTTCAAGCGGGCCTTGCAAACCAACCGACCTACGAGTACGCCGACGACGGATTGCGCCTGAACCGGGTCATGATTACCGCCGTTAACCACTGCGCGCCTCCGGACAACAAGCCGACCCCCGATGAGATCGCAAATTGTTCGGAGTATCTAAGCCGGATCTTGGCAATGCGCGAATGGCGAGCGATTCTATGCCTAGGTGGGATCTCATGGGCCCAAACGCACCGAGCATTAGGCATCCGACCCCTCCCAAAGTTTGGAAACGGGGCGGAAACTACGGGCGAGATACCGATCCTCGGCAGCTATCACCCGAGCCAGCAAAACACGTTCACCGGCCGACTCACTGAGTCGATGTTGGCGCAGACGATGACGCGGCTGGTGCAACTGGCAGATCGCCATTGATCAAGTATTCCCGCTGAACTTCCATCTGTCGGAGCACACCCGCGCGGGAAAGTGTAAGTTTAACCTTCGATCCTTGCGGCCCCTCTAGCTTCTCGGCCAGGCCACGGAATCCAACATCAAGCGCTTCATCGCCATCAATCGCCAGCAACATATCCCGAGGCTTGATCCCCGCTTTCTCAGCCGGCCCCTGCGGGGTTACACCCGTCACGATGTACCGCTGATACTCCGCGTAATACCAAGCCGACAGCCCGATGCTCGCCGTTGGAGGCTCGGCC
>JAYUVF010000034.1:0-6378 GCA_043754215.1 Chthonomonas sp. | reverse complement strand
GCCGATCGCCCACTCGCTGCGCGAGATTATCGGGCATTTCGTAGGTGAACATGGTGCCATCCGCGACGGTAAGCCCAACCAGTCGTCGATCCTTCCGCTCCTCACGAATGTAGAGCTTGTAAGGACGTTCGTACTGAATGACGGTGTCAAACAGAGCGGTGACCCCGCCACCCGATTGCCGGAAACTGACCGTCCCGGAGAGCTTCTTCGCGTCTGCATATTTCGCGAACATCTTCGATGCCAATTGAGAAGGCGTGATCTCTGCCTGAGCAGTGATGATGGATGCGGCGAGCATTGCGGTCAACATGATTTTGGAGAGGTTAGCGTTCGGTGCGCCCGAGCCACTTGATGTCGCTCACCTCGGCGCAGTGATTGGAGAATCGCGCGAACGTGAACAACCAATCGGACAGACGATTAATATAGACGAGGGTTTCCTCGCGGAATTCGTTCTCTGCTTGACTTAGCAGCATCTGGATCTCGGCCCGCCGACATACAGTCCGGCAGAGATGCAGGTGGGTAGAAAGCAAACTCCCCCCGGGCAGAATGAAGTTTCGAAGCGGCTCAAGCTGGTCTGTCCAGACATCAATTTCGCCCTCTAGTTGCGAGATGTCCTCCTGGAAAATGGAGGGCTTAAAGTACGGACTATCGTGCGGAGTCGCAATCTCGGCCCCGAGGTCGAAGAGTTGGCTCTGCACTCGCTCAATGGTAGCCGTGTGGACGAGGTCAGAAGCCGAAGCTCGTGCCAAGCCGAGATGAGCATTGAGCTCGTCAATCACACCAAGACACTGGATTCGAGCGTGGACCTTGCCGACGCGATTCCCGCCAACCAAGCCGGTTTCCCCTTGATCACCCGTCTTTGTATAAATTTTCATTTAGCTCTAAGCACCAACCATACGAAGCGGGGCAAGTTCTTCAGGTTCTTAATTTTCGTCGGATTCTGAATCGCTCGCCAAAGCCACTCCAGTCGAAGGCGTTGCCAAAAAACCGGGGCGCGCTTCACCCGCCCGCTGAAAACGTCGAACGACCCGCCAACCCCAATACCTACGCAAGGCCCGAGGATATCTCGCACGCTGAGAAAGAAGCGCTCTTGCCGAGGCATCCCCATCGCGATAAACACGATATCTGGCATAGTTGCGGAAACTTCGGATGCAATCAAATCATCATCCGCCGAGGGGAAGTACCCGTCACGAACACCAACGATGTTGCACCCAGGAAACCGGAGCCTCAGCCGTTCAGCCGCCTCTGCCGCTACGCCCGGAGCGCCCCCAAGAAAATACAGGCGATACCCCTTGTCCGCGCTGAGGCGGCAAAAGTTCTCAAGAATGTCCACTCCAGTGACCTTGGGAATACCCCGATGCCCCTGCTTCGAAAGTGCCCACTGCGTACCCGCCCCGTCAGAAGTCACAAGGCCAGCCCGCTGAATCTCAAGAGCGAACTTTGGATCATCGTGAGCCAGCACGGCGGCAATCGCGTTAGCGGTGACAACCAGTTCGCTCCGCTTCTCCGCAATAAACCCTTCGATCACCTCCAAAGCCTGTGGTAGATCTACTAAAGCAAGCGGCACACCGAGCACGTGAGCGACATCAAATTTCTGGTCCCGGGCCTGCGCAGTCTTCACTTGAGCACGGCGATTGTACCTAGCGTGTCGCGATTGCTCGTCTCCTGAAAAAAATTACGTGTTTTTGGGCGAACCATTTCTTTGCCGAACGTATCTGTGTCATAGTGCGTCGTTAACGCAGGGACAATCTCTTTGCGGAACGACTACTTCCTTGCATAGGCAGGAGCCCTCTACCAAAAATGCGCAATCGTAAAGCCTTCACGCTCATCGAACTGCTCGTTGTGATCGCGATCATCGCCATCCTCGCAGCAATTCTCTTTCCCGTATTTGCCCAAGCCCGAAACGCCGCCAAGAAAACTGCTTCGATCAGTAACCTCAAGCAGCTCGGCCTCGGCGTAACCATGTACACCGGCGACAACGACCAGTGCTATCCGCAGAGCGCATATGCTCTTACGCTGGTATCCGCGACTGGTGCTCCGAGCGCTGGCTCACAGATCTTCTCGGTCTATGACGCCATGCAGCCGTACATGAAGAATGTGGACATTCTTCGCTCCCCAGGCGACCCACAGGCGATCAACTGGCAGACCGCTCTCGCGACCGTTGGATGGGTTAGACCAACCACCAACCCCATCGCGTTCGCTGGATATGCTCCCAACTTTGCCGTGTTCGAAGATCCGGGCATCGCCCCGACTCTCGGCGCTAATGACCCGGTTTGCAACGAAGGCCTATTGAACTTTACGAGCGAAACGGTGCTGTTCTACGACGCCCAATACCGAGCCTCCGGCGCGCAGCCAAAGCTCCCATCTGGCGAACTCGCTGCCTATTACACAACATGGCTAAACTCGACTCCGGCAACGGTGCGTGGCGCGTTCCCCAACGGTACCTCGGCATACATCGGCGCACTCCCTGCTCAGGGCGTCATGAGTCGATATATGTTCCCCGGTATCGACCGATACAGCGGCAACATCACGGTCAACTTTGCTGACACAAGCACGAAGGCTATTCGCTACAATGCTCGTTTCACCAATGACACCGAGCGCCTAGGTTCAATGCAGGTTGTCGGTGGTGCAGAAGTTGCAGCTGCTGGCCTTGCATACTATCCGCCGTACGACTTCAACGGCATCCCCGGTGCCATCGCCGAACCGCGAAACTAATTCGCAGTCGACGTAACACCGAAAATCGCCCGGCCATTTGGCCCGGGCGATTTTTTTCGTCGCTGACCCTGATGCCCCGGCGTACGTAAGGCTAAAATAAGAGTGACGCTATGCCGAGCAAAATTCGCCTGAAAGTCCACCGTCAAGTGAGCAAAGACGCTCAGTCCCATTTCGACGTGTTTGAGATCCCGTACAAAGAGAACATGAATGTGATCTCCGCCCTGATGGAGGTCCGCAAAAACCCGGTGACCATCGAAGGCAAACACGTTGCCCCGCCCATTTGGGACGCGGCCTGCCTCGAAGAGGTCTGCGGCTCCTGCACGATGAACATCAATGGCGGAATCCGCCAGGCGTGCAGCGCGCTGATCGAGGACTGCTCAACCGCCGTCGGCGACGCCTACGAAGTCACCCTCGAGCCGATGAAGAAATTCCCGCTCGTGCGCGATCTGAGCGTGGATCGCTCGAAAATGTTCGAGAACCTGAAGAAGGTCAAGGCATGGGTTCCCATCGATGGCTCGTACGACCTCGGCATGGCCCAAGCTCAAGACGACCACGTACGGCAACTGCGATACGCCCTCAGCCGATGCATGACCTGTGGTTGCTGCATTGAGGCCTGCCCGCAGATCAATGAGAAATCTGATTTCGTCGGCCCCCAAGCGATCGGGCAAGCGCTCCTATTCAACCTCCATCCGGTCGGCAGTACGCTCACAGAGGATCGTCTTGAATACCTCACCAGTAGCGAAGGCATCACCGGTTGCGGCAACGCACAGAACTGCGTCAAAGTCTGCCCCAAGGGCGTCCCGCTTACCGTGGCGATTGCCCGCCTGAACCGCGACACCACCGTCTACAAACTGAAGCGCTGGATGGGATTCGCCGGTAGCGACAAGTAACCGGCCCCCAGTTGGGCCAGTCGGCTAAAATGGAACCTAATCCGCTGGGAAGGGATTAGGAATTTGTATGAATCGATTGGTCGCACTGCTCGTGCTCTTGATGGGTCTTGTCGGATTGGTCTTTGGCCAAGACTCACCCCCCAACCTCAAAGTCGAGCTAAAGTCGGCCACTGCCGCGCCAGGGCAGCTCGTTGAAGGCATCGCCACGGTTACTTTCGGCCCCAACCTTCACGGATACCAAAACCCCCAAGAGGATGAGTCGATCATCCCCATCGTTCTCTCTGCCACCGGCGCAACTCTCGACAAAATCGAGTACCCGGCAGGCGAGAAGAAGATCGTTGGCGGCTTGCCGGACCCCTACTTCGTGCACTCCGGCACGATTCAGATTCCCTTCAGCTTTAAGGCCCCAAACGATGTCCCCGCGGACGGCATCAAATTCACTTTTTCCTATCAGCAGTGCGATGACAGCCAGTGCTTCGCGCCCTCGCAAGTAGAACAGGCCGTCGCGCTCACCGTTTCCGGCGAAGCCGTGGAAACCTCGCCCCCGCCACCCGCGCAAGTCGCCTCCACTGAAGCAGGCGGGCTCGGCAAGTTTCTGCAAGACTCCTTCGCGAACAAGAATTGGGTCGCGCTGGGTCTCGTGCTGATCCTCATTGGCCTCGCGATCAACCTCACTCCCTGCGTTTATCCGCTCATTCCGGTCACGATAAGCTTCTTCGCTGGGCAGGCCAAGGAAGATGGCAAAGGACGGGCCGCTCTTGCTGCAACGTATATGTTCGGCATCGCGATCAGCTACGGCATCGTAGGCGCGATCGCGGCGGTTTCCGGTGGCGTCTTCGGCCAGCTCTTCCAACTCGCCTGGTTCAACATCGCGCTCGGCGTTTTCATGATCGTGCTCGCGCTATCGATGTTCGATCTGTACCAAATCGGAATCCCGCCCGCCCTCAGCAAACACCTGAAGGGGCGCTCTGGACCTGTCGGGGCGCTTCTGATGGGCATGCTCGTCGGCATTGGCGCGGCGCCGTGCGCCGGTCCGATCATCGTCCTCCTGCTCACCGAATTGACCAAGGTCAACATCCCGACCCTCTCCGTCGTGTCCTTCTTGCTGGTCGGATTTGGCATGGGCATCCCCTACTTCGTGCTTGGCCTCGTCAGCAATCCGCGCTCGGCTCTGCCCAAGGCGGGCGGCTGGATGAAATCGGTCAAGGCCATCATGGGCCTCGCGGTGATCTACTTTGGCATTCAGTATTTCATCCAGGCAATGCCCCAGCTCGCCGACCCCGCGGTCGAACCGAAGATCTGGATCGCCTTCTTCCTCGCCAGCGCGCTGTTCCTCTTCTGGTGGGATCGCAAAGCGGCCGACGCGCGCACGTGGAACATCAAGGGCGCAGGCATTCTTCTCGCCGGGATTTTGGCGGGCACCGCCTACTCCGGAATGATCGCCGAGCAAAAGCTCGACGCCACCCGCGAAGAGTTCAAAAAGCTCCTCGGAAGCGGCGGATCGACCAAGGTTTCGGAGTTCGACAAGTTCACGAATGAAAGCTGGGAGGCCGCGAAGGCAAGCGGCAAGCCGATATTCATCGACTTCACCGCCAATTGGTGCGTGAAATGCAAGGTCATTGAGAAAGAGGTCTTCGAGGATCCCCGATTCATCGGCGCGACCCAAGATATCGTCCTCCTCAAAGTCGACCACAGCACCGGCGTTGACCCGAAATACATCGAGGAGACGACCAAAATGTTCGGCGTGCGCGGCTTGCCTCACATGGTGATCGCCAAACCGGGCGGGGACATCAGCTTGACCTTCAACGAACTGCACTCGGTCGCGGAGCTCGAGGAGTTCTTCGTGAAAGCCGGAGTGACGAAGTGAATTCGTTCAAGATTCGGGAGCTCGAGGTCGGCACCGGCAGCCTGATGATCATCGCCGGCCCGTGCCTCGCCGAATCGCGTGAGCTGTGCTTCGAGGTCGCCGAGCGCATCAAGGCGCTTTGCGCGCAGTTTGGGTTCGGCTACGTCTTCAAGGCTAGTTTCGACAAGGCGAATCGCACCAGCGGCGGCTCCATCCGCGGCGCGGGCATGGAGGCGGGGCTCGCGATTCTCTCGGATATCGCGCAAAAGCTCGATTTGCCGGTGACCACCGACATCCATCTCCCAGATCAGGCTGCGCCGGTCGCCGAGGTCGTGGACATCCTCCAAATTCCCGCGTTTCTCTGCCGCCAATCCGACATCTTGGAGGTCGCCGCAAAGACCGGCAAGCCCGTCAACGTCAAAAAGGGCCAGTTTCTCGCCCCGTGGGACGCCAAAAACATCGTCGAGAAGCTACGCTCGTTCGACGCGAACGGCATCATGCTGTGCGAGCGCGGCACTAGCTTTGGCTACAACACATTGATCGTCGACTTCCCTGGCCTGGAGACGATGCGCTCCTACGGCGTGCCAGTTTGCTTCGACGCGACCCACAGCGCCCAGCGACCGGGCGGCGCGGGCACCAGCACCGGCGGCGTCCGCGAGTCCATCCCCGCCATGGTCCGCGCCGCGCTCGCGGTCGGCGTCGACGCGCTCTTCCTGGAGGTCCACCCAGACCCCGCCAACGCCCTCAGCGACGCCGCCACCCAATGGCCCCTCGCCCGGGCCGAGGAGATGTTCGAAACCATCGCCAAGTACGCAGCTAAAAGCGACTAGTCCTTAGACTTCACGGAGCTAGGAATCTCGACCTTCTGCCCGGCACGGATGCCCAGCTTCTTGAAAAGGCCCGCGCGGAACTCGATGGCGTAGATGCTCT
>JAYUVF010000033.1:0-8599 GCA_043754215.1 Chthonomonas sp. | reverse complement strand
GTCGCCGACTCGCTTGATTTCAAGACCGAGGCTGTCTGCCCTCGCCAGTTCGGCTTCCGCCCCTTTCGAGGTGTTGGCTAATTTAGAGGCGAGAGTCTCCGCCTCTGAAGCGGCAGAGCAAACCTCGTGGACCAACAGGTCCACTTCGAGTTCGGTAAGGGTGGACTTTATGGAGACGTAGCGCTTCGCGATTTCCGCTTCCTCTCGCAATGGCTCGCGCTGGAATTCGATGTCGCCCAGAATTTGATCAATGCGCTCAAGGTGGGACTTCGCGGCCTCCATTCGGCGATTGGACTCAAGCCGCTTGGCGCGGAAGCGCTGAACTCCCGCCGCTTCGTCAATCCAAGCTCGCCGCTCTTCCGCACTTGCACTCAGCGCCTGGTCAATCTCACGCTGACCCACAATCGCGTACCCTGCCCGCCCGAGTCCGGAGTCGGCAAGCAAATCGTAGATGTCCTTCAGCCGACACGCCTTTCGATTGATCGAAAAGTGGCTATCGCTGGCCCGGGTGAAACGCCGAGTGACGGCGACCTCGGCGGCCTGAATTGGTAAAGCGCCGTCTTCGTTATCGAAAACTAAAGTAACTTCGGCGAAACCCAGTGCTTTCCGCTTTGCCGAGCCATTGAAAATGACATCTAGCCCCGTGGTGGCGCGCAGGTTTCGCGCGTTCGGCTCGCCGAGCCCCCACAAGATCGCGTCGACAATATTGGACTTACCGCATCCGTTGGGCCCAACGATCGCCACGATATCGCCGTCGAGGTCGAATTCGGTTTTCTCGGCGAAGGTTTTGAAGCCAAAAATGCGGACGCGCTTGAGTCTCATGCAGGGATGCAGGAGTCAAGACGTGGTGAACCTACCGTTCGCCGCTTAAAGCTCGAAAATTTCGGGGCCAGTGAGGTCCAGATATTGGGGTCCGCCCAGTCGCCCGATTGGGTTCAAAACGCTAGGATCTTCGAACGTGGACGCATCCGCGTGAATCATCACCACTTCCCCGATGACGTAGATGCTAGCGAATGGCCCAGTTCCGTGTCGGACCACGCTATGAAGTCGACACTCAAATTGGACTGGCGACTCCGTCACTCTCGGAACTTTGACCAGTGAGCTTTTAGAAAGGGTGAAACCAGTTGCGGGGACTTTCTCGCCGCCAGAACTCGCGCCGGCCTTGCCAACCCCCTCCGCCATCGCTCGGTTCGCGATGTTCACCACGAATTCACGGGAGGCCTCAAGGTTGAGGAGCGTCGCTTTGTCCGTGCCGTCTCCCTTAGCGTTGGGACAGAACATCAGGCTGACCGGGTTCACTCCGCCCACCATGAAGAAGCTAAACGGGGCGATGTTGACCAAACCGTTTTGGTCCATCGTAGTGACGAGAGCGATGGGGCGCGGTTGAACTGCCGCAACCATGAATTCATACAGTTTCGCTACAGACAATTCTCCGGGAGCAACCGACCTCATTTCCCGCCTCGATGGGGCCAACGGCCGAGATACAGCACCTCTTCTTCAAGCTCCGTCCCAAACTTCTCGCGCACCGAAATCTTCGCCATTTGGGCAAGCTCGTAGATTTCGGTCGCGGTTGCTCCCGCCACGTTCAACATAAAATTTGCGTGACGAGCGGACAGCATGCACCCTCCATGGCGATGCCCCTTCATCCCCACCGCTTCGATCAAAAAGCCGGAGGGGATGACCCCAGCTTCCCGCATTCCGGGGGTGAGTCCCTCAATCCTCCCCGCTAAATCATGGTTGGTCACATTCTTAAAGAACGAGCCGGCGCTCGCCATCGGCGGCTGCTTTCCGATGCGTTGTCGTTGAAAATCTCGCGCGTCGTCGTAAATCTCTTTCGCGTTTCGGCGCGGCAGCTGCAAACGCATCTTCAGAAGGGCGCAACTCGGAGCCCCGTCGCGCCTCAAAATCGAGTCGCGATATGAGAATTCCATCCAAGTAGGGTCCACCCAGCGACGAATGCCGCCTTCGACGATTTCGATTTCGGTGAGCAGTGCACTCACGTTGCTACGATAAGCCCCTGCATTACTGACCAAGGCCCCCCCCAGCGTGCCCGGAATCCCGACGGCGAACTCTAGCCCGCCAAGGCCAGCTTGCGCGGCAGCGAGAAACACGTCTTGAAACCAGCACCCTGCGTCGGCCTCGATGAGTCCATCGGCTGAAACGTTGAGTGAAGCCGCCGTGTTGAGAACGACCAGCCCCGACACCCCGTCGTCGGATGGGAGTACGTTGCTCCCCCCACCCATCACAAAAAGTGGCACGGACTCCGCCTGAGCCCACAGTGCGGCATTAGCAAGCTCATCCACGGTCCTGGCCCAAACGAACCTGTCGGCCGCCCCTCCCGCCCGAAGAGTCGTGTAGGGGGCCAAACTCACGCCGGTTGCCGGAGCTGCGGAGTTCAGCGCACCGCCCCCGGGAGGAAGGGTTTTTTGGGGGTGCTGATGCTCGGTTCCAGGATGTACTCAGGCATCAATTCTGCGGCTGACTTCCAGATAAGCGTGTGTAGGGAGACTTGGGCTAGCGCGGCATCCGGCAAGTCCCGCCGAGGCGCATCCGTGCCATAACCCTTGCCTCCAAACTCAGCGATGATCCCGGGGAGCTGTCCGATCCTTCGGCACAGCCATTCGCCTTTGCGCGCGGGCAAACACACGGGCCCAGTTGGGTCAATGAGATCGAAGCTCGCAATCCCTGCTACGGGTACTTGGAACGCCCAGCCCAGAGTCTTGGCGAGCATCACCGCGACTCGCACTCCGGTGAAACTGCCCGGTCCGACATCCGCGACATAGCCCGTCGCTTCAGCAGGCGCAACCCCAAAAGTACGCAACATCTCCAGGCACGTCCCGCCTCCGCTGGTGGGCGCTTCCTTTCGATCCGCGAAGAGTAGTTCTCCGCTCGGGGAGAACACCGCTACGCTCGCCTGCGGGCTGGAGGTGCTGAAAACGACGATCATTTCTCTGCTTCGAAGCCAGTTGAATTGATCATTGACGTCAGGATCATGTGGTCTTTCGCGAAGGTCTTCGCATCGGTAGCCTCGTATCGGAAGAGGACATAAAACCGACCCGAGTCAACCACCGAAATGAAGCTCTGCAAATCGCCGTCTTTGGACTTCCCGGTCCGGGTCGTCCCGAACATCTGAGCACCGACCATGTTCCGTTTTGGTCCCAAATTTTCGCGGTTGCTGACGGTCGCAAACCGGTCCAGGTCTTTGTTCACTTCCTGCATCACAAAGAGTCCGCTCGCTGGACTGTCGTCGTTGCTGAAGATTTCGTACCGGACGCTGCCCTTTAGTCCAGGCACCATCAAAGTGGGTTCGGACTCGGACATCTTGATCCCCTTTGGCATCCGCAACACTCCGGTGCGACTGCTGACCGTGAATGGGATCTTCACTGGTCCGAGAGGGCGCGGTGCGGCAACTTGAGTTGCCATATTGATCGTGCTCCCGATGCGCTGCTCCCCGGGAGTTGCCGCCGGATCAGGCTGACCGTCTTCTGCGGTCGGGATTTTGCCGCTCGAAGTTCGAAGCGTCAGTAAAGCCTCGCGCCACCGGCCTTCAACGGCATCAAAATCTGCGAGCGGAGCCACCAATCGAAACTGAAATTTCTCCGGCGTGTTGGTGTAAAGCAAACCCACCAGCGCGCCCTGATCCCCTTGCTTTGGCTCGTTGAATTTTGAGCTGGTGAGCAGCATTGGCACCGCCAAAATCTCCTCTTCCCACTGCCGAACCAAGGTCCGCTTCATTTGATTCACGACGGTCATCTGCATGGTCTGCCAGTCGGCGGCTTGTTGCAGGTACCGAATGGAATACACCTCGATTCGCCCGGGCCCAGAGGGAGTGGTGAACGTGATCAGCTGCCGCGTCTTCTCTTTCTTCACCGCCCAACCCGTGGGGATTTGCATTTCGAGGAGCCGGTCGGTGGTGACAAAAGTCTTTGTTTCGGCCGGCGTCTGCGCCAGGGCGACAGCGCAAAGAAAAGCGGTAGCGATGGAAGTCATGTTCCATTATGGACGCGCGAAAAGGCAGCGCGGCACCGCAACCAGCTCAAGGTCTAAAATGGGTTCATGTTGAATCTCGGCGAGCTGATGGAGAAAGAGATTAGGTCCCAGCCGGAAATCTTGGCGCAAAACGCCCCCCGGTACCTCGACCAGTTACAGCTCGCACTCGCCGGAAAGCAGTTCGACATGGTTCTGCTGGCGGCGCGGGGTTCGAGCGATAATGCCGCGACCTACGCGCGCTACATGATCGAAATCAAGCTGGGCATCCCCGTTTCGTTGGCTGCTCCATCGGTCATGACTCGCTACGGAGCCAATATCCGATTTCCCAAGTGCCTCGCGGTCGGCATTTCTCAATCCGGCGCAGCTCCGGACGTGGCCGAAGTTCTGGAGCGCATGCGGGTCCAGGGCCACACCACCTTGGCGATCACCAACACCGCCGGATCGCGGCTCACCGAAGCCGCCGAGTTCAGCCTCCTGCTAGAGGCCGGCAAGGAAGAAGCCGTTGCGGCCACGAAGACCTACACGAGCAGCCTCCTCGCGCTTTACCAGATGGTCCGTGCTTTAGGCGGAGATTTGCCCGAACCAAAACTTCCCACGGATGAATGGCTGGAGATATGCCATGAAGCCGCGCAGGAGGCTCTTGGCCCTGTGCTCCGGTCCAGCACCCTCTTCGCCTTAGCGCGAGGTTACGGCTTCTGTACCGCACAGGAAACCGCCCTCAAACTCATGGAATGCGCTCTGCTGGCATGCAAGAGCTACTCGACCGCCGACTTTCAACACGGGCCGAAGGCACTTGCTGGTCACGGCTCTGCCGCGTTAGTCTACGGAGAAAAGCCTGATGGGCTCGAGGCGCAGGGGTGTTTGGTGCACGGTGCACCGAATTTTGGCGACCACCCTAGCGCGCCAATCTCCGAAATCATATTCGGTCAGTGGGTTGCCCTGTTAGCATCAAGGGCCAGGGGATTAAATCCCGATGACCCTCGATTTCTGAGCAAAGTGACCCTGACGCTATAACGCCTTTTCGACCGCGGCCGAAAGCGTCTTCTCGGTTTGTTTGCCTTTCCATTGAGCTACGATCCGACCGTCGCGCACGAGGAACAGAGCGGGAATGGACTTCACGCCCCAAGTTGCCCAAGTCTGAGCGTTATCGTGGAGAACGGTGCTAGCGAACTTATTCTTCACCAAATATTGGTCAAGCGTACTGCGCTTCTCGTCAATGCTGACGCTGAGCACAGTTAAGCCCTTCGCAGCGTACTTGGCTCGTACCTTTTCGACGGTCGGCTTCAAAGCGCGGCATGAGACACACCACGTCGCCCAGAAGTCGATCAAGACGGTCTTCCCTTTGAACTCCGCCGCATTCCACCGTTTGCCCGTAAGGTCATTCAGGTCGAACGCAGGCATCGCTCGTGGCAACACCGGCGGCATGTAGGCCTCGGGATCATTGCGGAAGCTAACGACTTCCTTCGCATTACAGAAATAGTAGGACTTGCCTTGGTACAGGACTCCAGCGGCGGGCTTTTCCATCCCGTGGTTCTGGCCATCCGATTCGCAAACGACGCAGTGAGCGGATTTCGGCAAGTCTGCCTTTGGAATATCCACTGGCGAGTTTTGTGCGGAGAGGATTGTGGTGATAAGTAATACGGTTGAGAGTGGCATATTCAAAAATTCCAACTGAGGCTGACGCCCGGGTGCTTCATCCAGATCAACATGAATGAGACGCTCGAACGTTCCGTTCGGTACGTCATGAGGAGGTGGGTCTTGCGACCATCGTGCATGGGCAGCAGCACCCAATTCTTATCCAGAAAGATGTTCGCCCCGAACGGGAAGTTCAGCCCCTTCTCGAATTCAGAGTAGTTGATGCTAACGTACGGCACGACTCGCGATTGGATTGTCTTGGCAAAAGTCACATAGTAAGCCTTCGGCCCTTTGGGGGTTCCGATCCGGTCACTCGAGGTCCCAAAGTTGATCAGTGGCATCCGATCCGTTTCCTCCTGAATCGTGTAATTCAAGAGCGGATTGACTTCCCCCTCGAGTGGGTTGTACTCAAGGCCAATCGACAGTTTGCGATCCACCCGATACATCAGGGTGGTGCGATAACGAGCACGCGGCGCATTGATGTCTGCGAAGCGCGCCGAATAGGTCCACCGATATTTGTTGTCCCCCGAACTGAGGAACCCGCCCTCTCCGGGTCACCCAGTTCACGTGGGGACAGCAACGGGCGGACGAATCGGGACCTGATTCTCCTTAGTTTCCTGCGCTAGCAACTGCTGAGCGGCAAGGAAAAGGAGGGAGCATCCTAAAATCTTTTGCATTAGCAGCAAGCGCAGTTGGGGCAATTTGTAGGACAAGGGCAGTTGCCATTTGCGCAGCACGGGCACTTGCACACGCCATCTTGGCAAGGTGGGCACGCACATTTTCCGTTCGCGCAGCAGGGACAGGTTGTTTCTTCGTTCATTTCTTTGAGTCTTCCGATCGATCGAGTTGGCCGGGGCCAAGAATGCAGACGCCGTTTTGGCGGAGAGAAATTCGCTCTCGCACGCGCGAGAGATCACGGGTGAGGCGACGGTCAGCCTTGAGGGCGTCCGTGCTCTGATCCATGATCGCCCGGACGAGTGCCGTACTTTCCTCGGTGAGATGGTACGAGACCATTTTGTGGCGGCGTGTGGTGTCCACCAGTCCCGCTTGACGAATGATTTGCAGGTGTGAACTGAGCGTGGATTGACCCATTTCGAGCGCGTCCACCATCTCACACCCGCAGAGGTCCGACTGAAGCAATGCGTAAAGAATGCGCACCCTGGTCGGGTCCGCCAACGCCTTGCCTAGTAGCACCACGTCATTCATATCATATCATGATACCACGATATGACGATAAATAATTCCGCAGGCTATCTGCCCCGAATTTTTGGCATACTCCAATCCATGACATTTGCGCCCTCAATGTTGCTGACGCTTTTGCTCCAACCCGTCGCCTCCCCCTTCACCGAAGATGCACCGACCATCGTCGGTACTGGCTACCGGTTCACCGAGGGCCCGGCTTGGGTTGACGGGCGATTTGTCTTTTGCGATATGAGCGGGGACACCGTTTACAGTTGGAGCGGCAAGGCGGGCGAAGCCCCAAAATCTATTCGCACCCCATCGGGCCGAGCGGTGGGCACCGCTGCGGTAAAGGGCGGGATGGTACAAGTCGATACTGCGGGGCGGCGTCTCATCAAGTGGCACCCGGATAAGCCCGACGCCATTGCCACTTTCGCCGAGAAGTTCGACGGCAAAAAGCTCGGTGGCATGAACGACCTCGCCAGCCACCCAAACGGGTCGGTTTATGTGACCCACGCCGACTGGTTCCTCCGACCCGGGGATAAGGAATTCGAACATTCGGGCGTGATGCGCGTGGATTCTAAGGGCATGGTCTCGATGGTTTGCGACGGCTTGGCGCGGCCAAACGGGATCTGCTTTAACCCGAAGGGCGACGTGGCTTACGTGACGGAGTACTCCGCTGGCCGAATTCTGGCGTTTGATGTAGAAAAGAGCGGCACGTTTAAGAATCAGAGAGTCTTTGCCGACCTGAATCAATTCGCCGCCGCGAGAGATATGACCGCGAAAGGCGGAGCAGACGGCATTCGCACCGATCGTCGCGGAAATGTGTTCTCGACGGGACCCGGTGGCGTTTGGGTTCTATCTCCCAAGGGCGAATTCATCTCCCACCTCCCCATGGGCGCAACAAATTTGGCGTTCGGAGGCAAAGACGAGACCATCCTCCTGTTCACTACTGGGCGTGGCGTGGCCAGCATTGGGGTCAAGCGGTAACCCATGGCGCTCTTTGTTTGCGAACACCCTCTTTCGCGCCACTTGCTTACGCAGTTGCGCGATAAGACGACCTCCCCCGAGAGATTCCGGCGCGTCTCCCGGTTGCTCTCCAACCTCTTGTTGTTAGAGGCTACTAAAGACCTGAAGCTCAAAGAGATTGAAATCTCGACGCCGTTAGAGACCATGCATGACGCCACACTTGCCGAGGGGCTGGCGGTTGTACCGGTGCTCAGAGCGGGCCTCAGCATGCTTGAGTCCGCGCTCACTCTCTTCCCCGACGTCGCCGTCGGCTACGTGGGTCTTGAGAGAAACGAAGAAACGGCCGTCGCACATAGCTACTATTGCAAGTTGCCCGCGCTGCCGGGACGGTTAACGCTCTGCCTAGACCCGATGCTTGCGACTGGCGGTAGCGCGTCGCAGGCCATCGATGTCTTAAAGAGCAATGGCGCGGATCGCATCAAGATGGTCAGCGTGATTTCTGCTCCTGAGGGAGTAGCGCGCCTTCAAGCCGATCACCCCGATGTGCCGATCTTTACAGCGGCGGTTGACCGTGAGCTAAGCCCCGAGCGTTACATCATGCCCGGCCTCGGCGACTTCGGCGACCGGTTGTACGGGACAATGTAAAACCCCCGTCCCCCAAGTCAGGGGACGGGGGCTGTAGGGGGTGCGAGCGTCTTAGTTCTTTACAACTGAGTACTTGGCGGGATCCTTGTCGAACATCGGACGGCGTGACCTACACGTTCTGCTGCAAGTCCTGCCCTCCTGAAACCATGGCTGGCACAGAGTTTCGCCGCTCCGCGGCTGA
>JAYUVF010000032.1:0-17448 GCA_043754215.1 Chthonomonas sp. | reverse complement strand
CGGTGCCGGGTACGTACTCTCTCCTACGAAGCTCTATCTTCAAGGGGCCAAGGCCACGCCGCTACCCCGACACGTCCACATGCAACCTTACTAGGGGTTGGGGGGTGAGGTTCCGAATGCCGACCTCTTTTTCCTTGCCATCCTCGTGGATTAAGATTCGAGAAGCTCCAAAACTTCCCCGGTCGCTACGACATGACTGGCCTGACGATACATAAATGAGCTGCCCACAACGGCAAACTCCTTCGCCAATTCCCAAAACGTGAAGGACAGAAAGGCAATTCCAGACTCTCCCGGCCCCAAAACACCCACGTCTACTTCATTGATCTCACAGATCCAATCGCTATAAGCGCCGTCCCAATGCAGGTTGCATCGATATCCCCGGCAGATGGGATATGAGTAGTCAGGACTTTGTTGGATAGTGGCACGGATGTGCCCCCTAATCATGAGCCCCCTTGCCTAAGCTACCCAAGCTAAACACCGCCCACGCCAACTGGTGCGCGGCGGCGTAGGAATCCGCCGTCACCTCGATCGTATATCCATCCACTCGAACCGCGCCCGGCAGGCGGCAGGCCACGAGGTCCGCCTCTTCCGAGCGATTCAGTTCGATGGAGATCACCGTCGGCGAATCGGGGAGCCACGGATCGAGCGCGCTCGCCGCATTGACTCCAGCAAACGCCGCCGCTTCGATGAGCGCCTCCGCCTCATCCGCCGCGAGGCAGTGCGCCATGTACCGCCCGAGGCCGGTTTTAACCGACGCCGTAACCACCCCTTCTAATAGGGTGCAGGCTTCGGTGCATCCGGCAGTGTCGCTGGTCACCGTGACGATGGGCACATCATAGCAGCCCGCCACTCCCGCGCTCAGAGCGATCTCGCCCGCGGGCATGCCGTTGATCTTCATGCGATGGACAAACCCGGTGACCGTATGCTCCATCACTCCGCCTTGCGTGCCCGCCATCGCGTGGTAACCCACCAGCATCGCGGCCGCGAAAGAGCGGTCAATCCCCGCCATCATGCCCGCGGTGGACGCGCCGTGCCCGCTGATGAGCTGGGTTCCCGGCTCAAGTTGATCGAGCAGAAGGTTCTTCGAGTTGCCGTGAGAGTCTTTCACCACGACCTCGGTTGCCCCCGCCCGCCGCGCACCCCGAACCGCGGCGTTGACGTCGGCGGTCATCCGTTGGCGTGCCCAAGCGTAATCGTAATGATGCCCATCCGGGCGCCCGCACTGTGACCAACTGACGAGCCCCGAAACGCCTTCGATATCGGCGGAGATGAAAACCTTCATGCGGCTAGTTTAGTCGGATTTGGATTCGACAAAGAACTGGGTGAGCCGAGGGCCGCCTTCGAAGGGAGCCACCGCCATGCGCACCACCGCCTTCCCCCTCTCGCACTGAATATCAACTAGCACCTCATAAATGGCCTGCCCCGGCACCGTCTCGTCGCGAACCACCTGCCCCGAGCGCGCGGGCTGGGCGGACTGGATGTCGCCGAGGTTCTTGCGAACCGTCACCAAATGCTCCTTCCATTTGGGATTGAGATGCAGGAGTCGGGGCGCGGCGTATCGGGCAAACTCCGCCTCGGGCCAACCCGGACGCATGGCCTGGACAAACTTGTCTCCAGTTTCCCTCGATCGGGCCGCATCGGCGATCATGGGCCATCCGGCAAGGGCCAGAAACCCCACGCCGAGAACACAAAGGACACCAATAGCGATAACCAGGGCAGATAAAATGCGCTTCATTACTCGATGATCCGAACTATTTTCAACGTTTTGATAAAGAAAATGGGAATTCTTTGTGGGAGTCCCAGGTCTCCCGGACAATTATGCGAGAACGTTCTCATTTTCGACTTTGAAAGGTAGCTTTACGGATGACCTAGAAACCATAATCAACCCATAACAGTGGCTAGTTTATACGACATTCTCGGTGTTGCCCCCAAGGCGAAATCCCAACAACTCCGCAACGCTTACCGAAAATTAGCACGCGCATACCATCCGGACATCAATCCTGATCCAAAGGCCCATGAAAAGATGGCCCAGCTCAACTCGGCTTTCGAGACGCTGAACGATCCGGCCCGCCGCATGGAGTACGATGCCCAGCTCTTCGGAACTCCCGGAGTGACCGCTACGGCAACCGCCGAAGAGCGTCCCGCCACCAGCCGAGACTCGGTAAGCGTACGCCTAGCGCATCGCTTGAAAGATCACCGCACCCCCATCTACAGCATCACTTTTGAACCCGATACCAACCGCCTCGTCAGCAGTTCCTTCGATAACCAAATCCTTTGGTGGGACGACAATTTCACGGTGCGCCGCACCCTTCGACTTGAAGGCGGCGTAGTCAACGTCGTCCATCCGATCGGCGATGACAAGATCGTAGCCGCCGGTTGTTCCGAAAGCCTGATCTCGGTTTGGCAGATCAACAATGGCGAAGTCCTCTCCTGGCGCAACAGCCCACTGGAGTGGATTTGCTGCGTTTCCGTTGCTCCCGATGGCAGCCGCGTCGCGTTGGGATCGATCCACAACATCGTGCAGGTTGTCAAAACCGCCACTGGCGACGCTGTCTTTGCGGGCAATCAGCACACCCAATCAGTTACCGCCGTACAATGGTCCGCCGACGGCAAGTTCCTCGCCACCGGGTCCGCCGATGCGACGGTGAAAATTTGGAGCGCCTTGACCGGCAAGCTGGTCCATAGCTTCAATTCCGTTCGGTCCACGGTAACCGCACTCGCCTTCAGCCCCGATTCGCGAATGCTCGCGGTCGCCGCCGTGGATCGCTCGATCCGCATTTTCCGACTTGGCGATTACGATTTAGTTAAGACCTTCTTTGGTCACGACAAGCCCATCGAATCCATCGCCTTCCACCCGGACGGTCAGCTCCTCGCAAGTGCTGGTCGAGACGGCGTGATTTACCTCTGGAACGTCTTGCAAGGCCGCGGCCATGGCAAAATTGAAGCCTCTGCTCAACCTTTGAGCACGGTCAACTTCAGCCACGACGGGAAGCACCTCGCAACCGGCGGACTCGACAAGATCATCCGCATCTACGAACTCACGTTCCACTAGTCATGACTCCGCTGCCCCCACTCTCTGCTCCAGCTCAGCGCGCCTTGGAGGCAGCGGGCATTCGCTTGCTCGAGGATCTCGCCAAGGTCAGCGAATTGGAATTGGAGAACATGCACGGTATCGGCCACAAGGCCATGCGCGCGCTCCAGGATGCATTGCTTGAGAACAAGCTCTCGCTGCGGCAGGACTGACGTTCGTCCGTTGATTTTGTCTAACGTGAGATCCACCCCACCTGCTGGGTAGTTTCTTGACGTAAAATGCGTGCATGACTGCCCTGCTCCTCCTGGCCGCAACCGCACTCCGCATTGACCCAATCATCCCGGAGGGCCATGTGCGCACCCTCGCCCATCCGAACATGGAGGGTCGAATGACGCTGACCGACGGGATGTACAAGTCCTCGGACTACATCGCCAAACAACTCAAGAGCTACGGATTAAAGCCAGGCGGCAATGATGGCTGGTTCCACCTGTTCGATGTCACCGCGAACCAACGACCCGGGCCCAAGAACGCGGCCCGCTTCTGGCGCGGCAGCGAGAACTACTCACTCGAACTCGGCCGAGACTATGTTCCACTCGTGGGCAGCAAGCACCTCAGCCTCGCCACGGGCGAGGTCCTCTTCGTTGGAAGTAAGAAGGCTGATGAAGTTAAGGATGTGGCGGGCAAATGGGTGCTCATGTATCGCGCTAACGGAGCGGCTCGGGTTGCCGCCTATGCCGCCGCCGGCGCGAAGGGCGTCGTCTTGGCCGGACCTTCGGGTCCCGATGGTCTAGAGTTACCTAAGTTCGTACGAGGGCAAGGGATTTCGGCTCAGGCCGGACTGCCCGGCATCGCGATCACTCGCGATGCGTTTACCCGCGTCACTGGCCTCAAGTGGGGCGAAGAGCCAGGTGCTGAACGCAATGGCTTGAATCTCAGAGCAATCACCGACTTAGAGCCGAATGTCGGAAAAGGGAGAAACGTCATCGGGGTTCTGCCGGGCAACGACCCAACTCTGAAAAGCGAGTACGTGATCATCGGCGGCCACTACGATCATCTCGGGTACGGAGAAACCGGATCTCGAACTGGATCAGACCACATACACAACGGTGCGGACGACAACGCGAGCGGAACGGCGGGGGTTCTGGCACTGGCGGAGTATTTCGCGAACAACAAGTCGAATCGCCGAACCTACATTTTCCAGCTCTACACTGGTGAAGAATTAGGATTGCTGGGCGCACGGGCATGGGTCCGCGACAATCCCCAGATTTTGAAGCAAACCCAAGCGATGATCAACATGGACATGATTGGGCGCTTGCGTGAGGAAGGTCTGACGGTATTTTGCGTGAATTCTGCCCCTAATTTTTCCGCTATTTTAAATTCGATGCAAGTGGATGGAGTCAAGATCAATAAGATCATGAGCAGCCCCGGCAACAGTGACCACGCGGCGTTCATAGCCGCTCGTGTACCGAGCCTGTTTTTCAATACCGGGCTCCACGCCGAATATCACACCGAAAACGACAAAACCGGAACAGTTAATTATCGTGGAATTTCTCAGGTTTTAGAAATCGTTGTCGGCAGTATTGAGCAGATAGACCAGCTCGACACTCGTCTGACCTTTGTTGGAAACGCGGCGCCGGCGGGTGGAGATCCCAATCGAGCGCGGCGCGCCCGCGTGGGGTTTATCCCGGACATGGCCTCGGAAGATCCGCGCGGTATGCGAATATCGGGTGTTTCGCCTGGTTCGCCGGCCGAAACCGCTGGAATAAAGGCGGGAGATATTTTGGTGAGTTTTGACGGCAAGGCGGTGCCGAACCTTGAAGCTCTCCAGGAAGTACTGACGGCGGCAAAGGCGGGCATCACTGTGAAGGTCGTCGTCCTGCGGGGGGACCAGCGGTTGGAACTCTCGTTGACCCCAGCCGCCCCACAATCTTAGGGGTGAATCCATATCCCCGAACGTGGATCGACATTGATCTGCCCCGTCTGGCGGACAATCTAACCATTGTCCGCCGGGCCATTCCCGCGGATTGCCTCATTGCCTTGGTGGTAAAAGCGGACGCCTACGGTCACGGTCTCGTGCCAGTGGCTCGCTTCGCCGCCCAGGGCCATGCCGATTGGCTCTGTGTCGCCACCGTGCAAGAGGGGCTAGCCCTCCGTGACGCCGGTATCCCCTGCCCAATTTTGGTAATTTCTCCAATTTTGCCGGTCGAAGCAGAGCAAGCGGTTTTTTATGATTTGCGCGTCGTGGTGGAGCGCTACGAAACGGCGCTCGCTCTAAGTGATGCCGCGAATCATCAAGGCAAACTCGCCCGTATCCATCTGGAGGTAGATACTGGCCTAGCTCGCTTCGGATGCACACCAGAAGAAGCGGCCACCATCGCCGACCAGATTCGTGCATTGCCGAACGTCGAACTGGAGGGAATCTGCCACCACTACGTGGACTCCGGAAACAACGAGCCGCGAACCAAGGAGCAATCAGCCATCTTTCGCGAGGTCGCTGCGCGCGTGGGCGAGGTGGCACTGCTCCATTCCAGCAACAGCGCTGGGGCGATCAAGTTCAGCGGAGATGCCTATTCTATGGTGCGAATCGGTATTCTCGCCTACGGCATCGACCCTTACGATCTTGCCCCTGAGGGCGCCCAACCGCTCCTCAAATGGAAGGCGCGAATCACCGCCCTCCGGACGGTCGCCGAAGGTGCCACAGTGAGCTACAGCGAAACTTATCGCTGCCCAAGAAACACGGTCATCGCAACGCTTGGAGTCGGCTACGGTGATGGCTACCCCCGTTCCCTGTCCTCGCGCGGCATCGTCTCAGTCCAAGGAATCGAAGCTCCAATCATCGGACTGGTCTGCATGGACCAAATGCTAATCGACGTCACCAACATCCCCTATGTCGGAATCGGCGATGAGGTGGATCTAATTGGGGGCAAGGTAACGGTAGAGGGGCTCGCGTCATTGGCCCAAACCAACTGCCATGAAATCACAACGAGAATCATGAGCCGCGTCCCGCGTCGCTACACCTGGGGCTAGCGCGTTGCCGAGCCCATGATATGCGGAGTAACGATCGGGAAATTCAGATTGAAGTGCTCAATCTCTGACTTCTCAAAGCCCGCCGCCCGGATCGTCTCCCAACTGCGGCGATCTACGTGACAACCGTCTGCACAGCAACACCACAGGGGCTTAAACGCTCTTTGGATCAACCGGTGCCAGCTCCCCGCGCGAGCCTCAACGTGCTCGACAAACAGATACCGCCCACCTGGCTTAAGCACTCGCCGCACTTCCGCCAAAACCGTAGCCGGACAAGGCACGGAACACAGCACCAGGGTCCCAACCACGCAGTCCACACTCGCATCTTCGAATGGGAGCCGCATCGCCGAGCCTTCAAGCAGTTCGGCATCTACCCCGACCCTCTCCGCTTCAGCCTCCAAGTACTTTCGCATATGCGGATTCGGCTCAATACCGGTCCACTTGACCGAGGGATTGAAGTACTTCAGATTGGGGCCCGTTCCCGGGCCAATCTCGACCACTTTTCCGGTGAGACCACCAAACAGAGACTGCTTGCGCGGAGCGATCTTGGGCTCGTAGATTCGCATCACTTGGTTGATGCCCCAGGCAAAAAATCTTTGAATCATAAGGCATTCTACGAAATTAGGACCGAATTGATTTTGAGGTCGCCTCAACCAAATCTGCGTTGAAGTGCAAGCCCACGTTCTCCTGCCGAGCCCGCGCCCCCGCCACCACGTACCGCGAAGCGATCAGCAAGTTCTCTGCTTCCAAGGCGTATTGGCCGTAGGGCGCCTCCGGCAGTTTGTGATACTCGGTGTTGAGCTCCTCAATCCGCTCTGCCGCTTGCGCTAACCCCGCGTTGCGCCGCACGATCCCCACATTGTCCATCATGGTTTTCTGAAGTGCCCGACGAATCCGGACCGCATCAGCTTCCGTGACCGAATGCCGACGTTGTGTTGGCTCCGGAGTCGCCTTCGTTGCCGGGTCGTCGCTCGCCGCTTCTGCCGCCGACTTGGCAAACACCAACGCTTCGAGCAGCGAATTGGAAGCCAATCGGTTCGCTCCGTGCACTCCGGTGGAAGCCACCTCTCCAGCCGCATAAAGCCCGGGAATCGTCGTCCGCCCGAACAGGTCGGTCACCACGCCGCCGCAAGAGTAGTGCTGCGCCGGAACGACCGGAATCCAATGCCGATGCGGCTCGATTTTGACTGTGCTGAGTTTCTCAACAATGGTCGGGAAATGTTGGGAAATCGCCTCGCGGGTGAGGTGAGTCATGTCCAGATAAACGCACCAAGTCTGAAGCTTCTTCATCTCGGCATCGATTGCCCGCGCCACGATATCGCGTGGCGCGAGTTCGAGCCGCTCGTCGTAGTCGTACATGAACCGCGTCCCCTCGTGGTTCCGCAAGGTTCCCCCCTCCCCCCGCACCGCCTCAGTAATCAGAAATGAGCGCATCTGAGGGTGATAAAGCGTGGTGGGATGGAATTGCATGAATTCCATGTCCGCAACATCTGCTCCCGCTCGAGAAGCGAGCGCGATCCCATCCGCCGTGGCAATCCGCGGATTAGTCGTGTGTTGGTAAAGTCTTCCCGCACCGCCGGTCGCGAGCATCACCGCCCGAGCGGTAAACGCACGCTCGCCCAGGTCACTATCGCGCATGAGGCAACCGACGCAACGCCCGTCCTGCATCAGTAAATCGGTGACGAACGAATTCTCTAAAATGGTGATCTGGGGGTTCTGTCGAACCGCCTCATTCATCGCCCGTTCAACTTCCCAACCGGTCTTATCGGCGTGGTGGACAATGCGATTGCGGCTATGACCGCCCTCACGCCCTAGCGCCCAGTCAGTATAGGTGTCGGGTGCGCCATCCCGGTCGAATCGAGCCCCTAGAGAAGATAGCCATTCGATCGCCTGAGGGGCGTTTTGAACCAAGAAACGCACGGCTTCCGGATTGCAAAGCCCAGCTCCCGCGACCAACGTGTCTTGCTCGTGCAACTGCCAGCTATCGCTCTCGCCCACGGCCGCCGCGATGCCGCCTTGCGCGTAGCTCGTGTTGCTTTCCCAAAGCTCAGCCTTGGTCAGCACGCACACGTTGCCGTACTCCGCCGCGTGAAGGGCGAATGTCAAACCGGCGAGGCCGCTACCGATGACAATCGTGTCGAAATGCTGAGCCGTCATGCTACATCTTGATTGTACGAGATTGCGGAAGTAATCCGTCCGTGCCAAACTGTGGGCGTGAATCCAAAGTGGTTGCTTCTCCTACTCGTTCCGATCGCCATCGGCGGCGGAATCTACTACAAGAATTGGCTCGACGGCGAGAACCGCAAGGAAGTCGTCAAGGCAATTGAAAACCGAGGCGGCACACTGAAGCTGCCGATTCAATGGGACGGCGGAAAGAGCATTCCCGCGGAAGCCTTCGAGCCAGTAGAACTCATCCGAGAGGCCATCAAAGCCGCTAGCACCACTTCCGAGAAACTCAACATTCGCGATGTCAAGCCAGTGAAGCTAGTGCCGCCCGCCCAGTTCATGTATGAGATCCGAGTGGACGTGGATGGGAAACCACAGAACTTAGTCGCCTTGGCACGAGGACCGCTGGAGTTCAAACCAATTCCGGGAGGGCGAACTTGGTTGCGCAAACCTGGAACTTGGACCGTCGAAAAGCTCTTCGCTAAGCCAGACGATTTCACCGCTTGGAACCAAGCCAAGGTCTTGCCGTATAAGCAGTTCAAGCTCGACCCCAGCATCCCGTTCACCGGTCGACCGGCCGGCCAACGGGAGTTAGGTAGTCGGCAGTAGTCTAGTCACCAACTGAGCCAAAGTTCGCGATCACGACGTCGATGTCGGCCGCGTCTACCTCGCCCGAGCAGTCTACGTCCGGATTGATCACGTTCGTAGCACCGAAGTTGGCGATGACAATATCAATGTCGGCGGCATCCACCTCGCTCGAATTGTCCACGTCGCCGTTGGTCAGTCCGACTAACAAACCACCGACGGGCGCGGGCTGCAAAGTCACCGCAACTGCCTTTCGCAAGCCGCTTCGAGTCTGAAAAACCAGAGTTCGATTGCCGCTCGTCTCGGTCGGGTTGATGGCAAACGTTCCGCCGGCACCTAGCGTACAGGTCAGAGTCTCGACCAAAGCCGCGCCATTGCGGACTTCAACTGAAAGCGTGCCGCCGTGGATCGAACCCACGGAATCAAATAGGTCCACCTCGCCGCTGATGCGTGCAGCAGGACCTGGCCGATTCACGGTTGCCAGATAGCCCATGTTCTTTCCGGTCGCAATAAATCCATTAGGAATCCAAGTGCCGATGCCCGAAATCACATATCTACTGATTCGGTTCGTCGTGTGTCCAGAGATAAACATCTCGTTCCCGTCCGGGCTAAAGCAGATTCCAATCGCTGCTGGGACATCTGCCACTACACTCGAACTTGTCGGCACAAACGCGCTCCCCAAATTCACCCGATGAACCTTCGCGCTATTGAATGAAGTGACATACATTTCGTTGCCCCGCATACTCATCTGGTGCATTGCATTGCTACCATTGACGGTAAAGTTTGTACTGAAAACAATTGTTCCCGAGGTCAAATCTGAAACTCGAAGCGTGCTGGGAAGTTGGGTTTCGATCAATTTTAAACCGTCTGGTGAAACCCAAGTGTCACGCACCGACCCAGATGCGACCCCGCCGATATCAACATACCCTGCACCGCTGTCCCGAAAGCGACGAGTCCCCCCACTCACAGTCGCAACAAAAATGTCTCCGTTGGGGGCGAAACTGAAACCGTGCCAGCCCTGAAAAGTGCCGACGTTGCTCGAAACGGTCACCGAGCCCGCGCTCAAACTGGTGCCATCCCATGCAAACGAGCGGATGCTACCTAGTCCCTGGTTGTTGCCATGGCGGTTACCCACATGCAACTTACCTCCGGCGAAAACGATGCCGGCGGGGTCGGCGAGTTGGGCAGCCGGGATGCCCGTACCCAGGGTTGAGGCGCCCCCAGCCAGAACAAAATCATGCCTCTGAACTCCGCCATACAGTGAGGTATTGCCACCCAATGTACCGGCGGCTGTTTCAGCCGCGAAGATCGTGAAGTCAGCTGAAGCAAAAGCGCTCAAAGTCAGAGCGGCAAAAAACAGTGAGCAACGATTCATTGCTCTATTGTAAGACACAATTTCCAATTCCGCGCAAGATTCGTCGCATTTTTGCAGGTTTGCTCCGACGCCCTCGGGTCGCCGACCATCCGGTCGCCTGCGCGAACTAGTGAATCATCAGACCAACCCGACCAACGGCAGAAACAGCCGCAGGCAAGACCACGTCACGACGAAGCCGATAATGTCAAACACCAGCCCTGCGCGCAGCATGAGCCGCGCCGGGATCAGGCCGCTGGAGTAAACGATGGCGTTTGGCGCGGTGCTGATGGGGAGCATAAAGCCCAGATTCGCCCCGATAATTGCCCCCAGCGCGGGTGCGATTGGGCTCACCGAAGCCCCTTCGCTGATCGCGATCGCGACCGGCACCATGGTCGTGGCGCTTGCCGTGTTGCTCGCGAGCTCGCTGAGACCGATACCCAGAAGGATGCTCAAGGCAGTGATAGCCCAGACGTCACGCAAACCAAGGCTCTGCGCCGCCCCCTGACCCACCACTTGAGCAAGCCCGCTATCGAACGCCGCCTTTCCCAGCGCCAAGCCTCCGGCGAAGAGGATCACCGTGCCCCATTCGATGGTCGAAGCCTGGCTCCAAGTGATGGCTCGCCCCGTTGGCGTCTCTCGCGCAGGCAGCAGGAACAGAACCGCGGCGCCGAGGAGCGCGGCGACCGCCTCCGGGAACCGGGCCGCCCACCACTTGGCGACCTCACTCCCCGGCCCAACGATGTACTCCATGGCTCCGGGCAACACCCACAGCACCATCGCAATTCCGAAGCCGATCATGGTGTTCCGCTCCGCGTCTTGGAGCTTGCCCAACTTCGCCAACTCCTCGCGTGCGTACGGTGCAACCGCCCGCGTCTCGGGCGGAGGCGTTTTGCCAAACCAGCGCAGTTGCAGCCACGCGATGAGCAGCATCACGATGGTGATCGGCATCGCGAACATGGCCCACTGAAGGAAATTGATCCTAACTCCCGTCGCCTCTTGAATGAGGCCAACCCCAATGACATTGGGTGGCGTGCCGATGATCGTTCCCACCGCCACAGAACTCCCCCACGTCAGCATGAGCATCATGCTCGTGCACATCGGATGCCCCGGCTGTTCAACCCGAATCGCCTTCAGCACCGTGAGGCCGATCGGAAGAAGCATGACCGTGGTGGCGGTGTTGCTGATGAGCAAACTGATGCCGCAAGCGACCGCGCCAAAGGTGAGCAAGAGCGCGGATGCGCTTCGCGTCGCCCACGGCTTTGCGAGCAACGCAAAGGCGATCCGACGATCAAGGCCGGAGTTCTCCATGCACTTCGCCATGATAAAACTGCCGATGAAGAGCAAAATGATCTGATCTCCGTAGGCACCAAATGCCTCCTTCCCGGGCATCGCTCCAGAGACCACTAGGGCCACTGTACTCAGGAGCGAGGTGATCGCCAGTGGCAAAGCGTCGGTGATCCACAGCGTGACGGTGGCCGCGAAGATGGCCGCGACCAATTTCTGACGGTGGTCTAGCCCCGGCAACAGCCAGTAAGTTGCGGCAAACATGCCCAAAGCGATCCAGGCACCCCAGCCATTTTTGCCTGGCGTCGAAGCTTCATCTGGATAGGGAGACGCAATGGGGCCCGACATAGGTGGAGTATTACTGCAATTGCCGAAGTTCTGCGCCCGTCCCGCGGTCGAGACACGATCAAGGCAACAGTGCGAGCCCGGTGCTTTCTCTATGATTAGTAGCTAGAGTTGAGATCAAAACGAACCGAATTGGCGAATCTGCGTTATCATAACGCGATGCGCTTCCAACTCAGCATTCTCCTTACCGCCCTGCTCACCACCATCACCCCGGCGGCAGGGCTCAAAGGCATGCAGGTCACCCTTGGCGGATACACGTTCGGATCGGTCAATGAAAACACCGGGGCGTTCACGCCACTGGCCACCTACAGCTTGCCCAACGTACTGTCAGTCAACCAAATGACATACCATCCCGGAGCGAAACAGTACGTTTTCACCGCATTTGTGGACTTCAATAACGCCTATCTCCTTACCATTGACGCCTTTAACTATCAGCTAAGCGCGCCATCCACACCCATTCCAACCACATTCGTGGAAGGAATCGAATACAGTCCTGCTCTAGGCGGACTGGTCGCGGCTTATGGTAGCAATAATTTCACCAACAGCCTTATCCTTATGGATGGTTTCTATAACCAGATGGCCATCAAAAATCTGGCTACTTCGAACCTCGACATGGACTGCCTGTTTGTTTCTGGTACCAATTCGGCGCTGAACAAAATGGACTCCAACAACTCTTGGATGGGCAACCAGCGGCATATCATCAACAACCCGTTTGGGGCGCACACTTACACGGCGGTCGGAAACAACTATTGGACACCTTCAGACTACGATCTCGCCTATAACCCCGTCAACGGGATGAATTATCTCACGCGTGGCAATTCACTGGCGGTCGTTCATTCGCTCACCAGTGCACCCGCCACCATTGGCAATTACGGCGGGCCGTTTATCACGGCGCTGGCCTATGGGCCCGACCCCAAAACCGTGCAAGGCACCATTATTCTCAGCGATACGGTAGCGTCCTTCCCTCTCACGTCGCGTCAGATCAGCTATCAGCTTCTTCAAAACAACAATGTGATCAGCAGTGGCACGTATTATATGACTTCTCCGTCGTTGTTCTTTCAGTTCCAAGTTCTTGATTCCAACGCAGGGCCTGCCACGCTGGTATTCAACGGCAGCTCGTTCCTTCGAAAAACCGTTCCAGTGAATCTCTCGGACCCCGTCGTGCTGGCCGGACCGGTGCCGATGCAAAATGGCGATCCAGATTTCTCGGGTGAGGTGGACGCGGCCGATATTGATTTAGTCATTGCCCGCTTTGGCAACACCTACCCCTCCAATCTGCCCAACCCGGACGCTGATGTAGACAGCTCAGGCGAGGTGGACGCCGCGGACATTGACATCTGCATTGCTAACTTTGGCGGCGTTGATAACTGATCCTGGGGAAAGATCAGGGGCCTTCGGGATTCCGTTGTTCAGTCATGGACTTCCGAAGGCAACGGGTCAAGGATCTTTTTGATCTCACGCCAGGTGGATGCCGCGGATATTGACGTTGTGATCTCTGCCTTCGGCGGAGTCCTCGGACAGCTCGGATATTCCGCCAACGCGGACCCTGATGGCTCGGCGGAAGTAGACGCTTCAGACATCGACGTCGGGATCGCGAACTTCGGAGGGACCGACGACTAGGCTGGACCGGTAAACTGTTCGGCACTCATGGACTACCGCAGGCAACTCGTCAAAGACCTTTTTGAACTCGCGCCGGGCACCAAGGCCGAAGCCTACGGCTGGGTCAAGACCCGTCGCGACAGCAAAGGAGTGACGTTTGTCCAGCTCAGCGACGGCTCCTGCTTCAAGGACCTGCAGGTGGTGATCGATGCCGGTGCTCTACCGGACGACACCCTCAAAAAGCTCACCACCGGCGCCAGCGCGCGGTTCGACGGCGAGATCGTCGAGTCCCCCGCCGCTGGTCAGGCGGTCGAAATGAAAGCAAGCGGCTGCGAGATCTACGGCGAAGCCGACCCGACCACGTATCCGCTCCAGAAAAAGGGCGCAACCATGGAGTTTCTCCGCGAAATCGCCCATCTCAGGGGCCGGGGCAACACTTTTGGGGCAGTTTGGCGCGTTCGAGCACGAGCGAGCTATGCGATCCATAAGTTTTTCACCGATCGGGGCTTCAAGAACATCCACACCCCGATCATCACCGCCAGTGACTGCGAAGGCGCGGGTTCGATGTTCGCGGTCACGACGCTCATGGAACAGGGGCACCCGGACCATCCCGCCAAGCTCCGCCAAACCGACTTCGCCGACGACTTCTTTGGCAAGCCCTCGTACCTCACCGTGAGCGGCCAGCTTGAGGCAGAAACCCTCGCGCTTGGCCTCACCAACGTGTACACCTTCGGCCCCACCTTCCGCGCCGAGAACAGCAGCACCAGCCGCCACCTCGCCGAGTTTTGGATGATCGAGCCGGAAATGGCGTTCTGTTCGCTGGAAGGCGATATGAACCTCGCGGAGGAGTTCCTCAAGGAGGTCATCGCGGACATCATGGAGAACTGCGCCGCCGATCTGGAGTTCTTCAACGCCCGCATTGAACCGGAACTGCTAAGCACGCTGAACCACGTCGTGGAAAGTGGATTCGAGCGCATGACCTACACCGAGGCGGTGAAACTTCTAGAGAACAGCGGCGAAAACTTCGAATACCCCGTGAGCTGGGGCACCGACCTCCAGAGCGAGCACGAGCGGTGGCTCACCGAAGTCAAGGTGAAGCGCCCCGTGATCCTGACCGATTACCCGAAGGACATCAAAGCCTTCTACATGCGCCTCAATGACGACAACAAGACCGTCCGGGCTATGGACGTGCTCGCCCCCCGCATCGGCGAAATCATCGGCGGCTCGCAGCGCGAGGAGCGTCTCGAAGTTCTGGAGCGGCGCATCGTCGAGATGGGCCTGCCCCTTGAAGCGTACTGGTGGTACCTCGACCTGCGCCGCTTCGGCTCCGTGCCGCACGCCGGCTTCGGCCTGGGCTTTGAGCGGTTGTTGATGTACGTGACCGGGATGAAGAACATTCGAGACGTCATCCCCTACCACCGCACCCCCGGAAACGCCGACTTTTAAGACAAACCTAGTAACTGAGCCGGGGACGTTTTTGAACCTACGTGGCCTATACTATGTCGTCGCGCAGATTGGACCCTGCTCGGACAGTTGAGAGGAGAAATTATGAATTCGATGTTACAAAAGAGCCTTGTGCTGGCTCTCACGTTGGGAACCGGGGCTTTGGCCTCCGCGCAAGTGACTTTGTCGGCGATGACTACGTTCGGCGGCGGCGACGGTTGGTTGGCGCCATCCGAATTTGCCGATTTCAGCATTGACCGAACCCGAGGAATGGCGTTCAATAAGGCGACCGGAAACCTGATCTACGCCCGTAGCGCCGGAGGCACTGGCACTTTAGCAGTCACTTCAGACGTCCGGGTTCTTAATGGAACGACGGGAGCTTCGCTTGGATCGATGAACCTTACGGGCGTCGCGGGCGGCGCCAATGCAGTCAACAAGGTTGGTATTTCTGATGACGGTCAGGTTTTTGTTTCGAACCTCACCACCAGCGTCAGCCCGACCGCCACGACCAACACGTACAATATCTACCGCTTCTCTTCCGAGAACTTTATCAGCGGTCCGACGCTCGCGTTCCAAGGCACACCTGGGACAGCCGCAAACGGCACCCGCTTGGGTGACAGTTTCGACATCTTCGGTAGTGGCATGGCCGTTTCAGCCGTCGCAGGCTTTGGCTCGGTTGTTGCAACCTCCACGCTGGCTTCAGTGACCGCTGGCGTAGCCCGATTTAACGGCCTTGGCGTGGGTGGCACAGTCACCGCTGCCATTCAAACGTTCACGGGTGCAAGCTCCGGTGTCGCTCGACTCGGACTGACCTTCATTGATGCCGACAGCTACCTCGGAAGTCAAGGCGGATCCACCACCGCATCTCGAATCTTGGACACCACTTCCGGAAGTTCCAACTTCGTGACGCTCACTACCACAACCGAGCGCGGTTTTGACGTGATGATTTTGGATGGCATTCGCTACCTCGCCACGATTGATACCCAAGGTTCCGTCGCTGCGACGGTGACAACCGGCACGGGTTCAGTTGTCCGCATCTACCAAATGACTGGTTCAACCGCGACGCTGATCACGAGCGCAAATCTCACGAGTGGCACTCAACCTGCCAACGTGAACGGAACTGGTGATATTAAGTTCGGCAACTTTGCCGGCGCGATCACGGGCGGATACAACGGCACGCTATATGCCATGAACACGAACTCCGGCATCCAGGCGTACAACGTGAACATCGTTCCAGAGCCTGCCACCATGACCGCACTCGGTCTTGGTATCGCGGCGATGTTGCGACGCCGAAAATCCGCCAAGTAAAGCGCGGCAGTCTCCTCTCCTTGCCCTTCCGCGCTGATGCGTGGAAGGGCATTTTTGGAACCGAGCCTTTCAGTTGCCGAGTATCCTCCTCCTATGCGCGCGGAATCGCTCGAGTTTTTTAAGGCCATCGTCAACGTCCCCAGTCCAAGCGGCTTCGAAGAGAAAGCCGCCGAACTCTATCGGCAATACACCAAGGACTTCGCCGACGAGATCAAAACCGATGTCAACGGTAGCGTTTGGGCCATCGCCAACCCGCAGGCCGAGATGAAGATCATGCTCGCCGGGCATATGGACGAAATCGGGTTTATCGTCCATTACATTGACGAAAATGGCCTCCTGTACTTCCGTCCCATCGGCGGGCACGATACGATGGTCCCGATAGGGCAGAGGGTTTGGGTGCACGGCGCCGAATCCATCCCCGGCATCATCGGCCGTAAAGCCATCCATCTCCTCACCGAAGAAGAGCGAAAGAAAAAGCCAGAACTCTTTGACATGTGGATCGACATTGGCTGCAGTAGCCGGGAGGAAGCTAGCAAACTTATATCACTAGGCGACCCGGTCACCTACCAATACGAATTCCAAATGCTCCAAGGCGACCGTGCCACCGCTCGAGGATTCGACAACAAGATGGGTACTTTCATCGTCGCGGAAGCTCTGCGACTCCTCAAGCAGGACGGCGGACTACATCCCGATGTCGGCGTCTATGCCGTCGCCACTACCCAGGAGGAGATCGGACTGCGCGGAGCGAAGACCGCGAGCTTCGGCATCGCCCCCCAAACCGGCTTGGCGGTGGACGTCAACCACGCGATTGACTATCCTGGAGTCAGTAAAGCCAAGTACGGTCAGCTTGATGTGGGCAAGGGCCCGAGTTTCGTCCGCGGCGCCAATGCCAATCCCAAGGTCTTCGCCATGCTGAAGGAAGCTGCGGCGAAAGAAGACATCCCGTACCAGATTGATGTCGAACCCGCCGGCACCGGCACCGACGGCAACGCAATGCAGCTCAACATGGGCGGCATGGCGGTCGGAATCCTCGGCGTCGCCCTGCGCTATATGCACACCCCGGTCGAGTTGCTCTCGATCAAGGACGTGGAAGACTGCGCTCGCCTCATGGCCGCCTACTGCCGCGCCGTACGACCAGACACCGACTTCACCCCAGGGCTCTAAACGAAAAAATCCCCGCCACTCTTTCAAGTGGCGGGGATTCTGTTTGCCTTACAACTGCTCTTCGCGGCGTCGGCAGATTGTGCAGTCGTCGCGCTCAGACTCACTGATCGGGAGTCCCAGGAGTTGCTGCAGCGTGGGTTGCGGC
>JAYUVF010000031.1:0-72439 GCA_043754215.1 Chthonomonas sp. | reverse complement strand
CTTTGACGAGCAACGGTTCGAATCCACCAACAGCATCCTGGGTGACATGAACGTGTACCACGAAATCGCGCTGAACCTTGACGGCAACGTCACGGGCGGCACGAAGTGGGGCGCAACCATGGTCTACGGCAACCTGATGGGCCAGAGCTCGTTCCCGGTGAACACGATCGCAGGCTCCTCCTCATTCATTACGCAGGGCTACGGTAACCAATCCGGTCGCTTCCAAGGCACCGCGTTTGGTGAAGGCGCAGGCGATCTGTACATCAGCCGATTCGTCGTTGATCTCAGCGAGAGCCTTCCGTTCAGCGTGAAGGTTGGTCGATTCGGAGTTCAATCCGATAACCCTTACCTTTACAAGCGAGCCGACAACACCCCCTACTTCGACAACGAGCGATGGGACAACGGTGGTTGGATTTTCGATGGCGCAGCCATTGACTTTAAGTTCGGCGAAACGGTTGGACTCATGGTGGCCGCCGGTCGAAACGACCAGCGACTCAGCATGAACGGCACTGAAATCAACCCGATTTCGACCGGCACCATCGGAACCTCCATTGGCGGCTCCGCGGACTTCAATCCAGTAGTTCAGAACTCGCTCTTGACGCAACTCAAGTTCGGTCTCACCGAGCGCGGTAGCGTCAGCGTCAACTACAACTTCCACGGCCTCAACGCCGCGGGCGAAAGTGGTACGGGCGGCGACCGACTCGAAGTCTTGGGTGCATTCCTGAACTTCGGTCTCTCCGACATGCTCAAGCTGCAAGCTGGTTACGGCCAGTCTGTATTGAAGTTCGAGAACAACGAGCTGATCGACAACGATAACGTTGCCTACTTTGGTTCATTGAACTACACGGGCAGCACCTTCGGCCTCAACGCAGGCTTCCGACGAATCGAAGAGGACTACCTCGCCCCAGGCGATTGGGAGCGAATCGGTACGTTCTACAGCCCGCGCGGAATCGAAGACTTCCAAGTCGGCGGTTACTTCAACCTCGGTAACAACATGAAGTTGAACGCACGAGCCATCTTTGGTGAATTCATCGATTCCGATGACTACACCAGCCTCAAGGCTGACCTGAACTTCGGTTTTGGCGGCGGATGGGGTGGAATGCTCGGTGCTGAGCAGTTCGAAGTCGATGATAACGACTTCCGACAGCGCTGGTACACGCTTGGCGTGAACAAGCAGCTCGGTAACAACGGCATGTTCAAGTTGATCTACCAATACGCAGATCACGAGAACGGTATCGAACGCGGCTTCTTCGGAAGCGGCAACGCGAAGGGTCACATCCTCTTCGGTCAAGTTTCGGTCAAGTTCTGATCTAAACTCGAAAAGTAAGAAAGCCCCGCCGAGAAATCGGCGGGGCTTCTTATTATAAAACTGGTGGAGGCGCGGAGAATTGAACTCCGTTCCAAAACCGTCGCACCTAGCGTTCCCACGAGCGTCTCCTCTGTACTTTTTCTCGGCGGTGATCTCTCCCGAGGTCGGCTGATCACACGCCCAGTTCGATTAAGTTAAGCGAGCGGGCTCCGAACAGAAACCCAACCCGCCGATCCGAATTTTGTTACACCGGAAACTGACCTTATCGGCTCAAGTCAGCCCGATGACGTGCCTAATTAGGCAGCGTAAGCGAAGTTGTTGTTCGCAGTTACTTTTTTGCCGCTTTTTACGAGGCCAGCGGCGCCTCGGCTCGCAACCCTAAGTCGAACCGATCCTGTCGAACCCGTTCGCCCCCAGTTGTTGTCATCAGTATAGAACGTCGGGGGACTGAGCGGCGTTCCTTAGACCCGGGGGATAGGACTATTTGCGCCATCTGTCCGTAGAGCAATCGTGCCCACCCTCGTTTTCGAGTCCGATCTGCCGTGCTCTGTCGAAGAGTTGTGGGCGTTTCACTCTGATGTGTCAGCACTCAAACTTCTCGCTCCGCAAGGGGCCAGTGTTGAGATTCTCGGGCCGGATACAGGAGTGTTTGAGGGTGCACTGCACCGACTCAAAATCAAACGAATGGGCCTCCCCCTGCGCTGGGACGCCCGAATTCATGCCGTGAATCCGCCGTACGGCTTCACCGATACCGCCGAACGCTCACCCTTCAAACAATGGTCTCACGAGCACCGGTTCGAGCGGACCGAGACCGGGTGCCGCCTGATTGACAGGGTCACATTCGAGATCTTCCCATTGCTGACACCGCTGGTCAAATGGGATGTGCAAAAGATGTTTGCTCATCGCCATCGGGTTACGCGGGAGTATTTCGCCCAGCGTTGATGAGAGCCTGAACCGCAGAGACGATCCCGTTGGCGTCAAGGCCCAAGTCACCGCGAATCAGCGGCTGAGCGCCGTGTTCGATGAATCGGTCTGGGATCGCCAAGATCGACGACTGCAGATGACCTAAACCGCGTTCAAGCATTTCGTCCCGAACCATCTGCCCGAAGCCGCCGATACGCACGTTTTCTTCCACGATCAGGAACCGGCCCGTCTTTTGGGCCTCGGCAAAGATCGTGTCAAAGTCGATCGGTTTGACCCAACGGGCGTTGATTACCCCAGCCGTACAACCGTTCACGGCGAGCAAGGCTCTTGCTTCCCATGCGGGTGACACCATAGATCCAACAGCGACAATGGTGACGTCCCCGCCGGAGGCCAAAACCTCTGCCTTCCCAAGGGCGATGGGCGGGCGCTGCTCGGGCAATCGGTCGTCGCTCGAGCCTCGCGGGTAGCGCATTGCCGTCGGCCCACGATCGTAGCCAGTCATCCAACGGGTCATCTCCGCCAATTCCGTGGTGTCTCTCGGCGCAAGCAGGACCAGGTTTGGGATGTGGGCAAGAAACGAGATGTCGAACGCGCCGTGGTGGGTTGGACCATCGTCGCCGACCAGTCCTGCGCGATCCATGAAGAACCGGACCGGGAGGTTTTGAATACAAACGTCATGGAGCACTTGGTCGTAACCACGCTGCAGGAACGTGGAGTAGATCGTGCAGAACGGCTTCAGCCCACCAGCCGCCAATCCAGCCGCGAAGGTCACCGCATGCTGCTCAGCGATGCCAGTGTCGAAATAGCGATCAGGAAACTCCTTCGCAAAGCGATTGAGACCGGTCCCGTCTGGCATGGCGGCCGTAATCGCCACGACCTTGTCATCGCTCGTGGCTGCGTCCACCGCTGCGTCGCCGAACGCTTGGGTATAGCTGACCGGACCAGAGGCCTTCACCATGTCGTGGGCATCAAGGTCGAACGGCACCACGCCGTGCCACTTGCGGCTGTCCTCTTCAGCGACATCATAGCCCTTCCCTTTCACGGTCATCGCGTGAACGAAAACCGGACCGGGCAGTTGGCGCACGTTGCGGAAAATCTCTAGGAGCACATCGAGGTTGTGCCCGTCAACCGGACCGATGTACTCCCAACCCATCTCTTCAAAAATGGTGCCGGCGTTGTCGGGGGCGAAGTAGTGGGTGATGCCGTGGCGTAGGCCCGCAGCGACCTTCTCAACTGGACCACCGATCTTAGAGACCACTTTCTTGGCTCGCTGAGCCGCATCCTGGAGTTCAGGCCTGGCTCGCAAGCGGGTGAAATATTGGGTCATCGCACCAACATTGGGCGCAATGCTCATGCGGTTGTCATTGAGAACGACCGTCATGTCGGACCGTAATTCGCCGCCGTGGTTCAAGGCTTCCCAGCACATCCCGCTACAGATCGCCGCGTCGCCGGTCACCGCGACAACACGCTCATCCGTGCCCGCATGGTCTCTAGCGAGGGCGAACCCGAGAGCGGCGCTGATTGCCGTTCCTGCATGGCCCGCCCCAAATGCGTCGTGTTCGTTCTCTTCGCGCTTTAAGAACCCGCTTAACCCCTTGTGCTTGCGCAAGGTTTCGAATCGAGGCAGGCGCCCCGTCAACAATTTGTGGGGGTAAGCCTGATGGCCGGTGTCCCAAATCACTTTATCGGGAGGGAGCGAATAAGCCGCATAGAGGGCGACGGTGAGTTCAACCGTGCCTAAATTCGAGCTGAAGTGACCTCCGGTCTGGCTGACCTTGTCCAGAATCGCCTTGCGTACTTCTCGCGCGACCTCGTGCAACTCTTTGTCTGTGAACTGGTGCAGGTCGGTCGGATTGACGATTTGACTCAAAAAAGGATATGCGTCCATGGAAGTCGCCTACTTAGGGATACGGTTCGCGCCGCCAAAGTGGTGCAACTCTACGTTCAATCGCCTAGTTCCACAGGAACCTAAAGTGGGTTAAAATCGTAGTCTCACCGGGAGCGCGACCAAAGGCCCATCCGCTTGAGGTACACCCGTAGACAGACACTATGCACCGGCGGCTTCGATTTATCTACTCCCTTGTGGCCCTTGTCGCTACCCTCCCCGCCTTTGCCGTCGAACTCACACTTGATGAGGCGCTTCGTCTTGCGAGAGAGCGCAACGGTGGCGTGCTCGCCGCTCAGTTCAACCTAGAAAGCGCACGCAGTGCAGTTCGAGCCTCCCGTGGAGCGTTCTTGCCGGTGGTCACCCCCACCCTCCGGTTCGATGAAAACGAGACCAACCAGTACACCGGGTCAAGTTTCGACAGTTCGCGCAGCGGTTCGAGCATCGACATCGCCGCAAGCTGGCGCCTGTTGGACAATGGTCAGCGGCAATTTAATCTGGCGAGCAACCGAGCACTAGCCTTGGCGGAAGAAGCAAATGCGCTTTTGACCTTGCGCAACACCCTCTTTATCGTCACGGAGAACTACTACAACGCTCTGCGCTCCACCGAGTTGCTGAGGGTCCAGCGAGCCCAGTTTGACCGAGCCGACTTGATTTTGAAGCAAACCCGTGCTCGCGCTGAAGTAGGGGACATCGCTCGCAAAGATATTCTGCAGGCCGAAGCAGATCAGCTCAACGCCCGCGTCTCGGTGCTTACCGCAGAGAGCCGGGTTAAGACCTCGCTCACCACGTTGAAGGCCAACATCGGCTGGGAAGAGCGCGACGGTCGACCCGAGTTGGTGGCGAACACCAATCCGGATCTCAAGCCTTTTGAAATGACGCTGGACGAGTCGGTTCGACAGGCCCTGGCCCGCCGGCCCGACTTGCTAGCCTCGCGGCAGCAACTCGAATCTCAACGCTACAGTGAGCAAATCGCGCGAGCCGAGGCCGGCCTGGATTACACAGTCGACGCAACATTTGTTCGCTCCTTCGCGCCGGACGTGTCCAATCGCAGTGGACTCGGACTGGTAGTCAGCTTCCCGCTGTTCGACGGCGCGAGGAGCAAGGAAGCCCTTCGCCAGCGCGAGTTAGCGGTATCCGCTTCGCGGGTTAGACTGGTGCAAAGCGAACGAGACGTTCGCGGGACGGTTGAGGTGGCTTACACCGAATACGAGCAAAACTTGCTCCGTCTCGAAGCGGCTCAAGCCGCTGTGGTCGCCGCCCAAAAGAACTTCGAAGCCGCCAGTAAAAGCCAAGCGGCAGGTGCGGCGAACTTGGTCGAAGTCGTTCAGGCGCAAGCGAGCCTAGTCACCGCTGAAGTCAACGCGGTTGAAGCAGTTTACGACCTACTGATTTCCGAAGCTCAACTCCGACTCGCGATTGGTTCCCCTGTTCGAGGCGAGTAAGCCCTAGCTCACGATTTGGTCCACCGCGGCATCGAAAGGGGTACCGATGAATCGGTGGGTTTGAGTGGTCAGTGACTCTGGGCCGAGCGCATCCGAGATCACCTTTAAATCGCTCTCCCGCTCAATAGTGTCCGCCTCGCCGAGTTTGACCCCCGACTTGTCTCGAAGGGCCTCCTCGAGGCCGTAGAGGGCCGCGGCAAGCGAATGGTTGCCGTTGCCCACGTGCGCCTGAGCGAGAAAGCGCAGTGTGTCTAGAGCCAACGCCCTCACCCCCATGGAATGCGCGAGCCGAAGGACTTCGTTAAATTGGGGAATGGCCGCTTCAAACTCGCCACGCTTAGACAGATTCAGCCCCAAGTTGACCTGGGCGTACAGCTGCAAATCGGGCAGCCCGTACTCTTTTGACTTTGCCAGCGCCTGCTCGAATTCCTCAGCGGCGGGCAACTGCTCCTTTCGCAAGGCCATGACATTCCCTAAGGTGAGGTGAGCCGTAACCAAGCCTCGATAGTCCTTCACTTCCTCGCAAACCGCCAATGCGGGGCGAGCGGTTGCCTCCGCATCATCCGACCGCCCTAAGTAGAGATAGATAGCAGCCAAATTGATCGCGGTGGAGGCCAGCGCAACCCGATCTCCAGTTTGCTCAAAAAACGTCTTCGCTTGGGCGAGGTGTTGCTCGGCGGTCGCAAAGTCTCCTTGACGACGGGCTAGATTGCCCAAAACTTGGTGGATCAGACCTACCTGATCAGAATCCGACAGCAAGGGCAGAACTTCCAGCAACTGCTCACGGGGCTCGGCAAAGATCGCCTGAGCATCGAAATACCGGAAGAGCCCGACAATGAGCTCAGCTTGCTGGGATGGGTTGCTTGAGTGCAACAGCCTGGCTGCAAAGCGGAAGTTATCCAGATCCGAGTCAATCCGATCCATCCAAGCCTTCGGGTCACGCCCTTTCAGGCCGACCGCCGCGTGCTTGGCCTGATCGTGGAAATACCCCGCGTGCCGAGATTGGGCTTCTTCCGACTCCCTCGCTTCTTCCAATTTTTCCCGACCGTACTGACGGATCGTCTCGAGTAGGCGATAGCGCTGGAGGTCTTGATCGTAGACCACCAGCGACTTGTCCACGAGGCTGATCAAGTGATCCATCACCTCAAAGTCTTCGATCTCCCCAAACCCCGCAATGGCCTCCGCGCTCTCGAGACTGCATCCACCTACGAACACGGAAAGTCTATTCAATACTGCCCTTTCCGCTGGGTTCAAAAGCTCGTAGCTCCAGTCCACGAGCGCCTTGAGGGTGTGTTGGCGAGAAGCTCTCGAGGTGTCTCCCTTGCCCAAAATGCGGAAGCGATCTTCGATCCGATCAGCAATCTGCTCAACCGAGAGAGCCCGTGCGCGAGCCGCCGCGAGTTCGAGAGCAAATGGAATGCCATCGAGCTGACGACAAATTCGCCCCACGGAAGCGGAGTTGGCGAGAGTGAGTTCCAAGTCGCTCCGCACCGACTGTCCACGCTCCATGAAGAGCCGGACCGCCTCGTAGCCCATCATGGTGAGCGGGTCGAGATCGTCCCCTTCTAGCGGCACGCCGAGCGAAGGCACTCTGAACAAAGATTCCCCGGTGATGCCAAGCGGCTCGCGTGAAGTAGCCAGAACTTTGACATGCTCCGTCTTGCGGATCAGCTCGTGCACGAGTGTTGCTACTGATCCTTTTAGGTGCTCGCAATTGTCGAGCAACAGCAGCAGCTTCTTCTTCTCCAGCGTGGTGGTCAACATCTGCAGTGGCGATTGCGTGGACGACTCAGGAATCTTGAGCACCTGCGCGATCTCAAGCGTGATGGACTCGGGGTCAGTGAGCCGGTCCAACTCAACAAGCCAGACGCCGTCGGGATACTGCTCAATCTGCCCCTCGGCGACATGTTGCGACAGTCGGGTTTTTCCCGTGCCACCCGGACCCACCAAGGTCACGAGTCGCCCCTTTTCGACCGCCGCTAAAACCTCGGCCGCTTCCTTCTCTCGGCCCACGAAACTCGAGGCGTGCTGGGGAAGATTATTCGGGAAGTTGCCAATCGATAGGAGGGCCGGAAACTCCATTGGTAGCCCGGGGGCGACCACTTGGAATACTTGCTCCGGCGTAGAAAGGTCCTTGAGCCGATGGCTCCCCAAGTCCAGAAGAGTGTAATCCTCATGGGCAAGATTCGGAATAAGGGCCTTTACTGCTTCCGAGAGAATGATCTGTTCGCCAAAGCAAATCGAGCGAAGCCGGGCGCACCGGTTGACGACGGGGCCGTAATAGTCTCCCGCTCGAAGTTCAGGCTCACCTACATGAAGGGCAAAGCGCACCTTGATGGGTCGAGGCGTGGGCCATTGAACGTTGTCGTAGCTGTTTTGAATCGCGATGGCAGCCTTGACGGCTTGGCCAGGGCGGTCGAAGACACAGAAAAGTGCGTCACCCTCACCCCGTTCCTTGACCACGATGCCGCCGTGGTCGTCCACCACTCGTTCGGCGATCGCGTCGTGAGCCTGCATCGCAGCCGCCATCGCGGGTGGATCGTCCTCCCACAACCGAGTGCTCCCTTCCACATCGGTCATGAGGAAGGTGACAACCCCCTGGAACAGAGCGCGATCTGGCATCTGACTCTATTCTATCGGATAGCTGGCTCAGACATCGTCAATTCCGTAGTGTTCAAGTATTGATCCTCTCATCACATCCGTTTAAGACGGCTTACATCGTGCCCGACAACCGGAGCCAAAGTGCAAGCCAAGTGAAAGGACGATTGTTGAATGATAGCGGTGGGGAACGGCGACATGCCGTGACACAGACTTGTTAGTGGGTGATTCCTGCGACCTGGGTCGGCTTCTGTGAAAGGCGGAGGCATGACTTGGGTTGTTTTTTGTTAAGCCTCCGCGACAGCCCTTTCTTTCGCGTGTTCAAGACGAACAAATGCCAAAGCCCCCATCACGCCCGCCATCAGTGAGGCCGCGATGATCGCGATCTTGGCCTGAGCGTTATGAACGGGATCTGGGAAGGCCAAGGTGTTAATGAACATGGACATCGTGAAACCTATTCCGGCGATCCAGGCCATGGCGCGGATTTGGGACATTGTCAGTCCGTCGGGTAACTCCGTTATCTTCGCCCGAAGGGCGAGCCACACGAACAGGCTTATGCCTAATTGCTTGCCCACCACCAACCCGAGCAAGACGCCCAACCCGACCTTTGAGGTCAGCGCACCGCTGATCTCACTGGGGGCCAATGCGACTCCAGCATTGGCCAACGCAAACACCGGCATGATAAAAAACGCAACCCAGGGATGCAGATGTTCAATTGCCCGTTGCAATGGCGATTGCACTTGGTGAGCCATCTCCCCAACGTACAAGGCCACCTCCTCGTCAAGCGCTTCGCTTTCAGCGGGCGTCACCGTCAACAATTCTCGAGCACGCTCCACCAAGGCCGCAACCGTAAATTGTGCCTTCGACGGGATGGCCATCGCGGCCAACACGCCCGCCACCGTTGCGTGAACTCCGCTCTGCAGGAAGAAGTACCACATCACCAAGGCGAGCATTAAGAATGGCAGCAGCCTCTTTACCCCAGCTTTTGACAGGCCAAACATCAGGACCCAGGCGACCGCCGCGTAACCTAAAGCGGCAATCTGCAGTGGACCGGAATAAAACAATGCGATCACCAAAACCGCCCCGAGATCGTCCACGATGGCGAGTGCCATCAGGATGAGCTTCAGCGATTGCGGCACGCGTTTGCCGAGCAACTTGAGTACGCCCAAAGCAAACGCGATGTCCGTCGCGATGGCAATGCCCCAGCCTCGGATGGTGGGTTCGCCAAAGTTGAAGGCCGCATAAATGGCGGCTGGAACAATCATCCCCCCGAGCGCCGCCACAATGGGCAAAATGGCCGCCTTTGGCGAACTTAACTCGCCGTCAAAAACCTCACGCTTGATTTCCAGACCGACGAGGAAGAAGAAGATGCCCATCAAGCCATCGTTGATCCAGTGGCTCAACGAGAGCTTTAGTTGCCACGACCCAACTGTAATGCCCGCGTAGGTGTCCCAAAGCTCCTGATAGGCGGATGCCCAAGGGCTGTTTGCCCAAATCAAGGCGGCGGCAGCGAAGATCAACAACACGACTCCGCCACTGGTCTCAAGTTGCAGGAACCGGGTGAATGGCGCGACGAGCCGGTCAATCAGTCTCGGATTCTCGACACTTGCCATGTTTGTAGCCTACCCTGACAAAAAGACCCCGGCTCAATTGAGCCGGGGTACTGGCGGGATTTCGCTAGACGATTAGCGCGGCCGTCGGCCAGTGCCGCGGAACGTTATGTTATACCGATCCCGACCTACTGACCCAGCCAAGGAGAACCGACCGATCTGGCCTGAGCTCGCTCGGTCAAGAGTGCCTGAGCCGTTAGCGTTCCGACCTTGGAACTTCGTAATCTCCAATATGATGGTGTCGTTGTCTCGACGAGTCCAGCGACCTTCCACGGGAATCCGCTCATCGTCGCCATACACGGTCATGAAGAACTTGCCGTCTCGTCGGAAGTCAGAGGTAGCTCGGTCAATCGACCATGAACGATTAGCCGCACGTGCATCACCTTCGCCCCAAGTATCTACCCTGAACGCTTGGCTGTTCCAGTCGTTATCGTCGTTACCGCTTCCATTGTCGCCGTCGTAAGGGTCGTTGTCGTTCCAGTCTCGTCCTCGATTCCAATCGAGTCCGAAAGAACCGCGTTGGTTGCGTCCGGTCAATCGAATCTCGCGAATCGAACGTCGGTCTGGATTGAGTTCAACGGTGCCCGTTCCAGAAGCGTTATTAGTTCCGAATGCTCGCTCGATTTCAAGCGTCAATCGATTATTGTCGTCACGTCGATAGCGACCGGCGATCGTGGATCCACCTTGAATGGCGATATCAAAGTAGCCGTTGCTGCCAAACGTGTAAGTGAGTTGCTGGAAGGTTCGCCGACTGATGCCGGGAGCATTGTAGTTGCCCGAGCCACGGTTCGTACCGCTGAAGCCCATTCCGCCCCACGGATTTTCCCAGTTCGTGTATTTAGAAACCTTGAAGTTACCGGTAAAGCGAGTGTTGTCCGCTCGGCCATCTCGAATCGTGAGCGACTCAACTTGGTCCTTATTCATGCTGATCTGAACGGTACCGCTGGCGCTATAATCGCCATAAGCACGACGGATGTCGATGACGTAGTCATCCTTTGCGTAGTTGTTCCAAGTGCCGTTATAGGTCCATCGCTTGTCGCCGATGAAGGTCACAGTCGCAGATCGGTCACGATTCAATGCGAGCTCGACGCGGCGAATATTGACGTTGGCTCCACCCGTACGCTTGATGGTGCCTGAGCCGGAGAATTCTACTGACGTCGGGGCTCGCTGTGCCACCGCGACAGTCATCAGCCCGCTGAGGGCGAGTGACGAGACGATGAGGGTGTTAAGTTTCATATTTGTTTTCCAATCTTGGGTCAAGGGTTAGCTCCCCGAGCCCGTACAGCCATAGACGTGCGGGCCCTGGAAAGGCAACGTTATTAAAAGGTCAGGGACGTGGTGATGCCGAAGAAAAGTCGCTTATCGCGGACTCCGCCTTGCACTTGAACGTCGTTGTTCGACTTAAAACGAAGCGAAGCATTCAAATTTCGACTGTCCCACTCGCCTACAAGCGAGAAGCGATCAGAGAATAGGACTTCGGCCCCAGCGAACAGCTTTTCTTTGTAAATTCCTGAACCGACGCCAAGATGCAAACGCATCCCAATTGCCATCGTGTCGTCCGTCGGTGCAGAGATTCGGGGAGGTGTCACCTCCATCGAGGCGACGACATACACAGTGGTTTCAACGGCGTCAAATGGATCGATTAGGCCAATACCGATTGCGAGCCGATCTAGGTTCCGGGGGAGCAATGTGAGTTTAGCGGACAGAATGGCCTTGTCGTCGCTGCCGTCAAAATCGAGCCCGGCAACTCCAACTTCGAACCACTTGAACAAGCCATAGTTCACGCTCGGCCCTCGCAAATCGCGACCCCACGTTCCACCCAAACGGATCTCACCCTGTCGCGCCGTGAAGGCGTTTGGAGTATTGATCAAGCCGTTCGGGCCAAAGGTGGTATTCATGCCCGTCATACCGAGCGGTTCGGTGATCGCAACGGGCGTTTCCTGGGCAAAGCTGAGGCACGACGCACAGACAGCCAACGACATTAAGGAAAGTTTCTTCATCGTAATTCTCTATGCCAAAAAACGCACGAAGAACCACAAACAACCGGTACCTAAATGGCAAAAAATTGTAAGAATTTTGCGTAGAGACGCTTGAGACTTATGAAGCTTGCCGTTTGAACCCAAACATCTTCATGAATGTCGACTCGACTTTCCGAGAGGTTTTGTAAAGTTTTGGCTGCCACTTATCAATCACGTTGACCGGCCATCGGGGCTTCGGGATGGCCGCGTCATTATAGCTAACCTGCGCCTTATCAAGCGGCATTCTCCCTGGTCGGTGATGTGTCCGGAAAAGGTGATCCCAAATGGCGAATCCCCAGAAACCAACCACCGCCTGATTAGTGATTGGACGCCAGTGGTGCATCAAGTGGAATCCATAGACATGCCTAACTGCTTTGCCGAACGTCTTGTGCTCCATCCCAGGCTTCCAGTAGCGCTCAAATGGGAGGTGTAGCACGGCATGCCAAAGCTCATACGCGCTGTAAGCCAGCGTCACCGTGAACATCATGGCAGCGATGACGGGCTGATTAGGCAGCATCGCCTTAAATGGCAGCGCGACCAACACAATGAAGATCAGGAAGAAAATGGAAATGCTGAAGTACGGGAACTGCATCGATTCTTCCTGATGCTCATGCTCGATCGGGTACTCGTTGTGAACTTCGACCAGTTTCTCGGGCTCCTTTTGAGTGATGGGAGCCTTAACGTTGGTCAGGCCGTGATGCTCGGCGTGGCAGGTGTGCATCAGCCCCAAGAATGGCAGGACCGCCGAGTGCAACAGGTAGCGGTGGTAAAAGTACTCAAAGAAGCTCAGGGGAATGCCGAAAGCGAACGTCCAAGCCAGCATTGTCCATGGTTGGGTGAACTCGGCTCGAAACGTTTGAGGAGCAATCCAGTAAAAGAGACCGAGTGCTGCAGAGAGCTGGAGAGCGGTCCAAAAGTAGAAAGGGCCGAAGTGAAATCGGTTTTCGGCCAGTGGCTCTGGATGTTCTTGCGTGTGCACGGTGAATCTCTAAGATACCGCGCACACTCTGTTCAGTTCAACTGAACAGCACGCGGACCTTATAATTCTACGGGCCGTAGCCTGGGAATGAAGCAAGGCGATACACTCTTTTTCTATGCCGCGACCGCTCGTCTACGGAAATGGTCATTTCTTGCTCCAGCTGGACCGAAAGCACGCCATTCGCGACCTTTTCTTCCCGGTAGTGGGCCTCGCAAATCACCTCGCCGGGCACCCGATCCGGATGGGCGTGTGGAGTAGCGGATGGTTCTCTTGGTGCGACGGGCCTGAGTGGGAGTGCACGCAGAACTATGAAGAGGACACCTTGGTCGGACTCGCGACCATTGAGCACTCGGCGATGGGGATAAAGATTGAGTTGCGCGAGGCGATGGACCCTGTCCATCCCTACTTTATGCGGGAAATCGTCCTCGAAAATCGCGCCGAAGGCGCGAAGGACGTTCGCCTCTTCTTTACCCACGACTTGCGTATCAACGAATCCGACATCGGCGACACCGCCCTCTACCACCCAGACGCGCGGGCACTGATCCATTACAAGGGCGACACCGCGTTGCTTTTTGGCGGAGACTCCCTCTACGAGTTCACCACCGGCATCAAGGCGTTTAAGGAGCAGGTCGGCTCTTGGCTCGACGCCGAAGATGGGCACCTCGGCATGAATCCGATCTCGCAGGGCTCCGTGGACTCGACTTTTTCGATGCGCTTTGAGCTGGAGCCTAATGCAAGTGCGGAGGGCCGCTACTGGATTGTGGCTGGGCATTCGGTAGACCAAGTCGTCAAACGCCAAGGCGAGTGGATTAGGCCAGACAGGGGGTCGCTGGCCACCGCGTATTGGAGGTCCTGGCACCGGGAGCCGAGCGACGAGTTTAACGCTTTGTACCGTCGAAGCATGATGACTCTGCGGACCCAAATCGACAACGGCGGGGCGATCCTTGCCGCGAATGACAGCGACATCATGCAAACCAATCGGGCAACCTACAGTTTCCTGTGGCCCCGAGATGGCTCCTTGGTTTCGGCGGTGCTGGATGCTGCGGGGCATTCCGAAGTCAGCCGTCGCTACTTCGAGCTGTGCGAGACACTCTTGCCCGAGGACCGCCCAATGTTCCTCCACAAGTACGGGCCCGACGGTTCGCTAGGGGCGAGTTGGCACCCCTTTTTAATCGATGGCAAGCTCGAAATCCCGTTCCAAGAGGACGAGAGCGCGCTGACCGTGTGGGCACTGGAGAAACACTTCGAGGCCAATGGGGACATTGAACGGATCGCCCGCTGGTACCACCGGCTCGTCCGCGACGTATGCCACCACATGGTGGAGTTCCGCGACCCAAACACCGGACTCCCCAAGCCAAGCTGGGATTTGTGGGAGGAGCGCCGGGGCGTTCACGCTTACACCACGGCCACCGTAATCGCTGGGCTCAGAGCCGGAGCCAAAATCGCGGATGCTCTCGGCGAGCCAACTGATGCCTTCAGGTGGCGAGGCGCCGCTGATGAGCTTCTCGAAGGAGCGAAGGAACATTTATTCGACGATGCACGAGGGTGCTTCCACCGGATGCTCAAGACAGATGGCGAGCCAGACCTCACGGTTGACTCCGCGACGCTCAGCTTTGGATTGTTCGACTGCTTCAACCCACACGACCCCATGGTCGTGTCCAACGCGAACTTTGTAGAAGAGCAGCTAACTGTGCACGGGCCGAGCGGCGGAATTGCACGGTATCAAGGCGATTACTACTTCCGACAATCCGACACCTACCCCGGAAATCCGTGGGTGATCTGCACGATGTGGCTAGCTCAGACGCGGATTTTGCAGGCAAAGACTATCGCTGACTTGGACTCCGCGCGTGCGGCTTTGGCGTGGGCCGACGGTCTCGCTGAGCGATCGGGCATTTTGGCTGAGCAATATCATCCGGATACTCGAGAGCCGCTTAGCGTCAGCCCGCTCACTTGGTCGCACGCGGAAGTCGCCCGAACGATCCAGTGGCTTCGCGTACGAATTGCCGAACTCTCTAGTACACTGTAATTGGCAATGGCTGAATTGATGTTGGTCCACAAAGCGGAGTACAAGGACTTACAACGCCGGTACCTCGGGTTGGATTGGCCGGAGGGTGAGGAGTCGACCATCGAACTCTCAGCCGCCGCCAAAAGGATGGGGGTTCCCGATGAGGAATTCCTTACCGACCTCAACGCCCTGCGAACCCAGAGCCGCTCGATTGCGGAAGCCGCCGTTTTTCGCGCTGAATTCCTCCAGGAAAAGACCCTCACCGGTACAAAAGGGTTGCTGTTTTTCGCGATGATGATGGGCTTCTGTCTCGTGCTATTCGGGATCTTGGTTCTTTCGGTTAGGCTTCTAACGCCCCATGGTCCAAGCACCATTCAGAAGCCAGCCTCGGAAAAGTCGTATTCCGATGGAGTTGAGATTGTTCCTCAACCAGAGCGTTAGGGTCTGATCTTCGCGTTTCGCAATGCTCGCCACGTGATGAACTCGGGGTCATGCTCGTCTGGCTTGCGGTAGAACACCGTGTAGGCGTGCGAAGCTATGCCGATGCCCCATCCAAACAGCGGATAGACGAACCAGTATTCGCCATCCACGAGCGAGGCGGTCATCAACATGGCGTTGACCAAAACGTACGGGATTAGGTGGCTAAAGAACCCGCGCTTGCGGTGCTCTTGGAACTCCGCAAGTTCCTTTTTGAGCCCTTGGTCCTCGTAATGCTCTTTCACGGCTTGCTCGAGTGCGTGCTCACTAATGCCGAGTTCTTTCGCCGTTTCGAGCAAGCGCTTGTTCAAGTCCGCGTAGGCGACCGGCTCCTTTCGGATCGCCAGCCGCAAAATGTCCTGGACATCTTCTTCCGTCTCGACTTTGAACTTCTCTTCCATTCACAATTGCCCTCAGCCCAAGTTCTTTACGAGCGACTTGTAAGTTCGGTTGACCGCAAAGCCGTGTTTCCCGTAAAAGTCGACCAACGTGGTCCAATCAATGATGCAGCGCTGCGCGCCCCGTCTCTTCAATTCCATCAGCCCGGCCGCCAGGAGCGCATCGCCAAGCCCTCGTCCTCGAACCGACTGCGCCACACCGATCGGCCCCAGTGACCCCCAGTTGGCTCCCATACTCGCACCCCAAACGGCTCCGCCGATGGGAAGGGGTGTCCCGTCTCGCTGCAACAGTGCGAACCCGACGCAAGCCTCGCCCTCGAACAACCCCATGATCGCATCTGGGCCATCCAAATTCCACTTTTGGAGGCAGTCATACTTCCAACGGCCTGGGAATTCGGCATCAAAGAATTTGGTGAGTTCCACCAGGTCGCCGGCTCGGCAAGGCCGAGCCACCACCGTCTCGTTGAGCGCTTCGAAAGTTCCCACTGGCGGCGTGTAGTCAGCGAGGTTGCGCTCCAGGTCCACCTGCTCGTTAAGGATTTCGAAACCCTGCCCGACAAGGAACTCCAGCATTTCCGGCCAGTCCACCGGGCATCCCGGGAACAAGTGCCGGCTGTCCTGCCCAAACACCAGCTTTTGCACGCCTTGTGAACGCAGGAGCGACTCAACTTCCCCGAAGAGCTCTTTGGCGTATTCGAAATTGCGGAAGCAAAAGAAAGAGAGGTGTCTCGTGAGGGGGTCCGGACCGGTGTAGAGTGTGGAGGCCGAATGCTTGATGGCCGCCGCCGCCACTAACTCCCGGTCAAAGACGAGCCAGCGGGAGCTGTTCAAATCCAACAAGGGGGATTGCTGCAAGTGTGATCTCAGCAAATGGGGCGAAAGGGCGTACTTCTCGGGCGCGGCCTTGCGATACAGGTCGTGAAGAACATCGTAATCCGCAAACTCAAAACGCCCTAGCACGCCCCTATTTTAAGCCGCGAGGCGACGCAATTGCTCGGCGTACCGATTCAGCGCCTCACGAGTTCGCATGATCCGACCGATCATGCTGCCGTCATCGCTTCGCAGCTGCTCCTGGAGCGTAGGCGCCGCGTAAAGGGCTTCAAAGGCGTCCGTGGACCGACCGTAGAGATCAAGTGGGACTCGAGTGTCAGCCACCTCGATGTCGAGATACGCCACCACATAGCCCCTCAACTCGCCGTAATTCCGGTGCATCCAGTTGCGCAGTTCCTGGTACCTGCCGTCCATCCGCGCATCGGGACCGTACTGGGCCGAATCGCAGAGTAAGTCCACCAAGTCTTCAAACTTGGTGTAGAACTCGGCGAGTTGCTCTTGCCTGGCTCGGATGGTGAGCTCACCCACCACATTGACAACTTCGGTGCGTGACTTCCGGCGATCTAGCGCGAAATTGGAAATCCGGCGCGGCAACGAGAGAACCCAGTGCAACGGATTTGTCGCAGAGGTGGCGGTGGTCTGGATGGTGGGAAGTTGACTCATTTGCTTTGCTCCACAAAATTCACCCTCAGGTCTCTCAAAAGATTTTGAATCTGCCGCTTATCCTCTTCGCCCAACTCCGGGTCGAGAGATTTCGCCAACGATTCCACCACGTCAATCGCCACTCGTGCTTGCGCCGAATCCTTCACCATTGTGCCCGTAAACGGATCTGGTTGCAGGCCCATCTTCTGCCAAGCAACGCCGGCCATCTGGTCCAGCATGACCGCCAGCACCGCGTACACGCTCATTGGCTCGTTGGGGGTCTCGGGCTGATTTTCAGACATTCCTTCTCCATAAGACGCCGTCGGGCCGGGCTTTGTATCAACAAAAGACCGCCCGGTGCGAGGCACCGGGCGGCTCATTTTGGAAGAGCGTGCTTAGGCGCGCTTTCGTCGTCGAAGCATCGCTGCCGCACCAAGTGCAAGGGCGGTCATCGAAGCGGGCTCAGGAACCACCGTGTATTGCAAGTTGCTGCCGAGCACGCTAGCCTGGTCTGGGGCAGTGACTTGACCGGTTGACATGCTGAGAGGATCCCACGCTCCATCGTTATTGCCGCCGCCAGTTGTGGTGGCATCAAAGGTGAACGTATCGCCCAAGCTAAGACCGAGGGTTGCGAGATCAACCGTGTAGGTGGCCATGTTGCCGACAACGGAAGCCGACATACCTGCTGTCGAGTTGTAGGTGGCACCGTTAAGGTTCCAAGCGGTACCGTTATACTGGCGAGCTTCGAAGCCTCCGCCACCATCTACCCAGCCGCCAATAAAGCGATCTGCGCCACCAGCTAAAGCGTAAGGTCGGCTCCAGCCATTACCGTTGGCGCCTGCGTCAAGTGGTCCGCCACCGAGTCGCATCACTACATTGAGCTTGATCCAATCGGGGCTCGTAATGCTCGGCGAATTCGTCGCAAACTTGAACGAGATACTTGTTGCCGTATTGGTGATTTCCAAGGAGGCAAGATCCACATTCGCGTTGCCGTAGGTGGTCATCGGCGCATTGACGTCGCCAAGCGCATCGTTATAAATGACAGCCATCGCGGGCGACACTGCGCTGACGATCGCGGCTAGAACTAATACTTTCTTCATTTTTAACTCCCTTTGCAAAAGGAACCGGAGGCCGGCCCCAATTCAGAACTCTAGAGAGTGCTGCTGGGGCGGCTTTCGACCGCCCCTGAAAGCTTGAGTAGCAGCTGCTTCCCGTAGTCCACTTACATCATACAGCAAGTTAAGAATACGTATGCACAAAACTGGTATGCAGATTCTGCGGCAAACCTTAGAACTAGCAGTTTTACCGGTGGCTCTCAAAAAAAACCGCTCCCAATTGGGAGCGGCTTTCAATTACGCTTTCTTGATTAGTTGTCTACGCGACCGAAGTTGGCGATGACAATATCAATGTCAGCCGCGTCCACTTCGCCGCTCTGATCAACGTCCGTGACCTTGTTCGTCGTAGCTCCGAAGTCCGCGATGACCTGATCGATATCGGCCGCATCAACTTCTCCGGAGTAGTCAACGTCGCCATTAGACACAGAGCTAAGTCCAACCGCCAGCGCCGAGCCAGTTAAAGTCACGGCAACAGACTTCTTCAAGAAGGATGCTCCGTTGATGACCACCGTTGCGGGGCCAGTAAAACTGGATGGCACTGCAACCGAGTACGTTCCGAGAGGAACGCTCGAGGAAACTGCCTTGGAAGCGATAACGCTCGTACCCTGCATGACTTGAATCTGGAAGTTTCGAGGTGCTGCAAATGCGGCTACGGAGTCATTGAGCGTAAAGCTACCCGTCAGAAGCTGATTCGTTGAGGAGCTACCCACCTTGTACATCAGATTTCCAGCGAGCTGGATGTTCTGATCTGGAGCGGTGATCTGTTGCTCAATCGTTCCGATTGGATCCCATGCTCCGTCATCATCGTCACCACCGGTTGGGGAGGCATCGAAATGGAACGTATTGCCGGCCGCCAAACCCACCGTTGCAAGAGGGATCGTGTAGCTTACAGTATTCAAGTTGGTCTGGGAGAACATTCCGGGGGTGCCAAGCCAGGTAGCCGCAAATGGAGTACCGCCGCCCCAGTCGGTGCCGTTGTACACGCGCCACTCGAAGCCGCCGAATGCTCCATCAACCCAGCCACCCAGCCAGGTATCCGAGCCTCCAAGGAGGTTGAAATTCCTCGGCCAACCGGTGGTCAGCGCGGTGTTGAGGGGGCCAACGCCACGTCGCATCGCCATCACGCACTTGATCCAGTTGGGATCGTTGATCAACGCTCCGTTGGTGGTGAAGGTTACGGTCAGATTAGTGCCGTCGTCCGTAATTTCCAGAGCAACCAAATCCACGTTAGGATTGCCATAAGTCGTCATCGGGGCATTGACATCACCGATTGCATCTTCGAATCGGACCGCCATGGCTTGGCCCATTGCCGCACCAATCAGCGCCGTTGCTAAAAGCTTCTTCATTGTTTTGTTTCCTCGCAAATCGAACTACTCAAATACCGTGCCGAAGTTTCGTTGGCAAAGCCGCACTGCTCACCGCAAAACAAAAACCCGAAGTGACGGTTTTTTCCGTTCAACCTTATCTTACTGCAAGTTGTGAATACGTATACACAAAAATTTTGCGAGGAACTTCCGACGGCTCAATTTCCGGCAAAATTACGGGGTCACCGCAATTCTAAGGAGGCCAGCTGCTCTTCGATTTCTAGAAGAGTCTCCTGAAAAGTTTGAATCATCTTGTCGCAGGCGGCCAATGGCCCGCCGCTGTACGGCCAGATTAACTGCCCGCGCGTGTGGTAGCAATCGCGGTTCTTCTTGACCATCACGTTCCAGACCCGCGGGTTGATGTCCGCGCTCTCATAGAACGAAACCGCCAGTCGACCACCTGCCCCATCCACCTTCTCAATCCGCAATTGCTGGGCGAGCAGACGTAGCCGCATGATCCAAAGTGCGCGCTTCACTTCATCCGGTGCCTTGCCGTATCGGTCCTGAATCTCCCCCTCCACCTTCGCCAGCTCTTCTTTCGCGCGGCAGCTCATCATCGCCTTGTAGAAGTAAAGTCGCTGCGCCTGATCTTCGATGTAGCTCTCCGGAATGAGCGCCTTCGTCGGGAGGTCCATCGTAGGCAGAGATTCCAATCCCTCAAGCGGATCGCGGTAAGACGCCGTCGCCCCTTCCCCGTCCGCATGCATCTTGAGGAACTTGATCTCCTCCCCAATGAGTTGGGTGAACAGATCGTAACCGACCGCGGCCATCGTGCCGTGCTGCTTCGCGCCCAGCAGGTCCCCCGCGCCACGAATCTGCAAGTCCCGGAAGGCCAGGTTGTAACCACTTCCTAGAGAGCTGAACTCCTGCAGAGCCTGAAGCCGATTCACGGCCCCTTCCGTCAATTCCTTCCCGCCCGCGTGAAGCAGATAGGCGTACGCCTGGCGATCCGAACGCCCCACGCGGCCGCGCAGCTGGTACAGCTGAGCCAACCCCATCTTGTCAGCGTTCTCCACGATCAACGTGTTGGCATTGGCAATGTCGAGACCACTTTCGACGATCGTGGTGGACAGTAGGATGTCCGCTTCCCCCTTGATGAAGCCAATCATCACTGGCTCAAGCTCCTGCTCATTCATCTGCCCATGACCTACGACGATACGAGCCTTAGGAACCAATTTTTGAAGCTGCTGGTGAACGTGCTGAATCCCCTGCACGCGATTGAAAACGTAATAAACTTGGCCCCCCCGGGCCATCTCACGCAGGATCGCCTCCTTCACCACCTCGCTACTGAACGGGCGAACGAAGGTGCGAATTGGCAACCGTCCGGGCGGCGGATCGGTGATGAGGGACATCTGCCGGAGGTCCATGAGGGCCATGCTCAGGGTCCGTGGGATTGGGGTCGCGGAGAGCGTTAGGATATCCACGCTCACCCGCAGCTTCTTCAAAAGCTCCTTCTGCTTGACGCCGAACTTCTGCTCCTCGTCAATGATCACTAAGCCCAAATCTTTGAACTTAAGTTGCTCGCTCAGCAGGGCGTGGGTGCCAATGATCAGTTGCGCTTCCCCATTCTCAATCGCTTCTAGAGTTTCCTTTCTCTCCGGTCCCGTCCGGAAACGGTTGAGAATCTCTAGCCGCATCGGGAAAGGCCCCAGCCGCTCTTGGAAGTTTCGGAAGTGCTGCTCGCTCAGAATCGTGGTGGGGCAAAGCACCGCGACCTGCCGACCCGATTGCGCGACCTTAAATGCCGCGCGGATCGCGACTTCAGTCTTGCCGAATCCCACGTCGCCGCACACGAGGCGGTCCATCGGGAAATCTTGGTTAAGGTCCTTCTTGACTTCCACGATCGCCGCCATCTGGCTCGGCGTCTCCACGTACGGGAACGTCGCTTCCATCTCCCCCTGCCAGGGGCTGTCCGGGCCAAAAGGGCTGCGTTGGACCGTTTTACGTTGCGCGTACAGCTTGGTCAAGTCGCGCGCAAATTCTCGGGCCTCCTCTCGAGCTTTCTTGACCGTGCGTTGCCATTCGCCTCCGGTCAAGCGGTTCAGTTTGGGTTGAGCATCCCCAGGATTCAGATATTTCTGGATGCGATCCAGTTGGTCGGCGGGCACAAAAAGCTTGTCCGGTGCCGCATATTGGATGTAGAGGTATTCCTTCTCTACCCCCGCTACCGTCCGTCGCACCAGCCCTTGGAAGATGCCGATGCCAAAGTTGATGTGGACCACAAAGTCCCCCTCTTTCAGGTCAAGCACCGTCGAAATTGGCACGCCCTCGTTGAACTTTCGCTGAGGCAGTTTCAGACGCCCGACACCGAACAGCTCTTGGTCGGTGAGCAGAACAATCTTCTCGGACGGGATTACAAATCCTCCCGCCACGTTCCCTGCGATCAAGTGCAACCCGGGCTGATCAATGGTCTCGGGAGTGCCGTCGCTCGGATAGAACTCAACCTGCTCCAGCATCGCCTTCGCACGTGTGGGCTGGTCGGTCGCCACCACCACGCTGAACCCTTGCTCCTGCCAGCTCTTGATGCCTTGCACCAGTTGCGCGGCTTGGCCTTTGTAGGCGTCGAGGGTCAGCGCACCGATGTCCTGGGAGTCCGTCGCCTTTAGCCAGGCGGGTGGCTCGACAAGATTGGTCAGCGCGAGCCAACAGTTCGGGGTGCCCATGCGCTCGGGCGGGAGCATGAAATCGTTTGCGCTTGACCTGAGAATCTCGCCCCGACGCGCGCGGGCTTGAAGCGCTTGGCCGAGATCATCTTCCGCCCTCGCCGCGATGGGTTCTAGTTCGAACGGGTCATCCAGTATCAGTAATCCGCCCTCAGGGATCAGGTCGATCGCGCATTCGCTATCCGGGTGAAGCAGCGGGCGATACAGCTCTAGCCGATCGAAGAACAGCCTTTCGGAGAGAGCACGAGAGTCTCCTTCCACAAGCTCCCGCAAGCGAGCCGCCGGTTCGTCCGCAAGTTGGGCGGCTTCGGCGTCGAGGGTGCGCTCCAACATTTCCACGAACGCCGGGAGGTCGGCTTGGCTGGGATACAACACCTCGCGGCTGGGGGCGAGAACGAGCTCCTCGATCTTGGTGATCGACCGCTGTGAATTGGGGTCGAAGATTCGGAGCGACTCGACAACGTCGTCGAACAACTCGATGCGGACCGGCTGTTCGATACCCATCGCGAAAATGTCCACGATTCCGCCTCGGCGGCTAAACTGGCCCGGCACGCGGACGGGCTCTGCGGGCTCGTATCCGAGGCGCAGGAGCGAGTCTTTGAGCGATTCCAAATCGAGCGTTTCGTTGACGCGGATTGTTCGAAAAGCCGAGCTCAGCAGTTCGAGTGGCAGAGTTCGTTCAAGCGCCGCTTGCGGGGTGGTTATGACAAAACCAGGCTCGTCGTTCACCAAAAATCTGAGGGAGCCAATCCGATCGCTGAGCGCGACGGACTCGGGGGTGGCGTCTTCGAACAAAGCACCGAGTGCACTAGGCAGCTGATGGATTTGCCCTTCTGGCACTCCGCACAAGATCAACTTGGCTTGCCACGCCAGCCCGCGCTCGTAAGTCGATGCGATGAGAAGGTTCTTCCGGGGAGCCTGGAGATACTGCGCCGCGACGAAAATTGGCCGAGCTTCAGGCGCAACCGCCCGCCACTCCATGGATTGCTGGGGGGTGGTGATTGCCTGCTTCAGGCGAGCGTGTTGATTGAGCCGCGCGGCCCACTGGCCAATGCGCATGAGACTTGATTCTACCTGGCGGCAACCTCTTCTCTTAAAACCTGCGCCGCCCAGCTTCATTGCGCTGTAGCGTCCTGCTTTTGCGCCTCCGCGATCAGCACTACTCCCGCCGTCTTGGCTGGCCGCTTTGCGACTTTGCGAGAGATTGTCCTTCACGCAAAGGCGCAAAGGTACTTTTCACGACGCCGGGATGACAGCAAACGCTAAGACGCAGGAAGGAGACGCAGTGCGCTACGCTGCAACAGCAAACGTTCCCAGCAGACCAGACAAATGCCCACGTCTTCTCCTCCCGCAAGAGGCGTACGCGTCATGCTAACAACGGCGTCAACACCTGCCCGCTACCCGAGCTCACTGCCGCGCGGCAGCAAATTCTCATCTAAATCCACCCCAGGGAACTCATCGGCCCAAACAAACGGCGGGGTGACAACGGCCTGCTGCAAGATCACCTGCCGCTCCCGCCGCCCGAAAATGCGTTGCACAAGCTGGCCCGAAAACAAAGGCTCGACTGCGCCCCCAATCTGCACCCACCCCGCCCCCTCATACCGCTCAACGCAAGCACCAATAAACGCCGAGCCACGATACTTCTGAACCACCCGGTAGTAAGGAGTCAATAAACCCATGAAACACCCGCACGCCTGGGTGGGGTCATCAAAATGCTCATGCCAATTCGCTGCGGAGACGGTCGCCTCGTCGCCCTCATCCGTCATGATCACCGAATAGGTGCCGCTCCCGAAGGGGACCACTTCCAACCTATAACCGCTATGCCGAATTTCGTACGGCGCATCAGGCCGCTCAAGGTGTCCCAACAACTGCACCACCGCTTGGTCCCCGACTGCCATCAGTAAAGGTTACTCAACTGCCTGATCCACTAAAAACCAGCCACCCTAAGGGCGGCTGGCTAATTGGATTAGAGGATCTTACAGAACCGGTTTGCCGGTCTTGTCGTCGTAATCGTCACCGGTGACGGCGTCGGCAATCTTTTCGGTTACGCCTCGGGTATCCGGGGTCCCGTCAACCGCGCGGCCGCCGGTCTGGACGCCGGGCATGTTATTGCCGGTTACGCTACGATCGTGTCGCATGTCCGAACCAGCAATCGGCTTTCCGGTTTTATCGTCCCACTTGTTACCAGTAACCGTGTCGGCAATCTTTTCGGTCACTCCACGTGTGTCTGGAGTGCCGTCGACTGCGTGGCCGCCGGTTTGCATTCCGGGAAGATCGCTGCCTGATCGGCTGACGTCACTGTGTCTGTCTGAACCACCGACTGGCTTGCCGGTCTTGTCATCCCACTTGTCGCCCGTTACCGTATCGGCAATCTTCTCTGTGACTCCTCGAGTGTCCGGGGTGCCGTCAACGGCGCGACCGCCCGTTTGAACGCCTGGCAGATCATTGTCGCGACGCATATTGGTGTTGACAATGAGATCGTCGTCGGTGTCGCGGCCTGGGGTACCAATGCCGGTGAGCGTCGTGTCATCATCATGCTTGTCAACCTGATGAACGGCTGCGCCGGAAGCAACTGCGCCCGCCACACCACCAATCACCGCACCGACTACGGTGCCGATAGGGCCAACCATTGAACCGGCGATTCCGCCCGTAACAGCACCACCTAATCCGCCCAGCGTCGCGCCCTTTTCGGCGTCAGTTGTGCCCGTTGCATCTACGTGCTGATCTGCATCTACTACCCGACCGTTGTCCACAATTTTGACGTCGTTTTCGTTGTTCATATCATTTCCTGCGTGACGAGCACGCTCGAAATTAGATACTGAAGAGCTTGGATTGATCGGACGATTGAGTCCGAATTCTTATGGTATTTTGCCCTGGCCCTAGGACCGATCTGCGCCCACAGCCTGGAGTAATGCAGGAGCATCCACGTTGTCCGCGATGGTAACGCTGCGGTATTCCCAACTCACCTCCCCAGTCGTTTCGATTAGGAAAACTCCCGGCATCTGCCAGGGATCGCCGATGGGTGCCCCCACAAAATGACCGCGCAACGTCGCGCCAAATCCCCGCGCAAAAACCTTGGCGTTGAATATCTGCTTCCCGGTTCCCAAGCCAAGCCCGAAAGCTTCGTACACTCGGCGATCCGGGTCGGCGATGAACCGATGCGGGGAGCGCATCTTGGCTTTGAAGTCAGAGGTCTGCTCCACATTGCCCATGCCCACGAACACAACATTTAGCTTCGACTGGAGCCGCAGTTGGGCCACCTGCTCGCGACAAAACGTGCATCCAAAGTGGCGAAGAAAGACAAGCACGAGCCGCTCAGAAGCGTACAGTTCGTTCAACTGAATTTCAGACCCGTCGTCTAAGGTGACGCGTAAGTCGGGGGCGTGCATGACAGACTCTACGTCAGTTCTCGAGCATGATCTCGCGGAGCTGCTTGTTCAAAAGAGGTGATTTCAGCTTACGAAGGCCCTTCTGCTCAATCTGCCGAATCCGCTCGCGGGTGAGACCGTAGTGAGTCGCCACGTCCTCAAGCGTGTATGCATTTCCGTCCATGAGCCCGTAGCGCATCAGGATGATCTCACGCTCTTTATCGGTGAGTACATCAAGCGCGGCCACGATGCGATTGCGCATCAAGTTCCAAATGGCGATCTCCAGACCCGGCTCACTGCTCGAATCCTCAAGCAGGTCGGACAGAACCCCATCATGCCCGTCGCCAACCGGGGAATCAAGCGAAATCGGGTCGCTGGTCACTCGAAGGAGTGCCCTGACGCGTCCAGAGCTACAGCCCATCTCAACCGCGATCTCCTCGTGAGTCGCCTCACGACCCAGCTCTTGGTGTAGCCGCGCGGCTACTCGGCCGAGTTTGCCGATGGACTCGGCGAGGTGCACAGGAACCCGAATGGTTCGCCCTTGATCGAAAATCGAGCGGGAGATCGACTGGCGAATCCACCAAGTCGCATAGGTGCTGAACCGAAAACCCTTGTCCGGGTCGAACTTGTCGACTGCGCGGATGAGGCCAACATTGCCTTCCTGGATCAAATCTCCTAACGACAGACCGCGGCCCACGAACCGCTTGGCAATGCTTACAACGAGACGGAGGTTGGCTTCAACTAAGCACTGCTTAGACTCCTGGCACCCTTGCACGGCAAGGCGACTGAGTTCAAATTCGCGATCTTTACTTAGGAGGGGAGTCCGACCGATCCGACGTAGCCACACTGCGATGGCGTCATCGGTCTGTTGCCGCCCCCCCGCATCCCTCAAGTCCTTCTTCAACGATCCAGTGATCATCTGATTTAGCTCTTTGCCGCCCTTCCCCAAGGACCGCTAGATATTGCAAAGACGACCTACTATACAGGCATTTTTCGCTAGGTGTCTTGGATTTGCGTCAAGTTTCCTTATTTTTTAGTTTTTCCAAAGACTCCTGAATTATTTTGAGGCTAAAGTCGTCGTCGCCCACTTCGCTCTTTCGACGCTGAAGGTCTCGTTCCTCCTTCTTTTCTTTTAGACTTTTTATTGCGCCGTCAAGTGAATCTGCGTTCACATCTAAAACCGCCTTCGACTCAAGCATCGAGAGGATGTCCTGAATGGCTTCTGGGAGGATCGGCACGATTGTCTTGGAGGGATCTCCGGAGACCTTTGTCGGGAGCGTCTCTGAGATGGCTCCTTGAGCCTCGATCCCCTCTCCCGTGAAGAAGATGTCCTCGCGAATGGCCGCCAGTGCCCGGGGGGCCAACTCTTCAACCAGCAACGCCCGCATCACCAAAGCCTCATAGGGGTGGACGGGAGCTTTGGGAATGCGCGTCGGCCGGGTGGCACCGGTAACCGCAGGCGTGCGTCGGTTGCGCCGAGCCGCCACGATTTGCTTCTTGATCGCACGCTCAGCAGCGACCCGGTCTCGAATCCCCGGGTACACCCCGGCCAGCTCAATGGCAAATCGTTCGATGTCCACCGCGTTGGTGGCGTGGCTCAGGATCTCGTAAGCCTGCTCCCAGAAGTCTTCGGTCTGTGGGTCACCGGTATGCCGCAGCTGCTTCATCCTGAAGTCGGTGGGGCTGAGCCCCGCTTCCACCGCGGCCTTCACCGCTTCCGGCCCTGCGGTGCGAAGAAGGGTATCTGGGTCCTCGCCAGGCGGCATGAGGGCGATGCGAACTCTTAACCCTGCGCCCGACAAAATCTCCTCAGCGCGATCGGCAGCTTTCTGCCCAGCGGCGTCGGCGTCGTACAGGATCACCACTTCTTTCGCCCACTTTTTGATCATCTGGGCGTGCTCTTCGCTAAGGCTTGTGCCGAGGGAAGCCACCGCTTCCTTCACGCCGGCACGGTGACAGGCAATTACGTCCAGGTAGCCCTCCACCAGCACTGCTCGGCCAGAGTCCGCCATAGGAGTTCGCGCTCGGTGCATCCCGTACAGCGTGCGTCGCTTCGAAAACAGTGGGGTGTCGCTGCTATTGATGTACTTGGGAATGCCGTTCCCGAGTATGCGCCCACCAAAAGCCACCAGTCGGCCGCGTTCGTCATGGATCGGGAACATGAGGCGGCTCCTGAACCGATCGAAGTAGCCCCCACTCTGATCCTTCTCGACCAGGAAGAGCTCCTGGCATTCTTGCAACGTGTAACCCTCCTTCTTGAGCTTGGTGGCAAGTGGGTCATTTTGGGAAGGCGCGAAACCGATGCCCCAATCCGAGCAAATGGTGGCCTCAAGCCCACGCCCGGTGCAATAGTCTTTGGCGACGGTGGACTTGCCCCACTGCTCCACGAAGAAATCTTGGGCCAGCGCCATCGCCGACTCCCGGCGTTGACGAAGAGCGATTTCTGGATCTGACGAGCGCTTGGTGAGTTCCACGCCGCACTCGCTGGCCAGTTGCTCCAATGCCTCGCGAAAAGTGAGGCGATCCATCTCCATGACGAAGTTGAATACATCGCCCTTGGCCCCACAGGACCAGCAACGATAGGTGCCCGTGGTGGCACTTACGCTCATCGAGGGGTTCTTGTCGTCATGAAAAGGGCAGAGGCCGGTATAGCCTCTGCCCGATTTCTTCAGATTTACGCGTCTTCCTACGACATCAACAATATTGATCCGAGCCCGGACTTTCTCGACGTCGTCTGACACGCCCCTATCTTACGCTTTTCCGGCGGCAACGACCACACCCGTAACGTGATGCGGAACCTTGGGCCGAGTTCGCGAAAGTCGGAATGCCACGCGATCCTTCACGAGGTAGCGAACAACAATGTTGTCGCCGTTAATCTCGTAAGCATCGGGAGCGCCGTACTTGCGAATCACTTCGCTGAAGTGCATGTCGAACGAGATTCCCTTGCGGGTGCGCACTCGGCTATCCTTCAGCCCGAGAGCTTCGATCTGGACCGCGCGGTTAAATTTGTCAAAAACGAAGGAGTAGTGCGCGTTGGCCCGCTTGTAGACCCAGCGGGTGTAGATAGTGCGCTCGCCAGCCGTGCCGCCGCCGCCTGCATCGCCGCCCTCAGAGCCTGCGCCACCGGAGGCTCGGCCGCCTTGCTCGCCCTGGGGACCTGAAGGTCCGCCATCTTCTGCACCAGGCCGCAGTTGTCGAAACTCGCTGCTACCTGTGTTGAATGGATCGCCAATCAGCGTCGGTGCCTTGCCCGAGGTTGGGGTGTTGCTCAGGGTTGCTTCTCGGCTCTGTCCGCCCTGGCCACCTGCACCGGTTCCAGTGCCGCCGCCGCCGCCAGCACCACCACCCGCTCCACCGGCACCGCCGGAGGTGAGAGCCAAAATCTCATCGGGTGATCCGTAAACTTGGATGACCCGGGCACCAGTGTCGTAAAGCTTGATGCCCACAAGTCCGGTTTCCGCAGACGTGGTGCGTGCAGAGGGGCGAGCGTTTTGAGCGTCGGCGAAGAAAACTCCGCTCACGACGAGGGCGCTAATCATGACGGTGCGCATTCGATTCATCATTTCTAGTTCGAAATCTCCAATCAGCTCGCTTGCACGAGCATTCCGAATTCTATGACGTCCAAAACACCCGTATCGGTTACAGTCCTATTGCAGCCGTTTTGCCGCAGGTCCGTTCGGGTATACGTATGACTAGGCATATGGCTCTGCAAGAGTCACATGGAAAAACTTATGGCAGCAAATCTCGCGGTAGAAGCCGCTGAATTCGATACGAAAGTTTTGGGCTCTGACAAGCCCGTCTTGGTGGACTTCTGGGCGGAGTGGTGTGGCCCCTGCAAGCAGATCGGTCCCACGATTGAGGCTTTGGCTCAGGAGTACGCCGGGAAGGCGGACGTCTACAAAGTGGATGTGGACAACGCCGGCGACGTAGCTTCACGCTACGGCATCATGAGCATCCCCGCTCTCCTCGTCTTCAAAGGCGGCAAGGAAGTTGAGCGAATGGTCGGCGCGGCATCGAAAGATGTCATCGGCAACATGATCAATCGACACCTCTGATCCTGATTCAGCGCTCATCACCGCAACGTGATGAGGGCCTTTTCATGCCCAAATGGCCATTCTAAGCCCGAACTCGTCATGTTCTGTGGTGGCAGGAAGCGTCTCCGCATATCCAATCGCGATCCGGAATGCCGTCCAGTAGGCGGCGAGAGCGTCGAGAACGTCGTCGAGTTTTACACTGGTTTCGGTAAGTTCAGCAAGGAGTGCCGCGATGCTCAAGCCCGGCATCGCGGCGTGAAGAGCCTCCCTTCGCAGTTCCAAGCCAAGCGCTGTGTGCTTAGAAACCGTAATTGGCTCCCCATTCATGCAAGCGAAGCTGACCTCGGGATGCACCTCGAACCAGTTCAACTTTGGGTCGTGGGTTCTTAGCAAAGCATCAACCTCAAGAATCCGGGGCCTGATACCCATGAAGAACGGCGTGGGCAGCGGCCCGCCCAGCGCGCGCGCCTGATCGTACACCGCCGCCACCGTTGGCTGGTTCACCACGCTCCTGGGCGGCACCGGGAAAACCACCGAACCCCGCCCCGCCATCCGAGCCCGCGCCAACAAGTCACACTGCCGCTTCCCCTCCGCGGGCAAACCGATCGGAACGTCAATCGCGACCAGATCCGCTAACCCAACAATCTCCTCCGCCGCACTTACGAACTGCAACCGCGTCGGCAACGGTCCTTCGCCCACGGCGACCAGCCACCCACTCACCTTGGCGATCCGCGCACCGTCCACGCCAGCGATCCTCATGGACGTATCATACGGCAGGTCATGGCGTTTTCTCTTGACGACAAATTGGTGGTGGCGATCTCCTCCCGAGCCTTGTTCAATTTCGAGGAAGGGCACGGGGTGTTCGCCGAACTCGGAGAAGAGGCGTATCGGCAGTTTCAACTCGACCGCCTCGATGAACCCGCCGTGCCAGGAGTGGCGTTTCAACTGGTCAAGAAACTCCTGCGCCTAAACGAGGGCCCCAAACAGCGGGTAGAGGTAGTCGTTCTCTCGCGAAACGACCCGGTCAGCGGCTTGCGGGTATTCCGCAGCGCCGAAGCCCATGGCCTCAACATCTCGCGTGGGGCCTTCACCCAAGGGCACTCGCCTTGGCCCTACCTGAAGCCCTTCCGGGCCACGCTTTTCTTGAGCGCCGAGCAGGGAGACGTGCGCCGCGCCCTCGAAGAAAAGGTTCCTGCCGCCACCATCTATGCGACAAGCGCAACGCAGGCCCAAGAGCACCCGGACGAAATCCGCATCGCATTCGACGGCGACGCCGTCCTGTTCGGGGATTCCGCCGAGCGGGTTTTCCAGGCTTCGGGACTGGAGCGATTCCATGAGCACGAACGAACCAACCGAGCGGAGCCTCTCGAACCCGGCCCCTTCGCCCCGTTCTTGAAGGCGCTTCACGCGCTACAAAGTGACCCAGCCGACGATGCAATCAAAATCCGCACCGCGCTGGTTACGGCGAGAAATGCCCCCGCTCATGACAGAGCCATTCGGACCTTGATGGATTGGAAGGTCCGCGTGGACGAAGCGTTTTTCTTGGGCGGGGTCGAGAAAGGCGAGATTCTCGCCGCCTTTAAGCCCGACTTCTTTTTCGATGACCAGCGACCCCACATCGAGTCTGCGCTTCGTCACGATGTGGCGGCTGGTCATGTGAACCATGGCATCGCCAACGAGAACCAGTAAGGTTTCCGGGCATTAACCTGCAATGTTAAGGGAAACAACTCCTTGGAATGGGATTGTTTTTCCAGGAGTTCACCCGATGTATGTTTCTTCGCTCTCGACGTCATTGTCGTATGCCATAGGTCTGATTCGCTCGGCGGATGCCAGGGTCAATGCGGTCCTGCCCGGACTAGCCACCGGCTACGGCGCGACTTCACCGCAACTTGCGCAACAGCTTCGCATGGCAAAAGTTGAGCGGGAGATCGCGGCCAAACTCGTGCAGTTCTCCGAGGAGAACGAGTCACACCTGATTAATATGCTCACCTAACTTTTTGGTAACCTCACGGCATGGCTGAAACCATGCTCATCCCGAGGATTGCTGCGCTGTACGAACTGCAGTCCGCCTATCTGGAGCCGAGACTCAAAAAACTGGGCATCAGCCTGAGCACATTTCAACTTCTGGCCGTGGTCCACTCTTCCGGCGGCGAAGCCTCACAAATCGAGATTGCCCGGCGGCTAGGCGTCTCCCCCGCGACCCTCTCTGAGACCGTCCATCTGCACATCAAAAAAGGTCTGCTGGAGCAAGTCGTTTCCTCCGAAGATCGGCGCGTCAAGATCCTGAAGCTGACCAAATCCTCCTCGTCTAAGCTCAAGGACGTCCGAAAACTTCTCGACAACTTGGAAGAGATCATGCTGAAAGACGTGAGCGGTTCCACCTTCCGTAGTGCGCTCGCGGTCCTCGACCTCGCACTAGCAAACGTCGAAAATCGGCTGAAATCTTAGATCATTCTTCTGGAGCGCCACGTCCTTTCCGGATACAGGAGGCGACAATCGTGATCAGAATCGTCGGAATAGAACGCAACTCAGACCCAAACCGCGAGTTCATTTTGCTGCAGAACCAGGGCAACATGCGCCAAGTTTTGCGGGGGCATGCGGTTGTGCCGGACATCACCTGCGATCAATCCATTGCCCAAACCCTCTGGCACCTCTTCGCTGACGAGGTGCACCTTGTCCCGGGCGCATTTGTCATGCTTCGCACCGGAGTCGGGGAGCCCAGGTGGAATCAAACGCGCGATGGCTCGCGCGTTTACAACGCCTTCATGGGGCGCGCGCAGTCGGTGTGGGAAAAGGTCACCGGCCCGATCCACGTGCTGAGTGTTCAGCACACTTTCGTTGAGCGCACCACCCCGGCTCTCACCCTGCGTTGAATTCGTTCATCGCCGCCAAAACTCCATTCGCAATGATGGATTCGATCGCATCGCAGGCCTTGCGCCGGGTCTTCTCAATGTCCGGTCGTTCGTCGGGATGAAACTTGCTGAGGACGTGGTCGATCGTCTCATCCTCGCCCTTGCCGATGCCAATCTTCAGCCTCGGATACTCCTCGGTGGCTAGGCTCTGAATGATGGACTTGTGTCCGTTGTGGCCCCCGGCCCCGCCTTTCGGCCGGATCCTGATTCGGCCCACGTCGAGATCGAGATCGTCGGAAATCACCACGATCCGGCCGGGAATAATGTTGTAAGTTTTGGCGAGCACGATCACCGCCTGCCCGCTCAAATTCATGAAGGTCATCGGCTTGACCAAAATCGCAGTGGCATCCCCCACGGGACCGATGCCAAAAACCGCCCGGTGCTTCCGCTCCTTGAGCTTGATGCGATGGCGGTCGGCGAGCGCCTCGACAATATCAAATCCGATGTTGTGGCGCGTCCCGGAATACTCCGCCCCCGGATTCCCGAGGCCGACAATCATCCATTCTGGCGGCAGCATGGGTGCGGCAGGCTTTCGGCGAAACATTGGGGGTAAGGATACCGGCTCCAGGATTCAAGAATTTCTTCTTATTTTATTTTGCCCTTTGTCACTATACAAATGATTATTCGTCACACTATCAAATTGTAGCGTTGATTCAAAACATTATTTTGTCAGGCCTTGTTTATCGACCGTGATGTGCCGTACAATAGGGTATGCGCTTCGCAACCAAAGCCATTCGGGTCGCCCAAAATCCGGAAAGCGAGCACCGCTCGGTGACCTACCCTCTGTATCAAACTTCCACCTTCGCGTGGGATCAGATCGAGGAAGAACCCTCCATGGCGTACTCCCGGGTCAACAACCCAAATCGCTTGGTTTTGGAGCAGGTGCTGGCGAGCATGGAAAATGGCACCCACTGCACATGCTTCAGCAGTGGCATGGCGGCGGTAGTTGCTTCGTTAAGTTTATTAGAAGCGGGTGATCACGTCCTAGTTGCGAGCGATATCTACGGCGGCACCCACCGCTATATCGAGAGCATCTTGCCTCGGCAGGGCGTGAGTTGTAGCGTGTTCGATTCGTGTCAACCCGAGACCATCGCCAACGCGGTCCAACCCAACTCCAAGATCCTGATTTTTGAAAGCCCGACCAATCCCTTGCTCAAGGTCTGCGACATCCGAGCAGTCGTGGCCGAAGCCCGGAAGCACGGGCTCATCACGATCTTCGACAACACCTTCGCCTCCCCCGCGCTTCAGCGCCCGCTCGACCTCGGGGTGGATATCGTCATCCACAGCACGACCAAATACATCGGCGGACACTCCGACGTGATTGGCGGAGCCGTGGTCACCGCGAACGCCGCTTACGGTGAAGCATTCGCCGAGTGGGTCAAGAACACCGGCGCGGCAAGTAGCCCGTTTGACAGTTGGCTCACGGTTCGCGGGCTCAAGACGCTCGCCTTGCGCATGGAACGGCACAGCAGCTCCGCGCTCATCATTGCCAAGTGGCTCCAAACTCAGCCCGACGTTCGGTCGGTCTACTATCCCGGCCTCGAAGACAATCCGTACCACGAGATCGCGAAGTCGCAGATGGACGGTTTCAGCGGCATGCTTTCTTTCGAGATCGGCAACACCGAATTTGCCAAGGCGGTTGGAGTGAACACCAAAATCTTCTTGCTGGCCGAATCCTTGGGCGGCGTCGAGTCCCTCATTGGCTACCCTACACTGATGTCGCACGGTTGCCTCACGGAAGACCAACGAGTGGACCGAGGCGTGCATCCGAACTTGCTCCGGCTCAGCGTGGGCGTCGAAGATCCGCAAGACCTGATCGACGATTTGGACCAAGCGTTCGCCAAAGCCCGAAAAACGGTCGGAATGGCGGCCGTTCGCGCTTGAAAGTCGTTACAATGGCGTCATGAAGACGCGATATTTGTTGTCTGCGAGCCTTTTGGTTCTGGCGCTGGTCGGTTGCCAATCGAACACCAAGCAGGTCGTTACTGCGGACGGGACGGTCGTCCGCACCGAGTCGAACGGCGATGGTTCAACCGTGAAAGTTGAGACCACGGACGCTCAAGGTAACAAGACCGAAATCAGCGGGGATGAATCTGGATCCACGGTAAAGGACGGCAAGGGCAACACGACCGCGATGGGCAAGGCCGCCTCGGATGCCGAACTGGATTTGCCGAAGTACCCCGGCGCGACTCGGATGGAGGACACCAGCATGGTGATGTCGACCGCTACCGGCAAGACCATGGCGTTCACCTACAAAACCGCCGATCCCTTCGACACAGTACTGGAGTTTTATAAGGCTCAACTGAGCGACATCAAGCCGACCCTGTTCAGCTCGGGGGGCGATGAGACCGCCTTTTTCGGCATCAAGAAAGAGAAGCGCGAAGGCCTGATCTCGCTGACGCGAAAGGAATCGGAAAAGGAAACGCTCATCGCGATCTCCGTCACGGATAAGAAACGACCATGAAAATTCTCGCTACATCTCTATTTTTTGCGGCTTGTTTGCTGGGTTGCTCCAGCGTCAAGCAAGACCTCGGAGTGGACATCTATCCCGGCGCTACCAAAGACCCGAACGGAACGATGGTCGGCAGTGCGGGCGGGGCGGGGATGAGCACCGTCAAATACACGTCGCCGGACGAGCAATCCAAGGTCGCTCAGTTTTACAAGGACAAGTACTCGCAGGTCAAGCCGCGTGAGATCGCCTTTGGCGGCAACGCCGCCAGCATATTCACCATCGAAGATGCGCAAACCAAAACCGCGATCAGCGTCATGCGCAAGCAGGGCGACAAGGTGACCACGATCCAAATCATGTCCGGCAAGCAGGACGAGAAGTGACCCGCTAGTGACCCGCGCCCGGCGCACCCGGATAGATGAAAACCGGGGGACTTTGGGAACCCAGAGCCTTTCGAGTGCGCTTAAGTTTCCGCACTCCCTGTAAGGTGGCTTTGGATTCGTACGGCGCAGGCATCCGCCGAGCGAACGCCTTCGCGAACGTATCCTGATACGCGGCGAAGTTGTGGCTATGGTCGAACACCATCACCCCTTGGCTGGCCGAAACCGCCGCCTGAAGCGCGGCGGGCATCTCGCCTGGATTCTTCGCGAACACGTCAAGGGCAATGCCCGCGACGGTCCAAGCCTCATCGTTGATCACGCGGTTCGCCATGATTGAGGCAGCCTCAACCGTGCGCCCCTCCGGCTGACCGGTGGTCATCGCGTCAAAAATCGTCGGCACGCGGTAGTAGCAGCCGGCGATGAAGAGGTCCAGTTTGTCCGCAAATCCCGTTTGGCGGAACGCCCGCGTCAGAAACGGGAAACCCGCGTTCATATCACTCGCGGCATAATTTGCCCCGTAATTGTCGTACTCGCCGTACCATGACCCCGCGTAAATTCCGAACAACAGATCATCGTTGATCGCGCGAATCCTGGTGGTTACTTGGTCTACCCACCGAGCCATTTCCCGCGCCCGAAACGCCCACCATGCATCCCAAAACTTGCCGGGCTTGATGCCTCGCGTAAGGTCCGCATTGTAGGTGGTCGTGAAGATATCCTCGGGGAAGCGCACCGGCTGACCGATCTCTTTGGCAAAAAGCTCCTGCGTCAGCGGACTGAAGTCACCGTCCATGCCGGTGAAGCGAAGTCGGTCGTCATAAAGAAGCCCATCCACATCGTACTTCTGGGCGATCTCTTGGGCAAACTCAAACGAACGCCGCTTGACCTCCGGGTGGAACGGGTTCATCATCAGCGGAATCTGGTTTTGGTCCTCCGCGCTGCGCACAAACTTGGTCTCCGTCACTACCCGCGCGCTCTGCCCGATCCAAGCTTCCGCATTGGTCGGGGCTTTGCCGAACACCAGCAACTTGTCTGGAGCCTGGACCGGCCCACCCGAGTAGCGCTGAAGGCGACCCTGAGTCCACAGGAACGCCGCCGTATCGGCCGGAGGGGTCCGATCAAAAAGCCCCGCACCCGCACTTAGCGTGTTGAGGGTCGGGCTCAAACTCAGTACCTGTTCGCCAATCTTAAGCGCGGGGCTGAACCGCACTTGAACACTCTGCTGATCCGGCAGATCATAACCCGGTCCCGGAAGTCCGTCGGCGAACTCGTTGTTCTTCTGCTCGCGCGCCATCCGGTGCCCTTCGCTGAAGGCGTTGAGGCAAACAAACAGCTTCATGCCGCGCCGGTGACAAGCCGACACGAAAAGCGGAATTGGGTCAAAGCCTTCGGGCAGCGTCTTGCCGCGCCAAGCCGTGAGCTGGGGGGTGAGCTTGCTGGGATACATCGTATATCCGATGATCGGCTTCACGTCAAAAGAGATGGTATTGAAGCCCGCGTCATAGGCACGCTGGACCAACGCTTCGATCTTCCCCGGGGTGTTGTAGGTGTCAATGTTGGCCGTCGCGTCCACCCACAAAATACGCGCTTGCAGCCCTTTGGCGCGAGCGGTTTGCTGGGCGATCCCGACACCCGACGCGATCTTGTCCATGCGCACCGCCGGGATGCCCGGCAACGTGGAGGTCAGGTCAAAACGATTCGGAGTTGCGCCAAGTGACTGGGCACTCAGCGCAACTCCTAACATAGACACCAGCATCGCGCTAGCTTACACTACGCTCGCGGATCAGGGTCTCGGCTGGCGACCGCCGCCCGGACCTCCACCGCCAGGACCTCCGCCAAACATGCCACCGCCCTGCTGCATGCGCTGCATCGCTTGGGTCACTGCATTTCGAATGGGGACGGGGAGCTGATCGTACGCCACGTACTTCCCGTTCGGGTCAACATTCGGATCTTCCAGGCTTCGCGAAAGCACGTACCCTGGCATCAGGGTGAAGCTCAGATTGTAGTTCGTTTGCCCCGCCACTTGGTAGCCGTCGTACTGGGTGCCTTCCATCCGGAAACCGCCTGGCATATTGCCTCCCGCGCCAGCCAGAGCCGCGCGATTTGCGGCGAGCGCAAAGATCGAGAGCAGGGTCGGCTTGCCATCCGCCTGGCGAGCCATGATGACCTGCTCTTGCTGCGAGGCCATCGAGATCGTGCCGGTGCTCGGCATGCCGTTAGACAGAATCGTCGTGCGCTCATTTTGAGGGTCTTGCGAGCCCATCATCATGCCGCCGCCCGGGCCGCCCCGGACGATCATCTGCGTTCTCTCTTGCCGCCCGCCCTGCGGCTGCTGCTGGAGAGGCTGCTGTCGCTGCGGACCATCGAAGCTCCAGAACACCAACCGTTCGACCGCCTCCTTCTGAGGAGCCGACAGGCCAGCAAGCTGCAAGCTCTGCCCGTTCTTGAGCGCCATCCGCTGAGATGTAGACAATCGCCCGTAGAAGCGAAGCGCATCGCGGTCGCGACCGAAGGTCTGCATCATCTGCTGGAAACTGGTGCCGCTGTTTAGCGCTGTCGCGTAGCCCGTCTCGAAGCCCATGAACCCAAAGCCGCTGGTGTTGGGAGCCGTCGCGAAGTAAGACGCCATCTCATCGAGCGTCAGAACCGGAGACTTCTGCAGAGCGGCGAGGAGGCGACTATAGGCCACGCGGTCGACGCGCTCTCGAGCCGCCGTCGGAGACTTCGGGCTTACCGTCAGCCAGCCATCCGCGTCGGCGAAGAGCATGTCCGAATTCTGAAGAGCCGTCACCACCGCATCCGTCTTAGGATCGGCTTGGCTGAGGGGGGTTGCCAAAGCGGCGAAAGCGTTATCGGGCAAGAGCGCGATGATGTTGCGCTCATGTTGCTTTGACAGGCTACCGAAGGCATCCGCCACGAAGAACATGAGGGGATCGAACTGCTCGGGGCGCATCATCTTGGACCGAAGGCTGTCGGTAAGTTTCGCATTGGCCGGCGAGGGCGGGGCGGTTGCGCCGGAGATTTCGAGTGCGGTTGCAACAGTCATGCTGCCACGACCGCCGCCACCACCACCCACGAAAACCTGTCCACCCCGAGGGCCATTTCGGAGTGCGGCAAGCATCTCCTTACTTTCGGGGGTTAACGTGACAGGCTTTCCTTCTCCGAGCAGCTTGGTGCGAGTTTCGGGAGTGGTTTCAGCGGGGATCCCGAGGGTCATGTTCCCACTGGTCAGGGCGAGGCCCGCTTGGTTCGACGGGACGAGGGTGAGGCTGAGGGTGTCTCCACCTCCAAATCGCGTGACTACCAGGAGAACGTTCGTAACGTCCCCCGCAGGAGCTGGCCCCTGGCGACCGCCGTTCAACATCATGCCCGCCATTTCGCCAAAAGCCTCGTTGGCGGTTTGCTCCATGAGAAGCTGGTCCTGAACCATTCGAGAGACGAGGCGCATGGTGGCATTCGGGAGCTGGCCCTGCATTCGAGTCGGGCTGACTGCGAACACACGGCGAGCACCCGCTGGGATGGAAGCAAGGTCCATCATGTTCATCTGGGCGACCACCGAAACGATCGCGCGACCCGCGGGAAGTTGGTTGGAAAGCTCGACCATCCGGCGCCAGTTTTGGCCGCCACCGGTGCGCATCGCTTCAATCGCGCTTTGGAATTGGGCAGTAAGGCGTTGGGCTTCCGCGGCGTCAAACGCCGCCAGCTTCGCATTGGCTTCGATGGTCTTGGCTAGTTCAAGACGTAGCCGGTCCGCACGCGCCGCAATCTCAGCATTGCGTTGCTTCTGCTCGGCAATCGCGGTTCGGGCTAGGTAGTAATCCGTACCTTCCTGTCGCCACTCCGCACCGAGGATATCGGCGAGGCGCGTCTTGATCGCCTCGACAGACTGATCCTTAACGTTGAGATACACGATCTCAGATTTAACCGTGCCACTTGCCCCCAGCCGCTGGCCGGATATCTCCGCCAACTTGCCGACCACTTGGTCCACCGTCATCGCCTTATATTCGGCGGTGATTTTGGTTTCTTGGGCGTTTGCCGCGGCCACCAATGCCAGCGCTACAAACAGATTCAAAGACTTTTTCGTGCTCATAACCATCTTCTCTTTTGACCTCTACAGGTTTGGACGAACAAAGAGTTCCGGCGATGCAGCGCACGCGCCCCATCTCCTCTACGAAGTCCGAACTTCCCATCACCCATTACCCGTCCCCCGTAACCCATTCCGCGCAGTAAACTCAACCCGTGAGCACACGAACCGAAACCGATTCCATGGGCGAGATCCAGGTCGAATCCGACAAGTACTGGGGCGCGCAGACCCAGCGTAGCATCCAAAACTTCCCCATCGGCCGCGACCGGTTCATCTGGGGCCGCACCATGATCCGCGCCCTCGGCATCCTCAAAAAGTCCTGCGCCCTCGCCAATAAGGAGCTGGGCGAACTCCCTGCCGACATCGCCGACCTCATCGTCCGCGCTGCCGATGAAGTCATCGAAGGCAAGCTCGACGCCCACTTCCCCCTCGTCGTCTGGCAAACCGGCAGCGGCACCCAAAGCAACATGAACGCCAACGAGGTTATCAGCAACCGCGCCATCGAACTGGCGGGCGGAGTGATGGGCAGCAAGTCACCCGTCCACCCGAACGACCACGTCAACCGGGGTCAGAGCAGTAACGACACGTTCCCGACGGCGATGCACATCGCCGTCGTACTCGACATCGAAGAAAAGCTCGTGGGCGCGGTCACCAAACTTCGCACAACTCTCGCTCACAAGGCAAAGGATTTCGACAGTATCGTCAAAGTCGGGCGCACGCACCTTCAAGACGCGACGCCGATTACGCTTGGTCAGGAAGTGGGAGCCTGGATCGCCCAGCTCGATTACGCGCTGGCGGAAGTGTTGCACGCCAAACAGGGGCTCTTCGAGCTTGCGATCGGGGGCACAGCCGTCGGAACCGGGCTCAACGCCCACCCGCAGCTCGGCGACAAGGCCGCCGCGGCCATGGCTAAAGAAACTACCCACCACTTCATCAGTGCGCACAATAAATTCGCTGCCCTCTCGGCCCACGACGCCCTCGCCCAAACTTCCGCCGCCCTCCGCACCCTCGCCGGCGCTCTAATGAAGATGGCCAACGATGTCCGCTGGCTCGCCTCCGGACCGCGCAATGGCATCGGCGAAATCACCATCCCCGAAAACGAACCGGGCTCAAGCATCATGCCCGGCAAGGTTAACCCCACCCAGTGCGAAGCGCTGACGATGGTCTGCGTGCAGGTTTACGGCAATGACGCCGCCGTAGCCTTCGCCGCCAGCCAGGGCAACTTCCAGCTCAACGTCTACAAGCCGGTGATGGTCCACAACGTCCTCGAATCCATCGCCCTCCTCTCCGACGCGATGAACTCGTTCAACGACCAGTGCGCGGTCGGCATCGAACCAAATCGAGAGAAAATCCAAGAAAATCTGGATAAAAATCTCATGCAAGTCACCGCCCTCAACCGCCACATCGGCTACGACAAGGCCGCCGCCATCGCCAAGAAGGCGCACAAGGAGGGCCTTAACCTAAAAGAAGCCGCCCTCAAGCTCGGCTATCTCACCGAAGAGGAGTTCAACCAATGGGTCATCCCGATGGACATGACGCACCCGAGCGCATAGATTCACCCTATCCGCGAAAATTACCGGACGATCAACCCGACATCCGTTGGCGTCAGCTCACTTGGGCAGTGAGTTGCATCATCTGGTACCCGATCGCCTCCGTGCTGCTTGTTTCGTTCGACGTGGGCGTTGCAGTCGCTGTTGCGCTGGTATCACCCTTCGTCATCTCTTACTACTCGGCGGGCTCTTTCCGCAGTTGGTCACGTCGAATCTTGACGCTGCTCGCCGTGCTGTGCATCTGTTGGCTGGTTTCCGATTCGCTGCTAAGAGTGATCGAGCAGGCGCGATAGTCCTCCGAAAGGGCCAAAGGCCCGACGAGATCCCAGCCTAGGGCAACGCCCTAGGAGAGTTCCCCCCATTCCAGGCCCGACCTATCGGTCGGTACGCCTCCAAGCCCCTCCCGCCCTACACCCCCCGAGCCAACTCCGTCGCCCGCTCCGCCAGCGCCACCGACTGCACACCATCCTCGTCCGTCAACCGACGCCGATTCCCGTGGTCCGCAATCCAGCCCATCTGATCGGCAAGGAGACTGCGCAGAAGCTTCCCATAAACGTCGTACTTCGCCACCCCCGCGCCTACTGTGATCGTAACAAGCTGCTCCGCCAAAAAGTCCTTGCCTCGAGCGTGTACGGACTGCTCCGGGCCGCCAAAAAGCAAAGAAGCATCTACCGAAGCGTGCGGGAAAATCTGCGTCAATTCACGAGCCATCGCCGGATCAGCCAAGGCAACAATCCGCGCCCGCGTCGGCACCCATTCTTCCATTACGATCTCCCCGCGCTCGAAAACGAACCGAAACTCCTGCCGGTCCATGCGGCTTGGATTCGTGAAGCTGTGCAACATGAACGCCTCGGTCTCGCCAAAGACCCCCATGCAGCTCACCTGCTCTTCTTCGCCGGTTCCTGGACGGAGCCGCCGCTGGGCGGAGGTGATCGTTCCAGGTCCAAACAACATCGCAAACATATCAAAGAAGTGCACGCCGTGTTCGATGAAAATGCCACCGCTCTTCGCCGGATCCCAGAACCAATGGTCGGGGCCGAGCGCTTCGTCGCTCGCCATGTTTTCCAGCCGGGCATAAAGCGGTTCGCCGAGCAGCTTTCGCTGAATCACGGCCTCAACCTGCGCGAGCAGGGGGTTGTACCGCTGCATCATGTTGGCGATGATCAGTCGGTCCATCTTCTTGCCCAAATCGGCCAATTCGCGCGCTTCGCTCTCGCGCATCGCCAGCGGCTTTTCGCAAATGACGTGTTTGCCCGCCAGCAACGCCGCTTTCGACTGCTCAAAGTGCAGAAATGGAGGCGTCGCGATGTAGACCAAGTCCACATCAGGATGATTCCAGACTTGCTCCGGCTCCAACGGGTCGCCAAGGCCGAATCGCTGTCCCACCGCGATGGCCGCTTCATTGTGCGTGCCGCCGTAGGACTTCAGTTCGACACCGTCAACTTGAATGAAATTTTGAATCGCATACCGGGCAAAGCCGCCGAAGCCGACCACGCCGATACGTAAGGGAGTTTTCACGTAGTCCCATACGCCGCGATGCCCCCTCGCCCCACGGCTCTCGCGCAGGTAAAACGGCTAGCTCTTCTTCCGCCGTCGCAACAACGCCACAACTCCGGCGCCTAACGCGATCATCGTGCCAGGCTCGGGGGCGAGGACGGTCTGCATGGAAGTGGGGCTGGTCAAAATTCCGTTGCCGAACTGTCCCCGGAAGTTGTTGAACCGGTCGTATCGAGTCACCACGGCAGCGGCGGGAATGCCCCCCGTGCTTGCCAAGAAGTAGCCTTCGTGACCCGAGGCAACCGCATTGGTTATTCCCACCGGGGCCGCGAACGAGAAGCCGGTGAGGGACACGCTGTCTATGACTTTAATATCGGTTCCGGCAGCCATGATCAGGTCAGTAGTGCCAGCGTTCCGCGCCATTTGACCAAACGAAGCAGAGAAATAAATACCGGAAGCGGCAGTGGCGGTGGCTGAGGTGCCCGCTGCGTTTACAGCGACGCGGCGGAATACCTTGGTCGCGGCGTCCCATGCGATGATCTCCGTGTTCGTCGTCCAAATCCCAGAGCGGTATTGCGCCCCCGCCACGAGGCCAGTGAAGGTGCCATTGATAGCATTGGGGAAACCGACGAGGCCGAAATCTGGGAGGCCGTCAAAAAAAGCCAGCCGTTGTCGATCTGGTCTCACCGCACGCAAAGTGATTCCACCGGCGTTCACATGCGAAGCGATGAACTCTCCCGTGTTGTAGTCCCATTCCGACATCACTGTCGACTCCACGACGAACATGCGGTTCGTGGCTTGATTCAGGTGGGTGTCAATGATGTTGGAACCGAACGAACCAAACGAACCCAGATACACGCCGCTGTTGGCGTCGAACCGCTGAATCTTTCGCGTCGCGTTCGTATTGGTGCCATTGTCCGCGACCAAAACCAACTCAAACGACGCCTGTGCGAATCCCACAATCGCCAACAAACCAAGCACAACAATTCCCTTCATCTCAATAAATATACAACATGTCCCCTCAAGATCAAAGGCGTCCTCGCTGATTCTGCGATCGCAACAAGCACGACATTCCTCCCACCCCCCGCAAAAATGTCTTCATCAAAATCTGCGAACGTGTCATATAATGATCTCATGCGCTGTTTATTTTTGTTGGCTGGCCTGGCGGCCACCGGGTTTGCCGTGGCTTCGTTCGATCTTGTCCTGGTCGCCGACAATACGGGGGACGTCACTGGGCCGGTCACCACGAAGATCCACCGCTATGACGGCGGCTCCGGAACCTATCTTGGCAATTTCGGATTGGGGACTGGACTCATTCGCGATATGGCGGTGAACCAGGCCGCCAACGAGCTTTACACGGTCAATGATGTGAATCGCTTGTACGTGGTGGACTACAATACAGGCGATATCAAGCGCGAGTTTGCCATCACCGGAACAAGTGTCAAGTTCCACAATGGCGTCTTGTATCGAAGTAACGGCTCAACGCTGAGCACCGTGAATCTCCTTACCGGGGCAACGACGACGGTCATCAATTGGAGCCAGACCATCACCGATTTTGCCTTCGCCAACAACGGCTCGCTGGTGCTCTTTAATGGCACGACCAGCAATCTGCAAGGCTATTCCAGCGGCTTGGTCGCGGGAGGCCTGGTGACCACAATCGGTTTCTCCGCCAATAGCGTCAGAATCTCGCCCGACTTTGGGGCGGGAAATAACCTCACGCTCATGGGACTATCGCCTAGCACGGCGACCGCCTCGACGACCGTTTTCACAACATACTCGGTCAATAACGCCGGAACGCCCACGGGGGTCAGCAGCGGAAATTACTTCACCAGCTTCACCAACAACTTTGTCGACCTCGCCCCCGCGCATTATGGTTACTGGATGTTGGGCAAGAACGGCACCGGCGCGAACATGCTTTATCACTTTGGCACCAGTTTGGGCGCCCCCCAGAACTTCGTCGCGACGCCGCAAGTAACCACCGCCGGTCCGATCGCCGTCGTCCTCGCCCCCGAGCCAGGGACGATGATCGCGCTCGGCGCGGGCATCGCGGCATTGCTTCGTCGAAAAAGGAAATCCCAGTAGCGGCACCTACACCGCGTGGTGAGAGGCGGGCTCAAGGTTATTCTCGGCACGCAAGAGGACTTGCGCGCCATAAAAGTGGGCTTGCGTCCAATTCTCACCGTCCACCAACGTGCCCAATTGGACTTGCCCGCCCGGCAAGTGGACGAGAAAGGGCGGCAAGAGGAAAATGTGCGGATGAAATTGGGCTTGCGTGGCATTTAAGAGGATAAAAATCGCGTTCTTCAGCAATTGTTGCGTCGTCATTCAGCCTCGAAGGGCTTACTTTTTGCAAGTTTTCACTGATGCAGGGTAAGTCGTTGCGACATCCTTTCCGACACTATGACTAGGAACGTTGATCAATGCGTTCTTGGGAATAAAAAGATGGGAAAACAACCTCAACGAACAACACTCAACAAGAAGCGCTGGTACAACTATTCCGACGCGAACCTCTACGTTTGGGGAACTAACCTCAGCAAGAATGTCAGCGACAATGAAGTCATTTTGGGCGTTGATGCCGGCGAGCTGGAATTAATCCAAGACGGGATTACTGATTTCCAAAACTCGGTGGACGCGCTGGCCACCGCCAAGGCGGCCTACGAAGCTGCCGTGATCAATAAAGAGGCGGCGCGAGCAAGCCTGATTGACACCATGCGGCCCTTCGTCGGCACTTGGCAGTCCGCCACCAACATCCCCGCCGAAGTTTACGAACTTTTGGACATCCCGGAGAAGGCCAAGCCCGGTCCGCGCACCGGCCCGAGCATTCCGCAGAACCTGGTCGCGATGCCGACCGGCGTCACCGGCGTGAATTTCATCTGGGAATCGAACGGCAACACGGGCGCGGTGACCTACACCATCCAGCAGCTCAACGGCACGACCTGGACGAACATCTGGAGCGGCACGCGCAAACGCGTGACCATCACCGGATTTGCCCCCGGCACGCAGACTTTCTTCCGCGTGGTCGCGATTCGAAACAACCAAACCAGCGAGCCAAGCAACACCGCGGTTATCTACCAATTGGGCGAAAGCAGCCAAGTGTTCAACCTCGAAGCAGCTTAATTCCGCACCTCTTGTCGTGCAATTCTCCCCGCCTATTTTCTTAGGCGGGGATTTTTTGTTTACCGAGTGAATGTCAATTTGAATTTCGGGAGTTCTTTGTTGGCAAAACGAGGGGGCTGTCGTATAATGAGTGCCATGTTGCGCCGTGTTGCACTGTTAGTTGGGATCGGGTCGGTCTCGTTTTCCCAGGCCTCTTTTGAACTTGCCTTGGTGATGCAGACGGTGACACCCTCGGGAGGTTTCGCATCGCGCGCCATCACGCGCTGGGACCCCTTGAGCAGGACGGCGCTCGGTTACTTTTTGGTCACTGGCACGTCCGACACCGTCATGGCGCTAAATTCGAGCGTAGCGGGCACGGTGGATACCTTCGGAAGAGTGGGCTCGAACTTGCAAATCCGCCGGTATAACTACGGCACGGGCGTTTTAACTTCAACTATCAACATGGGCGTAGCGACGACGGTCGTGAACGATGCGAAGTACGTGGACAGTTCCTCGCTCCTCCTCGCGGGTCAGTTCGGTGCGTCTCATGCCGCGCGTATTTACAGCACAGCGGGCGCACTCGTTCGGTCCTTTGCGAACCCAGCTGGCACAAACTTCGTGATCTCCGCCGTTCAAGATCTGGGCGGAAACACCTTCGTTCTTAGCCGACAAGCGGGGACCACGACCGGGTTTAAATACACACTGACCTCGTACGCGGCGGGCTCCTCTGCTATCTCGAATTCGGTTGTCGTGCGCGACAACACCACAACGGACCTTCTAGAGTTAGTTTTCGCCGATGGTCATGTCGCGGTGAACCTCGGGGTTCTCTCCAATCGCGTCTACTATCCGGTGACCGGAACAGCGTTCGGCACGCCCGGAACCGGATTTGGGTGGGGCGTGGCCACCGATACGCTGGCGGCGGGCCACGGCGATCTGATTCATGGTTTTGCCTATGAGGAGGTCAATACTAGGATGATTTTGAGCACCGCGCGCATCAATTCCCCAATCGGCAACTCCTATCAACACATCAGTTCAACGTTCTACGGCACGGTGTACGACTCCGCCATTGTGGTCGCGCCCGAGCCAGGCACACTCCTCGCGCTTGGGGCGGGGGTTGGGGTGTTGTTGCGGCGGCGGCGGAAGAAGGCGTAAGCACAGCCGCGCGACAAGGGCCCCTTAGTTCAAAATAGGGGTATGTCCGCTGCTCCCGATGTCCTGCCGTTTCTCTCCGCCGAAGAGGCAGTTCGGTGCATCAAAAGCGGCGACCGGGTTTTCCTGCACGGCATGGGGGCGACGCCGAGACGGCTGATCCACGCCCTGGTCAACCGCGCGCCTGAACTGCGGGACGTCGAGATCGTTCACCTCCACACCGAGGGCGAGGCGACCTATGCCGCGCCGGAGGTCAAAGACAGTTTCTTCGTCAACAATTTGTTCGTCGGCGCAAACGTGCGGGAGGCCGTCAACCAGGGTCGCGCGGATTACATTCCGGTGTTTCTCAGCGAAATCCCCGTGCTGTTCCGCCAAGGCATTCTCCCGATCGATGTCGCATTGGTGAGCGTTACCCCGCCCGACAACCACGGCTACTGCTCGCTCGGCGTGAGCGTAGATGCCACCCTCGCCGCCGTCCAAACCGCCAAGATCGTCATCGCCCAGGTGAACCCGAACATGCCGCGCACCCACGGCGACGGCAACATCCACTTTTCAAAATTCAACGCGCTGGTCGAAGCCAACGACCCCCTTCCCTCCCACGAGCCGCAACCCATCAGCGACGTGGAGCGTGAAATCGGTCGACAAGTGGCCGGGCTCATCGAGGACGGCGCTTGTTTGCAGATGGGCATCGGCGGCATCCCGAATGCCGTCCTCGCCGGACTCACCGGCCACCGCCGCCTTGGCATCCACACCGAGATGTTCAGCGACGGCGTCATTGATCTCGTCGAATCGGGCGTCATCACTTGCGAGGAAAAGCAGATTCATCGCGGGCGGATCGTCGCTGGCTTTGTGAGCGGCTCCCGCCGACTCTACGACTTCGTCAACGACAACCCATTCGTCCACCTTCTCGATATCACTTACGTGAACGATACCAGCGCCATCCGGAAGCTGAAGAAGATGGTCGCGATCAATAGCGCGATCGAGATCGATTTGACCGGGCAAGTCTGCGCGGACAGCATTGGTTGCCGGCAATACAGCGGCGTTGGCGGGCAGATGGACTTCGTACGCGGCGCCTCGCTCAGCGAAGGCGGAAAACCCATCTTCGCCCTCCCAAGCGTCACCCGCAAGGGCCAAAGTCGGCTGGTGGCCATGCTCCAGCCCGGCGCAAGTGTCGTTACCACCCGCGCTCACGTTCACTATGTGGTCACCGAATACGGGGTGGCAAATCTGCAAGGCAAGAATCTCCGGCAGCGCGCCACCGCCCTCATCAACATCGCCCACCCTGACCATCGAGAATCACTCGAGCGCGCAGCGTTCGAGAGATTTAGTCGGTAACTCAGACTAGGTGACCAAGGACTCGACGTCCGGTGCGCCTTCACGATCGAGCCAGTCGAGCATCTGCTTTATGCTGCCCACCGCGAGACAAATCGAGGTGTCGGCAGCGCCGTAATAGACGTGCAACGTGTCGCCGTCGGGCAATACCGTGACTCCACACGGGAAGACCGCATAAGGAACGTCACCAGTGGTTTCGTAATCCGTCTCCGGTCCGAATATCCAGGAGTGTCCGCGTCGCAAACAAACTTCCGGATGCTCCAGATCAAACAGGGCTAAGCCGATTCGATAGAGTGACCCGGCGGCATGCCGCCTAACTCCGTGGTAAAGCACCAGCCAACCTTGCTCGGTCTCAATGGGAGGCGGGGACAGACCGATTTTATTCGCGTCCCACCACGAACCTCGGCGGGCCGGAAGCAAAACCATGTGCCCGCCAAAGCTCCGAAGGTCCGGTGAGAATGAGATCCACATGTGCGAACCCGACTCGCTCGTCGGCCGGTGAATGAGCGCGTACTCGCCATTGAAACGCCGAGGATAAAGGGCCGCGTCCTTGTCATCCGCGTTCATCACGAGACCAAGACGCTCGAACGTCTTGAAGTCCTTGGTCGAGGCAATGGATACGCCAGGCCCGGTCTTTCCAAACGCCGTGTAAGTAATCAAGTACTGCCCGGTCTCGGGAACGTACGTTATGCGCGGATCCTCAATGCCCCAAATTTCTTCGGGATAGTTATCCGGGTCGGCAGAAAACGTGGGCTTCTTATCGATAACCCATCCATCAATCCCGTTTGCCGATCGGGCGGCGCAAAGGTGTGACATGCCGCGACGATCCTCCACTCGGCACAACAGCAAGGTGGTCCCGTCCGCAAGGAGCGTCGCCCCTGGATTGAACACAGTGTGGACCGGATAGGGCCAGTCCTCAGCGGTCAAGATGGGGTTGGCTGGATGTCGTTCAAGAAGAACTTGGAACTCGTTTGATTTCATGGGTGGCTGCAGATTGGGCAACGGCGAGGGAAGGAGCGGCGGCATTGCGGAGTTCCGCAAGGGCGCACAGGAATGAAAGGGTTGACTCCGCCCCTTGGTTGCGGTTTATGCGGTCCTCGTGAATGCCATCGTGGCATCCGCCGGTCGTCCTGTCGTAGACGGGTTGGCTGAGCATATTGTCTCCACTAAACCATGAGAAAGCGCGATGAGCCTCGAGAAGCCAGCCGTGATCGCTGGTCAGCTTCAGTGCGGATAAGCACGCCGAAACAGCGCCCGCCGCCTCGACCGGTTGCTGGTCGAACCAACTTCGTTCGCCATCCCGCTCATAAAAGCCGTTCGAGCCAATCGGAGCGAAAACTCCATTTGGACCCGTTTGCACTTTCATCAACCAGGTCAACGTCTGCAATCCGATCTTTTGGACATCGGGACGCTCAGATAAGATGAGTGCCTGGGAAAGCCTGGCGTTGGCATAAGACAGGCTCTGTTCGAACCAAGGCCACTCCATGCGCCCCGCAGCCTCTTGGCTGTAGCCGTATTGGCGTATGAGCTTCGACTCCATCTCGGTTTTGAGAGCGAATACATCCTCGTCGGTGGGGTAAGCCGCTAGATACTCATGGGCACCGATGGCAGCGTAGGCCCAAGTCCGAGGACTCGTCATGCCGTAAACAGCCCCCATGCCCTGCTCAAACAGATCTTTGGAAATTTGCCTCAGCCCTCGGTCGCGAGTCCGATAGGCTACGGCACCGAGCGCCCAGAGGGATCGGGCGTGCGAATCCTCAGAACCTGCGTCTTCCAGCCAATTACGCTGGTAGGACATGAAGTTGCGGAAGCGCCCGTTTTCCGGATTGTAGGCGTCCATCAGGAAGCCTAGGTATCGCGCTTGCGCGCTTGCCATCGGCGACGTGAGTTGCTTTGCGGACTCTAGGTAGGCGGTCAAAAGCAGAGCCCGCGCATTATCGTCCACGCAGTAACCCTCGGCGCGATTGGGCACATTGTACGTGGCGTGTTGGAGAATGCCTGTGCAATCAGTTAGATTTCCGAGATGCTCGAACCGTAGCTCAGGCAATGCCGAAAGCGTCTGCGCTGGCGACGTTGGCTTCTGCACCAAGACTCGCATGCGCTCACGGCTCTCCGATGTGGCGCGGTGGAACGACTCCAGGTAGCGCTTACCCACCGCGGGCCAGAGCATCTCACGCCCAAATTCAAGCGCGCAGCTCGCCATTTCTTCTCTGCGAGCGGGGACTCTTTCAATGTCAATGATCTCCCGAGCGATCGCGGCAGAATCACGGAACGGAACCAGCACCCCCCGCCCTTCTGCAAGCAACTCTTCTGCGTACACGTACGGAGTTGAAATCACCGCTTTACCCGCGCCGACCGCGTAGGCCAAGGTGCCGGAGGTGATTTGCTGCGCGTTTAAATATGGGGTGATGTAGATGTCCATCGCGCCCAGATATTCGATCAGTTCCTCAGCCGTTACGAAACGGTCCACGAACCTGACGTTGTCTTCCACGCCGAGTTCTATTGCACGCTGCATGAGGCTACGGCGGTAGGATTCGCCGCTTGACGCACGGACATTCGGATGAGTAGCCCCAACGACGACGTAGGTCGCACCCGGGCACTGCGCCAAAATCTCCGGCATCGCCTCGATCACGTACTGTATCCCTTTATCGGGTGACAGAAGCCCGAACGTCAAAATCATAGGGCCGGGGATGCCAAGCTTTGCTCGAAATGCTCTGCCGCTTTCAGGCTCAATCTTCGGAATCCCATGGGGGATAACGTCCACCTTGTGGGCGGGGATATCGTAATTCTCCTCCAGGTAGCTCACGGCGCGCTGAGTCATCACCACGACCCGTTCTGAAAGTTGCAAGAGTTCGCTGGTAACCCGTCGCTGGTCGGCGTCGGGGGTGCGCAACACGGTGTGCATCGTAGTGACGATGGGCATCTTCGCCCGTCGGACGAGCTGCAATAGGTCCTCGCCCGCGTCGCCGCCAAAAATTCCGTACTCGTGCTGAACCGACAGCACTTCACAACCCTTTCGATTGATGAAGTCGGCGGCAGGTCCGTAGGCAGCCGCATTCGTCTCGGCGATCTCGTAGCTCACCTGCGCAGGATAGTTGTAGTCGCTTCGATCGCTCATCGCGACCGTGGTGACTTTCATGTCGGGATCGGCTCCCGAAATCGCCGCTAGCAGGTCCGCGCTGAACGTCGCGATCCCGCACATTCGAGGCGGGAAATTGCCCAAGAGCGCAATGCGGTCGATTTTGGGTCGCGTAAATTGTGAGTGGTTTAAGGTGTCTATGTCGTTCCATACCGAATGTTAAGGAGCAAAACGACGCTTTCCAGGCTCGCTGGGGACTTTGGCATTGGGGAATCGATCAGTTGAGCAATGCTGTCGCTATGAAATCGAGGACGCAGGGGGAACATCCTCGCGGGCGCCGAATAGTAGTGTTACGAGCCATGAGACATCGTGCTGAGCAAAACCGTTTAGTCTTCGCCGCCGCGAGTGCGGTCATTTGGGGAGTCGGCGCGGCCTGGACCGCATCCTTCCCGCTCCAATTTCCGCCAATAATCTCGGGACTGCTTGCGGTAGCGGTCGGCGGGGGAACCTTCTACCTTCTCAACCGCCGCCCCGACAACCGCAGACTCTGATAAACTGCCGCCATGTCAGAAGAAGTGGTGGCGGTAGAGTGGAGCGAAGAACTAGCAGACCTCGTTGAGCTGTCCTTGCAATGGGTGATAGGCAAAATGGTCGAAGAGGAAGACGCTTCCCTCGCTGGCCTTGGTCGCCTGAACGGCGAAGAGAAGGTCACCTTTAGCCTCAACGCTGAAGGCGACGACGAAATGTTCGCGGTGGCGAAGGACGAGGTCAGCAAGAGCGGGGTGACCCACTTCGCGCTCATCGGCGAAGGTGCGCTGGTCGTTGAAGGCGAGGAACTGAACGTATTTGTCCTCTACACCCAAGGCCCCGGCGATGCCCACGTCAGCCGCTATCTCTGCGCATTTAGCTTCGAAGATGACGAAGAGGGCGAGAGCTGCATTTCGCTGAGCGATTGGGAAGAAATCGACCCGCTCGAAGAATCCTGGCTAGCTTCCTAAAGGAGGGGGCGTTCATGCCGCCTTTGGAGCGGGGCGGATTTATCCTCCCGCCGAAATTCACCCGTTTGCGGTAGAGTTTCACCTACCCGGTGCCTCGCGGTGCCAAATTAGGAAACAAATACGACCATGAAGCGCTTCACATTTGCCGTTATGGCTGCTACTTTGGGCTTGGCTGGTGCCGCTCAAGCGCAGTCCGATCTCATCCCCTCCAACGTCAACATCCGAGTTGGATTCATCTACCCGACCGAAAACAGCGTCCGAGATTTCACCGGCTACATGTTCGGACTCGGCGTGGACATCAACACCAATATTTCGCTCATCAAGGGCAACACCGGCTACTTCTCGATTGATTTCATGTCCGGCTCGCTGAACGGCGATAAGGGCTTCTTCCTGCCGATCATGTACAACCAGCGCTTCAACTTGGGCGCGCCGGTTGCCGGTCGCGATGCCTACCTGCTGGGCGGTTTAGGCATGGTCAACATTGACCTGGTCCGCGGCAAGTTCGTGTTCGGCGGTCGAGTCGGGATCGGCGCAAGCCTCACCGAGAAGACGTTCCTCGAAGCCACCTACCTGTTCAGCGATGACGTGGACGGCGCACGGGCGAACAGCATCGGCATCCACTACGGCTTCAAATTCTGATCCGCCCGTAAATTAGATTGCGCCTCCTTCTCAAGCAGAAGGGGGCGCGATTTTTATGGTCTCGGCCTCTTCCGCCGCTTGTGCTACCCGTGCGGCGGGGGTCGCCTCCTCAATATGCTCATCTACCGCGGCAGCGATTTTGTCCGCCAATTCCTTTGCCCGGCGATGGTTGGCACTCAGCATCTTCAGAGTTCCCCAAGCTCCCAGACCAAGCACCGCCATGCTTGTGGCGACGCCCGCGAGTGGATTGATCGTCCCGACGCCGATTCCCGCGAAGATTGCCGCGAACGTACACGGATAGAGGGAGGCCATGATCGGTACCACTGGCGAAGAGGTCACCTCGATCTTAGTGCGACCCTTGCGCGAAGAGACGTCCACGACCGCCTCCCCGACGCCGGTCCAGCTCTTGATCTTGAGATTCCGTCCAACCTGTTGCGCGCCAGTGCTCTGATTCGTGCCCATCGGCTTGCACGCCGAGGTCACGACATCGAAGTCCATCGGGTCGAGTTCGCCAGAAACCACGCGTTCGTAAGATTCGCGGAAGCGGATCATCGAGCGTTTCGGTTTGCCTTCTCCGCCCTCGGCAACCGCCCTCGCCAGTGCCTCCGGGCTAACCCCGATCTCGCCGGCGATCCGCTCCAGTTCCTCCAGTGACACCCCAGGCGTGTACTCGCTCTTAGTCGCGAGCTCGTTTTGCTGCACCTCCACCGCGCGCTTGATGATGCGCGTGACCTCCTGCTCACTAAAATATTTGCGGTTGCCCATCGGGTTTCCTATTATGTCGGCGTCGCGCCCGGCAAAACCATCTCACTCAAAGTCGTGCAAAATGCCCGTCATGGGCAAATGGCCGCTACACACGAAGATCTTCCTCGGGCTGTTACTCGGGGCCATCGCAGGCGGCATCGCCCAGGCGACTCTCGGCGCGAAGCACCCGGACCTCGTGTGGTGGGTTGACCAGATTCTGAAGCCGCTCGGCCAGATATTCCTCCGCCTCATTTTCATGGTGGTGATCCCGCTGCTTTTCAGCGCGCTGGTGTTGGGTGTTTCGGATATCGGGGATGTCAAGAAGCTTGGCCGCATTGGGTTTCGGGCCATTGGATTGACTGTCGTCCTTAGCGGAATCGCGGTCGCTCTCGCCATCTTTGGCACGAACCTCGTTCAACCCGGAGCTGGTATCACGCCCGAACGCCGCACTGAATTGGTGAAACTCTACGGCGACGAAAAAACGGCCACCCAGCGGGTGGAGCAGGCCAAAGAAGCCAAGGGGCCCGGGGAGACCATCCTCAATTTCATCCCTGAAAACCCATTCGAAGAGGCGGCAAAGCCGAAACTCGGCGGTGTACTGGCGTTAATGGTCTTCGCGCTCCTTTTTGGAGTCGCTCTTTCTGGAATTGAGGCAGAAAAGGCACTGCCCGTCCGTGTGTTTCTGGAAGGAATTTTCGCGGTGTCGCTTAAGCTCATTGATATGGCGATGAAGCTTGCGCCGATCGGTGTCTTTGCGCTCATTTTCGCGACCGCCGCGACGCTCGGCATGGACGCCTTCATCGCGTTGGGCAAGTACGCCGGTCTCGTCCTTGCGGTCCTCGCCATTCACCTCATCGTCACCTATTCGGTGGCGATTTGGGCTATCGCCAAGCGCAGCCCGCTCGCCTTCTTCAAGCAGATCCGCGAAGTGATTGTCACCGCTTTTGCGACGAGCTCCAGCAACGCCACGCTCCCTACCGCGCTCCGCGTAGGCGAGGAGGAATTGGGCATTCCACGCGAAATCAACTCGTTCGTGCTCACCGTGGGCGCCACCGCCAATCAGAACGGGACTGCTCTTTTTGAGGGCATCACCGTTCTGTTCTTGGCTCAGGTGTTTGGCGTGCAGCTGGCAATCGCCGATCAAGTCACAGTCATTGGGCTTTGCATCCTGGCGGGGGTCGGGACGGCCGGTGTGCCGGGCGGGGCGTGGCCGATGATCGCGGCAATTTGCGGCCTCGTCGGTGTGCCGCCGGGGGCCATCGCGCTCTGCCTCGGCGTGGACCGGATTCTCGATATGAGCCGCACGGTGGTGAACGTGGTGGGCGACCTCACGATCGCCGCGTGCGTCAGCCAGATGGAGGGACCGCTCGCCGTCGCCACTGCCGAAGGCTGATCGCGACCAGAATCACGATTCCCGCCAACGCCATCGTAACCACCAACCACGGCGGCCCGCTGGACTCGTACACCTGTGATGCGCCCACAAGGCACATCGCCCCACATATCACCGTCATGCCAGTGAAGATCAAGTCAGAGATTGCTCGCCAAACCGCGAAGAAGCGACGCATTGAACCAATATTAGCAGGCGAAACAGGGTAACCACAGGCATACCGGATGCAGAGTTGAACCTAATTCGGGCAAAATAGACGGTTCCCGGAGCCTCGTTGATGCTTTTACACAAGACGCCCTACGCCGCCAACTTCAGCTACCCCGATCATTTCGACGCCAAAACCGGCGCGCTCACGATCGGCAAACGGAAGCTGAACACGCAGATTAGAGCGTATGCGGGCGAAATTTTCCACATCCAAATTTCGGCAGAAGGGCTGTGGACTGAAGACCGAAATCTGGTCCCTCTGAATTCCCCGGGCGAAGTTTTGAAGGGGACCGGGAATCTGAAGATAGGTTCAGAATTCGAAATCTCACTGACGGGCAGCGATGGAAAGGTGTTGCTCTCCACGACCAAGGGATTCGGCTTTGGCATCTGCGCGAAGCAAAGCGTGTTCACGTTCACCTACGGCAAGGACATGAAGTTCTACGGAATGGGCGAAAAGACCTTCGGCCGCATGGAACTGAGCCACATCAAGAGCCGGTTTTGGAACGTGGACGCGCTTGGCGATTTCCACCACAAGCAGTGGGAGGACCACTCGGTTGACCCCTACTACGCCAGCGTGCCCTACTTGATCATCCGTCAAGATGACGCCTACATCGGGATTTTGTTGCACAATCCTTACGAAACTTGGATTGATACGGGAACGGACCCCAGTTTCTTTGGCACGGAGGACCAAAACCGAAAGGTGGTTCTGGGCGCCGAAGATGGCCTCCCCAGTCTTTGGATCATTGTTGGGCCGACGCTGCAGGAACTCACGCAGAAGCTCCAGAAGCTCGTCGGCGTGACCCCTCGTCCCCCCCTCTGGTCACTGGGCTACCATCAGTGCCGCTGGGAATATAAGGGCGAGGAGCACCTGCTGGAACTTGACCGCCACATGGCCAAGCACAAGATCCCCAATGACGGCCTCTGGCTCGATATTGATTACATGACCGGATATCGCGTATTCACGTACGCGAAGGATGCGTTCCCCAAGGGTGTTCCCGCCACGATCAAAAAACTTCAAGAACATAACCGCAAAGTGGTTCCTATCATCGACCCTGGCGTGAAGCTCGACCCTGCCTTTCCGATGTATCAAGAGGGGATGAAGGGCAACTACTTCTGCCTCACGCCCGAAGGCAAGCCCTACGTTGGGTTCGTCTGGCCCGGCGAAACCGTCTTCCCCGACTTCAGCAAGGCTGACGTGCGCAAATGGTGGGCGGGCTACGCCGCCGAATTCAAAAAGCAGGGCTTCGCTGGGGCTTGGGTGGACATGAACGACCCCTCAACCGGCGCGGTGGACCCGTACATGATGCTGTTTCAAGACGGCAAATGGAGCCACGGTGCTTTCCGAAACCAATACGCTTTGGGTATGCAAATGGCCACCCGCGAGGGTTTCCAGACTGCTTCTCCCAACGAGCGAATCTTCCTCCTTTCGCGCTCCGGCTACACCGGCACCAGCCAGTTTTCCGCCCTTTGGACCGGCGACAACGTGAGCAATCGCTGGTATCTCAAAGGCACCATTCCCACCACTTTGAACCTGAGCTTAAGCGGAATCCCATTCAACGGACCTGACGTGGGGGGGTTCATGAACGACACGAGCGAGCCATTGATGATCGACTGGATGAAGTCGGGCTTCCTGTTCCCATTCTTCCGGAACCACAGTGGCGGCAGCCATCGACGGCAAGAGCCGTGGACCTTCTCCAAGAACGCGCTCCATATCATCACGCACTACACGGCCCTTCGCTATAAGCTAATTCCGTACCTGTACCAACTGTTCATTCAACAGGAGAGTGACGGAGACCCCATGCTCCGCCCAATCCAATATCACTTCCCTGGCGGCGACGTACCTGATGATATGTTTATGGTTGGCGAATCAATCTTGCAAGCACCTTGTCTGGAGGAGGGAAAGGGCCGCAAGGTTAAATTGCCCGGCAAAAAGAAGTGGTTCGACGCCCGCTGGGGTAAGTGGGAAAAAGGCAATCTCGAAGTCGAATGCGCAGCCTGGGACACCCCGCTGTACTTCGCCGATGGCGCGATCGTTCCTACGCTGGTCGGCGTCCGCAAGGACAACGAAAAGAATTTACGCGAGGTCGAGTTCCATATCTTCATCAGTTCTGGCTCGGCCGAGATGACTTATGTATATGATGACGGCGAGAGTCTTGATTATCAAAAGGGTAAGGAGTCATCAGTGAAGGTAACCGCCACATTGAAAGGTGAGAAGCTCAAGGTCGAAACCGAACAGCTCACCGAAGGCTTTGGCCAGCTGGAAGGAGCCCGATTCTTCTTTTATGGTGACCTGAGCGAGGCCACCCTGAACGGCAAAAAGATGAAGCTGAAGAATGAGAAGGTCCATTGGACCGGACTTCCGCTTCACGCGGTCTCGTTTGGCTAGCTGCTCCGTCTCTTTGTTCTGATGGACGCCGAGCAGGAGGTGAGCAAGCGACGGATCCTTTTGCTCGGGGGCTCGGGGTTTGTGGGAAGTCGGCTCTTGGGCCGTCTCACGCCGCACGAACTCCACCTGCCGCCACCCGGATTCGACCTGCGACAGCCTGTCCAAGTCCGCACAGCCGTTGAACTCGCCAAGCCAGACGTGATCATCAATCTGATCGGCGTAATGCGTGGCGAAATCGCGGAAATGCACGACGTACACGTCGGCGGGACTGCAACTCTTGTTGAGCTCGCAAAGGAGCGCTCGATTCGCCTCGTCCTAGCTGGGACAGCAGCGGAATACGGACCGGTTGGCGACAAGCCCGTCTCCGAGGATTTCGTTTGCTCCCCGATCTCCGATTACGGCAAGACAAAGCTGGAGGCGACCAAACTGGCACTAGAATCAGGCGTGGATGCCGTCGTTTTCAGACCATCTAACATCATCGGCGAGGCCATGTCCAGTTCGCTATTGCTCGGCAGCTTGGTCCGGCAGCTCCGCGATGGCGCAACCAAGATCGAGCTTTCGAGCTTATCGATAGTCCGGGATTACATTGACGTCGAGGACGTCGCCGAAGCGATCATCCACCTCATCAACGCCCCGCGCGGAATCTACAACGTGTGCTCCGGTGTTGGCACGCCCACGTCCGCGCTCGTTGAGCTGCTCCGCCGGGTCTCTGGTTTGAACTTCTCAGTCGCCGAAACTGCCGGCCCCTCGGGATCGAGCAAGCTCGATTACTTTGTCGCGGATCCTACGAAACTGGAAAACCTGGGCTTCCGCGCGGCGACACCACTAGAAACCTCCGTCCGGCGCGTCTGGGAGGGTAGATGAGACTGGCGATCTTGGCCGGCTTGGGATCGCCGTGGTCATATGCCGCTATCGAAGCGATCGCCCGCCAAGGAGTCGAGGTGGAGGTCATCCACATCTCGCCAGATGGCGCCGAGTCATACATCGACCCCCAATCGCCCGGCTGGCAGCAGAAGATTGCCAGCCTGGAATCGAAGGTGAGCACGCGAGTCGTAGCTCCCATGTCAAGGGGAAAGCTTCGCTATTTCAAACTTGGCCCATGGCTAAAGCGGCGTTGGCGGGCCAATCCTCCCGATGTCGTACTCAGCCTTTACGGCGGAGGAATGGCGCTTAGCGCCGTGCTCAGCGGTCACCCCAAAGTCGCGATCTATGCGGTCGGCAGTGACATCCTAACCGTCAAATTCCCCTATCGAGTGCTGACCGCATGGAGCTTGCAAAGGGCAAAGTTGGTCCTGGCGAATGGCGACTTCTTAGCGGAGCAAACAAAGCGGTTAGCGCCCAAAGCTCATGTGGAATCGCTCCTACTCGGGGTGGACACCGACCGATTCGTGCCCGGGCAATCATCGGGAGCGGTCCAGCTCATCTGCAGCCGAGGTTTCAAGCCCGTCTACAACAACCTGGCCATCTTGAAGGCGCTCGCGCTGTTGCCGGAGGGCTTGCCCGATTGGAAAATGGTGTTCGCGGCCGGGGGAGAGTTGCTGGGCCCGAGCAAGCAATGGGCAGAGGCGAATTTGAGTCCGGATCAAAGGCGAAGAGTGCAGTTCTTAGGGGGCGTGGGGCCGGATGAGTTGCTAGACCTGGTCCAGCAGAGCGATATATTCGTATCGATGTCCCGTTCCGACGGCACTGCCACCTCCCTGCTCGAGGCGCTCAGTTGTGGCCTCTTCCCCGTGCTCAGCGACATCCCCGCCAACCGCGATTGGGCCGAGCCGGGTTTCCTCATCGCGCAGGACGACGTGGTGGGCCTCGCGCGCGCACTGGCTAAAGCCATAGAAGACCAAGCGATGAGAGAGGCCGCGAAGCCGCGGTTGCGCCAAAAGATAGTGAACACCGCCAACTCGGAAACCAATATAACGATCCTGGTCCAACGGCTCAAGGAACTCTAAGCCACCTTCGCGACTTCAACTTTTGCAGGTTTCGAAAGCTGACGCCTAAGCTCCACAAAATCATCACGCCGAGCAACTACCAACTCACCCCACGAAGCGCCAGCCAGGCGACGCATCTGCTCCGCGCTGATCACCCAACCGGCGACCGACGCCAAGACCGTCGCCCCCACCACCCCCCATATCCCATATGGACCGAGCCAAAAAATAGCGCCAAAGAAAACCACGAGCTCTCCTCCCAGACTCGCCGTGGCAAGCCCCGGTCGGCCGGCTCCGGCAAACGCGTTACCCATCACCTTCATCAATGCGTGGAGCACTCCAGTCGTGAAGAGCGCGATGCAAATAGGATAAGCGTCCCCAAAATCAGACCCAAAAACCAATGGAATCAGCAATCCGCCAGCCGCGGTTAGGCCCAATCCAACTCCTAAGAAAAGCACCACCGACACTCGAAGCAACCGCAAGACTTTCGGATTCGACTTGGCCTCTTCGTATGCCGCTTTCGACAACACCAGTTGCCCCATCGCGCCATGAGGTGCCACTAGCCCCTCCACAATGTTCATCGCCAACACGAACAAGGATAGTTCGACCGGGCTCAAGTACCTCGCACCGAACAAGGTGGAGAATGAGGCGATGCCAATGCTGAGACACACATTCGGCCACGACTTCAGACCAAACCGGACCAATTCGAGCGCAAGCTCACCATCCCATCTAAGCGCCCTGTAGTCTTCTCGCAAGAACCACCCAATAGCTAAGAGTGAAGTGACCCAAACCATTGTTTGCGTCCAAATCGCCGCCTGCATCGGCGGCAAAAACTGAACCAACACCAGGAACGGCAGGAGGAATGCGAGGCCGCCGAGGACCTGAATCGCGCTATACGCCCGGACCTGCCGGAACGGGATCAACATGACTCCCAGGTTCATCGCGACGACCACCACCGGCATACTCCAAGCCAGAAACAGCATTGCCTGCATCCCTTGCGGGTGCGTCGCGAAGAACTGGGTTTGCAGAACCGGCAACATCAAGAACGTCGCTCCCAGAGAAAGCATCCCGACGGCTACCGCCAAAACTAGGCTCGTTCCGACCAGAGCACCCCGCTCGTGACCCGCCCGGCTCGCGAAATACTGCGAGCCGCTGGCTGTGCCCAAAGACAGCACTCGGCTCGAGACCGACATCGCATTGGATGCAGCCCCGAAAGCACCGAAAGAGACCGGCCCCAGATACCGTGCCAACACGATTCGCGAGATCAGCGTCAAGACCAGATTCAGAATCTGAGTCGCCCCCAGCAATGACGCGCTACGCACGAAGGTCATGCTGGAACCAGCTCCTGGCCGGAACGATCGCGGAACAGCGTGTGAACCCAAAAGTACATCACCAAAAGCACGCCATTAATCGCGTTCACATTGAAACCGTGCTCGCTAAACACGCCCAGATTCCCGCCGACCGTATGGACGGCAATCACCCAAACCACCAGGCTCATCAGAAACAGCGACTTCGGTCCTGGCGCCTTGAAGGTAGCGAGTCGCCCCAGCCGTAGAGCCAAAAATCCGAGCAAAATGTAGAGACCCGCAAGCCCCAACACCCCGTTCTCGGCAAGGGTCGTGAAGCTCGCAGAGTGGGCATCGTTGTACCCTCGTACGCTGAACGCCCCGAACCCTCCGTACCCGTGTCCAATCAGTGGTTCCTGTCGCCAAAGGCGGAGTGCCTCATTGCGAAGTTGGTCACGCGCCGCGCTATCGTCTCCGCCAGGCCGCACGCGGTTGGCGACGTCAAGCATCTGTGCGGCGCTGCCCACGTTAAAGCGCTGAGCCCACACAATGCCCAGCGTATCGCGATTGGGGGCCATAGTCCAGGCGATCGCGCCCACCAAGCCCATCGCCGCCAGCGATTGAACCATGGAGCGCGATTGCTTTGCGTAGAGCGTGGCCAACCCAACCACGACCAAAAGGGGCACCATCAAGATGCCGGTTCGCGACAGACCCATCACCGCACTGGCGATGAACAGCATTGATAGCCCGCCGCAGAGCCACGGGCCAAACCAGGACGCTCCTACCAGAGCGATGGGCCATAGAAGGAGCATGTACGCGAAGATGAGGTTGTAATCGCTGACATTTCGGGTGCCCAGCAAACCGCTCACGCCACCAATCTCCATGCCGGAGCCAAGCCGAATCACCACGAAGGTGCCGACGGCAAACATCAAAAATGAGATCAAGCCCGACGCGCCGATTTGGGCCGACACATTGTCCTCTACCGTCATCCGCGACTTGATGTAGAAGTAGGTCATCGGCAGATACAAGCCAAAAACGAACAATCCAAAGGCTCCTGACGAACCAAACTCCATCCCACCAGCCAGTCCGAGTGCGCCAATGGCCAAGCACCCGATCCAAGCGAGTTGCTCGGGCTTCGTAGGAGTCACCGGCCGGTGCCACAGCCCCGCCGCCATTGCAATCGCCACCGCCACATAAGGCAAGATCCGAATGACGCTGGACGGGCCAACCGGATAGTCCCAGGCAAGGCCGACCTGATAGAACTGGCTCAGCATCGGAATGATCAGCACCAGACTGGTGCGGATATGGGCAAAGCGGGGCGTAAACAGCGCGATCAACAAGCCGAAGACGAGAAAGCACATCGCATTGCGAGGTACATCCAGTGCGCCGAAACGCATGATATTCAAGCCAAGAGCATCCAGCGCGAAAGCCAGCAGGGCCGAACCGATGCCCAGACCGCCAACCACCTTCGAAAGTTCGAGCGCGGCTTGGCGACCTTGGGCGGGCTCGACCCCAAACATCAGGCGGATTCCCTCTGCTTTTCGAGGATGCCTAAGTCCGCGAGCAGCGCCTCAGCCAGCTGCGTCGCTGGCTGACCTTGCGTCGCGATTTGCAGCAAGTCTTGTCGCTCCGATTTCTGTGCATCGGGATTATCCAGCGCGGCTTGAATCGCGCGGATCATCTCGGCCCGGGACTCGACCAAGGTCGTCGCCCCACTGGCGAGAAAAGGGCGCTGATGGGTGTAGTCGTAAAAGCTCTTCACCGAGTTGGCATAGTCCAGCTCTCGATTCCCGTCGTAAGCGATCGAAACAATCGGGCAATCACATGCCGCGGCATCGAGCACGATGGTGCTTGCCGAGTTCACGCAGACATCGGCCGCGAACATCGTGTCGCACAGCATGCGCAGGTCGTCCGCGGGGGGCACCGTTTCGACTCCAAACACATCCGCTGCGCGCTCAACATCGGGCCAAACCCGCACTCCCGGTCGTCCTCGGAGCCCGTCGTAATCGGTCACTCGATCGTGGGGGTGGCATCGGACCAAGAGTTGAGCGTTTGGCAACTCGCCCGACGCAATAGCCTCAGCAAGATGGACAGCCACCGTGGGCTGATCAGGGAAAGACTTGGTGGCCGTATTGGCGAAGAGAATTGTCTTGAGCTCAGGATCAAGCCCCAGTTCGGCAAGGAATTCACACGAAGACAGGTGGGGGCCTGCTTCGTACTCTTGAAACCGCGCGATTCCGACTGGAATCACTTGAGATTCCTCATAATTCGGATACAGCGAGCGCACCTCGCGTTGCATCACCGAATTCCACACGAAGACTCGATCAAAGGCGGTGAAAAGTACCCCCTTGCTACTCAAGTTATCCCAACTCGGGATCATGGTGTGAATCGGGATGCCGGCTGATTTGGCCGCCTTCACCAAGCCATCTTCCCGAAAGTCCACTGGGTTGGTCGCGAAAAGGAGAGTCGGAATGGTGGGGAAAGTGAAGAGCTCGGCTGACGTCAGGCGCCACCGCTTCTTGCCCAGCCAGTCCAGGACGTGGTTTGCCAGCGGAGTGGAGCAAAGGCCCCGCGCCAACCAGCTCACGAATCGTTGCGCCCGCGTCCTCTTCCCGCGCTGGCTGCGTTGCAAAATCCGCTCAGTCGACAGCCCGTGCAACTCGTACAAAAGGCACTTCTGCAGGAGTCGGGTCCAACGAAGAGGCGCTGACTCGCGAGCTTCCGGCATCGCAACCCAGTCAATTGGATCAAGGCCGAGTTCCACGCGAAGCAACTCCAAATGCGGAATTCGGTCTTGGCTGGCCCACCCCTGCACTTTCGCATGGTTCTGCAATTGGCCCACGACTCCGCTATGCAACAGATTTTTGATGGACCAATGATTGGGAAATGTGATGGCGATGAGAGGTTGTGTTTGCATGGTCATGCCGCCTTGGCGGTAAGCCTCCTCTTGGCAAGATTCCAGTCGTCTTCGGTGTCAATGCTGAGCGACTCCGCGGGGTCGAGCACCATTGGAATGCACTTGCTTCCGTAGAACGTGCGCCTCTGGATGAGCACCGAATAGCGGGTCAGATAGATCGTCCCGTCCCTCACAAACGCCTGCGGGACGTCCTGGCGGCGCGTGATCTGCGCCCCTTCTGCGAGAAAGTTGACCAAGTGCCCAGCCTCATCTACGCGCATCACGTAATGTGGGCACATGGTCTGCGGAAGCGGCACCACTGAGCAAACGCTATCCCCGCCACCGATGAGCGCAAACGCATGGCGAATGTGGTCTGCGGTTCTCAACGGCGAAGTAGGTTGCAACAGCATTACTGCTCCGGGTCGATAGCCAGTCTTGTCAAGTTCGGCCAACGTGTGCCCGACCACATCAATCATCGAAGCGCCATCTCCGCTTAGCTCGGCCGGACGAATAAAAGGTACTTCCATGCCGATTTTCTGAGCAATCGCCAGGACCTGAAAGTCGTCCGTGCTAACCACAATCCGATCAAGAACCCCCGATTCCATGGCGACCCGATAAGTGCGCTCCACCAGGCTCATTCCGCCCAATTCGCGCCGGTTCTTCCCCGGTACGCCCTTACTGCCCGCCCTAGCCGGGATGATGCCGAGGACTTTCATCGGGTGTTTTGGACCTTTCGAATTTCGGCGAATTGCTCCGCGACCCAAATCGGGGCAGGAAGTGCCGTCGGATCGGGTGTCACCGGAACGCATACGTAAGCGACATGCAGGTGATCCGCGCTGTAGCTCTTCCGAACCCAACGGAACCCGGCCTGAGCGAAATACGCTTCGGCAGTCTCCTGAGTGAGCGAATAGACGTGGTCGATCTTGATTGCCTCTTCCACCGAGTTGTTGCGCAGCATGGCGGCCCGAAAGTCCACGATGTCCACGAGGAAAACCCCATGATCTGAGATCACTTCGCGCAGCTTTTTGAGAGTTGCCTTGACATCGAGCAGATGATCGATGGTTTGGAACAGCCCGACCACGTCAAACTTTCGATCACCCGCATCCCACTCCTCGATGAACCCGGTTACGCTTTCAATGCCGAGGGCTTGGGCTTCAGCAGTCTCAGCGGGAGCAGGATCGATGAGTGTGGTTTTCAGACCGAACTCGCGAATGAACTCCACCGCGACAATTCCGGTAGATCCGCCCACGTCCAGCAAAGTCTTGTGCTCATTGGTGATAAACGGAGCGGCGAACTCGATGAAACTCTCCGCGTAAGGCACCTGCTCACTCTGAATCGTCTTCGCGTCGATCTGGCGACCGTGATAGGCGCTGACCAGCGGTCGATAAGTGGCTTCGTAAAAGTGGCCGTAGGCTCCCGGCGTCATCCGGGGATTGAGAACGGTGAGTCCACACTTGCCGCAGCAGGTGGCCTTCGCCGGGAATCCATAGCGATCGCGATGGGTCAAGACGACCCATTGGTCTGAGCCGCACAAGTTGCACGGCAGAATCCCCTCTTTGGGCTGCGCGGAGAAGTTGTATTGAAGCGCCTCAATGCGCTCGTGTCGAGTTGATGCGGTGGTGTTCATGCTGCGATGGGATCCTCGTTTCGGACATAGGCAAGCTGCTTTTGACTGTAAAGATTGAGCGTCGCGACGGCGTCGGCGACGCGCAGTGAGACTGCTCCGTCGCCGTAAAGCGAACTGGGCGCATAGCGACCATGGGCCAGCTGTGAGCGAATAGCGCGAGAGATATCGTCTTGGATCGGTCTTACCGGGGTGACGTGGTCCCCGCGCTCCCGACCCGCCTGGCGATCCCCGACCAGAACCACGGGTGTGCCGAAGTAGCTAGCGTCTCGCACGAAGCTGCTGGAATTCCCCACGGCACAGGAGGCATTCGCCAGCACCTTCAAGTAGTCGTTCGGGCTGAAATTCGTCATCGCGCGCAACCAAGATTGCGTCGACCTTTGATCGCGGAATCGGCGGATCACCTTACTGATGTGGTCGCTCCCCGCATCAATGTTGGGCCAAAGGAGAAGGGTGGGCTTCTGAAATTCCCCCAACGCTCCGAGAAGAGCTTCCATCTGGGCTCCCTCGCCCCCGAATTCGGTGGTCGTCGGGTGGAACAGGGCCAAAATATATGGCGTTTCGCAGTTGATCTGTGCGCCGCTACCGCCTTGGTTAAACACCTGCTGGTTCAAACAGAGATCCAGATCGCGCGCGATGTCGCTACTAGGGCAACCGACAGTAAGGATGCTCTCTGCCGTCTCGCCCATTTTCTGAAGAAATTCGGCTGCTCGGGCCGTGCTGGGAACGTGATAATGGGCAAATTTCGAGATCGCATGGCGAGCACTTTCGTCGATCGAGCCGCTGACTTCGCCGCCCTGAAGGTGAACCAAGGTCAGGTTCATGTACGCGGCAGCAATCGCCGCGCCTAATGCCTCGTAGCGGTCGCCGATCATCACGACCACGTCCGGCTTCAGCCGTTGAAACTCGTTGGTGAATTCGATAATGCCTAGGCCAACTGATTTGGACATCGTGGCTGGTGTCGAGCCCTCCAGTTCCATGTAGACCTCGCTGGTGATCTCGAATCCATCCTGGCGCAGCACGTTGACCGCCGCGCCAAATCGCTCCAGCACGAGGGTCCCCCCGCACACCACTTGCAATTCGATTGCGGGGTGGTTACGCAGCGCCACCATCACCGGCTTTAACCGTCCATAATTTGCCCGATCCACGAGCACAACGCAAACCTTTCTCTTAAGCAACATCTTTTTCCTCTAGCAAGTGATCGATTCCCAAGGGTCTGGAAACAGTTCGACCAATAAACTCATTCATTCTTCGGGCGGCAATACCCGTTCCGGGCTTCTTAGCCACCAAATCCCCGATCTGGATCACTTCGCCAGCGCTTTTTGGCGTCCGAACCACCAGACTTTTCGAGAACAGGGCTCTCATAGGGCTCATTTCTTCGGCAAGCAGGTCTTTGTCCACTGGATTTGAGAGCATCGTTTCAATTTCTCGCACTCCTTCGACCAAAACAGCGAACTCTTCAAGAGTGAGCGATGCCGGAACATCCGGGCCAAAGCTGCCACGGTGCCAGGCAATGTGCACCTCCAGCGCAGAAATCCCCAGCGTAGCGGCGGCAAGGCCGGCAAAGATCCTCCCGCTGTGATCGCTTAGCCCGGCTTCACAGCCAAACTCAGTTTTAAATTGCGCAAGAACGTTCAGTCCAACCTTGCTCGCCGGGGTCGGATAGGCGCTTGTGCATTGGAAAAGCGTGAGCGGAAGGTCACGCGCCTGAATGCGGCGAACAACTTCCTGGATGTCCGACCACCCGATCATTCCGGTGCTCACCAGCATCGGAAGTCCCGTCTCCGCCATCGCGTCGAGCATCCCCTCGCTGAAAACTTCTCCGCTGGCCACTTTCCAGGCAGGAACGCCGATCTCCTTTAACAGCTCCACTGCCTTGAGGCTGAACGGCGAACAAATGAACGCCACGCCCTTCTCATCGCAGTGCGCCTTGAGTTCAAACCACTGCGCTTCGGTGAATTCCATCCGCCTCCAGTAGTCGTAACGCGAAGCATCCTGCTTAGAAAATTTCACTCGCCAAGGTTCGCTAGGCGTACTCTCTTCCGCGGCAAAATGCATCTGAAACTTCACCGCATCGGCCCCCGCGTTGACGGCCGCATCAATGTATTTATGAGCGGTCCCCAAAGACCCGTCGTGGGCCTGGGCGACTTCGGCGATGATCATGCAGCGTTCGGCCATTCAGTTTCTCCTTCGGGGGTAGGCTGAGCCTTCGCTCGCTTGGGTCGGTGAGGTACGGAATAGGCGAGAAAGGCCGCAAGCAGCATTCCTAAAATCGCACCGGCCGCCGGGTTTCGAGCCCATCGTTTGTTGATCGAGCGTTCTTCCAGGAAAGCCGGAGTGACCACGGTCCAATTCACACGCTCCACTTCCGCGTCCACTCGGGCCTGTTCAAATCGACGTCGAAGATCGGCGGTTGTGGCGTACGCCTGTTCCAGCTTTCGGGTGGTGGTGAGTACCGCTGCGTTCTGGCTAGGAGCCGACTCGGCTCGCACCTCGGCTTCAGAAACTCGGAACGTCAGCGCGCTAATCGTCGCGTCAAGCTCGGCGATTTCGGACTGCACCCCCCCGCGGATGGCTTGGGCAGCTAGACCCAGTTCGTTCGAGTACTGCTCGGTCGCCACGTCTAACTGATCCTGAATTTTTGCGAGTTCCGGAGCTTGAGGGCCAAATTTTTCCTTCGCCGTTTTGAGTTCATTCGACAGGTTTCGAACGCGAAGTCTCAATGTGTCGAGCCGACCGTCTTTCGGCAAATCCGCATCCCCGAGGTTTCCGGCAAGGCGATCACCGAGTGCGGCACGCTGAGCTTTGGCGGCAATGAGTTGCGCCATGACGTCCTGAGAATTCTCCAGCGTAAACGCTCCGGCGTCCGCATTCTCGAGAGCCAGGATCATTTCCGCTTCGACCGATTTATTCCCCGCAGACTGCTGCGATAAACTCCGGGCAAGTTGCTCCTGACGCGCAGACGCCGCGGATTCACTGGCGGCAAGTTCAAATTCTCGCGCCTTGCGGATCGAATAGTCAACCATTTGCCGCGCCATCTGCGGCGAGGTGGAATCGACAAGAATCTCAAGCTGCTGCGCCAATGGATCGGTGCGAACAAACCAGATGGACCGCACCGAAGATTCGGTCATGTCGAACTGCGCAGCCAGTGCGGCGGTCATGGCATCGCTGTCAAAAACGCCTTGCAAAATGGTAAGCGGCGTGGCATTGTTGCCGCTGAGCAGCATCGAACTAGCCACCGAGATATCAGACTGAGGCAGCATGAGCAACTGGGCTCGAACCCGGAATTTGGCTGGCACCCAAGCGGTGTAACCTACAGCGATGACCGCGCCCATAACGGCTAGGCCAGCGACCCATCGCCATCGGCGAACCAATGGATGGCGGTTTGTTTCAGAAATTGTCCTCTTGTCGCCCACCGTAAACTCCCCAAAACCCGCAATCGGGCCCTGTTAGAGTTATCGGGGAGTTCTCGGAGGAAATGAAGGCTGACTTTGAGAGTTTGTGTCAGGTTTTTGAGCCGGCTGAGTTAAAGTCGAATCTTCGAGATAGTTCTTTCGCCAGCGCATCAGGGCGACGATTTGCCGCTCGTGATCAGCGAACTGCTCAAATCGCTCTAACTTGAACTCACGGGCAACCCGCTGTAACACGGTCAAAATTGGGTCGAGTTTGCCAGTGTTCACCTTGCGATCCATCAGCGTGGCGAGACCCGCCTCACTTCGAAAAATTTGCCCGACCTTCCCGCTCAGCACTCGTCCGTCCACCGGGATGAGCAAGCTGTCGTTGATCGGATAGTATTCCGATTTGGCGACTGCTAATTGCGCCACCCGATTCGCCGCGCTGACGCGTCCCGCTCGTTGAAACACCGCGATGAGCCTTTTGTCGAGAATAATCTGCCGTGCGGCCTCGGCCCCTTGGCGCTCCTGTTGCGTCTCGAGATCCAGCGCGCAGATCACACCACCTGGAGTGACATCCAAGCCGTACTTCTTAAAATCTCGATCAAAAGAGATTGGATCATCCTGCTTCTGCCGCAGCATGACCTGCCCCAACGACCCCGCTCCGGCGGTCAAGCATGCGAACTGGATGAAGCCCACGCTTACAAATCCAGTGTCGTAGGTGTTGATGCTATCAAAGCCGCCTTCGAGCAACGAGACAGAGGCAAAAATCTTCCGCGCCGACCCATCAATCCCGGCTCGAGTCAACAATTCGCTGACTTCAAAACCGGTAAGTGTGCGCATCGGCGTGCCGCCGTCCATGACCCCCTCGCGGAATCGATAGTATTCGTAGCGCGGGCGCATGTCGGGGTGGTCATGCCACGCGTGGCGCTGACCATCTTCAAAAATCACCATGTGCAGCTTCGGCGAAGCCGCCTCGGCAAACGGAGGCGGAGTCCCAACTAGGTTCGCCAATTCGACGGGAACGGGACCCGGGTCAGTAACGGCGGCCAACCCAGGCACCTCGCGTCCAATCTGCTCCACGTTTAATTTTCGAGCCGCGAGGGCCGCCTGAGCGCGATCGAAGGCGATCTTCGTTGTCAACCATTGCTCCCAAGCCACTTGCGACGAACTTTGAGCGCCGACCGTGAGATTTGGCGGAGTCTTGCCAAGTCCACGAGCGCTGCTGTACCTGCGCAACCACGTGGAGCCCTCAGGCGTCAGCCGAACCTGCCACAAACCTTCCTGTTGCACGTTTAGAGGAGGGGCTACCTGATACCGCCCCGGCTGAGACCAAAACTGAACTGTCCGAGCAACGTCGTCTTCGGAGAACATACGCTTCATGGTTCCGGCCGCTGCTTGGCTTGCAACTAGGGCAAGAACCGAAATCGAGGTGAAAGCTTTGACTGTCATTTTTACTGGCCTCATGCGCACGTCACCGATTCATATTAATCGATAAGCGTCAAAAAATGCGAACGCTTAAAAAAGCCCGGGCGGGAAGGAGAGGACAAGGCCCACCCGAGCAAGTGCGTTGCTTATTGTCGCGTGTCTAGGTTTCATTCCGAAACCTTGCATGCTGGATCTAATGTCCAGCTTGAAAAAGTTATCGGCACGATGAGCGTAAATCTTAAGCAGAACTTACTTGCACGCCATGGAGCGGATGAGCTCGGCGGTCTTCGCTAGGCAGTCCGTGGGCCCCAAATCGCTTCGCAAGTGAGAAAAGGCGTCGAGCTGCCGTTGCCGGTCCTGGCCCGGCCGCGATACCTTCTCCAATTCCTGAGCAATACGCTGCGGAGAGGCGTCCCACTGAATCAATTCCGCCAAGATGGGCTGCTGCAAAATCAGATTGGGCAAAGAAATATATTCAAACTTAGGACGCCGAATCCTGTACTCATATTCCATCGCCTTCGAGCCCCGATACACCACCACGTGAGGCAATCCACACATCGCAGCTTCCAGCGTCGCGGTACCGGAACAGACGATCCCCGCGTGAGCCGCGCGCATGACCTGATAGCGATCACGATCAAAGCGAGCCTCAAGCCCCGCGCCTCCATTGCTTTCCCACAGCAACCTGAGCTGGCTAGGCTCGATCGTGCTCGCCACCGCAAAGGCGAGCCGTTTAATATTGAGGCTGCGCACTGCGGCGGCAATGGCGGGCAGATTATTGATAATTTCGTGGTGTCGACTTCCGGGCAGAACCGCGATCTCTTCGGGATCTCGCACGGGCTCTTCCCCACCTCGCTCGATCATCTGCAGCACGGGGTGTCCAAAGAAATGCGCGTCCGCCCCCATACCATTCAAGATTTCTGCCGACCACGGAAACGGTGTTACAATCTTTGTCGTGATCGCTGGAAGGTCCTTTCCTTGTTTATCCCGTCGCCAGCTACCCGGCGGAATGAAATAAAGCACCTTCCAGCCCAACTCCTTTGCGAGGCGTGCCAATCGAACATTGATGTAGCCGTAATCTATCGGCACGAAAATCCCAGGCTGGCCCCGACGAAGATTAGCCTTGGCGGCATAAAATCCTCCCACCACATGCGGAGCGATTTTGAGGGTTTCCATCAGTCCAAGCGCACCCCACTTGCTGCTGTCGGCGATCATTTTGGCGCCGGAGGAGCGCAGATGGCCTCCGCCAACACCCTCAAGTTCATATTCGGTGCCCAACTCTTGGATGAGGGCGGCCGCGTAGGCATCGCCGCTCGCTTCTCCAGCGGAAAAGAAAACTCTCACGGCTGATCGCCACGGCCATTCTTGCCGTTAAAACGACGCTCCTCAAACGCAAGCATGTACTCCACTTCAGGGGTGAGTTCCACATCGCGTCGGACGATTTCGATGGCGTGAGTGAGCCCAAGTTGGCTCTTGTAGAGGAGTTTTACGGCCTTGTGCAAAGCCCGGCGCGCGTCTTGAGTTACCCCCAGTCGCCGGAGGCCCACCGCATTGATGTCGGCCACGTGATTATCTTCCACCACGATACAGTACGGCGGAACGTCGCGCGTGATGCGGGACATCCCGCCTACCATCGCGGCGCGACCAATGTGGGTCCACTGGTGCACCCCGGTCATGCCACCCAGGTTTGCCCGCTCTTCGATGGTCACGTGCCCTGCGCAGCCGACATTATTGGTGATCGTAATGTCATCGTACAGCACGCAGTCGTGGCCCAAATGCACGAACGCCATTAAGTAGTTGCGGTCCCCGAGTTTGGTCGCCCCGCCTTCAAATCGGCTTCGATGAATGGTCACAAACTCGCGAATGACGTTGTCATCCCCTAGCGTGACAAAGCTCTCTTGCCCCTTAAACCCACGATCCTGCGGATCACCACCCAGAATTGCTCCCTGAAAGATGCTGTTCCGCTCGCCGATGGTCGTGCCCGATTTAACCGTCACGTGGGAATCCAGCCGCGACCCCGCCCCAATCGTCACCCCATCTTCGACAAAGCAAAACGGGCCGATGACCACGTCATCGGCAATATCTGCTTTCGCGCTAACCACGGAGTTGGGGTGAATGGTTGCCAATTAGCGTTCTTCCCTGGGAATCAATTTAAATGTCATTTCCATCGCCGCCGCGACCTCATCGTCGACCCTCGCAACACACTTAATGCGCCCGATCCCAGACCGCAGCCACATAAGTTCAACCGTTGTGCGAAGCTGATCCCCCGGTACTACGGGCCGCTTAAATTTGACGTCGTCAATCGCACCAATAACCGGGATGCAGCCCTCGAATTTTGTATTGGTT
>JAYUVF010000030.1:0-18199 GCA_043754215.1 Chthonomonas sp. | reverse complement strand
GCCACAAGGGCACCCTTTCGATTGGCTCAACGCCGACCAAGCATCGAAGCTCGGGCTGTTCAGTGTCGGCTGCTTCGGAATGTTCATCACCGTGCAGCTTCCCTTCGAGCTCGGCCTCAAGAACCTCCCGGAATCCGTCACCATCTTCGGCTCTTCGCTGGTTTTCCTCATCTTGCTCGGCCTTGTGATCAGCCGAATCACCATCGGCGGCCAGACGATCATGAGTTGGCTCAATCGGAGCCAATTTTCTATCGGGAAGCAGGTCGGCATCGGCATCCTAGGATGGGGCGCGAACTTGCCAGTGATCCTCGTCAGCATGCTGCTTATGCAGAACTTCATCAAGAACTCCAACGCCAACCACCCGATCACCGAAATGATCTCGCAGGGCGGCGGGGGTTTTGCGATGTTCGCGCTATTCTTCGCCGGGGCGGTAGCGGCTCCGCTTTGGGAAGAGGTTGCTTTCCGGGGCGCGCTGTTTGGTGGAATGAACGCGGCCAATCGCGGAAGAAAGTACGGCGTGATCCTCAGTGTCGCCCTTAGTAGCCTCGCATTTGCCGCGATCCATCCCCAGGGGCCGGCGCTTTGGCTCATGCTTGGCTGGATCGGCGCGATGGGCTGCCTGCTCACGTACTACACCCGCTCCATCATTCCAGCCATCGTGATGCACGCCGTCCACAACGGCACGCTTCTGCTCATGAGCATATCGATTTTGGGCTAAATGCGACGCCTTTACGTTGATCACGCCGCCACGACTCCGATCCTGCCGGAAGTCGCCGAGGCGATGCGTCCCTGGCTCGAAAAGGAGTTCGGCAACCCTAGCTCGCTGCACGAGGAAGGGCGGCGGGCGCGACAGGCGGTCGATCAGGCGCGCGAAATTCTTGCCGCCCGCCTCGGATGTCTTTTCGGGGAGGTGCTGTTCACCGGGGGCGGGAGCGAGGCGGCGAACCTCGCCATCGTCGGCTCCGCCCTCCAAGCCCTCGCCACAGGCAACCCGCGGCGCACCGTCCTCCTCGGCCGCGCCGAGCATCACTGCGTCCTCGAAACCGCCAGCATTCTTAATCTCCTAGGGTTCACCGTGAAGTGGATTGAGGTGGATTGCGAGGCAAAAGTCCATCCCGACGCCCTCAAAACCCAACTTGACGACACCGTTCTCCTGGTTAGCGTGATGCATGCCAACAACGAGCTCGGCACCATCAACGACATCACCGCACTCGCCCAAATCGCCCACAAAAAGGGTGCCTTCTTCCACACCGACGCCGTGCAAACCTTCGGCGCAATGGAACTCAATGCTGAGCAACTCGGCATTGACATGCTCAGTGTGAGCGCGCACAAGATTTATGGGCCAAAGGCGGTCGGGGCGCTTTATCTTCGCGGCGGCGTCAAGCTCACCCCCACCCTCCCGGGCGGGGGGCAGGAGCGGGAGATGCGCGCGGGCACCGAGAATGTCGCGGGGATCGTTGGCTTCGGCGAAGCCGTCCGCCAACTAACCCCCATTAAAGACAAAGCCAAGCGAGCCTTCTTCGAGAATCTCACCGGCGACTGGGTCCGCAGTGTCGCCGCCGAGACGCCGACCCTCCCCGGCCACGCCCACATCCGGATCCCCGGCATCAACGCCGAGACCATGCTGATCCGCCTCGACCGGATGGGGATCAGCGCGAGCAGCGGTGCGGCGTGCAGCAGCGGTAGCCTCGAGCCGAGCCACGTCCTCCTCGCGGCCGGTTACTCCCCCACCGAGGCGAGCGAGGGCATCCGCGTCACCTTCGGTCGAGACCAAGCCCAGAACGAAGGTCTCGAGGCCGCGGTAAAAATCGCCCACTCCGCCGAGGAAATCCGCAAAGCGAAGAGGGAGAGGTAGGGCAACTTCGTTGAGGGTACATCAAGAAATTACCAGGTTTTTCACGTTCATTAAGGATTGGCACCACCTTTGAACTATAATGAAGCGTTGCGGGGATTCCCCCAATGAGATTCACATGAAATACTTCGCGTTGACTATTGTTTCCTTATGCGCGGCTGGCGCGTTTGCCCAGAGCCGCTCCTCCTTCCAAAACGTTGGCACCATCGACGCTCTAGGCGTAGATTCCAGCAACGGCGGCCTCACCTATACCGTGAACGTCGGGGCAGCCCCCAGCTTCAGCCTCGGCGGCTTCAACTATTCCATCCAGGATGTGTTCGGCTTCTGGCTCCTTTCAAACCAGGACATCAGCGCAACCCACTCCGACACCGGCGTTTGGAATGCGCACGAAAACAACGCGGGCAGCGGCGGCATCGCGGGCTGGAAGACCAACCCCAACACCGGCCTGATCGTCAACCAATCCAAGGCTTTTACCTTCGATGCTCTCGACGTCAGCAGCCCAACCTACGGTTTCCACGTACGACTCACCACCGCCGGCAATGGTCCTCTCTCGGGCCAGACCCTGTACATCACCGGTAGCCCTGTTCCCGAGCCTGCCACCATGTCGGTGCTCGCGCTCAGCCTAGCTGCAATGGTCGCCAAGCGAAAGAAGAAGTAATTTCATTCTCTCCCTCTAGGAAGAGATCCCGTCGCCAATCATTTGGCGACGGGTTTTTTTTATCATTCGAAAATCTGCACGAGCTGGGCGCTGCCGTCGTATTCATTTCGCGACTTCACCATCGTCTGGAAATCTTCCAGCACGACCATTTTGGCCTTGCTGTTCGCGTGGGCGACCATCGGCACGCCTTTCACCACTAGGATGAGGCCGACATGGGAGTTGTCGAGCCCGTAACGCGCATCGCCGAACGCGATCATCGTGCCGCTCTTGAGCTGCTTGGCGTTCTTAAGGAGGGCGTCCTTCGGCACGATCCAGCGCTCGCGCGCGCTGATATTGGCTTCGATCGTTTTCAGCTCCGGGAGAAGCGCGGGGTTCGCCTTGAGCGCCGGATACTTGTCGAAATTCGTGCTCATGAAATTGATCGTCTTTTTGATGAGCACCGAGCCGGGAAATTGCTTGGAAATATCCTTCACATTCCCGCGCTTTTGGTTATCGAAGATCCAATCGCTGGTGTAATGCAGTCGGCTGAGATACCCCTTCACGACGCCGTTGCGATAGCGCGTCTGCTCGATGGTACCAATCAGCCGATTCTCGTCTACCCGTGCGCGCGAGTTCCACCGCGTCCGCGCCAAGCCGATAACGCTCTCCACAAACGTGACGCAATCCAGCCGCTCTAGAGAAACGAAGCAAACTTCCCCCTTCGGATTTTGGTCGAGCGTGCCCCCGACGTACGGCTTGCCGACGAACTTTGGCACGAAGTGCTCAATCCGCTCGCGCATCGGGAGATAGCTCATCCCCTTCTCTCTCGCCTCGCGGGCAAGTGCGTGGAAGGTCTGCTGGCCCTCAAACTGAACTGGCGAAAGGGCGAGAAGGACGACCACGGGAAGCATTTTCTTACGTTACCCCATCCCCTTTGGGCGTAGAATGTTTTCATGCGGCGAACGTGTTTGATCTTGAGTCTGGTGGCGTTGGCCGTTTTCGCCTCCGGTCAGACCGAGGGCTACACCAAACTCGAGTTCCGGATCCCCATGCGCGACGGCGTGAAGCTGTACACGCAAGTTTTCGTCCCGCGCGATGTTGCCGACGATCACCCGATTCTCCTGGAGCGCACGCCCTACGGCGCTGGCCCGGTCGGGCGCGGCATTATGCGGCGCGGGTTCGCCGGTAGTCCGTCGTTCGTGTCCCGTGGATACATCTTGGCTTATCAAGACGTGCGCGGACGTTTCGCGAGCGAGGGGGTTTTTGTGAATAATCGCCCGCAATTAAAGCCCGGCGAAAAGGGCATCGACGAAAGTACCGACTCCTACGACACGATCGATTTCCTACTTCAAAATGTCCCCTCGAATAACGGCAATGTCGGCATCTGGGGCGTTAGTTACCCCGGCTTTTACGCCGCTCTCGCCGGGGTGAACGGCCATCCCGCGCTCCGCGCGATCTCTCCGCAAGCGCCGGTGAGCGATTGGTTCATGGGCGACGACGTCCACCACAACGGGGCCTTCTTTCTGCAGGACACGTTCGAATTTGGCCTCGCCCACCACGTCCCGCGCGGCACCCCGACTCCCCTAATCGACCGCAATGACAAATCCGCGTATCAGTTTTATCTCGATATCGGCGCGCTGCCCAACTTCGACGCCAAGTTGTTGAAAGGCCGAATTCCATATTGGAACGACGAGCTAATGGCGAACGAGACGCGCAACGACTATTGGAAAGCCCGCTCCATGCCTCCGCAATTGCGCGGCATTTCTGCCGCCGTTTTACACGTCGGCGGCTGGTTTGATTGCGAGAACCTTTACGGCGCGCTCCAAACCTACGCCCACGCCGAACGCCAAAACCCCAATATCGACAATTTTCTCGTCATGGGCCCCTGGTGGCACGGCATGTGGACGCATGGAGACGGGCGCGTGTTCGGCGATTTGGATTTTGAGGAGAATACTTCTGTCTTTTTCCGCGAGGAAATTGAGTTTCGGTTTTTTGAAAGGTATTTGCGCGGCAAGTTCTCCAACTCCGCTCCCGCCGAGGCGGTCGTTTTCGAGACCGGCACCAACGGTTGGCGAAGTTACGCAAGCTGGCCCCCACCGGGTTTGACTCCCGTGGATGTGTTTCTCGGCGGAGGGCTTCGGCTTTCCTATAACTTGCCGGAAAAGGCGAGCAGCACCAGCTACATCAACGACCCCGCCGCCCCGACGCCTTACGTGGCCAACTGGTTGACCAGCCGCAAGCGGCCCATCGAGTACATGATCGCCGACCAGACTCACTTTTCCACCCGCGCCGATGTAGCAACCTACGTCAGCGAGCCCCTTACGGAGAATATGCGCGTCGCCGGGCCGATTGAAGTGGAACTTTGGGTGACGACCACCGGCACCGACGCCGACTTCGTGGTGAAAGTGATCGACGTTTGGCCCAAGCGCTCCACCGAAGTCAGCCCGCGCCGCGTCGCGATGGCCAATTATCAGCAGCTTCTCCGCGGCGACGTCATCCGCGGAAAATTCCGCAATTCCTTTGAAAAACCCGAGCCCTTCCTACCCGGAGTTCCGACGAAAATCACCTTTAAGCTGCCAGACGTGCTCCACAGTTTCCGGGTGGGCCACAGCCTCATGGTGCAGATTCAGAGCAGCTGGTTCCCGCTGGTCGACCGCAACCCGAATATCTTCACCAATATCCGCCGCGCCACTGACGAGGATTTCCAGAAGGCAACCATCACGATCCTAGAAGGCGGCGAGCACGCCAGCCGACTCCGCTTCCAGCGTCTGCCGAACTAGTTTGAGGTCAAAAACTCAACCCCCGCGTTCATCCGATTCCCTTCGCGGTCGAGCGGAATCACCAAAAACGGCAGCTCCTTCGGTGCTGACTTTATGCTCAGCCCCGCCGCCATGGAGAACGTCCAGCTTCCGTCATTGGCCCTTGACTGCGTAATCTCTCGATCCATCCGCACCTGCCCCGCGACCGACGGGAAAAACTCCAATTTGCGCGCTCCCTTAAGCGCTGGGTGTGGCGGAACTATCAACGTGAAAATGCCTTCGTCAAACTGCAGCTTGCTCGCTTTCACGCTCGCCGTCGACGGCAAAACCTTCCGAAAACCCGCGAAACTCGCCGCCATCGCTTCGCTCACTTCCCCAGTTCCCGCTGGCACAGTGAATTCAATCGTCTGATCTGCTGGCAAGCAGTCGTTGAGGCACGCCAAAACCGATATATCCACCACAAATTTCGCCGCTTCTTTCGCGTCTTTGGGCGGGGTCAGTGTTGCCAGGAAAGTGACTTTGTTCGAGTAGCCGTAGCTTTCCCCATATCCGGTGCCCAGGTCATATCGGGTCGGTGTCGGATAGCTTAATCCGCTGACCTTCCATCCCTTTGGCAGCGTCCAATTCGCCTCGGTCGCCACGCCGCTGTCCCCCGGGTTGCGCCAATACACATGCCACTCCGGCTCGATTTCCAATTGCAGTGCCACGGTGAACGGCTTCTCCGCCTGGTACCCGGCGACGTCGACCAAAGCCGAAGAAGACACGATATCAGAGCCTGGGGGAGCGAGGAGGACCAACAAAGCGAGCGCGTTCATACTTAAATATGATACGCGCCAGCTTCGGAAGCGTGTTGCCTCAAACGAGAACTTCGCCCTTTCTTTCCGATACGCGCCGCTCGCTATGGTCGAGCACCTTCTTGCGGAATCGGAGCATCTTCGGCGTGACTTCGAGCAACTCGTCGTCTCGCAGCCAGCTCAGAGCCTGCTCCAAGCTGAACTCCCGGTGCGCGTCCAAAACCGTAGTCGCATCCGCGCTAGCGCTACGCATGTTAGTAGCTGCCTTCTGATCCACCGCGTTTACCACGAGGTCCTCATCGCGGGCGCAAGCCCCGACAATCATGCCGCCGTAGAGTTCGGTGCCGACTTCATAGAAGAACATCCCGCGCTCCTGAATCTTTTCGTAGGCATACCTTGTGAGCTTGCCCGCATCCTTCACAATCAGCGCCCCCTGCGTTCGACTCTCAATTGTCCCCTTGTACTCCTTATAGCCATCAAACAGCGAAGCCATCAACCCAAACCCGCGGGTCATGGTGAGGTAGTTGCTACGGAAGCCGATAAGGCCGCGCGTCGGGATACTGTAGAGCAATCGGCGAGTGCCGTTCTCCTGAATCTGCATGTCCGTGAGTTCACCCTTCCGGCGGCTCATGTCTTCCATCACAAAGCCCTGCGCCTCCTCGGGAAATTCGAGAGTGACGATCTCATACGGTTCGGTAACTGAACCTTTTTCGTCCCGAACGTAAATCACCTGAGGACGACTGATTTGCATCTCGTAACCCTCGCGGCGCATGGTCTCGATCAGGATCGCGAGCTGGAGTTCTCCGCGCGCCTTCACCTTCACCGCGTCCGAAGCGGAGTCGTCATCAATTTCGATGCTGACGCTGATGACTTCTTCCTTCTCCAGTCGCTCTCGAATCTTGTGGATCGTGAGGAACTTGCCGCCGTCCTTCCCGGCCAGCGGGGAGTTATTGGCGTAGAAATTCATACTAAGCGTCGAGGGCTCAATTTTAATCACTGGCAACGGACCCGAAGTGTCGGGATAGTTGATGGTGTCGGAGATATGGCAGTGATCCAGGCCGCTCATCATCACGATTTCGCCAGCGCTCGCACTCTCCACTTCCTTCAGCTGAATGCCCTCGTAGATCCAAAGCTTGGTGACGTTAAACCCGTCCTTCTTCGCCCGGTCCTCACGTTGACGCTCCATGCGATCGCCAATCTTAATCGTGCCGCGCAGGATCTTCCCGCCGAACATTCGCCCCAAGTAGTCGGAGTAGTCGAGGTTGTTGACCTGCAGAAGGAAATGACCGTCGCTCTCTACTGCGGGAGCGGGCACCTCGTTCACGATCATCTCGAACATCTCGCGCATGTCCATTTCGGTCCCGTTGGGATCCTTTCGCGCAAATCCGCCGCCGCCACTAGTGTAAAGGTGCGGGAAGAAAAGATCTTCCTCTTCGGCGCCGAGGTCAATGAAAAGATCAATGGTCTTGTCGTAAGCCTCTATCGGGCGTGCCCCTTCTCGATCAATCTTGTTGATGCACACGATCGGTTTTTTCTTATTTTCGAACGCTTTTTTCAGCACGAAGCGTGTTTGCGGCATCGGGCCCTCGTTGGCGTCGACGATCAGCAATACGCCGTCGACCATGCTCAGCACGCGCTCGACTTCTCCCCCGAAGTCAGCGTGTCCCGGTGTGTCCACGATGTTGATCTTGTAATCCTTGTATCGCACGCTGGCGACCTTGCTAAGAATCGTAATCCCCTTTTCCCGCTCGAGGTCATTCGAGTCCATGACTCGCTCGCCCATGTGCTGGTTCTCTCGGAAAAGACCGCCCTGCTTGAACAGCGCATCGACCAAGGTCGTCTTGCCGTGGTCAACGTGCGCAATAATGCCAATCGTGCGGATTTTGGGGGAAGCCATCGCCACATAGGATACCCGCCAGCCCCCCTGAACCCAGTGAAATTTTTACGGGAGCTTCATTCGGCGGAAGAATTCGGTCATGGGGCGCATGGACTCGGCAGGATATTCGTGCCCACCCGAGTGGACAAACGTCCCGACCTCAAACGTACCCTTGAACAAGGTCACGTTCGGACCAGCTGATTTACCCTCCCCTTCGGCCCCGTTGATCTTGCGCACCGTAGCGATGGAGGCCCTTTGCCGAACAGGGTCCACAGTAGCATCGGCCTCGCCCATCACGATGAACGCCGGCTTAGGCGTAATCTGCCGGGCACCCGCCGCCGCGCTTGGACCCATTGCCGCAAAGAGACTGCCCCGAGTCGCCCACAGGGTGTAGGTGAATCCTCCGCCATTGGAGTGCCCCATCGCAAACACGCGCTTCGGGTCCACTTTATACTTCCCTTGGATCTCCTTCAACAAGACATCAAAGAACTTCAGGTCTTTGTTGTCGGCGGCCCGCTTCATGTTCCAGCCACTTCTCGCTCCCTTGGGGTCATTCGGCGTGACGGTAGGAAGCCCTTGAGGGTAAACCACGATGGCTTCCGGCCAAGCCGCCTCAATCTTGAACTTGTTCATGGAGTTCCTTGCGTTCCCTCCGTGGCCATGGAAGGCAAAGACTAAGGGAGCAGGCTTTTCCGTGGAAGCAGGGGCGACCACCAAAGCAGTCCGCTCGACGCCATCCACCTTTACTTCCAAGCTCGCGGGAGCAACAACCAAACTTGCTAACAGTATTGCGATCATTGCTCAGCAAAGACGTTCCTCTCTAGCTGGAGTTCAGTTCAACTCCGTTCCAGGAACGCACACACATCCAGCTGAAGCTGCCGCAGCGACTCCACATGCGTGTACATCATGTGCCCGGCTTCATACTCCTTGGTCTCGATGTTGCTCCGCAACTCCGGCTCCAGCCCCATGTGCGACAAGGTGTACTCGGTCGCAAAGTACGGTGTCGCCAAGTCGTAATAGCCTGAGGCCACGAACACCTTCATGTGGGGATTGCGGAGCATCGCATCGCGCAAGGCATGGCTCGTGTCCGTCGGCTCGTCCTTCGGCATGTCCCACTGCCACGGCTTCGAGAGACCATAGAAGATGTGATAGGGCAAGTGGGTCTGGTAGCCCAACTCCCGTGATACGTAGTCGTTGAACGCCATCGTGTACGTCGGCATTAAAGCGCTCATCGAAGGATCGTGCTCGATCTTCGCCCCGCTTGGGTCCGCATCGAACCCGGTGATCCGTGAGTCTAGCCGTCCGACCGTTCGTCGACGGTTGCGAAGCAACTCTTTGCAGAACCCCGAAATCTCGATCTTCAGCCTGCGCTGCCCTATGAACTCTCGGCTGAGCCCCGTGAACCGGTGCAATTTCTCCGTCGCCCCCGCGATCTCCCGCTTCGTCGCCAAGTCGCCCTTCATCAGCACCGTCGAATACTCGCCCACCGCAAACGCCTCCACTTCCTTCAGGAAGCTGCGCAGGTTCGGCCGTTTGCGCGGCAGTGCGCCGTGATACCACGCCGTCGCTGCGTAGGTGGGCAAGAACAGCACGTTCGGTAGGTCCGACCCGTGGAAGAAGTCCAGCGTCAAAAAGCTCATTGCGCTCGACACCAAGATGATGCCGTTGAACGCAATCCCCCGCTCCACAAGCGACTTGCTGATCCCCGCCGCCCGAGTCGTTCCGTAGCTTTCCCCCACCAGATAGAGGGGCGAGGAGTACCGCTGGTACTTCGCCAAATACAGCCGAATAAACTCGGAGATAGAGGTGATATCCCCCGTCACGCTCCAGTACTTCTCGGCCGTCTTCTCATCTATCGCTTGCGAGAATCCGGTGCCGATCGGGTCGATGAACACCACGTCGGTATCCGCCAACCAAGTGAACTCGTTGTCTACCAGGTGGTACGGCGGAGGCGGCAGTTCCCCGTCGTTCAGCATCGGAATCCGTTTCGGGCCGATGGTGCCCAGGTGCAGCCAAAGCGAAGGCGAGCCAGGCCCGCCATTGAAACTGAACATCAGCTTGCGCCCTTCCGGCTTCACCCCGTCGAGGGTGTAGGCCATGAAGAAGACCTGCCCCTCAATCTCGTCAAATTCGTTCTTGAGGGGCATCCGTCCCGTGGTGACGGTGTACTTCAGTTCCTTCCCGTTCGCCACAAAGCTGTGCGAAGTGACGACGGGCGTCTCCTCGGTGAACGTCAATTTTTTCGGCGCTTCCACCGAGGGCTTTTCTTCCGGCATTGTGCCGATTACCTTACCGGAAGATGCGCTTGAAGAACTTCAACATTCTCGGCAAAGCTCTTCTTGTCGGCTTCGGCGTTGTAAGCCGCGCCCTTCGAATTATCGTTGCCTGCTGCCTTCTCGGTAAAGGAGTGGACCGCGCCGGGATAGGCGATAAAGTCGAACGGCTTGCTGGCATCCGTCATCTCCTTCTTGAACTGCTCAATGTCGGCCTTAGGCACGAGTGGATCATCCGCCCCGTGCAGCACCAAAACCTCACCCTTGATGTTTTTCGCCTCGCTCGGATCCTTCGAATCCAGTCCGCCGTGGAAGCTCACGAAGCCCTTCATGTCGGCTCCCGCCCGCGCCAATTCGAGCGCTCCGGTGCCGCCAAAGCAGTATCCAATCGCGGCCAGGTTCTTCGAATCGGTCATCGGCCAGCGCTTCATTTCATCCACCGCCGCCATCAGGTGGAGGCGGAACTTCGCTCGGTCGGTCTTAAACATGCCGGCCATCTTGCCCTTCTCCTCGGGCGCGGTTGGGCGGATGCCCTTGCCGTAAACGTCGGCGCAGAAAACGGTGTAACCCAGCGCCGCGATCTCTTGTGCCCGGCCCTTCTCGTACTCACCCAGCCCGCCCCAAGCGTGGATCAGCAGGATCCCCGGCTTCGGGCCTGCATCGGCATCGCCCACCAGATAACCCTGGAAGGTCGTCTTGTTGTCGCTGAGTTGGTACTCAACGTAACGTCCGGTGATTGCGGCATTGGAAAGGCTCATGAGAGAAAGGAGAAAGGTCGGAACGAGAAAAGCGCGCATGCTCATAACTGTTCCATACGCACTTTGACGGCCTCTTGATCTACTCTTCGCCAAACACTCCGAATGGCTTGTCCGGGCTCTGACTCCGTGCGGATGACTTCCTCTAGCTTGAACTGGGCCAAACTATCCAATTCGCTCAGCAACAACGGCCAGGGCACCGCCCCGAGCGCGTCCTCCGGTCTACGCCAGCGGGTGATGACCACCAATTCCCCACCCGGCGCCACCAAGCCACAAATGTTTTGCCAAGCTTCCCCCCTCGACTCCGGCGGCAACGCCTGGATCGTGTAAATCTCGACCACCGCATCGAACGTCCCCATCCGGGACTCATCAAGGGAATAAACGTTCGCCACCTCGTACGCGACCTTGGTGTCCGGGAACCGCCGCTTCGCCCACTCAACCGCGGTCGGAGACACGTCAAACGCCCAAACACTTTCCGCTTGCGGGGCTATCGCCTCGGCGTCATCACCGAGCCCGCAACCCACCACGGCGACCGCCCCTAGCGATCGACCGCCCAGCCAAGGCAACAGCAGTTCATGCGGAGCCAGGTCCGCCCAAGGAATCTTCGTCTCCTCCTGGGTCGCCCATTGGTAAAAGGGCTCAAACCACCCGCTCGGCTCCCCCGCCTCGCGCGCCCGATTCGCCATCCGCGCCGCCGTCTTCCTGTGCTCTTGGGGGTCCGTCATGCTGCAATACTACTTCGGTCAACTTTGGGAGTGCGCGGCTTTATCCGCTGATATTCCTACAATTCCTGAAATTCCTGCCGGTTTCGGTCAGGAGTTTTTGGGTAGAGGATTGTCAACGGTTTTGCTGGGTGGGTGGCGTGCGGCTGAGTGGAACTCAGCGGTCCAAGGGCGGAAGCGGAGTTCCGCGCTCCTGTTAGGCCAACTTTTTGTTGCTCGCATTGGTGGATTGTTTTATTGCTCACATTTAAATGTGACGTTTGACACATTTGAAGACCGCGGGGGTCATTTGAACCTAGAATTTTTACACATTTGCTGGATTCTTTGAATTCGCATGTTTTTCTTTGCGTGTTGATCGTCTATGCCTCCTACCTGTGTTGGGTGTTCAGCGGGGAGCATGTCAATCGGATCGCAGTTAAAGAAGGCCGCACGCAAGAATCACGGATATCTCGCGGATGCCTGCGCCGAGCGGGCGCGTGGCGCGCGATATCCATTGCACTCCTTCTAGCTGGGGGGGGGGGGGACTTTTACCCCATCCACCCGACGATGATTCGCTGATGCCTCAGGGCTAAATTCTAACTGCTTCCGGTACGATCCGATTGACCCAATCAAGGGTCCCAAGGGGTGAAGTGTCTTCATGAAAAACGGTAGAAAGGGTTAGCGTTGGCCGAATTCTGACCCAACCCCTTACAACTCCGCAAACCAACTACTTCGAAAGCAGCGCCAACAGAAACGGCATGTCCTCAAAGTCATCGGCCATTCGAACCGGAGCCTGACGAACCACCACAAGCTCGTGCGAAGGGATCACGTATAACCGCTGCCCACCCGCTCCGGCGGCTACGTAAACATCCTTCGGCAGTTTGTCCGACCACTTCCAATTAGTCCGACCACCCGGAGTAAGACCTTCCCGAGAAGGAAGCCACCAGGTCAACCCGTAAGACGGATTTACCGTGGTCGTCTGGAACAGCATTTTCGTTTTTCCAGGCGGCAGCATGCCCTTGCCGTCCAGCCTAATCATCTCGCCAAACTTTGCCCAATCCTGCGCGGTCATGCTGGCCCCGCTCGGCAGGTGAGCGTTGCCATCCGAATCGCGTTTCCAGGGTCCGTGAGCTGCCCCCGCCGGCTTGAGAATCCTTCGTTCGATATATGCCAGTACTGATTCCTTTTTCGGCAAGAGTTTCCGCCGCATCAGTTCGCCGAAAGCCATAAACGGAGCCGGACCATATTGGAATCGCGTGCCCGGGTCGGCCGTGGCCTTGAACCCGATCGCGTCGGAGTAGCTCGGGGGCCGCCCCATGGTTCCCCCGGGAATTCCGCTCACCAATGACAGCAATTGCCGAATCGTGATGTCCTTGCGCCGGTCGACTTTCCATTCCGTGATCGTGTCACTTGCCTTCTCATCGAGTTTCAGCAGCCCATCTTCCACCGCGTAGAGCGCCATCACGCCGTTGAAGCTCTTGGTCCCGCTCGCCAGTTCCCATGCGCGGTCTGTCCGACCCAGCCCCGGATACTCTTCCCGCAGGACCTTGCCGGACTGCATGACCAAGAACGAAGCGCCCAGCTGCTCGCGGCTGTATTTCGCCGCCGCGTCTATTTGGGAGGCCGTCGGTGCGGTTACGGAAAAAGCCAAATAAAGGGCGAGGTGCAACATGCCTGGCTAGACGACCTAAGATGCAAACAGTTCAATATGAACGAAGTCCTCTTTGCAAGGGCTTAACTTTCCCCTTAGGTACCCTGAAGCGAGTAGATGTACGTCGCGCAAAAAGTCCCTTTTCCCAGTACGGCAGGCTGGGTCGCATCCCATATGTCCGTACGAACGCTGCGGCGCCTAGTAGCCTCTGGTCGCGGTGAGGCGCTCCTCTACTTACGTACCTGCGGCCGAGGGATTCATGACGACCTCATCCTCTCTTTGTGCAAACAGAACCAGGCATTCGATCGAACATTCGAAGATCGGTCAGAGTATTTGTGGGAGATCGTCAAAACCTCATCCGAGCCCAAGGTCTTGCTTGACCGAGTTGCACGTACGCTCAAATTTGCCCGTGACGAAAGTAATCGTAGTCAAATGCTAGACATCCTCGGTCACGCCTTCGATGAGGGGCACGTGCAAGTGGCTCCCGCCGTTATCGCGGCAATCAATTCGAGAAAGCTTCCAAACGAGATTTACCGCGCGAGCCACTTGGTCGGCGAACCTGGCCTTGAATTGGCAGTCAAGTTCTCGGCCCTGCTCGAACCATGGGAGCGCAACACCGCGCTTGAAGGTGCAGAGCGTAGACTAGGCAAATCGAAAGCAAGGCAGAAGCTTAAACAGTTCTGCAAGAAGTACCGGAAGGATCCGCGTGAGTTTCAGTCCGCACCCGAAAACCCTTACCGCCCAGCCGACAGGCTCGCCGATCCACTGGCAGCTATCCTGGCCGGAAAGTGGGTGAAAAAAGCAGACCTTGAAGCCCTCGCCGACGAAGACTGGAGGACTCTAACTGAAATTGTTGAGTCGTCGCCCGATTCTGAGCAAATTATCCGAGCGCAAAAGGCATTCTATCGGACCAAACGTAAGTTCGCGGGTGACCTTGACCAATTGATCTTACGAGTGAAGCGCACAGACGACATAAGGATTAGAATCAGGCTTTCGGATCTGGCTGGCAAGTGTCGTGATCGCCGCGTTCGCGCCGCCGCCCTGGAGTTTCTACAATCCAGCGACTTCGACGACCACCAAATTGGGACTCGATTGCTGACCAACAACGCACGGAAAGAAGATTGGCCGTTGATCCAATCCGCGCTAAAGCGAGCGGCGCATGACCCCCAGTTATTCCACTACCTTACGCTGGATATGCGAGACTTCCAAGTCAAGCTCCCGACCGATGTCGTCGAGTATCTAGCTGAGCACGTCCACTGCGAACTTTGCCGTGGTGAACTCGTGGAACGGCTTCACCGTCGCCGAGCTCTCCACCAAGCCCAGCTAATCGCCCTCACTCTTGACTCACATTCCAGGACTCGTGAGTCAGCGCTCCGATGGGTTACTGCTCATGGAAACAAGCAATGGAAAGAAACTTATGAAACAACTTGGAAAGCCGAGCTGGATACTCTTTGAGCGTGGATTGCTGCTTGTACGGTTTGTAGTGCTCTTGGTACCGCCGCAAAATAAAAAACCGAAAATTCTGCCCTGTCCCCGAAAAATGTGTTTAGAATAGAAGCATGCACTCTCGTCGCCGCGCATTCACGCTGATTGAGCTCCTCGTTGTCATCGCGATCATCGCGATTCTGGCGGCGATCCTCTTCCCTGTCTTCGCCCAAGCACGAGAGGCGGCGAAGAAGACCCAAGCCGTCAGCAACACAAAGCAAACCGCCACCGGCATCATCCAGTACTGCGTGGACAACGACGACAACTATCCCATTGCGCACCGCATGAATCCGGGCCAATTCCCAAACATGGAGACACCCGCCGGATGGACTTCCCCAACGCGGGAAAAAGAAGACTCTTTGATCTGGGCCAACTCCACCCAGCCCTACATCAAGAATTTCGACGTCCACACCGGGCCGGGAGTCAACCACACATTGATGGCCCCATACGGCTGGTCTAACCCAAACCTTCCCACCCGGCGTAAGGAAGCCAAGCACGGCACGCAATCCATGAATGGCCTCCTCCACTGCTACCCGCAGTCCGCCGTCGCCAGACCCTCTGAGCTCACCCTAGTTTGGTGGGGCAACATGCGCGAAGAGCTCGCCGGCTACACCTTCACCAATCCGATCCTCGGATGCGGTACCGACGCCGCTAACCCCTACGGACTCGCTCAAGACTGCCGCTTCAACCCATCCGGGCGCCCGTCCACGCGCATGGTGACCTCGGCAAACGCCACCGGGACCCAAAACGACGTGAGCTGGCCTCCGCTGAACCCTCGTAACGACACCGCCTGGGTCCAAGGGCGAGGCATGTGCTTTGTCTACACCGACAGCAGCGCAAAGTGGGTCGGCATGAACCAAAACGGCGCCCCGGTGACGAACTACCGAAACTACAAGGACCCCACCTGGAGCTATGGCCAGAAAGGCCAGCAACTCCGCTATCACCGCTGCTCGACCAGCCCCGGTTCCGTCAACGGCTACTATCTGAGCTTCTTCCGCCCGGACAGCGAGTTCAACTACCCCTCTGGCAACGCCAACACAAACGCATGCGGCTGGTAACCCTCTTGCTCGTCCTATCGGCGATCTTCGCGGGCCTCGGTTGCGCCCGCGAGGAACCCGACGTTCCTGCGGCGGCTGCCCCCTCGGGACGAACCACCGAGCCCACCGGAACTACTCAAGATGGGCAACCCCTGATGGGGCGGTAATAACCAAAACCGCTCAGTTCTAACGATTTCCTTTGCAAGAGCAACTTATTTTTCGCATGACCAGGCAATCGTTTGTATACTGATCATCAATATAAGGCGCACGCTCCTTGGCTCTTTGATGATCGCGACTACTCTGGGATTTGGACAAACCTATTCGTGGTCAAATCAAGCGGGCGGTGATTGGTTATCGTTTGCAAACTGGACAGGGAGCCTGAGGCCGAACGCCACCACCACCGCCGCCTCAGCCTACATCAACACTGCCGCCTACCCGGTCCCGGGCATGGCTCCTGGTACGCAAACTTTCGTGACCGGTCAATTTGCCGTCGGAACCCTTCAATCGGCTAACCCCTTGACCATTTATAGCAATGGAACGACTTTAAATATCAGCGGCAACGGAAGCACCATAACGGGCCTGCTGAGTGGGCAAAATTACGCGACAATCAGCGGAACCGGCAACCTCACCCTTAATGGCGGCCTCTACGGCAACGGCCTCCAGATAAACCTGGGTGGCGGCGTCACCGTGAACGGCACATCAGAGTTCTACGCCGGACTCCAACTGGGTCGGACAACGCTCAACGGACTACTCACCGCTTACGGCTCCCTGGTCGGCATCGAAAATCCCGCTACCCCCCTCACCGCCCACCCGATCACGAACAACGGCACCATGCGCTTTGTTGACGTCTCTTCTGTCAGCAACGGCAATCTGATCAATGCTCCCGGAGCAACCATCGAAAAGACGACCGGGGCAGGCTCGGCCACCATCTGCTCCTTCAACGGTCTTATTCCGAAGTTCACCAACTACGGTTTCGTCCGATGCACCTCCGGCACGCTGAACTTAAGTGGCTACGGCGATCAGCGCGGATGGTGGGTTACTGAAGGCAGCGGACGCATTGGCATTCAAGGCGAGCAAACCCTTCGCGGCGGGTTCTTCGCAGGCAATGCCACCGCTACGCTCACGAACGCCAGCACGCTCACCACTGCCTCGAACAACGGCAATATGACGTTTGGGGGCCTCGAAATGTCCGATGGCACGGTTATCGCCAATTCCCCCATCAACATCAATAACTTCACGATGACTGGCGGCCGACTGCGTGGCCCCGAGCCGATCACCATCAACGGAACGGCCTCGGTGGCGGGAGGCATTTTTGAATCGGGCACGACGCGCTTTTTGGGGCCAACCTCGTCTTGGATAGGCGGCTCAAGCCGATCCATCGCCAACACTATCGTGGTCGCAGGGGTTCTCACACGAAGCGGCGGCGGCGAAATTGGAACGGGAGGCATTCTCCAGAATATCGGCACATTCAGAACGACCGGCGGCGGACAAATGCAGGGCCTGACCGTAAACAACCAAGGCGATTGGATCGTGGACAACGCGGCCTTTGGCGGCATGTACATCACCCCCAACGCAGGGAACGGTTCCTTCAACAACAATGGCTCGGTCCAAGTGCTGGGAGGTAACTTCGACATGGCGGTCGGCTGAACGAGCAACGGCAGTTGGAGCAATTTGAACTCCACCTTGACCCGGTTCGTCCAGGGAGCGCACACCTTCGGAACCTCTTCAACCTTCCCCGGTGCCCGTTTCAGTAATTTCGGCGCGTTGATGAATTTCGAAGGGGGCGCCACGCTCCCCTATCTCCAGCTTTCGGGTTCGAATGGAGCAGAATTGCGCTCCCAAACCTCCCTCACGGTTGGGGATGTGGAAGCCCCTTCAGGCGGCCAAGTAACTCTTTCGGGGGAGGGGGAGATAACCTTCAACGACCCCTTCGTCACCGGCGCCACGATGTACTTTAACGGGCCGGGATTAACGACTTTTGCCGGCGGCGTCAATGCAGGGGGTTTTGGGACATGGCTCGTGAACCGATCGGTGAACGTGCAAGGCACCTCTGCACTTGGCGTCAATCTACAGGGCGGAGCGTTTGGCGAGTTCGTCAATACCGGAACGCTCAACCTCAGTGGCGGCAGCAGTATTTCAAACCTTAACTTTGCCAACCTTGGCAACCTCACGACAGGCGGATATCAGGCCAACACGGCGGGCACCGGGTCGTTCGTGCAAGGCGGAAACATGACGCTCGTCGGAACTGGCCTCACACTGTTTGGCACCTCGGGGCACAATGGAACCACCACCACATCCGGCATCGCCAAGCTCAAGTTGGACAGCGGCAACCATGATTTCTCCCTCGGAAACGACAACTCGCAAGCCGATGTGCTCATG
>JAYUVF010000029.1:0-12021 GCA_043754215.1 Chthonomonas sp. | reverse complement strand
GCGATGCGCCCTGTCTTGCCAACCGCGACGGATTCAATCATCGTGCCGAACTCCATTCGGTTAAGCCAAGTGGCGACCACCGAAATCTCGACAGCCTCGACGTTGCCGCCCGAAGTGGTTACTACTTTGTCGAATAACTTCCGGATGAACACCGATGCGGTAGCCGCGTTCGCGCAGGCAAACAATGTGGAGATCGGGAGCGTTCAAGGCGCGATGCGAATCATGGCTGGCAAGGTCGGCGGCGAGGTTTATGCGTCCCAAGCGATCAACAACATCATCTTCCTGATCACGTTGCTCAGCGTTCTGACCTACTTCCTGTTCAGCTTTGAACAGAAGGGCAAGTTCTTGCTTGGCTTCACCCGGCTCGGACGATGGCTACTTATGGTCGGCTTCGGCGCGATCTTTGGATCCACCGTGATGACGCGGTTCGCGCTGCTCATCGACCGCATGTACTTCGTGATGATCGAGTTCTTGCGAGACGGTTTGCCGCGAGTCTTCCAAGGGGGATAATCTCTTCGGTAAGTCAAATCGTTCAGCCCGGACCATTCGGTTCGGGCTGACGTCTTTAAGTTCAGATGTCCACCGATACAACGCTAACCGGACTCGTGCTGAGGCGGTGGGATCAAGGGGAGTCTGACCGTAGGCTCAGTGTCCTCACCCGTGAGCGGGGTCGTGTACTCATCACCGCAAAGGGAGCGCGCAAAGGAGGATCACGCTTAGCCAGCGTGAGCGAGCCGCTGGCATTGGCAACTTTCCAGGTAAGCGAGGGGAAGCGCAGCGGGTTCATCACCCAGGCCCAGACCCTTCCTGGCTTCAGAGGTCTCCGCCAAGACTACGAACGGCTCGCGGTAGCGCTGGCCCACGTCGAGCTCGTTGCTTCCATTGCCCAGCTTGGCGACGCCGACGAAGATGTGTTTGCCGCTACGATCCACGCCCTTAAGGCAATTGAGAATCACGATCTTCCGGTGGTGGCTGGAGTCTGGGCACAGCTTCAGCTCATGAATCTCGAGGGCATTTTGCCCGGTTGGACAACTTGCGCCCTTGATGAAACCCAGCTCAACGAAGACCCAGCTTGGGTCTCACCCATGGCAGGGGGGTACGTGAGCCCTGCGCACTCATCCGAATTTCCGGATCGGCTGACCGCGCCCGCCGGAGTCTTGATCGGTCTGGCAAGAACCGCCGAACTTGCAGAACCTCCGCCGAAACTCAAGTTAGCGGGAGCTTGCATGCAAGTGCTTCACCCCTTCTGGCTACACCACGTCGGCCGAGATCTGCCGGCGTGCGTCGCTATGCTCCAGGGCTTGACGCTGTAGGCCTGGTGCCTGGCTTTGTGATCGGGATTGCAGCGAGCCACTCGGGAACTTCGTTGGGATCGAAGCTCTCGGCCTCGACGCGATAGGACGCAAACAACGGCGCACCGAAGTCCAGTTCGCCCTGACGGCGGTCAATAAGCACGCCGACACCAGCTATTTCGGTCTCGGGGGACTGCCGCAGCAAGTCCACGACTTCGCGCACGCTGGTTCCAGTAGTCAAAACGTCGTCCACCACCAAGATCTTCGCGCCCGCTGGCACCGTAGCACCCCGGCGAAGCGTCTTGCGACCATTCTCTGACTCCACATACAGCGCCGGCAAGCCCATCAGCCTTGCGACTTCAAAGGCGATGATGATGCCACCAGTGGTTGGCCCGGCGACGAGCGTAGCTCCTGAGTCACGAAAGTGCTCAGCAATCTCGGCACAAAGCGTAGAGAGCACCGCCGGGCATTCGAGCACGCGGAACTTCTCGAAATACACCGCGCTGTGCCGACCAGAGGTCAGCAGGAAATGACCTTGCAGGATCGCTCCAGACTCTTCAAGCAACTGGGTCAAGTCTGCCATTACGCTTCCTCCGCCTGCCCTTTTCGAGCTTCATCTCGCAGAACTCTGCGCCGTCGCAGGGTTGAGATCAGACCGCCAACGAACATGATTCCGGTGCCCCACCAAACAAGGCCTGGGAGCGGCTTATAGTAGAGCTCCATCGGCATTACCGGTTCCCTGTACTTCAGGCGTATCGTCGAAGACTTGGTTGCAGCATCAATCCCTTCCAGTTCGATCACAAAGTCACCGACCTCGACGCGCTCCTTCCGCATATTGCCTTGCTCGATCTGAATTTTCGGGACAACCTCATGGGTGACGCCTTCGAGATCGGTGACAAGCATTTTTGCCCCGAATTTGGTGCCGGTCATGCCCGCCTCGCCCTCGCGTACCAGTTCTGTGTATTGAAGGACATGCCCTTCAAACTGCCGCTTCTCACCGATCTTGAACACGGTGGACTCCGTCGCATCAAAGGCGAGGGGATAGAGCGTGACGTACAGGTCGTGCAACGGACGATGGAAAATGAACGGTCGTACGGTCGGGGAGGGGTCCTCGCCGCCTGCTGTCTCGGTGTAAAAGAGGGTCGGCTTGGCCTCAAGCGATTCTCCTCGCCCTTCCATCTTAAACCGCACCCGGTTTTCGCGCTCCATAAAATTTTTCCCGGATATATCTATGAAGCTGAAGTTGTAACCGAGAGCTTGTCCAGGGCGACCATTCTGAACCGTGAATTCTGCCTTGCTCTCAAACCCTCGGCTGACGATAAGTCCGAGCATGGTCAGAATCACCCCGATGTGACTTAAGAACGCCCCCGCATGAAGCGGTGCCTTTCGAAGCACCTCCACGAGGCGTACCGTGTTAGCCATCACGCCGAACAGGCAGATCCAAGCCAACAAAAGAATCCATGGAATTGTCGGCACAGTGGCCATTCCCAGGAAGCCAAAAACTGGCGTGTTCACCCGGTCGGCCCATTTCGGTCCCAACCCCAGCGGAACAGATCGGAGCAGGAACATGCCGATGCCGAGAAATCCGAGGCTCAGAGCGAGCGAAGTACTGACTCGATTCGCGATCTCCTTCTTGGGCTGAGATCGCCAGCCAAGGTACGGCCCAACCGTCATCAGTAGCACTAACGGGATGAAGAACCACGGGGTGACGCGGTTGTAGAGCACCTCTTCCACCACGCTCGGCTTCTGACCCCGTAGGGACATGATTAAGGGCACGCTCATGCCAACGCCGCTCGACAGAGCCAGCATAAGCAGAAGGCTGATCCCACCGGAATAGGCGGTTTCAAGGGTCACGCCCTTTCCGTCAGCCGATGGAGTGCGCTCCTTCCGGATTTGCCTGAAGCGGTACGAGCTGGCTACAACAGTTCCAAGGATACAGGCTGCTCCAAGGCCAATCAAAACACTGAGCGCGCCTCGCTCCATCGAAGCGAAGCTGTGGACGCTGGTGTCGCCCAAAAAGCCAGAGCGAGTCAAGAACGTGCCGTACATGAACGACAGCAGACTAAGCGCGCCCAGCACGGCGTTGGTGATGATCCACTTGCCGCGGGCAACTTGGATGAAAAGCCCGTGAATGAAGGCAACCGTGCAAAGCCAGGGGATGAGCGCGGCATTCTCAACCGGATCCCACATCCAGAAGCCCCCCCAACCCAGGGTCTCGTACGCCCAAAATCCACCCATGCACAGGCCCAGGCCGGTAAAGGAAGCTGAAATTAATGCCCAAGGACGGACCAGCTTTATCCAGGTCTTCATGTCGCCATGAATCAACGCTGCGAGGGCAAACGCGAACATCACGGTGAGTGAGCCAAACCCCGCGAAGATGGTCGGTGGATGAATCTGCATCCACCAATTGATCAGCGCTGGGGTCAATCCGGCACCGTCGGGAGGCATGAGACCCTTTGCCATCGGAAGATCAGCCGGGGCCTGCCAGAGCTTGAACGGGGACTCATAGGCCAAGATGCCGGCGAGGCCGCCTAGAAACAGGGCGTAGACGACGGTGTACCAACGACGGTAGATCTGGGTTTTTGCCACTGAGGCCAGCGCAAAGAGCGCCGCCATCACCGCCCACAGGAGGAAACTCCCCTCCTGCCCGCCCCAAAGCGAAGCTATCCGCTTGCCGTCGGGTAGCCAGTTATCGCTGTGCGCAAAGACGTATTGGAATTGGTACTGCCGGTTATAAATTAACCAAGCAAGTAATCCAAACGCCCCGATGAGGCATGAGCAACCTAGCGTGAAGGTCACCCTTGCGAGTCGGGCCGCCTTGCCTTCCTGGCGAGTCAGGCCATAGGCTAGTGCGGACCCTAAAAAAAGAACGACCGCTGCCAAAATAAGGCCACGGCCGAAAAGCTCTAGAAAGGGGGTGTATGAAGGAAGTTGGGGCCACTTAAGTGATGGGTGATTTTCCATTAATATGCTGCTTTATTCGGCTTCGTACTTCGAGGGGCACTTCAAAAGCATACGTTCAGACTCAAACACGCCATCTTTCATTCCGCCAATAACCACGACCTTAGTCGCTTCTCCCATATTGGCGGGGGGATTTCCCCGGAATAGAACGGGAACCCGCTCTCCTGTCTCATCAATGAGATCAAATTTAACGGTGCGCTCGCGAACGGACACCTGAACTGTTTTCTTATCCATTTCGCCAGGCAAATGAAGGTTTTCCGCGGATTTGGTGCGCGCCTGGGCAACCGTCACGTAAGGACTCGCTTGGGTGACAAAGGTGAATACCATTGCCGTAATTGCCGCGGAGCCGATTAAAAGCGGGACAAGGATGCGGAACTTCATTGCGCTTGCTCTATTGTACTTGAAACCGGTCCCGTATCGGCTACAATAGGCCCTGAAAACGATGAACCTCAAACGACCTCTCAGCCTCGTTCTCGCGGCCGCGTTTACGGCGATGGCCACCGTCCCCTACGCGCAGAAGGCCACCGCCGCTCAGATGGCAGGTGTTAAGCCGAATAAAGACTTCGGCACCATGCATCTCACGACCAAAATCGGCAGCTGCAAGTTCATTGACGGGGAAGGACGTGTTGAAATTAACTTTTCGGGTTCGTTGCTTCTCTCTCAAGTGAAAGGCAGCCGCGTCGTAAGTGGGAATTTGGTGCGGCAGTACAACAGCCCGGAGCGGGGAAGAGAGCTGTTTTATGGCAAGGGCAAGATCGTGATTACGGGCAGTTTCCGGGGCATGCAGTGGTTCGGCAAGGACTTCAGCGCCGTCTGGTACGGACGTGGAATGGTCCGATTGTCCGGCGAGTATTACGAGAGCGCAACCAAGCCTGGCACCTTCGAATCGGGATGGTTCTGGTACGACAACCCTGCCGAGCGTCAACCGTGGCCTGCGACCGGAACCTTCGAGCAGCGAAATCCGGGATACAAGGCACCCGCGCCCATCGTGCCCCGACGCAGAACCTAAGCTCACCTTGCTCACACGAACCTTTTCTCATATTCCGGGTGTAGGTCGGGAAACCGAGCGATCCCTTTGGAACCAGGGTTGCGAATGTTGGGACGACTTCCTCGCTCAACCCGAGCAATTTTCTGTTGGCTGCGCTTCTCGGGAAACCGTTCACAGCACTCTCATGAACTCTAAGGATGCGCTCACCCTGGGGAACCACCAGTTCTTTCAAAAAGCGCTTGGCACCGCCGAAGCATGGCGAGCATGGCCAGAGTTCCGGGAGAGTTGCGTCTACCTGGATATCGAAACCGACGGCGGTAATTCCGGACAAGCAGTAACCACCATTGGCCTCTACGACGGCAAGGAGTTTGTCGCCTTGGTGAAGGGGAACGACATTGAGAACTTCCGCGATGTCATTTCTCGCTACTCCATGATCGTTACGTTTTTTGGGATCGGATTTGATTTGCCCATGCTTCAAAAGCGGTTCCGCGGCATAGAGTTCGATCACATCCATATGGACCTCTGCTTCACATTGAAGCGGCTTGGATACCGTGGTGGCCTGAAGAAGATTGAGAAGCAACTGGGTATCGCCCGACCCTGCGAGACAGATGGACTCAATGGGCAAGACGCGATCCGCCTGTGGCGGGAGTATCAGCGTGGGCGAGAGGAGTCGCTGGAGACCTTGATTGCTTACAACCGCGAGGACGTGGTGAACCTAGAAGTCCTCGCCCAGATCGCGTACGACGGCATGGTCCGCTATTGCCAAACCGGAGAAACCGCCGCGGCTCCAACGGCAACGCCAGTGGCTTATGAAATTTGAAAACAACGTCGTCTACGCTGAGCGAGCAGGCTTCCCCTTGGCCGCTGACTTTGCCTTGCCAGAGAATGCGCGCGGTGGACCATTGGTGGTGTTTTGCCACGGTGGAGGGTGGATCAGTGGCGAGCGGTCCATGTACGCCGAAGAGGCGCAATGGCTCGCCAGTCAGGGGATTGCTGCGGCGACCGTCTCCTATCGACTCGCACCTTTGCACCCGTTTCCGGCTTGCGTAGCAGACCTGCAAGACTTCATCATCTTTGCCCGTGGCCGCGCGGCAATGTACGGCTACGACCCGGAAAAGATCATTGCGGTGGGCAACAGCGCCGGAGGCCATCTCGCCGCCATGTTGGCGCTTGGTGACAACTACTATGGGCAAGGTGAGCCGTCGCACAACTTCAAGGTCAACGGCTCGGTCGCGATCTGCCCAATCACTGACCTCACGGATTCCCGCGCCAGGCACTTTCCAATCAGTTGGTCGTTCATCGAACAGTTTGTCGGCAGTCTTGAAGCCGACCTGACGGTACTTCAAGAGGCGTCCCCGCTCTATCACGCTTCCAAGCTTGACTCGCCCATGCTGCTCATCCACGGGAGCGAGGACGACATTGTGCCGGTCAGCCAATCTCAGGACCTTCATGCGGCTCTGATGGAGGCCGGCGCAGAAATTGAGCTCGTAGTCCTGCCTGGGGAATCCCACAGCTTTACGCTGGCGGCATGGATGGGAATCCGGCAACGATTCTTCGAATTCGCCAAACGCTTCGACGTGGACCCGGTGATGAGATGAGTATCGTTGATCTCCGTAGCGACACAGTAACCCAGCCCACTCCCGAGATGTGGGATGCCATGCGCTCCGCCAAGTTAGGAGATGACGTGCTGGGCGACGATCCAACAGTCACGGAGCTCGAAGAAGAGAGTGCGCGCTTGATGGGGATGGAAGCCGGTCTATTCGTACCGAGCGGCACGATGGGCAATCAAATCGCGCTGGCGGTGCAAGCGGAGCGGGGCGACTGCGTCCTCTTCGAGGAGGAGGCCCACATGCTTTATTACGAAGTTGGCGCCCCGGGTGTGATCGCGCAGGTGGTTACCCGAACCTGTCCGGCGGTGAACGGCGTCATGGCGCCCGAGGAGATCGAACGTCGCATCCAAGTGACCAGCCTTCATACGCCCGGCACCAGCCTCATCTGCTTGGAAAACACCAACAATCGAGCCGGAGGCACGGTCATTCCGATGGACATGATGGTGGCCTACCGTGAACTCGCCGATCGGCACGGGATCAAGATCCACCTAGATGGTGCTCGGATTTTTAATGCCAGCACATGGCTCGGCATCGAGCCGATCGAGATCGCATCGAAGTGCGATTCGGTGAGCTTCTGCCTCAGCAAAGCGCTTGGTGCGCCTGTTGGTTCGGTGCTGTGCGGCACTGCCGACTTCATCGGCAAAGCCCGTCGCTGGCGCAAACGGCTTGGTGGAGGCATGCGGCAGTCTGGCTTGCTCGCGGCTGCTGGTCTTTTTGGCTTAAGAAAGATCCGCCATCAGCTTGGTGCGGACCACGCTCGAGCTCGGCGGTTTGCGGAAGGGATTCAAGGAAAGCCCGGCTACACGACTGACGTCGAAGGCCAACAAACGAACTTCGTCATGATTGATACCGAGAAACCGGCAACCCAAGTATGTGCTGAGCTGAAGGAAAAAGGCGTACTCGCCCTTCCATTCCGGGCCAACCGCGTGCGCTGCGTCTTCCACTACGATGTCTCCGATGAAGCAGCGGAACGAGCCCTTGAGGTGTTCTAAGCGAGCATCGCGAGCAGCTCAGACGTCTCAGCAATCGCCGACTCAAACACTTCAACCGCAAAGTCAACTTGTGCTTCGTTGATGATGAGAGGCGGCTCAATTCGAATCACACGGGGATTGTTCAGCGTGTAAGCGGCGATCACCCCGCGCTTGGTCATTTGGGCGATCACCAGTTCACCCACCTCGTCCATCGAGAATTCGACGCCAATCATCAGCCCCATTCCACGCACGTCGCTGACCATGTCGCTATGCCTAGACTGCATCTCGCGGAGTCCGTTCATCATCCTCGCGCCCATTGCGGTCGCCTTCGCGCAGAGCCCCTCCGTCTCGATGATTTCGAGCGTGGCAAGCGCGGCGGCGCATGCGAGCGGGTTGCCGCCAAAGGTCGAAGTGTGCATTAGCGGGTTCTCAGAGAAGATGGCCTCCCACACCGCGGCTGTGCCCATCGTCGCGCCGATGGGCATAACGCCCCCGCCCAAAGCCTTCGCCAGGGTCATCAAGTCGGGCTCAATGCCCTCGTGCTCGCAGGCGAACATGGTACCGGTCCGCCCCATGCCGGTTTGAACCTCGTCCACGATCATCAGTGCGCCGACTTTCTTAGTCGCTTCCCGAATCGCCGTCAGGTACCCCGGAGGAGCTACGTGGATGCCACCTTCGCCCTGGATGACTTCGACGATGACCGCAGCCGTATCCTGATCAATCGTCGCCACCATCGAGTTGGTGTCACCAAACGGAACAAACACCGCTCCGGGCATTAGCGCCCCGAACTTCTTGCGGTACTTTTCACGCCCGGTCACGCTAAGCGCCCCCACGGTCTTGCCGTGATAGCCCCCATCCGTCGCCACGATTTTGGTACGCCCGGTGGCTCCTTTGGCAAACTTCAGCGCGGCCTCTACGGCCTCAGCACCAGAGTTGCTGAAAAAGGTGTACTCCAAACCCGCCGGGCTCAACCGCGCCAACTCTTCGGCGAGTCGTGCCTGCACTGGATTGAAGAAGACTTTGCCTGACATCGGCAAGGCATCCAGTTGCCGCTTCACCGCATCAACCACCGCCGGGTGCCGGTGCCCCAAGCTGAACACCCCGTAGCTCCCTAGGCAATCCAAATATTGGCGGCCTTCGTGGTCGTAGAGGTAGCACCCTTCGCCCCTCATCTCCACTCCAAATCCCGCGAAGTTCATCAGCTTCGCCAAGGAGGGGTTAATGTGGTTCGCGTAGCGATTGACTACTTCAGCGTGGAGGGCGTCGGCATCCATTTCTCATTATGGTACGCGGCTGGCGGACCCGACGATGCGGCGAATGTGGAATTCGGTCCGTCTTAAATCCGGTGGATCAGCACGCGGTCAGAATGAAAACGGAGGAGCTGGAGCGGCTGACGCTTGGCCCGCACGCCGCGTTCGCTGCCGAACACTCCATGCGCGACACCGAAGTTGCCGAGGACCCAATCCGCACGTGCTTCCAGCGTGATCGGGACCGGATTCTCCACTCTAAGGCGTTTCGGCGGCTCAAGCACAAGACTCAGGTGTTCATTGCCCCGGAGGGGGACCACTACCGCACGCGGCTAACTCACACCCTTGAAGTTTCGCAAATCGCGCGTACCATTAGCCGCGCATTGCGCCTCAACGAAGACCTCACCGAAGCGATCGCACTCGGCCACGATGTCGGGCACCCTCCTTTTGGTCACGCGGGCGAACAAGCCCTCGACGAGGCGATTCGTGAAGTGAATCCGAACTGGGGTTTCCGCCACTACGAGCAGTCCCTCCGAGCGCTCACAATTCTTGAACCCCTAAACCTCACCCAGGCGGTTCGTGACGGCATTGGCGGGCACAGCAAAGGTGAGAAGGACCTGACTGCATTCGATGGTGAATCCGTTTCGACTCTGGAATCGGCGGTTGTACGCATCAGCGACCGAATCGCCTACATGAACCACGACCTCGACGACGCGATCAGGAGCGGCATTATCACCGCCATCCCGGAGCAGTTCCGGTGGTTGGGAGCCACTGCCGGTCATCGCATCGGGTCCATGGTCGAGGACGTGGTGGCTCAAAGTCTAGATCAGCCTTCCGTCGTCCTCAGCCCTCAGATGCTGAGCAGTCTCAACGAGCTGAAGGACTGGCTCTTCGCGAACGTGTATTTCCGGTATCCCGAAATCCTGCCCGAGATCGGAAAGGCAAAAGGAATCGTCGCCGAGTTGTTTCGGCACTACCTGAAACCTTCCAACTCGCCAGAAGGTTTTAAGGGATTACAGGGAGCGGTGGACTATGTGGCGGGAATGACCGACAGATTCGCGATCAGTGACTTCGAGCGTTTAAGAGTGCCGCGCGGCTTCGCCACCGGTACAATCGTGACGCCTTGACTCTTTCCCAAAAATTCGAGCAACTCCGCGCGCGAAACGAAAAGGCCTTGGTGCTTTTCGTCACCGCGGGCGACCCATCACTAGCCGAGCTTCCCGCGATCTTGGACGCGCTGGCCGAAGGCGGGGCGGACGTGATTGAAGTGGGATTCCCCTTTAGCGACCCGATCGCTGACGGCCCGACGATTCAAGCCAGCAGTCAACGATCCCTTGAAAGTGGGGTCACTCCCGACCAAATTTTTGATCTCCTCACGGAGAACCAAGCTGAAACGAGACCGCCGATCATCATGATGGGCTACCTCAATCCGGTCTTGCGGAAGGGCTATCCAGAGTTTGCCCATCTGCTCAGCGAAGCGGGTTTTGCGGGCGCACTCATCAGCGACCTGACTCCAGAAGAGTCTGATCCTTGGTGCAGCGCAGCCAAATCGAAAAACCTCAATACGGTGTTCTTAGTCGCGCCGACCAGCACCGATGAGCGCATCGCCGCCGTTTGTGCACGAGCCTCTGGCTTTGTCTATGCGGTGAGCCGCACCGGGGTGACTGGTAGTGAATCCAGCGTGCCGACCGACGTCTCGGGTCTGGTAAGTCGAATCAAGCAAAGGACCAACCTCCCGGTGTGCGTCGGCTTCGGCATTAGCACCCCTGATCAGGTCCGGACGGTCTGCGAATCTGCTGACGGCGCGGTCATTGGCTCGTCGCTCGTCAAGCTCCTCGCCGAAAGGTGGCAAGGCGGCAAGGGGCGGGCAGAGATCGCCGCAATTGTACGAGAATTAAAGTTGGCGACGTTGTAACCCGACAATATTGCTGGGTAAAGTTCCTCCAGCGCGGTGGAATCTGCCAACTATCATGCTTCACCGAGCTTTACTGGCGACCATTCTGATCGCGGCTGGCGTGCAAACCGCCACCTCCGCTGACACCTCGGGCTCCGGTTCCACTCGCCAACGCATGATCGCGCGGGTGCTAGAACTCACCAACGCCGAACGAAGTCGATTTGGATTGCGGCCCCTGCGCTACGAATCCCGCCTCGAGCGAGCCGCCCAGTGGATGGCCGAGGACATGGCAGTAAAAGGGTATTTCTCGCATACCGACAGCATGAATCGAAGCATCGGTCAGCGCGTCCCGAGCTTCGGATACTCGAACTACCAGAACCTCCGAGAAAATCTCGCTGCCGGCCACCAAACTCCCGAAGAAGTTGTCGAAGGGTGGATGAAGAGCCCAGGTCATCGCGACGCCATCCTTTGCCCCAAGTGCGAGCACATCGGCATCGGCTTCTATATGATGGAAGAGTCGAAATACAAGATTTACTGGGTTCAAGAATTCGGTCGCGAAATGCACTAGCCCCGCTCCGCCTCCAGAGCCGAGGGCCTAGCACCCATTTTTGCCGTATGCGCGAATCATCAGCGTAAGTACAGATGAGCGCCTATGCCCAGACCAATTTGGAAAGGACAGATTTCATTCGGACTCGTCGCGATTCCGGTGGTCCTCTTTTCGGGCGAAGAGCCTGCGGATGGGGTGAAGTTTAACTTCATCGACAAAAACAACAATTCCCGCATCCGTAATCAGCGGATGAACGAGAAGACGGGCGAACCCGTAGAGTGGGCCGATATTGTACGGGGCTATGAGCTGGAAGACGGCAACTACATCACCTTTTCCGACGATGAGCTAAGCAAGCTCGAAGTCGAAGCCAACCAAAGCGTCGAAATCACTGACTTCGTAGAAGTCTCCGCCATTTCGCCCGCTTATTACAGCAAACCCTACTATTTGGTCCCCGAGAAGAAGGGAAAGAAGGGCTACGTCATCCTGCGAGAAGCTCTCAAAAAGGAGAAGC
>JAYUVF010000028.1:0-84397 GCA_043754215.1 Chthonomonas sp. | reverse complement strand
GCTCGATAGAAACCATAGTGTAGCAGGCGAGCCTTGATAGGCTCACCCCAGGCCATTATCGGAGCGTAAATTCGAATCCATTAGGTTCAAACGTGCTATCGTTTTGGGATGAACGATTACGAAGTTTGGGTGGACCTCGCGCCGGGAGTTAATGACCTTGAGTTTGTGGCGGCCCTGGAGGGTTACCTCGGTTACCTGCAACAGCGCGGATTGATGGAAGGGTTCCGGATTAGGCGGCGAAAGTTTGGATTTGGTCCGGAGGCGCTGGGTGAGTTCAATATTTCGATGTCATTTCGCGATTTGGCGCACTTGGACGCAGCGTTTCTGCGGGTGGCGAAGCGGGACGAAGAGATCGAGTCGCTGCACGCGCAGGTTTTCTCGAGGGTGCGGAATTTCCGGTCGGGGTTATATCGGGATTTTCCGGATGCGGTCCGCGAGCGCTAGCGTAAACGGCTGAGGAGCCACGCATCGAGGACGAACAATATGCCGCCTTGGATGGCGACGGCCACTCCGGCACCCCAAACCCAAGGGTTGCCGAGGATTCCCATGGTAATCCCCACGCCGATGTAGGCGAGGTTGAGGCCGAGGTTGAGCATCAGAAACTCGCGGAGCTTCGGCAGGCTGTCGGGCTTTTTGCCGAATCTGCTGATGAGACAGATGAGGAGATTGACCGCGGCCCAGCCTGCGGTGAGGGTGCCGAAGCCACGATTCCACTCGCCGGTCAGACCAAACAGGAATTCGCAACCGAGCCCGAAGCTGGCCACGGAGATGAGGGCCAGGCGGACGAGGTGCTTCGAGAGTTCTCGGTGTGCGGATTCCACTCCTTGAGTCTACGCCCTCGCAGGAGTACGGGGTTTACAACCCTCACCTCCAGTGTTAGGTTTTTTGTGCCGAAACCTAATGTGGAGCGACATGTTTGAGTTCATTGCCCGTTTAGTTTTGACTGCCCTCTTAGGGGGCGCCGTTTTTTTCGGCGCACCGGCGGCTTTAGGTGTCGCTGGTCAGGTTGCGGCGGGCTACGCGGCATGGAGCCTCTTCTTGATGCTTTTGGACCGGCGGGGGATTCGCTCCCCGGGACTGGCGACTTTTGCTTCTTTGATCGACTCAGCTTTGGTCGCCTCTGCGATTGCTACCTTAGGGCGGACCGATGCTTTGGCGGTGCTTGCTGCATTCCCCATGGCGTACGCGGTGAGGATGAATGGGACCGCGGCCACCACGCTTGCGCCCTTGAGTGGAGCTATCGTGATTGCGAGCCACAACTTGCTGGCGCAGTCGCCGCTGTCGGTAAACGTGCTCCTGCAGGGGCTGGCGGCGGCTGGATTGACCGTGATGGCGGCACCTGCAATGGTTGTCGCGCGGGTCGTGCAGCCAGAACAAGAATTTATTGCCGAAGAGCCACCTCAGAACGTGGACGGTGAGCTTAAGGAAAGCTACCGCCGGTTGCGGGAGCACACCCACTCCAGCGAATCGAAGCACCGGAAGGCGCGATGGGCGATGCAGCTTTTTGACGCGGTGCATGACGAGAGCGGGGCTCCGCTTGCCAATCTCGCGACCTCACTTCGAGAGATTACGGGGGCTTCTGGGCTTACACTCTATACTGCCCACGCAGCTCAACGCTCGCTGATTGTTCAGGCGGTGAGCGGCGATGTCCCGGCTTCGCTTCGGATTCAGAAGCTGCCGTTAGGCAAGGACTTGGCGGGGCTGGTAGGAGCAAACCAGGGGGTGCACCAGCTTGACGAGTCGGAGACGGCGGCCTTCGTCGGCACGATTCCGCTCAAGGTTCGGCAGAAGTTGGTGGGCATGATTTGGGTCTGCTCCGAATCAGAGGCCGTTCACGAGGAGTCGCTGCGGCGAGCGCAAGAGTGCGCCGATTTCGTGGCCGCATTGATGCATCGCGAAAACGAGAATGTACACCTGAAAGCGCGACTCTCGGAGACTGAAGTTATGTATCAGGTGGCTTCGACCAGCATCGGTTCAGAAACGCCGCGCACGTTGATGGCCCGGATCGTGCGGGATATGGGAGATTTTCTGGGGGCTGACCACTTCAGCGCGCAGATTTTGGATGAGGAGGACACGTTGATCGTGGCGAGTCACGGGGTGCCGATGCGCTGGGTGGACTCGATGAGTTTTGCCAAGGGCCCGGGGATTTCCGGGTGGCTTGAACTTGGCGCGCCGGACTTGATCCTCACCGACACTCACGGCGACGCCCGCTGCCGCAAGGAAGAGGCCATGAGGCGCCGAATTGCTTGCTATTGCTTTATCCCGATTCGAGTGGGTGAGCAGGTTTACGGAGCGCTCGCGGCGGGAAGTCACCGGGTGGGTGGCGTTCCGGAGCGAAGTATTGACGCATTGAAGTTGGTCGCGGGCGAGATTGGGCTGGCGATTGAGCGGCTGGAGGGTAGTTCTGCGCCTATGTGCGGCTTGGTGACGCCTCAAGAATTGCAGGAAGCTCTGGCGACCGAGATGGGTGCCCTGATCGTTTTGGACCCTCTTCGGAAGGAGGAGTTCAAGCGGGAGCATGGGGCGGACGGGCTGGAGCTTTGCATTCGAAAGTTTGCCGCTCGACTCCGCGCCATTGCACCTTCTGGATCTTTGGTTTGTCGCCGAGAGAGCGACATCGTGGTGTTCGTTCCCAATACCGAAGAAGCTTTTGCCCGGAATTGGGCGAATGAGGCGGCTGCAACGGCCGCGATGACCCATTTCCGGTCCGCTGATGGTTCGAAATCGCTACCTTTTGCGGTCCGCGCCAAGGTGTCCGCCTACCATCCGGTAGAAAACCGGTCCGAAATAGACGACGAAAATACTAGTTCATTGAGCTTTCCCGCATGAATACGTGGCCCACAATGCACCTTGATCAGATAGCCTATTCAAACGGCGCAAGTCGTCTTCGGTTCATTGGGCGTTGCCAACCAGAGAGAGCGAGTTAAAAGGTTCCTAAAATCATGATCGCCCGAGAATTTACCGACGCCCCCATCGCCCCCCGCATTGAGCCTAAACCGGCTGTTTGCTGGCGCGGCCCTGCCCTGGCTGGAAATGGTCAGTGGGAAGCCGCCCTGCGCGTGGCACGACGCCGACTGCGGCACGACGCCGAAGACGTGGGCGCCCTCGAAGTTATCGCCCAATCTTTGGTTGCGCTGGGACGCGCTGAAGAATCGCTGGCAGTGGTGCGCAATTTGGTGCGACTGAATCCTCGGGAACCGGCTTACGAGCTCTGGCGCGCTTCGGCGTTGCAGACGATGGGCCGCCACAGTGATGCCCTCGGGAGTCTGAGTCGGGCGCATGGCCTTTACCGCGAAGGGCGGATCAAGGAGAAGGTGTACGCCGAGATGGAGCTTTTGATCGGTCTGATGGAGCAGGGCGGGCGCGAGCCGATGGCGCTCTGGGTCGAGGTCGGTATCGCGCCTCCGCCACGCGGACGAAAGACCGGTCGCGAAGCATTCCCGGTCATCAGTTGAGCTGGGACCTTTGCGGGGTACTTGCTCCGTTGACCTTCTCTTAATGTTCTCGGCTCAAACTCCATTAGTGTCGTCGAGCTATCGGCGACGAAGGGAGCAAGACCATGAATATTAAATCAATCGCCATCCTAGGCTTCATTGCCGTAGTTGGAGCCGCCCAGGCACAAATCTTCGTCGAGTGGAATTTCAATTCGCTTGTCGGTGACGCCTCCACTGCGACCGGAACCACCATCGCTAACGTCGGCTCCGGCACCATCGCAAACATCGGTGGTACGACCAACACGTTTGCCGCTGGCGGGACCACCACCACTGCTCCTGGTAGCAGCTCGGATCCCAACAACACAGACGACTCCGGTTACAACACGACCAACTATCCGATCCAGGGGAACAACTCCGGTACGGCTGGCGTGGCGTTTGGAACTTCGACTGCGCAAGGCGGCGGCTACCAGGATATTCGAGTTGAGTTCGACCTCCGCACTAGCAACACGGCTAGCCGATTCTTTCGCTTCGAGTACACGCTCGACGGTTCAACCTACACCAGCGCAGGTTTGACGTCGGCTGAATTCAGCAGTGCAGGTGGCGACACTTGGAATCAGAACATCGCATTCGACCTCACCGCGATCACGGCGGCGAACAACAACGCGAATTTCGGCTTTCGCGTGGTCAGCCTCTTCGCTCCAACCGGCGGCTACGTTTCTGCCAACCCAACCAGCACCTACGCCTCCACTGGAACCGTTCGATTTGACATGGTTCAGGTGAGCGGGCAGCCGGTTCCAGAGCCTGCCACCATGGCCGTTCTCGGTCTTGGCGTTGCCGCCATGGCTCGACGAGCACGACGCAACAAGTAAGCGCTTGCGCTTGTCACATTGAGCCCTTACGACCTTTGGTCGTGAGGGCTCTTTAGTCGGTGGTCGGTGGTCGGGTGTACTTGCGCCGCCAGGGCGGCTGGGTGAAGGCGGTGCCGGGTCACCGCTGTCCAAGGCTTCGACGGTAGGTTGGCGCGGGTGCGCCGCCAGGGCGGCTGGGTGAAGGCGGTGCCGGGTCAGGGCTGTCCAAGGCTTCGACGGTAGGTTGGCGCGGGTGCGCCGCCAGGGCGGCTGGGTGAAGGCGGTGCCGGGTCACCGCTGTCCAAATGGGGCGGGCAGTAGAAAGCCCTTCCGATCTCTCGAAAGGGCTTGCCTGTCTTGATATTCTGATCTAGGGCCTACTGGCTCAGATCAAGGATTGGTTGGCGGGCATCATCACCTTGCCGGTGACGGGCATGATCTGTCCGACCTTGAACGCCATAGTCATCAACTGCTTTCGGCCCATTTCAGCGGAACCCTTGCAGCCGTAGAACATCCACTTGCCATCGGCAAAGACCTTGAACTTGGCCATTTCGCCGGGGGCGTTGCAGCAACCCTTCGCACCCTTGGCCTTGGGAGCCTTGGCGGTGGAGGTGCAGCATGCATCTTTGCCAGCCATCTTGACTTCGACCTTACCGGCCTTATCAGCGCAGCAAGCTCCGTCCTTAGCCGCCATCTTCACTTGAACTTTGGCGGCCTTGTCGGCGCAGCAACCGTCCTTGGCAGCAACCTTCGCTTCTACCTTAGCGCCCGGCTTGCAAACGCCACCTTCGCAATTCTCTTCGTTCTTAACGACGACCTTTGCTTCCTTGGGGCAACAGCCGTCACCGCTGGCGGCTGGCGCTGGGTTGGATGCGAATGCGAATACGACGGCGGATACCGCGAGGGCTCCAATAATAATTTTCTTCATGATTTTTTTACTCCGGACGATTTAAGTTAAGTATTGACGATTCTCGGCGGAAAGTCAACTATTTCAATGCTTCCGCTTCGTTCGTTCGTTCCCAAGCGAAGGCCGAGTTACCAAAATGACCGTTTTTGGCGGTCGGCAGGTACTTGTGCGCTCGCAAGTTTAGGTGGCTGATGATGCCGTTTGGCGACATATCGAAGTTGTTTCGAACTCGTTTGACGATCTCCTCGTGGCTGATCTTTTCAGTGCCAAAGGTTTCGACGTTTACCGACACGGGTTGTGCCACGCCGATGGCGTAGGCGAGGCCGACGACGCAACGATCTGCAAGGCCAGCGGCGACGATGCACTTGGCCACGTGGCGAGCCATGTAGGCCGCGGATCGGTCGACCTTTGATGGGTCCTTGCCGCTGAATGCGCCTCCGCCGTGGGGGCACATGCCGCCGTAGGTGTCGACAATGATCTTTCGACCTGTCAGCCCGGTATCGGCAGCTGGGCCACCCAAAACGAATCGACCGGTTGGGTTGATATGGTAGGTGATGTCCCCATCAATGAAATTTTGGTAGCCCGCGAGGACCGGTTTGATGATGTGCTGCTGCACGAGGTTCTGCACGTCGGCGAGTTCAAGGTGTCCGTCGTGCTGGTGAGAAACGACGATGGTTTCGATCTTCTTGGGACGACCGTCTTCGTAGATCACCGAAACCTGTGACTTTGCGTCCGGTCGAAGACCCATATTTGGATTCGCGTGGCGAACTTCGGCGGCCTTTCGGGTCAGCGCGTGCGCGATCGCGAGTGGTAGCGGCATGAGCTCGGGTGTTTCCGTCGTCGCCATGCCAAACATCATGCCTTGGTCACCAGCGCCACCGGTATCGACACCCTGGGCGATGTCTTGGGACTGGCCCTGGATCGCGACAAGCACGCCGCATGTCGAACCGTCAAAGCCGACGCGAGTGTCGTTGTAGCCAATCGAATTGATGGTTTGACGGATCACGTCTTGGACGTTGACATAGGCATCGGTGGTGACCTCTCCACTGACCACGGCAACGCCGTGCGCAAGCATGGTCTCCACGGCGACGCGAGACTTCGGATCTTGAGCGAGGAGCTCATCCAAAATTGCGTCTGAAATTTGGTCGGCGACTTTGTCCGGATGTCCCTCGCTGACGCTCTCCGACGTGTAAATGTGCATCATTCCCATTGGTGTATTGGTCCTGTTTAAGGATACCAGTTCAGGTCCTCGGGCTAAGCCCGTAAGGTTATCGGGAGAAAATGCGCTCGTCGGTACCTAGAATTGATCGGTCATGAACATTTGGGGCGGGCCGGGCGAGCCAATCGCCATCAGGTAGAGATCAGCAAACTGGAAATTACCCGGGATGCCTAGCTGCTCGGTCATGTTGGCGAGCCCGTACCATTCGGTGCCGGGTGGTACCGGCCAGGCTACGTGGTTCGTGCCGACCAAAGCCTCCCTGATCATGGTGCCCTCGAAACAAAAATAGCCCTCGCCGATCGGCTCACACACCTTGAGGTTGTAAGTCCAGAGATTCCAGCGAGGGGCATCGCGGCGCAGTCTTCGGTGATGCTGAAGGCTCCACGCGGTGTAGGCACGCTCCACGTCGTCGTACCCCATGTCTTCGGGATCATCGGGGGCCCCGAGAGAGGCAATCGGACCCTTCACTACGGTGTCGATCACTTCAAATCCACAGCGTTCGTACACACTGGTCTGCTTGGCAAAAAGCATGACTTCGCCTTCGCCAGCGGCTTGGGCCATAGCCACGACTTCGCGCAAGAGTTTCTCTGCTAGTCCCCTCCCCCGGGCCTCGGGGACAGTGGCCACTCCGGCGATGCCGATGGCTTTTCCATCTCCGAAGAGGAGCGGGGTCGTGGTGAGGATCGAGACCATTTCTCCGTTCTCGAAGAGCGCCCACTTTCGACCAAGGTCAAAAAAGGGCTCCTCGAAAAAGACGCCTTTGGCACGCTCGAAGTCCAGCTCAAATACTTGGCACAGAACCTGGAGGAAGCGGTCTGCTTCGCTGCCGCGGATCGGGCGGATGAGGTGGCTCAACGTGTGGACCGTTCCACCTCGATCATGACTTTGACCTCGACGTCGGACAGAGGGGTGAGACCTGCGGGCACTTTTAGACGGACCATCAGGGTCTTGGTCGCACGTATGTTGCCGAGCTTGATGGGCTCCGTGACGACCGAGTAAACCTGGGCGAGATCGCCGCTTCCGCCGGTAAGTTGGACCGTATTGGGTTCGACCGTATAGCTCTTAATCCGGAATGGGAATGGGAGAGTGCCCTCCCATGTTGGAGAGATCGGCACGCTCTTACTCGCAGGGGCTGCGGCTACGGCAGGCAGTACGTTCACCAACCTTGGGTTTGCCTCGACTCGATTCAAAGGCGTATTGTCCGCGCCGAGGAGCTCCAGATCGATTTGATGCACGAGGCCGGGACGGACCAAGCTGAGGTCAAGCATCGCGCGCACCTTGCGGACTCGGGCGATCTCTTTCGCCGGGCCGCTGATCGTCACGATGGGCGGATCAGAGGTCGCCCCTTCGAACCGCAAGTTCCCCGGGATTTGGCCCTGAACCTCCACCACCACCGACTTGGTCGTGCTGACAAGCTTGTCGAGGGTCACGGAGACGGTGCTTCGCTTGGCGCGGAGGCGCAAAGGAGGACGCAGTTCGGGGACACGGACGCGAACGGAATGATCGCCGACCTTTAGATTGGCGAGGCTTGCCGTGGCCACCAATTCCTCTGGTTCCAGCCGTTCCAAACTCTGTTCGGGGCCTTCAGCGATCACGGTGATGCCGTCCGGCACGTTGGCGGCGAAGAGCTCCGGGTTTAGCCCCCGCGTCTCCAGGCGAATGAGGAATTCGCGTTGTTTGTTCGGCTCGGCTTGGGCACTGACTTGCAACCAGAGCATGAGTGAAAGGCAGAACGAGATAAAAATCAGGAATATCTTTTCGCGAGCGGCGATTGGCTTAAAGGGCACCGGTTTTCACCTCACGCTTGGGCTTCTTGCGAGGCGGCTTCTCCGGGCCTCGCAGTTCGTGGTTGAGCAGCTCTCGAAGTTCGTTGACCCCTTCGCACATCGTCATGCGGCCTTCGATGGCAAGGCTTATGGTGCCGCGCTCTTCGCTGACGATAACTGCGATGCAGTCGCTCTGCTCGCTGATGCCAATGCCCGCTCGGTGGCGCATATGGACTTTCTTGCTCACGTCCTCGCTGAGGCTCAGGGGAAGTTGGCAAGCTGCCGCAACGATCTTCTCGCCCCGAATGATGGCGGCTCCGTCGTGAAGCGGATTGCCCTTGTAGAAGATTGCATTCAAGAGCGCGGCGGTGAGTTGGGCGTCGAGGGGTACCCCGTTGGCGATGATGTCGCTCAGCGGGTTGGCACGCTCGATCACAATGATCGCCCCGACCCGTTCTTTAGCGAGTTCGGTGACTCCTGCAACGAGGTCGTCGATTGCGCGGGCAGAAGCGTTTACATTCGGACCGCCGAGCCTGGAGGTCCACAGTCCAAGCCGGGCGAAACCCTCCAGGGTCTGTCGAAGCTCGGGGAGCAGGAGAATGACCAAGGCGACGGGCGCGAGGGCCGTGGCGCGGTCGAGCACCCAGTGCATCGTCCGCAATTGGAGCAAATCGCTTAAAAAAAGAGCCGCTACAAATACCACGATTCCAAGCAATATGCGCCAGGCGCGGGTGTTGCGGACTAGAATGAGGAGCCGATAGATAAGATAGGTGACAAGGGCGATATCAAAAAGTTGCCACAGGCTCTCTGTCGAGAACCTTAGCAGTTCAGATAGTCGCAACAATATCTCGTCCAAGGGCTTCGTTTATTTTATCGGTTAAGTACGGCGGCTTGGTACTAAATCCTGGGTAATTTTTGGAATGGATGCAGAAGAACTTCGGTCATTAGGGCAAATACGGGAAGACATCGACTCGCTCGACGCGGAACTCGTGCGTCTACTCTCCGAACGGGCATCGTTGGCTCAAGAAGTCGGGCGCGTGAAAGGGGTGGATCAGCGGCCCTTTTTCACGCCGGAGCGAGAACGTGCGATTTACGCTCGCCTTGCCGAAATAAACCCTGGCCCACTCGTGCGGGGGCAACTGGAGAGCATTTTTCGCGAGATCATTTCTGCCGCCCGAGCGGCTGAACAGCCGTTGCAGATTGCCTATTGGGGACCGGCGGGGACCTACACCCACCGGGCGGCGCTACAAACTTTCGGGTCGAGCACCCAGTTCCATCCTGCGGATTCGATTGCCGACGTGTTTCACGCCGTTGAGCGAAAGGAGGCGGACTACGGGGTAGTGCCAGTGGAAAATTCGGTGGGAGGCATCGTCCCAGAGACGCTCGACATGTTCCCTCAGACGAGCGTGCGCATATGCGCGGAGACCCACGTGGCGATCACTCACCATTTGGTGAGTCTGTGCGGCGAACTGTCTGCGGTTCAGAAGATCTATGCCGGGCCACAGCCCGCCGCCCAATGCCGACGGTGGTTAAGATTGAATATGCCGCAGGCGGAGATCATCGAGGTGGTTCCCACGGCTCGGGCGGTCGAGCGGGCGAAGAGCGAGGGCGGGGCCGCCGCTATCGCCAACCAGTTGGCCTCTGAGCTTTTTGAGGTGCCGATCCTCGCCGAAAAGATTGAAGACAACCCGAACAACCGAACGCGGTTTTTGGTAATCGGTTTCAACGAGCCGGCGAAAACTGGGAACGACAAGACGAGCTTGATGTTCAACCTGCGCAACCGACCCGGCGAGCTGTATCGAGCGCTGGGGGCATTCATGAATCATGAAGTGAACCTGATGATGATCGAGTCAAGGCCGAGCCCACGAGGAGCGTTTGAATACATGTTCTATGCCGACGCCGAAGGGCACCGCTTGGACGACTCGGTCCGCGCGGCGATTGAAGATCTTCGCGCGATGGCGCTGGAGTGCGTTGTTCTCGGTAGCTATCCGGGACCGACGACCGACCGCTAGGCAACCCTGAGTTGCGCCGGGCCAGTGTCGAAATCTTCCAGGAACACTACGCGGGCCGCTTCCTCGAAGCTGGTTTCCCCGGAGACGACACGCTGCATGGCATCGAATTGCATGGTGCGGAAACCGTGGCGCGCGCCTTCGTGGCGCAGTTCGTCGGTGGTCGCTCCGACGGCGATGAGCCGCTGCATTTCGGCGGTTACCGGAAGCATTTCGTTGAGCGCGATTCGGCCGCGATATCCGGTGCCAAAGCACGCCGGACACCCTGCGGCGCGATAGACGCGGTGGCGCTCAGCGTTCCCTAATACTGAATCCATGAGCGCGGCCTGTTGATGCGTCGGAGCCTGAGGGTGCTTACATTCTGGGCAAAGGCATCTCACCAAGCGCTGCGCCATGATCCCGATCACTGATGTGGCGATGAGGTACGGCTTGACGCCGATGTCCACGAGGCGCGGAATGGCACCGGGGGCGTCATTGGTGTGGAGGGTGCTGAACACCAAATGGCCGGTCATCGAGGCGCGGATCGCGATTTCAGCGGTTTCCAAGTCGCGAATTTCGCCGACGAGGACGACGTCCGGGTCTTGGCGCAACGTTGCCCGAAGTTGGGCACCGAAAGTAAGGCCCACTTTCTCATTCACCTGCGATTGGTTGATGCCAGCAATGTCGTATTCGATCGGGTCTTCGCAGGTCATGATGTTCGTCGCCTCCGACTTGATCTCGTTTAAGGCCGCGTACAGGGTCGTGGTTTTGCCGCTGCCCGTTGGCCCCGTGACGAGGATCATGCCGTGCGGCTTCACGATGAACTTGCGGAACATCTCGAGGTTGTGCTCGGAGAAACCAAGCTGCGAGAGCGGTTTGAGCGTGGCGCTGCGGTCCAAGATACGCAAGACGATGCGAGGGCCGTGGTGGTTGGGTAGCACGCTGACGCGCATGTCAATGTCTCTGCGGTCGAGCTTCGCGGTGATGCGCCCGTCCTGCGGAAGACGATGCTCCACGATGTCTAGCTCCGCCATGATCTTGATGCGTGCGGCAACCATGGGAAGCAGGGCGCTGGGAAACTCTTGGACCAGGCTGAGTTGACCGTCGAGTCGGTATCTGACTTCGACAGAATTTGAACGAGGCTCTAGATGGATGTCGCTCGCTCGCATGCGGATCGCGTCGGTGAATATCTGGTTGACGAGACCAACGACGGGGCGCGTGTCGATCTCGCCAAGGGCGTGGGAATCGTCTTCGATGAAGCGCGAGCCGCTGACTTCGAGCATTGCCTTTGCAACCAGAGCCTCGACGCATCGGCCCTCCCGTGCGCCTTCCGCAAACTGCTCGATGGCCCTCTGCAACCGGGATTCGTTGGCCAGGACCGGCTCGACCCGCAGGCCGCTCACGTTGCGAGCGGTTTCAATGGCGAGGCCATCCTGCGGGTTTCGCATCGCCACCAGTAGCAGGTCCCCCCGAACCTGCACCGGCAGCATTTGGTACTTGCGACAGAGCTCGATGGGGAGCCTTGTCACGGCGTCCGTGGCGGGGCGCTCTTTTTTGAGATTCCAGGGAGCGACGCCCGAGCTGGCGGCGAGCACCTTCAAGAGCTGCTCCTCGGTGATCGCCCCCTGGCTGACCAAAAGGTCGCCGAGCGGCTCCTGGGTTACCCGTTGGGCTTTGAGCGCATTCAGAATTTGCTCGTGATTGACCAGCCGATGCGCTAGCAACAGATCTTCTAGTTCTTCAAATTTCTTCTGCACGTTAACCCAGGTCCCCGCAATAGTTTTGCCCGGTAAAGGCCCCGGTTCACCAAGCGCGAATACGGGGAGTTCATAATCTCTAGCCATGGGCTTCATGGATTCGGTCAAAGCGGGCGACATGCCAACCGTTGAACTAGCATTGAAAACCGAGGGAAGCTTCGCATTCGAAGAAGAAAATGGCGTGTCGGCGCTACTTTGGGCGCTGTACTATCGGCAAGATGCGGTCGCTCATTTGATCCGGAGCTATCGCTCGACGGTGAGCATTTTTGAGGCGGCGGCGTTAGGCGAGGTTGAGACTTTGGACGGCGTGTTGGGAGAGAATCCAGGACTGGCCAACGAGGTTAGCGCGGATGGATTCAGCCCGCTGGGATTGGCGGCGTACTTTGGGCATTTGGAAGCATGCCAAATCCTCATTGGGGCGGGGGGCGACCTTAACCGGCTCGCTACCGGTCCAATCGTGGCGGCACCGCTTCACTCTGCGTTGGCGAATGGGTTCATTCAGGTTGCGCGGATGCTGGTGGAAGCGGGGGCAGATCCGAATCTTGCCGCCGCCGGTGGGTGGAGGGCATTGCATTACGCCGCCGATCTTGGCGACGCGGACTTAGCGCTGTTTTTGGTTCGGCATCTGGCCGACCCTGCGCTGATGATGGAGGACGGCATGACCGCCGCTGACTTGGGGCGGCATGTGGGACACGACAACGTTAGTGACGTTCTAGAGTAGCCTTAGCTTTTTCAGCATATTCACCCCTTCGGTAGCGAGCGATGTAGTTCAGAAGTTGCCGGCCCTCGCTCTGCCTCCCTTCACGGTCCAACGCGGCGGCGAGTATCCATAGTCCTTCACCGGACTTGTCGAATCGGGCGTTGGGCCATATCAAGAATCGCCCCAAGAACGGGCTGAGCAACTTCACGACCTCCGCGTCGTCGCCTCGTTCGTTGGCTTCGATGCCCAGTCTAAGTCGGGCTTGGCTGATGCGGACGGCTACGGCTTGGAAGGCCAAGATGAGACTCATCGCGGCGATGAACTCGGGAACCATGTTGGTGCCCAAAAATTTTGCCGGGATCGCGAACAGCGCAACGATCAAAATCAGCAAAACGAGGGTCAGCATGCCGCAACCCTTTTGAGCTTCTCGCCTGAGAATCTCCTCCGAAGTCATCGCGCTCGGCGTAGGAGCCAAAGCAAGCCCGGCGCCCCCAACACCGCGGTGATCGCGCCTACGGGCATCTCTTGTCCCGGCACGAGTTGTTGGGCGAGCAGATCGGCGACCAAGAGTACGGCGCCCGCGAGGGCCGCCGACATCGGGAGCACATGGCGCGCGTCCGGACCCACCCAATGGCGCACGATGTTGGGCACGATCATCCCCAAAAATCCGATGATCCCCGAGACGCCCACCGCAACGCCGGTCATGAGGCTGCCCGTGACCAGGACTCGGCGGCTGATACGCTCGGGGTGGACGCCCAGGGATTGGGCCGTGGCGGAGCCAAGGGACAGGGCGTTGAGCTGACGGCTATCGCGCATCAGTAGGCCGACCCCAACCACCGCGACCACCCAAAGGACCGCCGTCCGACTCCAAAAAACCGGCGGGATACTCCCGAGCATCCATCGTAAGACGCTTGAACTGTCGTGTCCACGGGCGAGGAGCACCAAGGTCATCAAGCTCATCAACAAGGTGCCGATCACAACGCCCCCGATCAAAACTTGCTCAGAGTGAAAGCCCGCGCGACGCCACGAACTTGCCAGAACGAGACCGAGAGCCAGCACCGCGCCTACGCAGGCGGCCGCCACCACCCCTAGCTCAAGAGCCAGTCCGGTAAGGCCCAGCGACACCACCAACGTTCCGCCCACCGCCGCGCCACCGGAAACGCCCACGACAAATGGCTCGGCCAAGGGATTACGAAAAAGGAGTTGGAACGCACATCCGGCGGCACCTAAAATTGCACCTACGCCTAGGCAAGACAGAGCACGAGGAAGTCGGATTTCCCAGAGTACGGCGGTCCAGGGGGTGTCGCCACTTGGCCCGGCAAGGAGGGCACGCAGTAGCTCGGCTAAATCGAAGCCGAGACTTCCACCCACGGTGAGGTGCAGGACAAGCCCCAGCAGCAATAATCCGCCGATCAAAAGCCAGGCCCGGCGGATGCGCCCCACGGTTCGAATTATACACGCGGGTACCATTGCCAGAACGTGCTCACCCCATCCCTTGCCGCCCGAATGGATGTGATTCTGCCATCCCCCACCTTGGCCATTACGGCAAAGGCGAAACGGATGCAAGGTGAGGGTCTCGATGTCGTCTCCTTCGGCGCGGGAGAGCCCGATTTCTGCACCCCTGAGCCGATTGTCGAGGCGGCCGTTCAGGCGCTCCACAACGGAGAAACACGGTATGCCCCGAGTGCAGGCACTCCCAAATTGCGGCAGGCCGTCTCCGAGAAATTTGCCCGTGAGAATGGTCTGACCTATTCGCCCGACCAGATCATCGTGAGCTGCGGCGCGAAGCATTCCATTTACAATGCGCTGCAGGTGACGGTGAACCCGGGCGACGAAGTGATCCTGATTGCGCCTTACTGGATGACTTATGCCGAGCAAGTCAAGCTTGCGGGCGGAATTCCACGGGTCATTCATACCGACGCCACCACGGGGTTCTCACCGAGTTTCGACCAGCTCCGCGAGGCAGTGGGACCGAAAACAAAGGCGATCATTCTCAACAGTCCGAGCAATCCCACGGGTGCGGTTCTCAGCCGCGAGGTCCTGAAGAACATCGCGAGCTTGGCCCTTCGCCACGGATTCTGGATCATCACCGACGAAATCTACGAGCGACTTTTATACGATCAGTGTCACGTCAGTATCGCGAGCTTGGGGAAGGATATTTACGAGCAAACTATCACTGTGGCAGGGTGTAGCAAAACCTATGCGATGACGGGATGGCGAATCGGATTTGCCGCGGCGCCGCTCGCTGTCGCGAAAGCGATGTCGAACCTGCAAGATCAGGTCACGAGCAACGCCACCAGTTTTGCCCAGGCGGGTGCGGTGGCGGCTCTGCACATGTCGGATGACTCCATTGAGGCGATGCGAGCGGAATTCGAAGTGCGCCGCGACCTCATCGTCGGGTTACTCAACGAAATTCCGGGCGTGAGGTGCCCGCTCCCGGGTGGCGCGTTCTATGCCTTTCCAGACATAACCTCCGTACTGAAATCCGGCGAAACGGATATCGATTTCACTAATGAATTGCTCGAGAAGGCTCACGTCGCCGTCGTTCCCGGCACGGTGTTTGAAGGACCCGGGCATATTCGACTCAGCTACGCCACCAGCCAGTCCGAGATTCGGAGGGGTGTTGAGCGGCTTTCTCAGTTCATCCAGTCGCGCAACGCATGATTCCTAAGGCCATTCCACTGAAGAGCGAATCGCAGTTTCTGCTGGCGATGACGCACCGCTCTGCCGCTCCGGATGATCCGGTGCGAGATAGCTACGAGCGGTTGGAGTTTTTCGGCGACTCGGTGCTGGGTCTGGTGATCGCCCAATACTTGTACGAGCAGCACCCGGATTGGGACCAGGGCATGCTGAGTAAAGCCAAGTCGTACGTGGTGCAAGAAGCGCCTTTGGCTGAGCGAGCCGACCTACTGGGCCTGGGACAATTTCTTGTCCTGAGTGTGAATGAAGAGGCAACCGGAGGTCGCTACCGACCGAGCATCCTCGCCGATGTTTTCGAGGCGGTCATCGGAGCTATTTATCTGGAGTCTGGGCTAGAACAAGCCCGATGGTTCGTTTTAGAACAATTACGAGGTTTTCTTGAAGAGATCAGCGGTGGCGACGTCAATCCTAATGACTATAAGTCCCGGCTCCAAGAAATGGCGCAGGCCATTTGGCGGAAGACTCCGAACTATCGCATCGTAAATGAAGTCGGACATGCTCACGAGCGACGTTTTCTAACCCAAGTGGTCTTCGATTCCGAAGTCATGGGGGAAGGGACTGGTCGATCAAAGAAAGAAGCCGAGCAGTCCGCCGCAAAGGACGCGCTGGAACTTATCGAGAGAGCACGTAGACGGCATGATCCGGATGAAGACCTGTATTAACTCCAGGAATGCACCCGTAAATGACCCTGATTCGGGACCCAAATTTGGGTTCAAGCGTACTAAATGGTATGGTCCTTGCACTTGGTGTTCTGACGCAAGTCAGGGGTGAATAATCATGAAAGAAGCAAAAATTGCATTGACGCTAATGGCCGCACTCGCGATGGCAAGTGCCTACGCCTTCCCGCGCAATTCCTATCTTATACGTCCGGCTAGAACCCAGGTCGAACTGATGACCCAGATCAAGGCCGAGCCAGTCGTGGCTGATCGATACATGCGCCACTTCGGCATGAATCGAACGGAGATGATCGACTACGTAGGCAGCCTGAAGCTTGGACGGCTAAACAAGACCGCCGTGCATATGATTTATGGCGTTCCTAAAAACGGTCAACTTCACGCAACGCCACAATTGCTGAAGCGCGGCACGTTGGTCTGGGAGGACTCTGCTGGAGATCCGATTCTTCTTGAAATCTGCGGCAACCCGTTCACCCAGGGTCCGAAGCGAACAACAATGAACGACCTCGTCACGGCAACGCCGACCGAGACAGCTCCGATTGTTGCTATGTCGACCCTCCCCACCGAGCCAGTGTCCAGCGCGCCCGTCGCGATGGCCATGCAGCCGGTGACCCCAACTGCTCCCATGCCGATCGATCCGATCGTCGAACCGGCAAGCGTGAGCCGCAACAACTACGGTTGGCTCTTGGTCCTGCCTGCAGCGGCCGCATTCGGCTTCAACGGTGGCGGCGGCGACGACCCAGTGCCCGAACCAGCTTCAATGACCGCGATGGCGGTCGGAGCCGGCTTCATGGCTCTCAAGCGACGCAAGGCCGCGAAGAAGAGCTGAAGACCAGGTCACCCCTGAGATTAGAGTTCGAGGATTTCTTCCTCGAACTCTTTTTTGTTTATCGCGATCGCGCCGCTCTCGCCGCAGGCGTAGATGTTTTCGAGCCGAATTCCAAACTCGCCCGGCAGGTAAATACCGGGTTCGATACTGAATGTGTTGCCCACTTCGAGGGGAGTTAGGTTGTCGGAGGCGATGTTCGGCAGTTCGTGACCTCGTAGCCCGATGCCGTGCCCGGTTCGATGGGTGAAAAACTCGCCGAACCCGGCCTCCACAATGCGTTCCCGGGCGGCCTGGTCCACCTCGGCCCCAGTGACTCCCGGCCTTACGGCGGCTTGACCCGCCAAGACGGCCGAGCGGACAGCGCGATAAACAAACCTCACCTTATCGGTCGCGGGACCTACATGGACGACCCGGGTGATATCAGCCTGATACCGCCCGAGTTCACAGCCGAAATCCATCAACAGGAGTTGCCCAAGTTCCACTGTTGCATCCCCATTGAGGTGGTGCGGCTCTGCGGATCCGGGGCCAACCCCAACAATGCAGAACGTGGGCTTCGCCCCGCGTTCGAGGACCATCTGCCGAATCATCGCTTCTATCTGAACTTCGGTGAGCCCTGGCTTAATTTTGGACACTAGTTCCTCATAGACGTCGTCGACGACAGCACCAGCCTTAGTCAGCCACTCAAGTTCCTGAGCATCCTTCCTGGCCATCACCGGGCCAAACAGGGGGTCAGCCGGGTGAAACATGGCGCTAGGCACGGCGGCTTGAATCTGCAGTAAGTGATCAGCGCGCATCGCACTGTCCACCGCCACGACGGCCGTGCGCAATTCCCATTCGACGGCGAGACCCTCAAAAAGCGCCAGCGGAGGCTCCCCATCACGCCAGGTTCGAATGTCTTGTATCCCCGCTCGGCTAGCCTGTTCAGCACTGAGCGCTGGAGCAATCATGGCGACGTCACCGTTAGCGCGCAGCGCGAGGAGCAACATGCGCTCGTGGGCGTCTTCGAAGAATCCATGGGCGTATCCCATTGATTCCGGAGTGCACAGCAGGACGGCGTCTACGTTCGCGGCATCCATGGCGGCGACCATGCGTTCAAGGCGGGAGTTATTGCTCATTCCCCGAAGTTACCCGCCTAACGCCGGGCACCATTGACGCCTACCGGGAGCCATCAGGTACATTTATCTCCGGTTTGCGGGATCGTCTAATGGCAGGACACCGGTTTTTGGTGCCGCACGTCTAGGTTCGAGTCCTAGTCCCGCAGCCATTCTCTCTTTTTTCATTTGCGAACTTGGTCATGCGCCGCGCGTCCAAGAAACATGAGGACACCAGGCCGTCCATGCCAGTTGTTAAGGTTGGCGCACGATGAGAAAATTTCATGCGTACGGTAATTAGCCTAGGCTTAACGACTTCTGTGCCTTTCTCAGCGCACTTAATGGCAGTTTTTCTTGGGTTTTTTGCGTTCGCCCTGATTCGCATTTGTTGAGGCATAAAGATTGCTTTGTTAAGGGCTTGAGGTATGGACTAAAATAGGGGAGACAGGCAACGGAGCCTGGTCTTCCGTCAGCCGCCACGGTCTCACAAGGGGACCGTTTCACCTTTCGGACAGCGACCAGAGTATGAATAGCGAGCCACGGCCTGAACCGAAAAGAATCAGCCAGCATCCCGTTGAGGTGTGTGGCTATCAAATCACGCCGGTAGACGGCCCAGTATTGTTGCGCCATGTCTTGTGGCAAATCGCCGAGCGCCAAGGGGGTTGGGTGCTCGCATTAAACCTTGATCTCGTCGCGCGAGGAGAGCGCGACCCTGCTTTCGCTCAACTGATCCGAGGCGCTGAGATGACCGTAGCAGACGGATATCCGCTCGTGTGGGGCGCCCGAAAGAAGGACCGCACGATTCCGCCGTTTGATCGGGCTACCGGATCTGATTTGACTCAGTCGCTGTTGAATTTGGTGGACCCCAACACGACCGCCATCATCGGGGGCAAAGACCCAAGGCTCGCCCTTCGCAAAGAGGGCCTGAACCCTGATGAGGGTTGGTTTATTTTTGACGGCATCGTCCAACTTGACGCGTCCTTCGTCGCGGACTTGAGATCAAAGTTGGAAGGACGAACGTTAGTCTTCGTAGCGTTAGGTGTTCCGAAGCAGGAGCGTCTCATCGCTTTGCTGAAACCCACGATGCCCGAAACCACTTTTATTGGAGTCGGCGGCAGTTTCGAGTTCATCGCCGGGCTTAGCTCACGGGCTCCGGTCTGGATGCAGAAGCGCGGATTGGAATGGTTCTATCGCCTTTGTACCGAGCCGCGGCGGCTCTGGCGTCGCTACCTGATCGATTACATCCCCGGCGCAAAGGCGTTGCTGAAAGATGTGTGGGGCGGCAAGAAGTCCGGCAAGAATAGCTCCGCGCTTTAGATGTTCTTCACGAATTCCAAGAGGGACTCTTGTCCCCCTGGATACAGATGGCTCGCAATTCCGGCCCTTGACGCCGCTTCCATGTCACTGGGCTTATCGCCGACCATAAAGCTCCCATTGATGCGCACGTTCCAGTCCCGAATGCCCTTTAGAATCATGCCCGGATTGGGCTTGCGGTCCGGGCTGTCAAGCAAATACTCGCCAATTCCTTCTGTCGGGTGGTAGGGGCAAAAGTAGACGCCATCCCAATGCGCGCCCGCCTCATGCAATTCCGTGGCCATTGCCGCCATGAACTCGTGAAACTGCGGCTCTGTGTATTTTCCTTTGCCGATGCCGGCCTGATTAGTCACGATCAACACCAAGTAGCCCAAATCGTTCAGCCATCGCACCGCTTCCTTGGCGTCGGGCATCCACTGGAGGTCTTCGACGCGATAGGTGTGGTGGGTGTTGACATTTAGCACACCATCGCGGTCTAGGAAGGCGCACGGCTTGTGTCGCCATTGTGGGACCGTCAGGTTCGCCTCGGCGAGAGTTTGCGGTAAGCCGATATCGACGAAGAAGCCATCGTTCGGAACTCCGCTGAGGCGGTTTTCCTCGGCGAGAAATGGGAACAAGTCACGTTCTAGCGAACTCGCTCCATGCGGGAGGCGGGTGAGGAGCGATTGATCAAGCGCATAGATTCCCGCGTTGATCACGCCGGGGCCTGACTGTCCCTTCTCCTGGAAACGTGTTACCTGCCCGTCAGAGTCGAGTGTGCAACCTCCGTATCGGCTGAGATCAGGGACGGTGCGCAGGGCCATCCCAGCGTGGCCAACCCCGCGCTTGGCCTGGTGAATTGCCCAGTAATTGCAGTCGTAGAGCGTGTCGCCGTTGAGGACGAAAAACTCGTCGGTGAGTCGGTTGCGGGCAAATTTGGTCGCGCCACCGGTGCCTAACGGCTCAGTTTCCACCAGATATTCCAGTTCAACCCCGAGCCGAGAGCCATCGCCCAGTGCAGCTTCGACGCGATCGGCGAGGTATCCGGTCGAGATCAGGATACGGGTGATGCCGTGGCGGCGCAGGTTCCAGATCAGGTGTTCGAGAAACGGCACGCCTCCCACCGGCAAGACGGGCTTGGGCGTTTCCTTGGTGAGGTCACCGAGCCGGGTTCCGAAGCCGCCAGCGAGGAGCAGGGCTTGGCTAGCCACAGAGCGCCTTTTCGGAAATCTCGCAGATGATGTGCCCGATCAGGATGTGCATCTCTTGAACGCGCGGGGTGACGGGGCTGGGCACCTGGAGGCACAGGTCGCAAAGCGCAGGAAATGGGCTTTCGCGATTTCCGGTCCAGCCGATGACCTGGATTCCCATTTCACGGGCTGTTTCAGCGGCGCGAAGAATGTTCGGGCTAGTGCCGCTGGTGGTGATGGCGATGAGAATGTCCCCCGGCTTGCCGTGGGCTTCCACCTGCCGCGAGTAGACGACGTCGAAACTGTAGTCGTTGCCGATAGCGGTCATCACCGTCGTGTTGGTGTGCAGAGCCAAGGCAGGAAGCGCTCGGCGCTCCATAAAGAAGCGGCTCACGAACTCACCTGCGATGTGCTGGGCGTCGGCGGCACTGCCTCCGTTGCCGCACAGCAGAAGCTGGTTGCCACGGCGCAAGCACTCGGTGACCATGTTGGCCGCCTGCTCGATCTCGGGGGCCATCGCGTGGGTGGCCTCGATTGTCGCCTGATGGTCTTGGAGAATGCGCTGAACTTCGGAGAGGTTTGACATAGGGTTCACGAGGGGATAAATTTTGATTCGGGCGCGTTCCACGCCATAACGCCATCTTGGGTGAACGAGAGGTCCACCAGAGTTGCGCCTTGGGCGCGGAGGGAGGCTTGGACATCGTGCGTCTTGAACGGATCGCAGACGAAGAACATGAAGCCGCCGCCGCCCGCGCCGGTTATCTTGCCGCCTTGGGCACCAGCGGCTCGAGCCGCATCGTAGAGTTCGTCAATAAACGGGTTAGAGATGCCCTCGGCCATGAGCTTTTTGTTTTCCCAGCCTTCGTGGAGCAGATCGGCAAACTCGGGAAGATTTCCGAGGATCAGGGCGCGCTTCATTTCGTAAGCGAGCTTTTTGATATTGTCCATCGCATCGACCGCCGACGTCTTCTGCTCCTTGAAGTTGTCCATCTGCTTTTTCAAGATATCGCTGTAGACGCGTTTTCCGCCGACATAGGCGAAAACGAGTCGGTATTCCAGCTCGCTCATGATTTCGGTGGGGATGCGCAATTGGTTGACGAGAGTTTCACCAGCGTTGAATTCAATGAAGTTGAACCCCCCGAAGGCGCTGGCGTATTGGTCTTGCTTGCCGCCGATGATGCCCACCTCGACGCGCTCGATGTCGAACGCTTTTTGAGCCACTTGGTACTTATCGAGCGGGATTCGAAGGTAAGCCGCGAGTGCGCCGATCATCGCCACGACTAGCGCCGAAGAGCTACCTAATCCTGAACCTGGGGGGGCGTCGTTGTGCAGGATGATCTGGACTCCCGTTGGGAATGATTGGATCTTACGAAAATGATCGACGACGCCTTTGGCCAGGTCAAGCTGACCGTCGTAGACGAACGCATCGTCAATGCCATAGCTGATCGAAGCGTCGTAATCGAGACTCTTGATCTCAATTTGGTCTCCGCCGGGGATGATGGTGGCGTAGGCGTGCCGGTTGATGGTGGAGCTAAGAATGGCTCCTCCGCGCTCGTTGCAATACGGCGCGACGTCCGTGCCACCTCCTCCAAAACTAATCCTCAGTGGCGATTTTGCTCGAATCCACATACGCACTCCAGTTCAAAAATCTATTCGCGAGCCTATTATGGGCGCGAAAGGTTAAGAGAAGCATTGCGCTTCGAGCTAGATTCTCGGCAAAACCGGGGTGACTCCTTAGCCGAATCGGCCAGTCACGTAATCTTTTGTCTCGGTTCGCTGTGGATTATCGAAGATGTCGCGAGTTGGAGCAGATTCGACGAGCTCACCCAACATGAAGAACGCGGTGTGGTTGCTCACGCGCTCGGCTTGGTGGAGGTTGTGGGTGACAATGATCACCGTGCGATCCACCGCCAGTTTGAGGATCAGTTCCTCAATCTGGGCGGTGCTGATCGGGTCAAGGGCCGAGCAGGGCTCGTCCATCAAAATGATCTCTGGGTTGACGGCAAGCATCCGTGCGATGCAAAGCCGCTGCTGCTGCCCACCGGAAAGCGATAAGCCGCTCGCAACTTTAAATCGGTCCTTCACCTCGTGCCAGATCGCGGCAGATTTAAGAGCTTCCTCTACAACATCATCGAGCTCAGTGCCTTTGATGCCGTAGTGCGAACGGGGACCGAGGGCGATGTTTTCGTAAATGGACTTCGGGAATGGGTTCGGCTTTTGAAACACCATGCCAACCTTGCGGCGGAGTTCAAGCAAGTCGGCACCCTTCTCGTAGGGATCCTTGCCGTTGATACGTATGGAGCCTTCGTGTCGGAAGCCGATAACACGGTCGTTCATTCGGTTCAGGCAACGCAGGAACGTGGACTTTCCGCAGCCGCTGGGACCGATGAGTGCGGTGACGCCCTTCTCCACGACCTTGAGTTGGATGTTCGCCAAGGCACGCTTTTCGCCGTAATAGACAGTGAGGTCCTTGGCTTCAACGATCGGGGGGGCACTTACGGCTACCATGATTCACCCATATTCTCGGTGAACTTTGTTAAGCCAATATTAACGTTTGTTATCCGCCCACTCTTATTCGTCTTGAACGGGACCGAAGAATGATCGCGGTCAAGTTCAAAACCAGCATAAATCCAAGAAGCACTAAACAGGTTCCCCACACTTGGGCCTCGGTAAAGGCGGTGGTCTGCTTGATGGCCTCCGTGACGTGATACGGCAGGTTCATTACGGGTTCGTTTAGGATCTTTCCGAAGGAAGGCTGGATGGTGGTGTAGAAGATCCCTGCGGTGAGAAGAATCGGAGGCGCCTCGCCCATCGCGCGACCGCTTGCCAAAATGACTCCGGTTAGAATTCCCGGCATCGCCTGGGGGAGAATCACTCGCCAGATGGTTTGCCACCGCGTAAGGCCCAGGGCGTACGAGCCTTCGATTTGGCTTTGAGGGACCGCTCGAATCGCCGCTTCCGTGCTCAAAACCACGATGGGCACGGCCATGGTGGCGAGCGTTAGGATGCCGGCCATCAGGGTGGCCTTCTTGGTGACCATGAGCACGAACACCGCGAAGCCGAACAAGCCGTAGATGATGGACGGCGTTCCGGCGAGGCTCATGATAGTGGCTTTGAGGGTGCCCACCCATCGCTTAGTCCCGGCGTACTCTGCCAGATAGACGCCGCCTAAAATTCCGATCGGCAACGTCAGGGCCAGGGTGCCGACGAGCAGATAGAAGGAGCCTAAGATCATCGGAGCGATGCCGCCCTTGCTCATGTTCTCTCGCGGTTGTTGGGTCAAGAATTCGAGGTTGACGGAGCCGATACCCTTCACGAGGATGAGCATCACCGTGCTCAACACGAGCAACGCCACGCCGATCCCTAGAAGCGCGAGGAATGCGCGGCCGACGTTGGACCACCGTTGTCTCCCCGCGTCGCGAGCAATCGCCTTCTCGGCGTCCAGAGACTTTATTGCGTCCATGCGTTTTTCCTCACCATTCGGTAGCCGGCTAGGTTGATCAAGAGCGTGATGATGAACAGGATAAGACCGAGCAAGAAGAGATGGCCGTAGTGCGCGCTCTGCGTGGTGACGTTCCCCATCTCAATACCGATGGTGTCCGGGATTCCCTTCGTCGCCTGGCCCAAGGTGCGCAGGCCGTCTGACGGCATGCGGACCGTGCCGCCAGCGAGCAACCACACGAGCATCGTCTCTCCAAATGCCCGCGCCATGCCGAGCAGCACGGCGGCAATGAGGCCGGATTTGGCGGCAGGAAGGAGCACCTTGCCGATGGCCTCCATCTTAGTGAGACCAATGGCGTCTGCGCCGTCTCGCAGGTGCTGCGGCAAGTTGGTCAATGTGTCTTCGGCCACGGTGGCGATGGTTGGGATTAGTAGAATGCCCATCATCACCGAGGCGGTGAGCATGCTTCGCCCGTTCTCCATGCCGAGCGGTCCGGCGAACAGTTTGAGCAGGAATGGCCCGACCGTGAGGAGGCCGACATAGGCGAGGACAACGGTCGGGATACTGGCGAGCAACTCCACCGTTGGCTTGAGCCACTCACGGACTCGGGATGGTGCAATTTCCGACATGTACAGCGCGAGCCCGATGCTGACCGGGGTGGCAATAAGAATCGCCAACAGGGTGATTAGTCCAGTGGAAATCAGAAGCGGGATGATTCCGTACCGGGCGTAATTGAGGGTTGGCGCCCAGTCGGTACCAAAGATGTTCTTCGTCGCGGCGACGGCCGTTGAGGTGGTCGGCGCGGCTACGACTTCAAAAATGTAGCCTTTGGTCCGATCCGCGTCCGTCTTAGCTTGCCAAGCCGGGAGCGTCAGGGTGCCTGCCGGTTGTTGTTTGAGGTCGATATCAACCTCGCTCATCCGGATACCGGGTGGCGTTTGAATCAGCTTGAGGTGAAAGCTGTACGGCGAGTTGCTAGGGAGGAAACTGGCGTCAGGTCCCCAACGCAACTTCATGGTAGTGGACGCACGCTTTCCTCCAAAAACGAGAAGTAGGAAGCGATCGCCTTTTTCCGCGCGCTTGGCTGACCGCCAGTCGTCCCGGAAACAGAACATGGGGTCGAGCGCGTTCAGGTTCATGCCATCGGCGCGCTTCGCGCCCTCGGCGTCTCCTGCCACGAATGGGATGTAGGTGCCGGTGCCGCCGATCGGCAGGTTTTCCTCATCGGCATTGATCGCATCAATGGTGCTGAGGGGAAGCGTTTCCTCTTTCTCGTCAATCCCGTCCTGCGCCTCAATGTTGGCGCTGATGACGGTGGCATACACGTCGTTCTCGAGATCGTAATTCTCGGGCAACTTCTCGCCAGTTACGGCAAATCGGTAGCCGTACGGAAAGACTTGATCGAAGGCGTACCGCGACTCCCGCCCTAGGAAAAAGAGCAACGCGACGGCGATAAAGATCAATAGCACTCCGCTGGAGTGCACGATGATCGTCATGATCGGGTCAAGTCGCCGCTTCATAAAACTTTGGGCCGCCCGAGAGCGAGCGGCCCAGATCAAGCTCGATTACTTGAGCGAGTAGTAGCCGACTTTCTCGATTTCGGCTTGACCGGTTGGGCTGAGCGCGAAGTCAATGAATCGCTTCGTTTCACCGGACGGCTTTCCGTTGGTGTAGTAGTAGAGGTATCGCCAGATCGGATACTTCTTGGCGCGAACGTTGGCCTCGGTCGGCATGAGCGCGGTCGCGCTGGCGCTTGCTGCCACCGGGATGATTCGAACGCGCGAGTCATTCTTGAAGTAGGCGACGCCACCATAGGCGATGCCGTTGGCGGAGCGGCCGACTTCTCGAAGTTCGTCAGCGGTCGAAGGCATGAAACGCACGCCCTTGCCCCAGTTCTGATTCTTCAACACGTTAGCTTGGAAGAATCCGTAGGTGCCCGAGTTACTGTCACGGCTGAAAACCGTGATCGGCGCGTTTGAACCGCCAAGTGCCGACCAGTTCGTGATCTGGCCAACGTAGATTTTCCGCAGTTGGTCCATGGTGACGGACTTGATGGGATTGTCTTTGTTGACGATGATCGCGAGGCCGTCCAAAGCCACCGGAATTTCGTTGGCAATTGAACCTCGGCTACGTGCACGCTGAATTTCACTGAAGCGCATCGGGCGAGAGGATGCCGCGATGTCGGCCACGCCGTTGATGAACGCGTTAATGCCGATGGACGAGCCACCGCCGGTCACGTTGACCGGAACGCTGGGGTTCTTTGCTCCGAATGCTTCGGCCAATTGCTGATTCATGATCAGCATCGTGTCCGAGCCCCGAATGGTGACATTGGCGAGGGCAGAAGCTGCCAGCCCCAACACGAGGGAGGAGACCGGGACGAGAAGGGTCAGTTTGTTTTTCATGGTGATTTCCTTTCTTTGTGGATTGGGGGTTGGACTAGAACCGGAACTGATAGCGCAACGTGTAAACCGAGTGCACGCTTCGGACGGTGAGCTGTGGCACCCGGAATCGCTCCGCCGTGAACGAGATCGATGCGTTCGGATTGATGAAGTAGCGGAAACCGCCGCCCCAGCCCGTGATCGCATCGTTGTCTTGATCCACATCTGGATCAAACGATTCATATCGCCCGTAAAGTTGGAATCTCGGCGAAAGGTTATACAGGGCCTGCACTTGGAAGCCGTTCATGTCGTCCGCATCCACTCGCGCTGCGTCAGATGCGCCGCCAGCGTTTTGAGTGTTGGCGATGGGGATCCGGTCGCTGCCGACCATTCCTTCGAAACGAAGGGTCAGCTTAGGATCGATGAGTCCCACGAAGGTGGCATCCAAGTAGGTAAACCGTCGGTCAACTCGTGGAGCAGTCAATGGGGAGGCGGCGGTGACCACCGTAGTAGTTCCCACAGTGGTGGTGCCGGTCGAACCCGCAGTTCGGAACGAAGGTCGCTCGCCTTGGAAATGGCTGATACCGGCCGAGATGGTCGTGGTTTCGTAGCGCAGCGCGCCGAACATAGCGGCTCGACCATTGGGCATCGAACCTCGAGTCGTTTGCTCGGAATCCTGATTGCTTAGCGAAGCTCCTACGCCTAGGGTGGCGACAAGCTTGTCCGATACGGCGTGACGCATCATCGCGCCTCGAGTACGCTCCCCGTTGAACATCACGCGGTTGTACTGTGCACGCTCGGGAAACTCTCGGTCGCCGGAGCTTCGCTCCAATTCGTAGCCAAGTGGCAACGCGAACTGTCCCGCAGTCAACTCGGTCGGTACGAACGAGTCGCTTGGTTGAATCGTGTAAACCAGGGCTGCATCTCGCAATTGGAACGCGTCGGTGGTTGTCCCCGTTGCGCCGTCCATCGAAAACCGAATAAGGGTCTTGGGATCAATGTTGTATGTTGCGCCAAATCGAACTCGGCGAAAAGCGAATGCACTTTCTCGGCCGCCGCTAAACGGGGTGCCGAAAAACGAAGCTCGCGAGGAGGCCGAAGCCGTTTGCCGGTCGCTGTTTCGGTACTGGAACTGGGTGTACATGGCAGGTCGGAAGCGCCGCGCTTCGGCTACTTCGCCAGCAATGACAGCCTGGGACTCGTTCTGGCCTTCCATCCAACCCATGATGTCCTTGATTTCGCCTTCAAGCTTCAAAAGTCTCTCGTTGAGCTCAACGAGCTGCTGGAGCATTTGCTTCATCATCGCCAAAGTGTCTTCTTGGGTGGGCTGATTGGTTTCAGCGGCCAGCTTGCCCATGGCGCGCGTCACTTCAAGTGCTTCGCCTCGGAGCTTGGCGAGTTCCTCTTTCTTCGTTTCGAGCCGCTTCATGGCCTCGGCACGCTTGGCGTCTCGCTCTTCTTTGGTCATTGTCGGTGGTTTGGCTTCGCTGGAAGTCGGAGTTTCCTGAGCCGCAATCACCGTCCACGACGACATAGCCACCAACAGGGCGGCCAGCTTGGTCATACAATTTGAATTCATGATTTCCCCTCACGATCAAGCCGAAATTCAGCTTTCGCGGACATTGTGAGGAGTGCGTTTTAACGAATTGTTAAGACGCAAAAGGCCGCCCCTTTTGAAGGGGGCGGCCGCGATCGCGCAGAGATTAAGACTCGCTTGGGCCCATTTCTTGTACTTTGAACGCGCCAACCGCTAGAACAGCGCCAACCATTGGTCCGGCCCAGTAAAGCCACAGGTGCTCTTTAGAATCCATGAAAAATGACATGGCGGTTCCTACCGCAGGGTTGAACGCGCCACCGGATATGGGCCCCCCAATGTAAGCCGCCGCAACGATGAAAAAGCCAATCGCCAATCCATACATGGGGCTCCCCTTCATCTTCTCGTGGGCTGCCACATTTAGCACCACCAACGCGAGGCCAAAGGTGAACACCACCTCAACGATCAGCGGAATGTGGATCGGCAATCCCGCCGGCTTAATGCTGGTCTGCTGGTCGCTCAGCATTTGGGCCAACGCCGATCCCCCAATGCCCCCCAGGAGTTGACTGATCCAGTAAGGCACCAACTCACGAGCCTTGCACTTGCCCGCAAGCACCAACGCAAGCGTTACGGCTGGGTTGTAGTGCGCACCCGAGATGTGCCCACCCATGTAGACCATGCACATCAACATGCACCCGATTGCAATGACGGCCGTCGGGCCGCCGTTTCCGGTAACCACCAGTCCCACCGCCAAAACCAAGAAGAAAGTGCCAATAAATTCGGTTAAATACTTCGCCATAGAATATCCCTCTGCAGTGCAGGACGGACGGAGCCTGGAAAGAGGCGCATCAAGGTTAAGATCGCGGTACCATGAGCCGTCCGATACGACGAAGTTTCAGACGGCAATCGACAACTCCGCACATGAAAACCATACTCTGTCTATCGAGTTACGAGAAAGGCTTTGCATTTATGAGGCAAGCCAAAGCCGAAGGGTGGAATGTCCTGCTCTTGACCGGAGAAAGCCTTCGCAATGCGCAATGGCCCACCGAAGCGCTTGACGAGATTTTCTATCTGCCCGACCCTGAGAAGCAATGGAATTTGGAGGATATGGTCCGATCGGTGAGCTATCTCTCTCGCCGGGTGAAGCTGGACCGAATCGTCGCGCTGGACGACTTTGATGTCGAGCGGGCCGCCATGCTTCGAGAGCACCTTCGTGTGCCAGGGATGGGGGAAACCACTGCGCGGAATTTTCGCGACAAACTGGCCATGCGTGGACGAGCAGAGGATGCGGGCATTGCCGTTCCCGCCTTCACGGGCGTCTTCAACGATGCAGAGGTCAACGAGTTCATCTCCACCGTCCCCGCCCCGTGGGTTCTGAAACCCAGACTTCAAGCCAACGCGATCGGGATCAAAAAGTGCAAGGACGGCCACGAGTTGTGGAACGAGCTCGACAAGCTCGGCGACGAGCGATCGAATTTCCTACTTGAGCAATTCATTGAGGGAGACATTTGCCACGTGGATAGCGTGGTGGTGAATCAAAAGGTGATCTTTGCGTGCGCAAGCCGCTACGGTACGCCGCCGATGGAGGTGTTTCACGGGGGACGGGTTTTCACAACTCGCACCCTAACGCCCGGCAGCGGCGACGAGAAGGAGCTTCTCGTGGTCAATCAGCAAGTCATGTCCGGGCTGGGCCTGAAGTTTGGCGTGAGCCATACCGAGTTCATCTGCGGGAAGGACGGCAAGATCTACTTCCTTGAGACCTCCGCCCGTGTCGGCGGGGCGCATATCGCCGAGCTGGTCGAGTTCTCCACCGGCGTGAACCTTTGGGCGGAATGGGCCAAGCTGGAGTGCGCGGACGATCCGGCGAAGGTCAAGGTCAAGCGAACCAAGAAGAACCACGGTACGTTGATGGTCACCCTGGCGCACCAGACGCACCCCGATATGTCGAGCTACAACGCAAAAGAGGTGGTTTGGAAGATCGACAAAGCTCAGCACGCAGGCTTGATCCTGGCCTCGCCGGATTACGAGCGAGTGACTGCGCTGACCGAGGAGTATGTCGCTCGGTTCTACAACGACTTCTTTATGCGTCTCCCGGCTGCCGAAACGGCCGCGCAGATGGGCTAGGATGACATTGGGCCTACGTTCGGTGGGCCCCGTCCGTATTACGTTTCGCGCATGGTTACCGTCCAAGAGCTTTCCAAGACCTTTCATGACCCCAAGCGGGGCGAGATCAAGGCCGTTGACCGGGTTTCATTCGAGGCCAAACCGGGCCGGATTTTGGGCTTGCTGGGGGTGAACGGGGCGGGGAAAACCACGACCTTGCGGATGCTCAGCACCGTGATCTCTCCCGGGAGTGGGCAGGCCACGGTGGGCGGATTTGACATCCGCACCCAAAGCACCCAAGTTCGCGCGTCTATAGGATTCGTGAGCGGTTCCACCGCTCTCTACGGGAGGCTAACCGGGCGCGAGTGCTTGGAGTACTTCGGTCGGTTGTATGGTCTTGAGGGGGCAACCCTCTCGGCGGCGATTCAGCGAGTGAACGACCAGCTCAACCTCAGCGTGTTCTTGAATCAGCTCTGCGACAAACTCAGCACTGGTCAGAAACAGCGGGTCAGCATCGCCCGGGCGATCCTGCACGATCCTCCGATTCTGTTCTTCGATGAGCCAACGGCGGGCCTCGACGTGCTCAGCAGCCAGGCGATCATGGAGTTCATCGAATCCTGCCGCGAGCAGGGAAAGACGGTGATCTTCAGCACCCACATCATGAGTGAGGTTGAGCGGCTGTGCGATGACGTCGTGGTGATCCATGACGGCCGAGTGTGCGCACAGGGGTCGCCCGCCGAGCTACAAACCCAAACCGGCGCGAACTCACTCGAAAAGGCGTTTTTGAAAGTGGTCGGATACCAAAGCGAGGCGGTGAGTTTATGAGCGCGCGCATCGTTTTTAACAAAGAGATTCGCGAGATGCTTCGTGACCGCCGCGTGACGGTGGGTGCCTTCGTGATGCCGATCTTGATGATCGTGCTGATGCTCCAGATGTTTGGCTTGATCGAACGCGGAGTGACCCAAGGTCGCGCCTCCAAGATTGCGGTGGTTCGAGGTGGTGAGTCGAGCGCCATCGCGGAAGGCCTCAAGAAACTTCCGGGCTCGGAGATTCTTGTGGCCTCTGACGTGACTGCCGGCAAGGAGATGCTCGCCAACGGCAAGGCGCGGCTGCTCCTAGATTTCGGGGCCGACTTCAATCAGCAGTTCGAAGATGGCAAGGCAAAATTCAGCGCGTACTACAACTCAAGTGAGCCCCTGAGCGCGATCGCCCTTCGGACGGTCCAGGTGGCGGTAGACGGCGTGAACAAAGAGTCGGCGAAGCAAGCTCTTCGGGCCAACGATTTGCCGGAAGCCATCCTAGATCCGATCGAGGTCGCGCCGGTCGACACCGCGAAGCCGCAGGCCGCCGGGTCGGAGATGCTCCTGAGCCTGCTTCCCTACATGATCGTGCTGTGGGCGTTCTACGGCGGATTCAGCACGGTGAGCGATATGATGGCGGGCGAGAAGGAGCGTGGGACGCTGGAAACTCTGCTGCTATCGCCGGTGAGCCGCAAGGACATCGCGACCGGAAAACTCTTGGCGCTGGGGCTGATCTGCCTGCTCAGCAGCCTCAGCGCGGTTGTCGGGGTGATGCTTTCGACCGTGATGGGCAAGCAGAGCACGATGCTGTTCCGCCTCGACCTCGCGGGCATCCTTGCGATATTAGCGATGGTGCTTCCGCTTGTGGCGATGTTTAGCGGCATTTTGTTTGCCGTCAGCACCTGGGCGCGGAACATGCGCGAGGCGCAGACCTACTTGACCAGCGTGAGCTTCGTGGTTTTGATCCCGGCGGTATTCAGCAACCTCATCGGCTTCACCGGAGTGGATAAAGCGATTTGGCTGAAGTTCGTGCCGATCTTGAGCACCGGCGTCGGCCTGCGTGGGGCGTTTTTGGGCACGCCAGATTGGACCTTGATTCTGGCGAGCGGGGCGATTCACTTGGCACTCGGCGCGATCTGCTGGGTGTTGATTTACCGGATGATGATGCGCGACCGGGTGCTGGCGAGGATTTAGCGCGATGCGATGGCTGTTCTGCTTGTTTGCCCTTGCGCTTTTCGGATGCACGGGTAGTGCGGTGGACCGGGTGGAGCAGGCGCGCAAGAACCGGGAAGAGGATGTACGCGAACTTTGTCGGCGACGGGGCCTGACTTATCCCGTGAAGCGGCTCTTTCTCCGGGCGTTCAAGCACGAGAAGCTGCTGGAAGTTTGGGGTGCCGATCGCGCCGGGGCGATGGTGCTGATCAAGACTTACCCGGTGGCAGCGCAATCGGGCGGGCCGGGGCCGAAGCGGAAAGAGGGCGATCGCCAGGTACCGGAGGGGTTTTACACCGTGGACCGCTTCAACCCAGTCAGCAAGTTCCATCTGAGCCTGGGCATCAACTATCCGAACGCAAGTGACCGCGTGCGAAGCGATGCCAACCGACCGGGCGGGGACATCTTCATTCACGGCGACCGTAAGAGCATTGGTTGTCTGGCGATGACCGATCCGGTCATTGAGGAGATCTATCTGCTCGCCCTCGGGGCTCGCGCGGCGGGGATTCCCGTCCACCTCTTCCCCTGCCGTATGGAGGGGCCGGTTTATCGGCGGCTAAGGGCTGAACACCCCGAGTTGACCGCTTTTTGGGACGAACTGGTGCCCGTTTACCGCGCATTCGAGCAAACGAAACGAGTGCCGACGGTCAAAATCTCGCGCTCGGGCAGCTACTCGCTTTAGGCTGTTCTCGTCGTGAGACGCTCGATTCGCTTTTCGAAGTTGGTGCCCACTACGATGTGGTCAACATAGACGCCAGGGGTGTGAATCTGGTCGGGATCAAGCTGGCCCACCGGAACCAATTCTTCGATTTCGGCGATGCATACCCTGCCTGCGGTGGCCATCATCGGGTTAAAGTTTCGCGCCGTCTTGCGGTAGATCAGGTTGCCGTGCTCGTCGCCCTTCCACGCCTTCACGATGCTGAGATCGGCGCGTAGTCCAGTTTCCATCACGTACCATTCGCCATCGAATTGCCGAGTTTCTTTGCCGTCAGCGATGACCGTGCCGTAGCCCGTCTTGGTGTAGAAAGCGGGGATTCCCGCGCCGCCCGCCCGGATGCGCTCGGCGAGGGTGCCTTGGGGGTTGAATTCGAGGTCGAGCTCGCCGCTCAAGTACTGACGCTCAAACTCGGCGTTCTCGCCGACGTAGCTGCTGATCATCTTGGTGATCTGCTTGGTTTGGAGGAGGAGCCCCATCCCAAAATCGTCTACCCCGCAGTTGTTGCTGACGACGGTGAGGCGCTGGACTCCGCTGTCGCGCAGGGCCAGGATGAGATGCTCCGGGATGCCGCAAAGCCCGAATCCGCCGCTCATGATGGTCATGCCATCGAACAGTAATCCGTTGAGAGCCTGAGTCGCGTCGGTTCGAACCTTATTCATGCTCATATTGTAGCCATTGAGTTGCTGACGATGCGTTTTTAATTATCACGACTCGACGGGATCAAACTCGGTACTATTTCGATATGCCTCTCTCAAGGGATCAGTTGGCGATGCGTGCGGCGCAGGAGCTCCGCGATGGGTTCATGGTGAACCTCGGGATCGGAATCCCGACCCTGGTGGCGAATTACATTCCTGAGGGCATGGACGTGGTGTTGCAGAGCGAAAACGGCATGCTGGGCATGGGCCCATTTCCGCTGGAGGGCGAGGCCGACCCTGACCTCATCAACGCCGGAAAACAGACCATCACCGAAATCCCTGGCTCTAGCTATTTTTCAAGCGCCGACAGCTTTGCGATGATTCGCGGGGGTCACGTGGACCTGACCGTGCTCGGTGCGATGGAAGTCAGCGGCGAAGGCGACTTGGCGAACTGGATGATCCCCGGCAAGATGGTCAAGGGGATGGGCGGCGCGATGGACCTCGTGGCGGGTGCAAAGCGCGTCGTGGTCGTCATGGAGCACACCAACAAGGCGGGTGAGAGCAAGATCTTGCGAGAATGCCGCTTGCCGCTCACCGGCAAAAAGTGCGTCCACATGATCATCACCGACCTCGCGGTGTTTGAAGTCACGCCGGACGGGCTCGTGCTGAAAGAGCACGCAGCCGATGTTACGGTGGACGAAATCCGCGCGAAGACCGAGGCGAGCTTCTCTGAGTCTCCCGATGTGCGCGCGATTCCGGTCTAGCGCATCTTAAAGGCGTTCCAGAAGAACCGCACCATCGCGCGGTCACCCACGTACGAGTGCCCCCGGTCTGGCCCTACCCGCAATTCGTACTCTTTCCCCTGGCTCTCCAGCAACCGAATCAGCTGCAGGCTGTTGCTGGGGTGGACGTTGTCGTCGCTGGTCCCGAAGTAAAGCTGTAAGTCGCCCTTCAAGTCTTTCACGTAGGTGAGGACATTCCCCGCGTCGTAGTTCGCCTTCGTCTCCTTGGGCAGCCCCATGTAGCGCTCGGTATAAATCGTGTCGTAGTTGCGCCAATCGGTGGGCGGGCAACTGGAGCTTGCCGCCGACCAGATGTCCGGGTAGCGGACCAAGGCCATTACGGCGGCGTAGCCGCCGTAGCTCGTGCCGTACATTCCCATCCGATCTGCGTCCACGTAGGGTCGCTGGCGGAGGACCTTGGCGCAAGCCGCAAAGTCGTCCATCTCCACGATTCCCAGGTTCAAATAAGCCGCATTCCGGAAGGCACTGCCCCGGTGCAGGCCGCCCCTGGTTTCAGCCTTGACCACGAGGAACCCGAGTTCCGTCTGCGCTTCGTACGGCGCGAAGTTCAGGTTCACGTCGCTCTGCTCCGGACCACCATAGACGTCGAACAGCACTGGATATTTCGCGGCGGGGTCAAACCCGCGAGGATAGGCGATCGTGCCGGACAGCTTCGAGCGCCCGTCGGCGCTAGTGAATTCGAATAGCTCCTTAGCCGGCGCAGGTAGCAGCGGGACCGGACTGGGGTTGAGCTTTCGGATGAGCTTTGCCTGGCCTGCCGTCGCTTCAAAAAGTGCAGGCTCAGGGGCTTGGCTGGGAAGTTGACCTGCAGTCACAAAGTACTGACCATTTGGTGAAACGGCAGTGCGGTGGTGCAGCTCTGGGTTCGTGAGCCGGGTGGACTTCTTGGATCTGAAGTCGTATCGGTAGAGCTGGCTTGCCAGCGGGTTTTGTCCGCCCCGCGCCCGGTAGACCATGAAGTCTGACCCGGCGAAATCTAGGCCGGTGAACTCGACATCAAACGGGTGGGTGGTGAGATCCTCGCGCTTGCCCGTCTTGATCGCGATGCGCGACCAATTGGCAAACCCGTTGAGATCGGTGGCGAAGTAAAGCCAATCACCGATCTGCCGCGGTCGCCATTGGTAGGGGATGAATCCGTTGGGCGATTGCTCCACATGCGCGACTCTGGTCTCGACCGCCGCCGCGTCAAAAATGGCGATTTCCCGTTGGTGCTGGCGGCGATCCATCCGGAGATACATCAGTTGATCCTTGTTCAGCCAGCGGATGTCGAAGAGGTACTCCACGTTGTTCAGCGGAGCGGAGTCCACCTTCTGAAAGGTGCCCGCCGCGGCATCGCCTACCCACAGTTCCACCAAATGGTTAGGAGTCCCCGCCTTGGGGTAATCGAGCTCCATTAGGGTGCTTTGGAGGTCTAATTGGCTAGACGTCAAGTAGTAAGGCTGTACGGGAGTGGAGTCAAAACGGTAGAACCAGAAGCGGTTGCCGGAGGGGTCCCAACCCATGCCCGCGCTTTGCTCCAGCTCTTCGGCGTACACCCAAGGCACGGAGCCCGCCCGGATTTTCGCGTTGCTGTTGTCGACGCTCGCGTGAATCACCTTATCCCCTCCCGCCACACGCTCGACTGTGAGCGTTCGCCCGGCGGTGAGCCGAAATTCACCGTTTGGTGAAACAATCGGCCGACCACCACGCGAGACCAGAACAGGTTCAGAAGCGGCCGGGGCGGGAGCGGAAGCGAGCTGTCCCGTCTTCACCGCGTACCAAACTCGCTTGCCTTGTTCCATCACCGAGTAGGACTGCGAATCGGGGGACCACGTAACGCCAGGATTGCTGGCCGCCGAGTAGGCGGCTTGCATGCGCCGACCTTCCTGGAACCGTTGCCAGCGCGGGTCGTTTTCAATTTGACCACACGCGAGTACGGGGAGCAGGGCGAGGGAGGCGAGGAGTGTTTTCATGGCGTTACGGGTACGGGTTGGGTTTTGATGTGAAGATCGTGTTCGGCGGCAAGCCGGATCGAGGCAAGGAGCACGCGCTGGCGACAGACCAACTCTTCCGAGTAGCTGTCCACCGAAAACCGGGCTACAAACTGCACGATCGCCCCGGTCTCCTTCAGTTCAAATAGGCTGACTTGCACCGATTCGGGCTGGACCTCCGGCATGGATTGGGTGAACTCGAGAAGCGCGGTGCAAAACGCCTCCATAGACTCGGGAGTCTCGGGGGTGTCGAACTGGATTGTGGTTTTTACTCGGCGCGAGCGGCGCTGGCCCAGATTTTCGACCGAAGCCTTGATGAAGTTGCTGTTCGGCATCGTGATCAAGGAGTCATCGAACGTGCGGATTCGGGTGCTGCGCAGGTTGATCTCTTCCACGATCCCTTCCACTGGGCCGATCCGAATCCAGTCCCCGACGCCAAACGGCATGTCGAGAAGCACGGTGAACGAGCCGAAGACGTTTTCGACGCTGTCTTTCGCTGCGAAGGCAATCGCAATGCCGGTGATCCCCAGGCCCGCGACCATGCCCCACACGTTTGTGCCCACGACCGCGAGTGCGGTTACCGCCGCGACCATCAGGATCAGAACTGAGCCGAGCTTTCGGGCGAACGGCACAAGTATCTTTTTTTGCTTCTCGCCGCGGATCGCTCCTCGTGTCTCAGCGACGGTTAAGCTCGCTTGATAAGCCACGCTCGCCAGCCAACCAAGAGCGAGAATTCTAACGAAGATGATCCACTGATGCGCTTGGCTCTCCAAGAGTTCATTGAGGAGAAGGGCCCGCGCAATCGCCTCATAAACGAGCGTGGCGAAGAGGAGGACCGATGAGCGCGATATGCCATGCCCGTGGCTGGCGGCCTTGAGTAGATTTCGGTAGTGGGGGCGCGATCGCAGGAGGATGGAAAAGAGCAGGAAGATGAGCCCGCCGATCGCAAGCGAAGCGCCGGTGACTAAGAGCACCTCAACCCAGATCGACCCATCGGGCGCAATGAATTTTCCCTGCACGAAGTCGCGCAGAGGGCTCGGGTCACTGAGATTGACTTGGGCGAGCAGCCATTCGATGGACATAGCGGAAAATCAAAACGATTATGGGCGCAAGGAGGAGGGAGGGGAGATAGTTCGCGCTCGGGACCTGCTTCAGTCCGGCGAGCGAGACGCCCACGATGACTAATACGGGGCCGCCGGTGCCGGTAATCTCCGACACCATCTCTTGGTCATCTGCTAGCTTCTGGAGCGGCGAAGCGAGCAACGTGATCGCCCCCTGCAAGATCAGCACCACGAAGGCGGTGGCAATCACCCCGGATCCGAAGGCGGCGGCAAAGAAGATCGCGACGATCCCATCCATCGTTGACTTCAACTTGAGGAGGTCAATGTTTCGGTCAATCGCATCTCGAATGCAGCCGAGCAGAGTCATCGGACCCACGCAGAACAGGACCGACGTCACCACTAATCCTTCGGCGAACTTTCCATCCCCACCTAGCTGCCCCTGAACCCAAAGTGCCCCCTCGTTGACCCATGGATCAATGCCCAACATCGAGCCGATCATGCCCCCCAGTGCGACGGACAGAATCACCGCGACCGGGTTTTTAGCTTCAAGAAACATCTTGAGACCGAAGCAGATCGTGACAATGCCGAGGCTGAACTTGACACTCTCCAGCCACTGCGGTTGCAACTGCCCGCGCAACGCCAAGCCGAGCAACCCGCCCACCAGCACGGTGGCAAAGTTGAGCAATGTGCCCCGGCCAGCGAGTGGTTTTCGGCTCATAGCTTGGCGGCGGTGAACCTCATGCGGAGCAAGCTACGGATTTGAATCAGGGTGAATCCGATGAGAATCGACCCCATCACCCAGGCGGCGGCTGTGGCGTAGCCGAACTTGAGGAACATGAAGGCGTTCATCCAGACTTCGAGTCCCATGGTGTGAGTGGCCCCAAGCGGACCGCCCATCGTGAGGACGAAGATGTTCTCCATCGCCTTGAACCCGCCGATGAACACCCCGAGGAGGTTGATGAGGATGAGCGGCTTCAGTCCCGGAAGGGTGATGCGCATCACCTTTTGAACCCAGTTCGCCCCGTCGAGGTCGGCGGCCTCATAGCGCTCTTCCGGAATGTTCTTCAGCGCCGCGAGATACAGAATCGAACCTGGACCAGCGCCAGCCCAAATTCCGGGAAGTACGACCGCGAACATCGCCAGCTGCGGGCTACCGAGCCAGTCGTAAGCCTTCGGCCAAAACGCTTCTGGATTGCGGATGAACACGTTGTTGATCACATCCACGTAGGGTGAGATGACCGTGTTCAGCAAGCCAGCCTCGGTCTTGTCGTAAAATTGCCTCCAAAGGAACGCGATCACGATCGGACTGGTCATCGCGGGAAGGTAGAAAATCGTGCGGAAAAAGACCTTGTAGCGAGGAATTTCGTTGAGCGCAAGCGCGAGGAAGATCGGGATAAAGAAGCCGATCAGGATGCTGAGCCCCACGTACACAAAACTATTCGTCAGGGCCTGATAGAATTTGGGCTGCGTGAAGACGCTGATGAAGTTGTCCAGCCCCACCCAAGTGGTCCCCTTCACGATTCGATAGTCTTGGAACGCGATCACCAGCCCCTTCGCGAGCGGATAGTAGGCCCAAACGATGAGGGTCAAAACCGCTGGAGCCAGGCATAGCGCAATGAAGCGGTACACCTTCGGCTTGTTGCGGCCGAGCACCATCCCCGGCACAATCATCGCCGGACGGGACTTGGCTCGTCGATATAACCAAATGGTTAGTCCGGTTAGGAATACGATCAACGAGCTTAAAATGCCGACCGCCCACGCTCGCTGTTGCTTCAGAACGTCCGGCGGGGTGTAGCCAAGAAGGATTTGGTCCATGTCCTTCTGAGCCTTGCTCAGGATGGTGGATGCCGGAGTGTCCGGCTCGAGGACGGCGCGGTCAAGTGCCTGGTCAAGCATCGTGTAGACCTGCGACATGTTCCGGCCGTACGGTTCTGGGTGCCCCTTACTGAACAGCTCTTCGTTCGCCGCCACGTACTCTGGATCGACCTGCGCTAGCTCCTGCTCGTAGCCAAACTTTTTCAGCCACGTCGGGTTGAGCAAGTTCCCCATTCCCAGGCTCACGAACGCTTCCGTGTTGACCTTTGCCGCCTCTTCGCCGGCAAAGAACTTGATGAATCTCCAGCAGGCTGCTAGCTTCTTAGGATCCTTGACGTTGGCGTTGATCGCCCACATTCCCGCATTGATTTCGTTCGAGCGGTCCACCGGCCCCTTCGGCATCGCGGCGATCCCGACCACACTCGGCGGAAGGTCTTGCATGTTCAGCATAACATCGCCCACGTAGGTGAACCACATGCTCGCCTTGGCGCTGCGGATGTCCTCGGTGAAGTTGCTGCTCACTTGCGCAGCCGGGCCGGCAGTTTTGCCCTCAGGCGTCTTCCACTTCTCGACCATCAGGCGGCGGAAGAATGTCAGTGCCTCGGCGCCTTGGGGGCTGTTGATGGCGCTTCGCCAGATTCCATCGCCGCCTGGCTCGACGATTGTCCCCCCAGCTTGGTAGACAAAGTTGCTCCAGTGGTAGCCCGCGGGCTTGCTGGTCACAAATCCCACGCGCCCTTCTTTCGATAGCGTCAACTTTTTGGCGTACTCGTACAGCTCATCCCAGGTTCGAGGGGGGCGGTTGGGATCGAGGCCAGCCTCGCGAAAATGGTCGCGCCGATAGTAAAGCCCTAGTGCGACCTGAAACCAAGGGATGGCATAGATTTGGCCGTCGTACGACTTCAGCACTTCCATTGCCACCGGGTTCACCCGGGCAATGATTTCGGGGTCTTGAGCAATGAGATCGCCGAGCGGGCGGCAGAAGCCCTGGTCAATGTAGTTGTAGTACTGGCGGAAATTGACGTACATCACGTCGGGAGCGGTGTTCCCGGCCATGGACATGAGGAACATCGACTCGGCCCGCTCGCCGGTCATTTCTAGGCCACCAGCGTTGACCACGCGCACATCTGGATTTTGACGGCGGAACTCCTCGAAGACGGCCCGGCGCGCGAGTGAGCGAGGATTGGTGTCTTCTTTCGGCGGGATTCCCATGCCCGCGCCCGCCATCATGCGAATTTGCACTTCCTGCCCCAACACAAGTTGGGTCAAGCAGAGCAGGCAAAGCGCAAGCCATCTAGCCACGCGGACATTCTACACCCCGAAGCGGGAGGGCCTCACCCGAACGGTTGGAGAGGGCTTTGAACGAACAAATCCCGCCGCGAGTGCGGCGGGAATAGTTGATCGAGCGAACACCTCAGATTTTGGTGATCCGAATCTTCGTCTGGACTGGATTGTAGATGCCGTACCAGTTGGGGATAGTGTTGAGGATTTCTCCGGCGGCACCGATACGATCTCCAAGGACTCGGTTTGTTCTGGTATCGAAGTACAGGTACATCGATGATTGGCCCTTGTTTGGGCTGACCATGCACAGATCGTCCGGATCTAGCGGTGGATTATCTCGCTCGGAGATCGTGATGCGGATGGGCACCACTGTTCCAGCGAAGTTGCTCACCGTGAACGGAGTCAGGTTCCGCACCTCGTCGTTGTTATTGGGCAGATTGCGGGTCGTCTCTTGGCTACCAATGCGCACCGTGATGCGATAATCGGCACCTGAACCGTAGTCAAGCGTCTCGAGCGGGTCGTTCACCAGCAGGACTTCGACTTTGATGTTGTTGGCCGGGGTGGCTGGATTGTCAAATGGCCCCCAAACACTGGTTCTGGCGCCGCTCTTGACGATCGGACCTGCGTTGCGGATCAGCTCGTTGTGAATCCAAACGCCGTTCGCGGCATTGAACATGATGTCGCCGTGGTGATTGACGTCCCAAGGAAGCAGCGTTCCGTACTTGGCCGGATCGTAGATTCGGTAGAAGTTGCGCGAGTTGAGGTTGAGGGCGTGAGCGGAGTCCCAGGCGAGGAAGCCATCGCTGTCCCACTCACCGTCGGGAATTCCTTCCACGAATGGTTTGCCTTCCAAGAAGGAATCGAGCACGCCATAAATCGTGTTGTTGGAAGGGAACCAACCTTGGCTGACTGGACGGGCCGAGTTGGGGCCGATGCCTCGGAACGGGCTTGAAACACGGTCGCCGTTCGGATTCGTAGCGTTGCCCCAGGGCTTCTTCCCCTGTCGCAAGTAACCTTCATGGTACAGGACGCTATTGACCAAATTGAGCTTCGTCGCTTCCTTAGCTGCCCGAGGACCGGAGCGGATGAGGTCAAAGGTACTGATCGGATTCCACTGATTTCCGCCGAGGAGGAAGATCGAGCGATTTTGATCGTAGGAGGTGCCCCCCGGGGTGCGACCAGCGGCCGTATAGATGGGAACCATCGAGCCGTTTGCCGAACGAAGGGCTGTTTCAGGATGGAGGATACCGGCGTTGTACTCAGGCACTCGAGCGAGGTCGGCCAGACAGTCGCGCTTTCCGGAGATCGCGTCGAGCGCGGTTTTCACTAGATCCTTGGTTTGCGCTTCGACTTCGCCGGCGGTGAGATTTCCGCTGGAGAAATAGTTGTAACCGGAGAGAACGCCAAGGAGCACGTTGTGGCCGAATGTTGAGAAGAAGTCGGCAAAATCGCTGGCCGGATCACCGATTCCAGTGCCTTCGTGGGGCGCGGCAAGAGTCTGGACCAACACAACACGCTTACGCAAATAGTCCGCTTTCAGTCGTTGGCTCGCACTCAGGCGATTGCCAAATAAGTCCGGGCCCGTCGGGTTCGCCAGAATTGCCCGAGCGATGATTCCCCCAAAGCTATGCCCCACTAAGTAGATTTGAGGTTGTTGGGCCGCAGGGAGGGAGCCGAACGCCTGATTATAACTGTAGTAAATTTCTTCCAGGGTTTCCGCTAGCTGGGGCATGAGGTGCTTTGAACCATCGCGAGTGTTGATCATCACCATCGTGTTGTTCGCCCCTTGGCCACCAGATGTCATGTTGCTGATGTACGATCGCACGGCGGACTGACTGGTGAGGCCGGTTGACGGGATGAGATTGGTGCTGGAAATCGGGAAGCAGATGGGTGCCAAATCGAGACCGTTTGAGTCAGGAGTACCAGGATGCCAGCCACTTGTTGTGGTGTTGTACGCCCGAAAGTTGCCGCCAAGGACCGGGGTCACCACGGTCATGGTGGAGACGCCGGGCCGGCCCTGAAGGCCGGTAATGAAATCAAAGCCCCAGTAATGGCGAGCGTGGCCAGAAAAGCCGATTTTTTGCTCAGGGTCTTCTTCCATCTTTGGCGTGACCCCGTGCAACAGCACGACTAGTCTCGGTTTGGTGGTGCTGAATGTGAAGGAGGCGGTGCTGGGGGTCTGGGCCGAGCCGGCGACCGGCAGAGCTGCGAGTGCCGAGAGGCCGCAAAGAACGGTGAGCGACTTAGTGATGAGATTCTTCATTTTTTGTTTCCGTGCCGTTTGTGGCGGCGATGAGGGAATTGTAAGGGCGGGCCGTAACAACTCGAACGGGATCGCGTTACAAATGCGTTACAACTGCAAATTTGCGCATTCCGGCGGTGAGTTGATCCCTTTCTCGAGTTCCCCTAAAGACATGATCCCGAAAGAGATTGGTAGAGCCAGGTGAGATCGCCCCACTTACCCGCTCAACCTTTTGCTTGATTCCAGCTTGCGAGTGAGTCATCGCAACGCTTAACGCGCGGATTTTCGCGGCGCATACTGCTATGCGACCGCTGTTCACTGCCTACATATTTGCTCAACAAGAGAAACTCGTCCTGCCGTTGGCCCACCCGATTGCTTACCCGACATCGACAAAATGCCCCGAACCCCAAGAACGAATGAATGATGAACGCTTGGTCGGTCGTGACGATATTGGAAGTCAGCATGACTCCAGGTCCCGAAGCTAAAGCTGCTGAAACTGATGGCTGCTGCCAAGGGGGTAAGTTATAAGAAACGCCTAGCGCTGCGGCAATAATTTTCGCCAAAACGCTCCTCATAAACCTCTCCAACAGAAGCAAGAAAGGCACAATTTGCCCCCATACAAGCTTGTGTATAGGGGGATTTATCGAGCGATCCAGGCAATGCAACGAGTGTTTCTGGCATTAATGCCGGGAGGATCAACAAAATCTTAGTAGAAGAACGTGTAGACTTATGACGAGTCCTTTGAGGCGAACACGGCTCAGCGTTCGTCCAGATCAGTGCATCGGAGATATCAGTGGCTATTGAAAAACAGACAACAACCGTAGACCGGGAGCGGAACCTCACCAGCGCGCTCGGACAGATTGAAAAGGCTTTTGGCAAGGGGGCCATCATCCGTTTGGGTGCCGGCGAACGAGAGCAGATTGAGGCCATTTCCACGGGTTCGATGAGCCTTGACATGGCGCTCGGCATCGGCGGCGTTCCTCGCGGACGAATCGTGGAGATTTATGGCGGCGAATCGAGCGGAAAGACCACCCTCGCCCTTCACATCGTGGCCGAGACTCAAAAGCTCGGCGGATTGGCGCTGTACGTTGACGCCGAGCACGCACTCGACATCGAGTACGCGCGGACCCTTGGAGTGGACGTGGATAAGCTCTACGTGAGCCAGCCGTCCAACGGCGAAGAGGCTCTAGAGATCATGGACGCGATCGTTCGCTCGGGCTCGGTGGATGTCGTCGTGCTCGACTCGGTCGCCGCGCTCGTTCCCAAGGCGGAAATCGAAGGTGAAATGGGCGATTCCCACGTCGGCCTGCAAGCCCGAATGATGAGCCAGGCCCTTCGAAAGCTCGGTGGCAACATCAGCAAATCGCAGACGGTTTGTATCTTCATCAACCAGCTCCGAGAGAAGATTGGCGTGATGTACGGCAACCCCGAAACCACCCCTGGTGGCCGCGCCCTTAAATTCTGGGCGAGCGTCCGACTCGAAGTGCGAAAGGGTGAAGCGATCAAGATCGGCACCGACCAAATCGGAGCCCGCACTAAGGTGAAGGTCGTCAAGAACAAAGTCGCCCCGCCGTTCAAGAACGCCGAGTTCGATATGATCTTTGGCAAGGGCATTAGCCGCAGTGGAGACCTGCTCGACAACGCCGTACTTCGAAACGTCATCGCCAAGAGCGGGACATTCTACAACTACGGCGACACTCGGCTTGGACAAGGGCGAGACAATGCGCGGAACTTCCTTGATGCGAACCCCGCCATCTTTACCGAAATTGACACCAAGGTCCGAGACATGTTCAAGGCCGAGCGTTCCACCGCCGCCGTGATGGTCGAGGATAAGGGCGAAGAAGATCCCGGCGACGAGTGAAACCCAAGCCCGATGCGCTAACTTCCGCGATCCGATTGCTCCAGCAGTCGGATCGCCTTACGTCAGACCTTGGCACTAGGCTCCTTCGTGACCACCCCGAGTCCGATGTCCAGGAGGCACTGGAACGACTCGCAAGTTGGGGATTTCTGGACGACGAGCGGACACAGACTCTGTGGGCAGACCGTGCCACCAGCGCGAAGTCGAAGGGTCGCCATTTAATGATCGCCGAGTTGGTCCGCCGTGGTCTCGAGGTGGAAGAAGCGGAGAGCTTGGTGCTTGCCCGAGTGTCGGAGGAGAGTGAACGCGAGCGGGCGCAAGCGATGGTGGCGCGGCGACGATCAGAATGGAAGAGACCCGAGCAAGCCGCGAGATATCTGGCGAGCCGAGGCTTTGACGAGGAGCTGGTTCGCTCTCTCGTTGAAGAGCTGTTTCCAACATGACCGATCCAAACCTAATCCGGCTCCTCCTTGAGGTCGTGCTCATCGCGGGCATTGCCGCCGTGGCAGTCGGTTGGGTCATTCGGCGGTCGTTGGCATCCAATGCTTCAGTGCGACAGGCCGCCGAGGCGGAGGTGCATGCCTGGCGGCAATCCGTGGAGGATGACCTCCGAACCCGGCAAGCCAGCGTGGAAAAAGATTCCGAGCGCTTGCGCGAGCGTGAAGATCAGTTGGACTCCAAGCGCGGAGCCCTTGAGGAGCGTGAAGCGGTTATCGCAGCAAGGGCCGAGGAGGTCAAGCTTATGGGAGAGCAAGTTAAGACTCACCTAAGCAAAGCGGAAGGCGAACTGGCGCGGGTGAGTGGCTTGACTCCAGATACCGCCAAAGCCGAGTTGATGGAAAGACTCCAAAAGACGCACCTAGAGGAAATTCAGAATCGGTTGCGGGAGCTTGAGGTCGAGGCGACTACTGAAGTGGAGTCGAAGGCACGACGCGCCATGCTGAAGATCATGGAGCGCATCAACACTTCGTTCGTCACTGAGGCGACCGTAGCGGTCGTCACGCTCCCCAACGAAGAGATGAAGGGGCGGCTCATCGGGCGAGAGGGGCGAAACATCCGTGCGTTCGAGCAGGTGACCGGCGTGGACCTGATCATTGACGAAACTCCCGAAGCCGTGGTCATTTCTAGCTTCGACCCGATCCGCCGCGAAACCGCCCGGCTCGCGCTGATGAACTTGATGCTGGACGGGCGCATTCACCCGGGTCGGATCGAGGAGCTGTTCGAGCAAGCGCAAACTGAACTGGAACGCACCGTGCAGGAATCTGGCGAAAAGGCCGCCGCGCTCGCCGGAGTTTCGGGTTTGCCTACTAAAGTCATAGAGACCATGGGCAAGCTCAGATTTAGGACCAGTTACTCCCAAAACGTGCTGGACCACTCGGTCGAAGTCGCCCAACTCTGCGCCATGCTCGCTTCCGAACTGGGCTTGAACGCGGACTTTGCGCGCCGTGCGGGATTTCTGCATGATATCGGAAAGGCGTTGCCGCCGGATTGGGAGGGACCCCACGCCCTGGCGGGAATGGAGTTTTTGCGGCAGTTTCAGTTTAAAGAGAGCTTGCTCAACGCCGTAGGTGCCCACCATCGCGAAATCGAACCGCTGTCACCAGAAGCTGAGCTCCTGATTATCGCGGATAGCATGAGTGCCTCTCGACCAGGCGCGAGGCGCGAGAACCTCGACAACTACGTCAAGCGCCTGAAGAATTTGGAAGAGCTGGCGAACGCCTTTGAGGGCGTCGAGCGAAGCTTTGCCGTGCAGGCGGGGCGCGAGCTAAGGGTCGTTGTTGTTCCCGACCGACTCTCGGACGCTCAAGCGGCGAAATTGGCGAAGGACTTAGTCGCCCGAATCGAGGCCGAACTGGACTATCCTGGGCAGATCAAGGTCACGGTCATTCGCGAGACCCGAATTCAGGAGATTGCCAAGTGAGCGAGTACAAGATTCTGTTCCTCGGTGACGTAATGGGCAAGCCCGGTCGCTTCGCGGTCCGCGAAGCCTTGCCGAGCTTGCTGGACACCCACCAGCCGCTTTTCACCATCGTAAACGGGGAGAATTCGGCGGCGGGTGTAGGCATCACGCCCGATATCGCTGACGAGCTCTTCAAGTGGGGGGCCGATGGCATCACACTGGGCAACCACGCCTTCAACAAGCGAGAAATTGGGCCGTACTTGACCGAGAACCGGAAAATTATCCGGCCCTTGAACTACCCTCCTTCCGTTCCCGGGAAGGGTTTGATGCAAGTCACAAAGGAGGGAATTGAGCTGACAGTGGTGAATCTGTGCGGGCGCGTTTTCATGGATGGCTATGACGACCCTTTTAGGGCGATTGATGGGGTTTTGGCCGAGCATGGGCCGCACGTCTTTATCGACTTCCACGCAGAGGCCACCAGCGAGAAAATCGCATTTGGTTGGCATGTGGACGGGCGGGCTACCGCCGTGGTGGGAACCCACACTCACGTCCAGACTGCCGACGAGCAAATTCTCCCCGCCGGAACCGCCTATATCACGGACGTGGGCATGTGTGGCCCCCACAACGGCGTGATTGGGATGAATCGCGATATCATCTTAGGAAAGTTCAAAACGGGGATGCCGACGAGGTTTGAAGTCGCCGATGGTCCCGGTACGGTTCACGGCGTGGTGGTCACGGCGAGCCGGGAATCCGGGCTCGCTGAATCAATCGAACGTATCCGATTTGCAACTTAGTCGTAAGAATGGGTGTAATGCACGCAATGAGAAAAGTCTTTCCGCTTTCGATCCTCGTGGGACTCGTCGCTTTCGCGATGGCCCAGGCTCCGGCCTATCTCTACTCGCCGAGCCGAGCCGCCACTGATCAAGGAATTTCTCTGGTCGGCTGGGGTAGCGGCACTATTGTTGAAACCGACGAGGCCGCCTACGAGGGCACATCCTCCATCCGCGTTTCGACCCGCAACTTCTTCCAGGGCGGACTGATGAATTACAGCACCGCCCTGAACTTGGCGACCGCCTTCCAGGACCCCAATAATCTGTTGATGTTTGCCCTTCGAGTTCCCGATGCCAACACTACGATGGGTGGCAGTGCGGGTAGCCCTAGTGGCTCCCCGTCCGGTAGCTCGAGCGCGGGCTCTCTTGGCGGTGAACAAGGTGACGGACGTGGTGCTGGCGCAGGTGGCGCCCCATCATCTGCCGGCAGCTCCTCACAACCGGTCCCAGGCAAGTTCGACACGCTTCGGATCATCTTGAGTACGACCGACGGCAAGAAGAGCGAAACGTACCTACCGATCAACTCCACGCCAAACGCGAAGGGCTGGATGCAGGTTGGTCTGCCTCTCAAGGCGATCACCGGATTTGCCGCAACAAACCAGAGCGTAAAGAGCATCGCGATTTCGGGCAACTCTGCGGCTGCGGTGTACATCGGCGAGATCCGAATCATGAACGACAGCACGCCCATCTACGGCGAGTTGCTCGTGAGTGACATGAACATCGGCACCGGTACCTCGGTCAATCTGACCGCTTCAGGGTCGGCTGGTGCCACGTTGCTTAAGTACACCTGGTCAGTCCAAGGCACCGATGGGCCCGCATTTACCTTCGAAGGGCAGAGCATTGCGCGCAACTTCCGCAAGCCAGGCACGTTCAAGGTGTTCTGCACGATCTCAGACGTCTATGGCCTCAAAAAGCCCTATGTCACCAACACGGTCAACATCGTGGTGAACTAAGGCTACTAGTAGTTAAGGAAGGGGTGCCGAGATCAGTCTCGGCACCCTTTTTCTTATATTTTCTTTTGGGTGTGTCGAGTTTTACGAAATCCCGTACAATGATTGTAGGTTCTTAAAATGACCTATCACAGCCTTGAGTCCACGTTGTACACGGCTTTGCAGGATGAAGAAGTCGTGGATTTAGCCCACCACGGTGACGGGAACGCCACCGAAGCTCTGGTCGCGCGCTATCGGCCGCTGGTGGAGTGCAAAGCGCGCTCCTACTTTGTTCTTGGCGCGGAACCCGCGGACGTCGTCCAAGAGGGCATGATTGGCCTTTGTAAGGCGATTCGTGACTTTGATGAACACCGCCTCGCGCGATTTAGGCCCTTTGCCGAGCTCTGCGTTACCCGTCAGATCATTTCCGCAGTGAAAGCAGCTACTCGGAACAAGCACCTCCCGCTCAACGCCTCCCTCTCCCTGAATCAGCCTCGCACCGACGAATCTGGGGATGGCACCTATATCGATGCCGTGGCGGATGATGCCAGCGTGAACCCTGAGCAGCTCATGTGTGGGCAGCGGGTTCCTGCTGATTTTTTCGCACAAGCGCAAGGCCGCCTGAGTGGGCTTGAACTCCAAGTGCTCTATTGTTATCTTGATGGCAAGACGTATCAAGAGATCAGCTCGGAGCTACACTGCCAGACCAAGGCCATCGACAACGCTCTCCAGCGAGCCAAGCGCAAGGTCAGCTCCCTGCTGGAATCGTAGGATAACGGGCATACTACAGTTTCGGCTATCCGTAGCCTAAGCTGACTATGAAGCAACGCGTCATCACCGCTCTGATCGCCGCCCCGATCGTGCTCGCGCTTGTCTTCGCCACCAATCCCATCCCCATTTTTATTCTCGCCATCGTGGCCGTCTTTTTGGCCACAGATGAGCTGGTGTGGCTGGCTAATGGTCACCGATCTTGGATCCCTTACGCGGTTGCAGCGGTCTTCATTGCTACCGGTTGGGTGCTCCGTGACCATTACGATGGTCATCGTGAACGGATAGTATGGTGGCTTGGCGCCACACTCGTCACGGCGGTGACCTGGATGCTCTTCGAAATGCGCAAGGGTCGCGAAGCTCGACTATTGCTGCCGGGAATACTTTGGCTCTTCGCCCCGTTCATGGGGTTGCTCTTGCTGCACTATTCGGTGCCCAAGACGCGAGTAGACATGCTCTGGCCAAATCCTCTACTCATGGCGCTGGTTCCCATCTGGGCCGGGGACATCATGGCGATTTTGGTCGGTAAAAAGCTTGGCAAAACCCCGCTCGCGCCGAAACTCTCCCCCAAGAAAACCTGGGAAGGCGCCATCGCGAACTTCGTCACCTGCGTCGGCACATCGGTGCTTCTGGCCTCCTCGATCGGCCTAACGATCATGCAAGGGCTCCTTGTCGGGTTAGTCGCCGGAATACTGGGCCAAGCGGGAGACCTCTTCGAAAGCGCGCTTAAGCGAATCTACGACGCCAAGGACAGCGGCTGGATACTGCCCGGGCACGGCGGACTACTTGATCGCGTGGATTCTTTGCTCCTCCCCGCCCTCCCGATCACCGCATTGATCCTGTTTTACCGGTAGGTATGATGCTGGGGTGAGCGAACCCGTCATCGTCGCGCGAGATCTGGCCAAGACCTTCACCTCGCTCAAGAAGCAGCCAGGAATATCGGGGTCTTTGCGCTCACTCTTCTCCAGGCAGAAGACGGAAGTCGAGGCCGTCAAGCGCATCAACCTAGAAATTCAGGAGGGCGAGCTGGTCGGATTTCTTGGACCAAATGGCGCGGGCAAAACCACCACCCTGAAAATGCTCACCGGGATTCTCTATCCCACCAGCGGCGAAGCGAAAGTCCTCGGATACAAACCGTTCGACCGGAAACCCGAGCTGCTAAACCAAATCGCCCTGGTGATGGGCAATAAAAATCAGTTGTGGTGGGACTTGCCCGCTTGGGACTCTTTCGTCGTGTTGCGCGAACTGTACAACGTGCCCCACAAGGACTTTGATCGCCGAATCGAATTCCTTCTCGAGGAGCTTCAGCTTAAGGACAAGATCTCGACGCAAGTCCGCAAACTCTCCCTAGGCGAACGAATGAAGTGCGAGCTCATCGCCGCGCTACTCCACGGACCCAAAGTTGTATTTCTTGATGAACCTACAATCGGCCTTGACCTCGTGAGTCAAAAGCGAATCCGAGACTTTTTGAAGCACCTGAACCGAGATGAAGGATCGACAATGATCCTGACAAGCCACTACATGCAGGATGTCCAGGAACTGTGTGAGCGCGTCATTGTCATCGATCACGGCACCATCATCTTCGACGGAACCCTCGACACACTTTCCTCTAGATACAGCGATGTGCGACGCCTGAGACTTCGCTTCTCCAAGGAAGTGGAAGAGTCGGACCTGACCCCCTTCGGCACCGTAAGCGAACGCGGCGACGATTCGGTTGTTCTCTCCATCCCGCGGGATCAGACCCCGCAGATCACGGCTGCCGTGCTAGCGAGCCTCCCCGTCGAAGACATTTCCATTGAAGAGGTCTCGATCGACGAAGTCATCCGAAACCTCTTTGCCGCCGCCCCGCCAGCTTAGATGTTTCACGTGAAACGTCCACGCTGAATGTTTCACGTGAAACATAGGTGACTGGTAAACTCCTCGCGTCCTTCACGACAGGAAGGCACGGAGCACAATATGGAATTGACCTCGAAGTACGATGCATCACTCGTAGAAGCCAAATGGTATCAAGCCTGGGAGGCCGCTGGCCTTTTTCAATCCCAGCCCGGAAGTAGCAAACCCAGCTACACGATCACCATCCCCCCGCCCAACATCACGGGCTCCCTCCACATGGGGCACAGCCTCTGCTACCCGATCCAGGACCTAATCGGAAGATTCAAGCGTCTGCGAGGCTACAACGTCGTCATCATTCCGGGGCAAGACCACGCCGGAATCGCCACTCAGAGCGTGGTGAGCAAGCAGCTCAAGCAGCAAGGCATTCAACCGGCCGAACTAGGCCGGGATAAATTCGTGGAAAAGGTGTGGGAGTGGCGTCAGATCAGCGGCGACACCATCATCCAGCAATTCAGACTGCTCGGTTGCGCCTTCGATTGGTCGAAATCCCGGTTCACACTCGACGATGATTATGTGACTGCGGTGCTCACCGTCTTCATTGACTGGTTCAATAAAGGGCTGATATATCGCGGAAAAAGGGTTGTTAATTGGGATCCTGTGCTTCAGACCAGCGTCTCAGACATCGAAACCGAGCGCAAAACCATCAACGGCAAGCTCTACCATGTTCGCTATCCGTTCAAAGACGGTAGCGGCGAAGTCATAGTCGCGACAACCCGCCCGGAGACGATGCTGGGTGACGTCGCGGTTGCCGTGAACCCCAGCGATTCCCGCTACGATGGCTTGGTTGGCAAGACCTTGCTTTTGCCCCTCTTGAATCGGGAGATTCCGCTTCTGGCTGACCCCTACCCGGACCCCGAGTTCGGTACCGGTGCGGTGAAAATCACCCCCGCCCATGACCCCAACGACTACGAGGTGGGACGGCGGCACAACCTGGAAATGCCGGTGGTTCTGGATCCGAAAGCGAAGGTATGCCTGCCCTGCAAGTACGAGGGGATGGATCGATACGAGGCAAGAAAAGCGATCGTTGCCGACCTCGAAGAGCAGGGTTTCTTGGTCAAGGTGGAGGACCATCAGATCCCAATCTTGGTCAGCGAGCGCAGTGGAGAGGTCATCGAACCCCTACTCAGCGAGCAGTGGTTTGTCAAGCAAACCGAACTGGCCGCCCCCGGTATCGAAGCGGTGCGCTCTGGCAAGATCAACTTCGTGCCTGAGCGCTACGGCAAGGTTTATCTCGACTGGATGGAGAACATCCGCGACTGGTGCATCAGCCGACAGCTCTGGTGGGGACACAGAATTCCCGTTTATTACACGGAGTCCGGCCAGGCATTTGCTGCCTTGAGCCAAGAAGATGCCCAGCGCCAAGCTGGTACCGACCCGATTATCCGGCAGGATGAGGACGTCCTTGACACCTGGTTCAGCAGCGGCCTGTGGCCGTTCGCCGTCCAAGGGTGGCCACAAAGCGAGGAGAATATCCCTCATCGATATCCGACCGATGTGCTGGTCACCGACCGCAATATCATCTATTTGTGGGTGGCCCGCATGATCATGATGGGCATGGATTTTATTGGCGAAATTCCTTTCAAGGATGTCTGCATCCATGCCACCGTGATGACCGAGGACGGTCGCCGCATGAGCAAGTCTCTCGGCACAGGGGTTGACCCAACGGAGGTAATTGAGAAAATTGGCGCGGACGCCTTGCGCTACACGCTCCTAAGTCAAGCCGGAACTAACCAAGAAATTCGGTACAGCGAGCGACGCACGGAAGACGCTCGAAATTTCTGCAATAAAATCTGGAATGCAGCTCGATTTATTTTGATGAATTTGGAGGGCCAAACTCCTACAAAACCAGATCATCTCGAAATCGTTGACCAGTGGCTCCTGAGCCGCTTAGCGGCCACAGAATTGCAGGTTCGGGAGGCCTACGAAGCCTACGACTTCCAGCGTGCTGCTTCACCTTTGTACCAGTTTTTCTGGTCAGAGTTGTGCGATTGGTACATCGAGGTCTCGAAGTCTCGACTGAATGACCCGACCCAGAAGAACACCCCCCTCTGGGTGATGACCACCGCGATTCGATCATTTTTGATCATGCTTCACCCCATAATGCCGCACATAACCGAAGAGTTGTACGCGCATCTTCCGGGGGAGAACAAAGCGCCATTTATCATGAGTGAATCTTGGCCGGAGATTCCTGCCGACTTCCACAACGCCTCGGCAGAGCAGACCGTCGAACGCTGGTTCAATCTCGTGCGCGCGCTCCGGGCTCTCCGGGCCGACCTTGATCTTGATCCTAAGAAAGAAATCCCGACTGCGTATTTCGAAGGTGATCTAGCCGGGGGTGAGGATGTGCTCCGGACCCAAGCGTGGATCGGTCAGCTCATCCAAGGAACCGGAGACAATCAGAAACTAGTGAGTACAACCCTTGAGGGGATTGACTTGCATCTGCCGGTCGAGGGCGTGATTGACTTGGACCGACTTGGGGCCAAGTTGGCCGCAGAAGAGTTGAAGCTTTCGGCGGATTTCGAGAAGATCTCACAGCGACTCGAAAACCCTCAATTCATCGAGCGAGCCAAACCAGAGATTGTCGAAAAAGAGAAGGCTTTGGTCGAAGACTTGGAAGATCGTCTCACCAAGATTCGCGCCAGGCGCGCGCTACTTGGAGTGTAATCACTCATCTACTCGTCTTCGCCGTGGTCGCCATAGCATCACGGCGAAGACGTAAAACGCCGCCGCAAATCCCCATGGCACCAGCGGTGTTTCCACCGAAGCCCACGGTTGCGACCCAAACAACCGAGCAACGCTAAGGCACCACAGGGCCAGTGGTTCAACCGCAACCGAGGTGATCAGCCGTGCAATCTCCGGCGCTGGCCCGCTGATAAGCCAAGCCACCAAGGACCCTGCCACCAGCACGGGCACCACCGGAACGATGAGCAAATTGCTCACCACCCCGACCACCGAAAAGCGACCAAAAAATACCGACAAAATCGGCGCGGAGGCCACAGTAGCGATAAGCGAGCTCAACCCCGTCTGCTTGATCCGGTCAAGCCACCATTCCGAAACTCGGTTGATATCCCGTTTTGCATTCGGGATGAACATCACCAGAGCGGTGATGGTGGTGAATGAAAGCAAGAACCCCACGTCGAAGATCGCCGAGGGCAAGACCAGCAACGTGACGATCGCGCTTGCCGCGGTAATGCTCAACCCGTCCGCCTCCCGCTTGAACAAGTACGCGGAATACCACAGCGAGGCCATCAAGATCGAGCGGATCATGGGAGGACGGAATCCTGCCGCCGCTCCGTAAACCATCAAAATCAAGATCAGCAGCCCAATCTGTGACCAGCGAGGGATGGGCAAATATCCCAATAAAATCCCCAGAAATCCCGCCAACAGCACCACGTGCATGCCGCTAGTCGAGATGATGTGGATAATGCCGCTGCGAGCAAGCAGGTCTCGCTCCTCCTTGGTGAGCGTAACGTCGTGGTTGAAGCACACCGCCTGCACGATCGCCCGAGGCTCGCGCGGCATAAACCGCTCCGTGTACGCCACAAAGGACCGGCGGATGGACTGCCCCCATTGGCCAAACGGCGGACCCGCGGAAACCCGCGTCAGCGGCCCGCTGACGCTTAGCGACCCGGCAACCCCCTGATGACGCCAATACTCTCGCGAAACGTCGTCCAAGGGCGACACACGGCCCTTAACGAGGATCAGGTCACCCAGTGCCACCGGCTGATCGGCGGAATAGAACATCACCAACCGTTTGCCCGACGCTCTGACAAGCGCGCGTTCACCCTTGCTAGTTGGTCGGGGAGCCTGCTCCACAAAGACTTCGCCGCTGTAAGGGCGAGACTCCTTGATCAAGCTCGGCGGTCGAGGTCCAATCAAGATCCCAACCAGCAGAAAGCCCAGTCCAACCAGCACTACTGCCTTCCGACGGTCTATTGCCAGGACGAGCAAACCCGCGAGCACCACCCACGGATAAAAGTGAAAAGCCAGCCCCGCCATGAGGGCCAAAGAGAGCCACAGCAATGGACGACCCTCGAGTTCTCGCTTCAACCGTCACTCCTGAGGCTTGAGAATATCTTTGGCTTTGCGAATCCCACGAGAGGTCCGGATGTCTTGAAAAAGCTCTTCGCCGGCCATCGCGTTCAGCCGGTCCACAATGATGTGCTTCTGGAGCATGATTTCCTGGCTCCACGCGCTGCCCACGGTAGAAACCCACAGGGTGCCGTGCTCGTAGCGGTCGGGCTGACTGGACTTCGCTAAATGAGGACCCACGGCCTCGTCCCAGCGCCGGAATACCATCTGGGCGCGAGCCGCCACGATGACTTCGCGTCGCCCGATTGCATCTCCTAGCACGTCCGACATGATTCGCATCAGGACTCCACGTTACCCGCATTAACCCGAAAAATCGTAGCCTTTGAGCGAATCTCTGATCCCGCCTGCTCCGCCTCGGTGCAGGTCAAAATGGTCTGAGCTTGCACGCTCCCGACCCAATGCAATAAATGTTCTCGTCGGTGGGCATCAAGCTCGCTGAGCACGTCGTCGAGCAAGATCAGCGGCGGCAATCCCAGCGTTTCATGGATGACTCGCATGGTGGCCAACTTTAGAGTGATCGCCGCGGTTCTTTGCTGACCTTGCGAACCGTAAAGCCGCGCTTCTTTTGAGCCCACCAAGATTAGAAAATCATCTCGATGGGGACCAACGGTCGTACTCCCACGCCGGATGTCGTGCGTTCGCGATTCTTGAAGCGACGAGGCAAGCGGCCCGGTGTCTTTCGGCAAGTACTTCAGCTCGATTCGCTCCCCATCGGCGAGCTCGGATTGGATTGGTCGACCCAGCGCCTCTAGATTTTCGATGAATTTCGTGCGATATTCTCGCATCGCATCGCCGTGTTCGGATAGCTGAACCTCCCAAGGATCGAATTGTTCCGGGGCTATGAATTGCTCACTCGCCACCTTCAGCAAGGCATTGCGCTGCTCCAACGCTCGCTTGTAAGCCGCAAAATGCCGAAAATAGGCGGGAAAAATTTGCGACAGCTCGGTGTCCATGAACATCCGGCGTGATGCCGCATCTTCTCGCACGATCGCCAGGTCATCGTTGCTGAAAATCACGCTTGGCAATCGCCCAAGCAGATCGGATGTACGCGGCAACGAAGCCGAGTTCAAATAGGCTCGTTTGCGTAGTCCAGCCTCCAATGTCAATTTGAGCTCCGTACCTGAATCCGTCAGCATGCCCCAAACCTCGGCTTTGGTGCGTCCGGCCTGAATCGCCTCAGAATCCTTCATCCCCCGTAACAACCGACCCGTCGAGAGCAAGTAGATCGCCTCCAGCAGATTTGTCTTTCCCTGAGCGTTCGGACCCACCACTAAATTCACTCCCTCCGAAAGCCCCAATCTCAGGTTTTCGTAGTTTCGAAAGTGGGCTAGGTGGACCGAGTCGAGTGCCATGCTATATCAGAAGAAGGACTATTAGTTAAAGAACGATGATGATGATTAAGGGTCAGCGATTGTGGAAAGCTCCTCTCCGTCAGGCTCAACAAAGGGCTCCTCAGGTTCAAATCAAAATTCGGGAAAACCCTGGGAATTATCCCCCGCAATCCTTTGTTTTCCCGCGGACTCCTGGCAAATAAGGTTGTCCCTCTAAGACTCCCACCGTTTTCCCCAATGACGTTGAGGGTGTTTCTCCCCAACTTTTACCGGGCTAAACCAGCTCCTGTTGGCGACCGTATTTCATCACGACGGCCTCCATCAAGAAGATACTGTGAACGTTGGGAATCTCGCTGATCTTCAGGCGCTCAGCGAAGGGCGCCCAGATATCGCGGAGCATCCTTGATTGAGTCTCTTGGGTGAGGAAGGGATAGCGATCGCAAAGCCGCTTCAGAACCAAATAGTCGTTCAACGTCATGTTACGCAGGTTGCCGACATGCACCTCAAACGGATGTAGCCCGTATTTGTACGGGGCAGGGGTGAACTGCATGCTGATCGGCGGCTCATGGATGACGATCGTTCCCACTGCTAGGTCCCCGATCCGCTGAAAGCGCGGCGTCAGAAACATGGTCATCATCCCTACGAACGGAAATCCGGGCAGCATGTCGGCCGGGCGCAAGAGGTTCCGAAACAGCGCGGCGAAGAAGCTGACCGGTGTACCGTCCGCCATCACCACCCGCATCCGCATCGCCTTCTTGCCCAGCGTTTGCCCGTTCCAAAGCCCTTCGCAAAGGATGAAGTACACGAATGGCGTCGCGGCCGAGACCACCAAATACGCGCCCATGGCGGCCTCCCCAACTAGGTTGGCGGCAAAAGCGACGAAAATAGACACCACCATGATGCCCGCCAGAATCACCAGCCAGTCCAAAATCTGCGCGACCACCCGCGAGTTCATGCCCGCGATCTTGTAGGACACGATCACCTTTTCCGGAGTCAGGACAGGGGCAACATCTTTCACGGTCTCTCCATAATCTACTCGCTCCTGCGCAGAAGGCGTTGCGCCTCGCGTAACATAAACGAAGATGATCGTGCCAACTCGCCGATTTTGGTTCTTGGTCGCGCTGGGCATTCCCCTGGCGCTGGCGGGAATCTGGGTGGATGGCATCGAGCCGCTGGTTCTGCTCTACAACTTGATCATTTTTTCGGGCTTGATATTAGGGCGCGTGATGACGCCTCCCGCTCGCAACCTCAGGCTCTCGCGAGTATTCGATGACGTCCTCTCGGTCAACGCCCGCAACACCATCGAGTTGGTGATAGAGAATGTCGGTGCGGGGGCTCTAGTAGGAGAGCTCCTCGACGAATGCCCTCAGGACTTTCAAAGCACCAGCCGCAAGTTTAAACTCAAGCTTGAGAGTGGAGAGCGCCAGGTCCTCTCCTACGATGTGAAGCCCCGCGAACGAGGCAGCGATTTCTTCCCCGCCACGTTCCTCCGGCTCAAAACTCCGCTCGGCCTCAGCGAGGTCCACCACAAGATCGAATCCGTCCAGCCGGTGGAGGTCTACCCGAACATTAAGGCGATCCAGAGCTTTGATTTGCTCAATCAGAAGGGCCGCCTTGCCCTCATGGGAGTACGCCGCACCCGCTACCGGGGTCAAGGCACGGAATTCGAATCCTTGCGCGAGTACAGCGACGACGATTTCCGACGCATCGACTGGAAGAGCACCGCCCGTCGCGGAAAGTTGGTCGTGCGCGATTACGAAGTCGAACGCAACCAAGCTGTGTTTATCGCGATAGACATCGGGCGGCACATGCTCAGCGAAGCAGACGGTCGGCTTAAGCTAGACCACGTCCTTGATACGGCGCTCCTTATGATGCATGCCGCCGACCGCGCCGGGGATCAGGTCGGCCTCTTGGTCTTTGCCGAGCGTGTCGTGAAGTTTGTCCCGCCGCGCCGGGGCAAAGCCCACATCAATATGCTTCTGGAAGCGATCCACGACCTGCGTGCGCTTCCCGTGGAATCCAACGTGCAAGGCGCCATGCAGTACTTCGCCTCTCGTTGGAAGCGCCGCGCGCTCGTGGTGCTGTTCACCGACGTTGAGGAGGAGCGCGAATCCAAACGCCTCACGCAAGCCATTAAGCCCCTCCGCATGCGGCATCTCTGGTTCTTGGTGCGGGTGATGGACCCGAGGCTCAAGCAACTCGGCCACGCTCCCATCGCCAGCGAGGAAGCGATGTACGACGCTGGTGCGTACGAGTGGTACATGAAGCGCCGAGAGGACGCGAGGGTCGCCCTTTCGCAAAGCGGATTGAGGCAGATTGAGGCGGAACCGGAAGACTTAGCCGGTGCGCTCGTCAACGCCTACTGGCAGGTCAAACAATCTGGAGCCATTTAGGCGGGTACAACCATTCAACCATGGCAAAGGCGCTGTCGGATTATGTGCAAGAAGCCCTGACTACGGTCAAGGAGGTTGAGCCCGCTTGGGTGGAAGAGTGGGGACCTCAGGGCTGGCTGGTGCTTGATGTTCGCGAAGAGAGCGAATACGACGGAGGCCACATTCGGGGCGCGGTCAACATCCCGCGCGGTTTCCTCGAAGTTAAAGCCGATCTTGAACACCCCAAACGCGACCCGGCGCTCGAAGACCGCGACCAGAAGATCATTTGCTACTGCGGAGGGGGGCATCGCAGCGCCCTCGCCGCCAAAACGCTGAAGGAAATGGGATTTCAAGACGTGCGTAGTATGCGAGGCGGTTGGACGGCCTGGGTCGACGAAGACCGCGAGGTGGACATTTAAGTGAAGTATCTAGAAGAAGCGAATTCGTTGGGTCATCTGTTGCAACTCTCCTGCCAACACTGGGGCGACAAAATCTCCCACCGCGTACCCAAGAAGGGTGAGTTTAGAGATATCAGCTACACCGAGCTTTGGGAGATCGTGGGCCGATACGCGGCGGTTCTCATGGAGTTGGGCCTGAAGAAAGGTGACCGCGTCAACATCTTTAGCGAGAACTGCTTCGAGTGGGCGCTTACCGACTGGGCCGCCCAAACCTTAGGCGTGGTTCCCGTTCCGATTTACCCTTCACTGCCCAGCGATCAAGCCAAGTACATCGCTCAAGACTCCGGAGCTAAAGTGGCATTTTGCGGAGTGCCCGAGCTAGCCGCGCGGATGGAAGGTGCACAAGGGGTGCAGATTGTTTTGCTATCTGAACTCGCAGCCCGGGCTGAATCCGTTAAGGTGGACCCGGCGACCTGGCAAGCCGCACTGGATCAAGTCGGCTTCGAAGACCTCGCCACCATCATCTACACGAGCGGCACCACCGGCAACCCGAAGGGCGTGATGCTAACGCACCGCAATTTCGTGTTCGCGGTTCAGAATATCCGCAAGTCCATCCCGATCACCGACACTGACACGTTCTTCAGCTTCCTGCCGATGAGCCATGTGTACGAGCGGACCGACGGTCACATCTTGCCCACCACCATCGGGGCGACCGTTGGCTATGCACAGAGCCTCGCCACCCTCGCCAACGACCTACTGGAGGTCCGCCCGACAGTGATGTGCGCCGTCCCCCGCTTCCTGGAATCCTTCCGCGGCAAGATCCTAGACGGAGTCGCCAAAGCACCCCCCGTTCGCCAAAAGCTCTTCCACCTCGGCCTCAGCCAAGGAACCAAGCGATTCAAGGGCGGGTTCGCCCCACTCTATCCGCTTACCGACAAGCTGGTGGGCGAAAAGATCCGCGCCCGACTCGGAGGCCGGATGCGCTTCTTCGTCAGCGGAGGAGCAGCCCTCCCGCCTCAAGTCGCCGAGTTCTTTGGCGCGTTCAACATCTTGGTGCTGCAGGGCTACGGATTGACGGAAACGTCGAGCGGCATGTGCTTCAACCCGATCGACGACAACCGCTACACCACGGTGGGAATGCCGATTTCCGGCAACGAAATGAAGTTCGCCGAAGACGGCGAAATTCTGATCCGAGGCGGGTTTGTGATGCAGGGATATTTCAATTTGCCCGAGGACACCGCGGCGGCCATCGACAGTGAGGGGTGGTTCCACACCGGCGACATCGGCGAGCGATTGCCCAGCGGCCATTATGTGATCACCGACCGGAAGAAAGACCTCATCGTGCTCGGCAACGGCAAAAACGTCGCTCCTCAGCCGATTGAGAACAAAATGAAAGAGTCGCCCTACATCGCCGAGGTGGTGCTGTTTGGTGACGGGATGGAGTACGTTTGCGGCCTCGTGGTGCCTGATTTTGAAGCCGTCAAGCAGTTCGCCAAGGCTCAAGGCATCGCCACCACCGATCCTGGCGAGCTGATCCAGCACGAACCGGTAAAAGCCCTCATGAAGGGCGAGATTTCACGGGTCAACAAGACTTTGGCCAATTTCGAAAAACTCAAGAAGCACACTCTCATCAACGCCGTTTTCTCGGTGGACGGAGGCGAACTCACCCCGAGCCTCAAGGTGAAGCGCAGGGTGATCAGAGAGCGCTACGCGTCAGAGATTCAATCCATGACGCGTGGCGGCGGCGATGACTAGAGTTGCCAACTACTCAACCGGTCTAAGCTGGAACTGGATGGGGCTCGCACTCTTGGCTGAGACGTAGGCGATTGCCACAATGTCCTCACCCGAGCGTGACGGGAAGCAGTCAATGGTCACGGACGAACCGAAATCGGAAAGTAGCTTCTCTGAACCCGATCCAGATTCCGAAGAAATGATGTGGGCGTTCCCTCCGTCCGCGGACGCTCTGATTGGATAGCCCGCCTTCTCGGTGCCCCGGACAAGACCCATGGTGCCGGCCAACCCCTCGCCGTCCCAATCCAAATCCACGGTTACCTGGACGTCTTTCGTCATCCCGTTGATCGACATCGTCCCCACGTAGATTCCGTTCTGGAAGAGTGGCATCACGTCCATCGGATCTTCTTCCTGCGTCAAAGCCATTTGAGTAGCAGAGGCACCGTTCGCCGTTGCCTGGTTTGGGGTCGGAGTTGTGGGACGGGGAGGCTTTGAAAGCATCGCCCCTCCGGTGAGGTCGCTTCCGCCGCAACCGGTGAGGGCCAATCCAATAACCACGCCAAGCGCGGCGATGTGGATGATCGAGATGTTGAGTCGGCGAGAGTTTCGAGTTGTGTTTTGCATGGTCATGGTCTCCTTCTTTTTTCTTGGACCCCGCTCTTTGGCCGGGCTTGACTTCACTGTATCCCGGCGCTAGAAACATTTCGTGCGCTACATCACGAATTAGAGTTAAACTTGAAGAAAGATGGCGATTCAACCTGAGGACTTGGTCGAGAAGTTACGTAGCGTGCCCCTTTTCGCGCCCTTGACCTCTTCCGAGGCAGAATTGCTCGTCCAAGCCGGGCGTCGGGCGGTCTACCGCCATGGTCAGGCGCTCATCTACGAAGGAGAGGCGGGCACCAACCTATTCGTCATCCTCTCGGGGCACGCCGATGTGCTGCAGTCCACCTTCGAGGGAAATCGTCGCCTGTTGCTCACTAGGGGTCCCGGAGATGTCATCGGCGAACTCGGACTCATGGATGGCAAGCCACGGTCCGCCAGCGTGGTGGCGCGCGACACGTGCCGCACCTTGGTCATCGAGCAGCGCAGTTTCCAGCAGTGCATCCGGCGCAATCCCGACCTGGCGATCAGCCTCATTCGCTCCCTCGCCCAATCCATCCGCGAGCAGAACGCCCGCATCGCCCAACCCGACGGAGCCAAACCCAGGCTTATGCAATTTTTGGCCGAACGGCTCCGCGAAGAAGCCGAAACCCCCGACCCGCTGACCCAAATTGATTTAGGCCATAACTTTGCCAAGCTCGCCCCCGAGCTGGGCATGACGCGCGAAACGCTCAGCCGCCTGATCAGCGAACTCACAAAACTTCGCATCGTGAAAAAACTCAGCCGAACCCGCCTCGCTGTGCATCGCCGCCGCTTTTGGCTGGAAATGCATTCTGATCTGGATGATGAGTGAACCCATAAGCTCATGTATCAGCGGGGGTGGCTGGGCTAAACTGAACCTACGATGACCATTCGGTTCCGCACGCTTCGCCTCACGAAAAAGTATCCGCTGGCAATCAGTCGTGGCGTGAGCACCGGCTCGAATAACCTCTTCGTCGAGGTCGAAGACCGGGGCGGGCACGTGGGCTTGGGCGAATGCGCCCCGGGGACTGGGTTCGACGACACCCTCGCCGAGATCGCCCAGACCCAACTTGAAGGGCTCATCACCAGCGGCATCGAAGGCTTAAGCATTCACCAGATCGACCGGAAAGCTAGAGAGCTCGGCATCAATCCCAGCGCCATCGCCGCCCTTGATGTGGCGCTCTGGGATCTCCTCGGCAAAAAGTGCGGCATGCCGCTCTACCGAATATTTGGACTCGGCAACCGCAGCGTCCCCACCAGTGTAACAATCGGCATTAACCCGCCGGAAGTCATCCGCGAGCGCGTACCGGAGATACTCAGCCGCACCGGCGCCAAGTTCTTGAAGATTAAAATGGGGTCGCCGGAGGGGATCGAAGCGGACCAGGCGAACTACATGGCAGCGGTCGAATGCTCCCGCGACTTCGGTGTGGGCTATCGTATCGACGCCAACGGGGGATGGCAGGTGGAGCAAGCGCAAAAGATGATGCCGTGGCTCGCCGAACGAAATTGCGACTACGTCGAGCAGCCGCTGGCGAAGGGCTATGAAGCCGACTTGGTTCACCTCTACGAAGGGAGACCGCTGCCCCTATTCGCTGACGAGTCCTGCCACACCTCCGCCGATGTCCCCGGCCTGATGGGCCGCGTGGACGGCGTGAATCTGAAGCTGATGAAGTGCGGCGGACTCACCGAGGCGATCAAGATCGTCAGCGTCGCAAGGGCTTGCGGCCTCCAAACCATGATCGGCTGCATGGGCGAATCGAGCTGCGCTATTTCTGCCGGAGCCGCCATCGGCGAACTGTTCGACCACATTGACCTTGATAGCCAAATCAATCTCGCCCCTGACCCGTGCGAGGGTGCTCCGATGGTCAACGGAGTCGTGATTCCGCCGGAAAGCCCTGGGCACGGCGCTTGGTACGTGGACTCAACTTATGCTTCGTAGAGATCAACGCATCGCGATTTTTATGCCAGGGGCCATGCGCGACGCCTCCGGCAAAATGGGCTTTGGCGTCCTGCGCTATTCGCCAAATCCGATCGTCTGCGTGATTGACCCTGAGCACGTTGGGCTAGATGCGAAGGACGTGACCGGCATCCCTCGCTCGTGCCCCGTGGTGGCCACTGTAGACGATGCGTGCCGCCTTGGCGCGGACGTCTTTCTCCTCGGCATCGCGCCGCCGGGCGGCCTAATTCCCGCCGATTGGTACCGCGAAATCAATCAAGCGTGGGACGAGGGCATGTCCATCATCAACGGCCTTCACGACCGATTGGCGCCCCGCTTCAGCGAGACCGGTGGCGAATCCAATCAATGGGTGTGGGATATCCGGACCGAGCCAGAAGGGCTGAAACCCAATACCGGAGCCGCCGCAGGACTTGCGCCGAAGCGCGTGCTCTTCATTGGAACCGATATGGCGGTCGGCAAAATGACCGCTGGCCTGGAGCTTTGGGCGGAAGCGCGCAAGCAGAACGTGAAGGCCGAGTTCGTCGCGACCGGGCAGATCGGGATCACGATCATGGGGAGTGGTGTGCCCCTCGACGCCATCCGCGTAGACTTCGCCAGTGGCTCCATCGAGGGCGAAATGATGCGGTACCCAGACGCGGATATGATCTTGGTGGAGGGCCAAGGCTCGCTTATTCACCCCGGCAGTTCTGCCACCTTGCCTCTCATTCGGGGCTCCATGCCCACCCATCTCATCCTCTGCGCCCGCGCGGGACAAACCCATTTGGCCCGCAACGACAGCATCAAGATCCCACCTCTACGCGAATTCATCACGATGTACGAGGATCTGGCGGAGGCGTGCAACACTTTCGCCCGTCCGAAAACGATCGCCATCGCCCTCAATTGTGGCCATTTAAACGACGCCGAGGCGGACCGCGCGACGCAGGAGATTGAAGCCGAGACCGGTTTGCCGACGACCGACCCAGTCCGGCACGGCGCGGGTCGATTGCTCGAGGCTTTGCAGGACTGATATGCTCGTACACTTCGGCATCGAAAACATCCGCGCGGAATGGAAGTCCTCGACCGTCGTCGTGGGCACCTTCGATGGCGTGCACCTTGGCCACCGGGCCCTAATCGCCAAATCCACCGCCGAAGCCAAGCTCCGCGAACAGCCCGCGATCATTGTTACTTTCGACCGCCACCCCACCACGATCCTCGCGCCCCAGCGCGTCCCCGCGCAGATCGGCACGCTGGAGCAAAACGTCATCAATATGCGCGAGGCCGGCGCATCCGCATGTGTCATTCTGCCCTTTGACGCTGAGCTAAGCCGGATGACGGCGGCCAAGTTCTTTGACGACATCCTAGTGGAATGCCTCCACGCCAATCAAATTCTCGTCGGTCACGACTTTGGCTTCGGTAACGGACGCCAGGGCAACGCCGAGTGGCTCGCCGATCGCATTGAAACCATCGTCTTTCCCCCGTTCGAAATCGAGGGCCAGCGCGTCAGTTCATCGCTCATCCGCAAGCTCGTCAGCGAAGGCCAAATGCCTGAGGCAGCAAGGTACTTAGGCCGCCCGTTCTCGCTGGCGGGGGTGGTGGTGACTGGCTTTAAGCGCGGACGCGAGCTCGGCTACCCTACTCTCAATCTCGCCAGGTCCACGGCGGGTTTGGTGCCGAACGAGGGAGTGTACTCAGGCGAGTGCCGGACTCCTCTGGGCACATTCAAGGCCGCAATCAGCGTGGGCAGAAATGAAACCTTTGGCGGGCACGCCATGACCGTCGAGGCGTACCTGCTGGACTACCCGGGCGACGAAATCTACGGCGCGGCAGTGGAAATTCGCTTCGAGAAGAAGCTCCGCAACCAAGTGAAGTTCAACGGCATCGAGCCGCTAAAAGCCCAAATGGACCGCGATATTGCTCAAGTCCGAGGCTAGCGACGGGCCGCGACGAGCATGTTGCGCCACTTCTCATTGCGAAGGTCATCGGTGGCGACGCCCCGATTGTTCACGCTCGAATGCACGAAGTAGCCGTTGCCCATGTAGATGCCGGTATGCCCGATCTTGCCGCGCTTCTTATCCCAGAAGTACAGCCGATCGCCGGCTTGCAGGTCCTCAAGTCGCTCAATTTTCTGTCCAACCCGTGCCTGCTCGGCTGCGGTCCGAGGCAAGTTGACCCCGATTTTCCCAAAAAGCTGCTGGACAAACGCGCTGCAATCAATCCCGCTATTCAGGTTGTTGCCGCCCCATTTGTAGGGCGTGCCGGTGTATTTCAAGGCGTACTGCGCGATGCCCGCTTTGGCATCACCACTAGCCGCAGTGGCGCTGCCGCTACGGGAAGTCGTATTCGCCCCGCGATTGGTGAAAGTCCGCGAAGCCGTCACGTTGTACGGCAGCACGGCGACTTTGTTCGTGCGGATGTAACCGAGCTGTTTGTTCTCCATCACCACCGGGGTGTAGGTTGAACCGTTCGGCGCGGTGCGCACGATCAAATATTCGTACGACTTCACTCGGTAGTACACCCGGCTGTTGGACGAAGCCCGGGAGTAGATGGGGGTGGAGTCGAGGGCCTGTCCCAGGCGACCAAGCACCGGATCACTCGCCAACGCCAAAACAGGGGCTAGCGCGAGGACAAGGGTCGTCACTCGGAGGGAAGATTTCACGTGATTTCTCATTCTAACATGCCCGGCGTCGGGATATAGACATTATCGGCGACTCAATCCGTTCAGCTTAGGCTCCAACTAATGCAAAGCCCTGCAAAATCACTTGCCCGTCCGTGTTTCCGAGCTTAGGATTCGACGCTCGCTCCGGATGGGGCATCAATCCCAAAACGTTTCCGCCCTCGTTCAGAACCCCGGCGATGCTGGCCGTCGAGCCGTTGGGATTAGAATCCGCGCTCATCTCCCCGTCAGAATTCACATAGCGGAAGGCGATCTGACCATTCTCTTCCACCCGCCGCAACGTTTCCTCATCAGCAATATAGCGGCCTTCGCCGTGGGCAATTGGAATTCGGAGCACGCGATCCACCCCTTGAGTCCAAGGAGAACGATTTGTCTCCGCTCGGAGATACACGTCCTGACAGAGAAACTTCTGATCCTGATTCAACAGCAGTGCCCCGGGCAGTAGCCCCGCTTCTGTCAAGACTTGAAAACCGTTGCACGCTCCAATCACCGGATTGCCGCGCTTGGCCAACCGCTCGACTTCGGCCATGATCCGCGCCCGAGCCGCCATCGCCCCGCAGCGCAAGTAGTCTCCATAGCTAAACCCCCCCGGAACGAAAACCGCATCAAATCCGTCCAGACTCGCGTCGTCATGCCAGACGTACTCGGCCCGAATGCCCATGTCATCGTTCAGGGCGTGATAGGCGTCCTGATCGCAGTTGCTGCCGGGAAACCGGATGACGGCGACCTTCATGCTGAGACCACCTCGTAGCGGTAATCCTCGATCACCGGATTCGCCAGCAGCTTCTCGCACATCTCTTTGATTCGTGCTTCGCTAGGGTCGCTGACCTTCAGTTCGATCATTTTGCCCACCCGGGCGTCGCCCACCTCGTCATACCCCAGCTTCTGCAGCGAACCTGCCACGGTCCGTCCGGCCGAGTCGAGCAAAGAGGGCTTAAGAGTGACGAAGACGCGGACCGTGGTCATGGCGATAGTTTGACAGATTGCATCGTGATTCGCGACCGTAGCGTATCCTTAACCACCATGCGGCAACCGCTGATCGGACTTTTTCTATGTGCTTTGGCCAGTGCCCAAGCCGCGCCGTCCACCTTCGTAACGAATCTGACCCTTCAAGGCGCGCAGGTAGGGAAAAACACCTTTGTGCTCCAGGACGACGGCACCTTCACATCCAGATCAGAGCTGAAGTTCGGCCCCACCGAGGTCAACCAAGAAATTTCTGGTCGGTACCAAAGCAATCGATTCGACCAACTCCAAATCAAAACCGTTTCCGGGGGCCAGACGGTGGAGGCTCGGCTGGACGGCAAAATGCTCTCCAACCGCTCAGGCGGAGACTGGACCTCGAAAGAACTCGAAAAAGCCCCCGCGGCCTTGTTCAGCAATCTTCACCCTCAGCTCCTTAGAGGAATTTTTGAGCAACCCGCGGGCGATGTCTCGGTATTCATGCTTGACACGTTGAGTTTCATCACCGTCAAACCTGTCGCTCAGGCAGGGCGAGTGGTACAGATCGATGGCGCTAGCGTACTGACCCGCCCATTCACGATTTCTTTCCAAGGAATGCAGATCGAAATCGCCATCGACGCCCGAAATGGCTGGACACTAGGGATGAATGTCCCGGTCCAAAAAGCTCAGTTTGTCCGCGAAGGCGCGACTGACCTATTTGTCGATCCGATGTCGCGTTATCCCGAACTGAGCCAACCCACCTCCGCCATCGAGACCGTTCCGAAAGTAGGCACGAAAGTGCGCGACGGCGTGGAGCTGTTCAGCTCAATCATGAGACCGAAGGCGGAGGGCAAGTACCCCACCATTCTCGTGCGAACGCCGTACGGACGCGACGGTCAGATGCAAGTCTACGGCGACTTCTATGCGAAGCGCGGCTACGTGGTCATGGTCCAGGACACCCGCGGAATGGGCGACTCGGGAGGTGAATGGGACCCGTTCATGAATGAGCGCAAGGACGGCGCGGATACGATCAACTGGATTGCCGCCCAACCCTGGTCCGACGGCAAAGTCGGCATGATCGGCGGAAGCTATGGTGGCCTCGTCCAGTGGCAGGCCGCTGTCGAACGCCCAGAAGCCCTCAAATGCATCATTCCCCAGGTTTCACCGCCAGATCCGTTCTTTAACATCCCCTTCGACCACGGCGCGTTCTTCCTGATGCCAAACGCATGGTGGGCGCGAATCGTGGCCTCACCGCAGGCGAACATGGGCGCAGCGGGAGAGCAACTCACCGACTTCGAGAAATTCGCCCTTCTCCCACTTGGAAAGGTTGACGACGCCGTGATCGGGAAGAATGTGCCGTTCTGGGACAAGTGGCTCCAGCGCGACACGCACGCTAGTTGGAACGGCGCGAACTACCTGAGCGATGTGAAGAAGGTCGAAATCCCGGCGCTACTGATCAGCGGGTGGTGGGACGGCGACATGTCGGGGACGACCATGGCTTGGGACGAATTGCGCAAAGCGGGCCGGAACGACCGGTGGCTCATCATGGGGCCCTGGAGCCACGCCTTCAATACCGCCACCGAGCTGATGGAGTACGACTTCGGGCCAGAGAGCATGTTGGAGCTGGACTCGGTCTACCTGCGGTTCTTCGATACGTATTTGAAGGGCAAGTCGGTGGAATTCCAAAATCGATCGAGAGCCCAGATTTTCTTGACGGGCGCCAACGAGTGGCGCGGGATGCCGGAGTACCCACACAAGCTTTCGCGAGAGCGCACCCTCTTCCTCTCCGCTCCTGGCCCGGCCAACAACGCCCCTAGCCAAGGTCAATTGGTCGAGGCTCCGGCCGCGAAGCAGGAACCAAGCCGGATTTTCTACAACCCCGCCGAGGCGGGCGCATCCACCTCCCAGCTTGGCAAACTCACCTCTACGTTCAAGTTCAGCTTCGATATGTTGGTGGGAGACGAGTTGCTGTTCAAGTCCGCCCCGATTTTCGAGCCGCTTGATTTGTGCGGCCCTATCGAACTCGACTTACATTTCAGTTCGACGGCGAAGGATTGCGACTTCTACGCGATGCTGGTGGACATTGACAAGGAGGGCACGATGTGGCTGATGGGGCAGGGCGGGAAGCTGCGGGCTAGTTACCACAAGAGCATGGACAAGCGAACGCCGCTGGTTCCAGGCAAGCCGTATCGAGCGACGTTGAAACTTTGGGACGTGGCGCACCAGTTCAAGACCGGGCATCGCCTCGGACTGATGATTTCATGCAATCTCTTTCCGGTTTTTGATCGAAACCTCGGATTGGCCGAACCACCGTCAACGGCCCAAAACATGGTGACCAGTCTGCAGACTATCTACCACTACAACGCTCGCCCGTCCGCCCTAAAGTTCCGGGTGCTTCCGCCACTCGACTAACGCGAGCGTAAACACGATCCAAGCCACCGCAATCCACAGCGGGTGGAACCAAAGAAAGTCCGTTCGGGGGGAGTTGCCGAGGGCGATGAAGGGGCGCGTCGCTCCTTCATCGGTCCACTTAGCCCCCACAACACAAGCAAGGAAAAGGGCTGCCAAAACTGGTGCTGCCGTGCGACCACCCCCGCGGTGCAACGCGGGCATCACCAGGCTTAAAGCCACAAACACCAACGACCCCATCAACACCGGAAGCACCGCCAACATCACGCTCAGCAGCGAAGGTGGGTGCAAAAGCGCGCTCGCTCCAGCCGCCGCCGCCGAGCCTGCGCATACGAGCCGCAGCGTGCGAAGCCACGCAAGAGAAATCGCGCGGCGATACCGAGCGCACCAAAACACTCCGCGCATTCCGAAGAGTGAATGTGCAATTAGCAGGGGGAGCCGTCGAAGGTGACGACCCATGGACTAATCGGGGACGTCGTCGGGATTGATTTCCGAGGCGGCGACGTTTTCGTCCTTGATCTGTTCGTAAATCTCTTTACGGTGAACGCCCACCGTTTTGGGGGCTTTGATGCCAATGCGCACTTGCTCCCCGCGGACTTCAAGTACGACGATCTCCACATCATCTCCAATAATGATGCTCTGATTGACTTTGCGCGTCAGAACCAGCATTCAGATTTGCCCTCCATGGCATTCCGCTGGGATAGCTTAGGCGGCCTTCGCCTGAGCTGAATCCTGCGGAACGACGGCGTATCGGAGAGGCCAGCGTGGATCCTCCAACACAAGTTGCTTCGCCTTTTGGTTCGCCGCGTTGATCACGATCGGCCCCGCCAGGTTCAGTGTCATTCCCTCAGGATTCCCCTTTGGTATGGTAACGACAGTATAGACCAGGTATGGCGATTCTTCGGTCAATTCGATCACCGCCACCACACTGTGGCCAATTTGAAATTCATAATCCTGCACAAATTGCCTTGCATCGACCACGAGAAATGCGAGTTCTGGCTGATCAATGCTCTGTAACCACCGAAAAGCGGAGCCCTCCTTGTGCTGAAACAAGAGGAAGCTATTGCACTTCGGAAACCCGATAATGCCGTCGGGAAAGGTTACAACGTCTTGAGCGGAGTATTCGACTTGGCCGAACCGCTTAGTCGTCAGGAGTGAGTTTGTCGTTGTCGTCATCGGAGGTAGTCCATAAGGCTGAGGTTGAATGAGTTCGACGCGACTTGCAACGATGCTTGGTAGGCGGTTTGCGCCCGACTAAGCTCCGTAACGGCATCGGCAAAATCAACATCCTCGATCGCACTGATCCCTTCCGTGAGTTCATCCATGCGCCGCGCGTTCATGGATTCAAGATCCCTGACCTGCTGCATGGCAATCCCCGCCTCCGAGCGGAGTTGGCTAAATCGATCTGTCTGCGCTTTCAGCGCATCCACATTCATCCCGCTGATGACGCCTGGCTGGCCGCCAATCAGATTCACGCGCAAGCTCTCGAGCTGGTTGTACGCGTTGATGAAGTCCTGTCCCCCGGCGATGTTGACCTTCATGGTCTGACCAGGAGAGGTCTCGATCCGAATTCCGTTGGCGTCACCGTTGTAGGTGATGGTGTTCCCGGAGATCGTATAAGGCTGCGTATCGGTAAGTTGCCCAGCGAATAAGTACTGGCCGTCGTTCCCTTTGCCGTTGGCCAGGTCCACGAGTCGCTTTTGCATCTGAACAACCTGATCAGCAAGCGCAAGCCGGGCGGGTTGGTCTACCGTGCTGTTAGCGCCTTGCACCGCGAGTTCATATCCCTTTCGCAAGATCCCTTGCATCTCCGTGAGTTGAGTTTCGCTGTTGCCCGTGTAGTCCTTCGCAATTCTCAAGTTCGAGTCGTACTGGGAAATCGCGCTCTTCAGCGACCGTTGACGGAGCAGGAGGCCGCTTTGGGCCGCGTCGTCCGAGAGCTTGGTCACCCGTTTGCCCGACGACAACTGGTTCTGCCACTTCACCATTTCGGCGAAGTTGCCCTGAATGTTCCTCTTGCTGTTATCGTAGATGTGACCAGAAGTGACGCGCATGTTCAGTTACCCCGTTGTATTACCGGCGGACCATATTGATTAAATCTTCGGTCACTTGGTCCATGATCGTTAGGACCCGAGCCGCCGCTTGATAACTTCTTTGGTATCGCATGAGGTCGGTCATCTCCTCGTCCATGTTCACGCCACTGATCGATTCGGCCTGCGCCTCAATCTGGGTCAGCACCGACCCGAAGGTATCCGCCTGCGCGATGGTCTGATCTAGCTCGCTGGCTAGCGAAGAAAGGTTTCCCGCGTAATACTGCTGGAATGTCTTATCGCCCAAGGCCGCCAACTTGACGCTGCGCATTTGGCTCAAGATGAGCGCGAGTCCGCCGTCGCCTGCCGCGGTGGTTGTGCCCGAGGCGATGGCGTTCGGGTCTAGCCTGATTGCCGGGTCAAGGTCGAAGTCAATCGCTCCGGTAGGCACCGCAGGCGGAGTTACATCATTAAAGAAGTTCACCCCGGTGTTGCCAAGCCCATTAATGCCGGTTCGATGGATCGCATTGAACTGCGCCCGCATATTGTTAGCAAGCGTGTCGAGCTCCGTTCGGGCCTTGTCCACCCGATTCAGGGTTTGGAGTTGTCCCAGCAACGATCCGCCGCGGACTGGGTAAGTCGTTGTTCCATCCGTGATGGACATCGTGACGGGATCAATCGCGGTCGGAAACTCTCGCGTGTTCTCCCCGTTCACCAATGGGAAGTTGCTGACGTGGACGTTGAACGTGCCGTCAGACTGCAGGGTCGTGGTGACGTTTGCGAGCTGGCTGAGATCACGAATCAGCGTATCACGCTGGTCCAAAAGATCATTTGGGCTTCCCCCCGACGCGTGGGCCGACCGAATCTGGCCGTTCAGTGTTGCAAGCTGCGCGGCGATGCCGTTGATCTGCCCGATCGTGGACTGAACATCGGCCTCGGTCTGACCTCGCAAGGTGCCCAGTTCAGCGTGAGTCGACCGCACCCGACTAGCAAAGAGAGACGCCGCATCGCGGACCCGCAATTTCGCATTGGGATCGCTCGGATTTGAAGCAAGCCCGCTGAAGGCATCAAACATCTTATCCAAAGCGTGACCAATTCCCGATTCCCCTGGCTCCCGGTAGACGCTCTCAATCTGAGCTAAGCCGTTGGCGTATTCATTGAAGCGATTGAAGTCCCCACTGGAACTGTGGAATCTCGCCTCCAGGAACATTTCGCGAGCGCGGGTGATGTTCTCAACCCGTACCCCAGAGCCGAGCGCGTGCTGCGCCCCGTTCCAGAAAGCCAGCGGGTCAAGCGCTTCCATCTCCACGCGCTGGCGCGAGTATCCCCGCGTATTGACGTTGGCGAGGTTGTGACCGCTCGTCTCCATCGCGCGTTGGAACGCACGAAGGGCACTGCTCGCCATACTGATTCCGTGGAATGAGCCGGGCATATTAGGCCACCTGGTTGACGAGCACCGGGCCCGTCGTATTAGCCGAGCCGAACCCGCCGTTCTGTTCCTGCGCCGCCTTGGCGATCAGGGTGAGCGACCCACCGACGTAAAGCAGCTCGCTCTCGATGAGCTTGCGGTTCTTAGTCAGGCGTTCGCGGACGTTTTGGGCGACCACCTCAATGCGCTTGGCAAGAGCTTCGACCTGACGTGCTTCGGCTGGAATCAGCGCTTCGACGATGCTTCGAACTTTAGGAGTGGTCTCCAAAAGTTCGGCCAGCGATTTCGTTGAAGCCACGGCGTTCTGGTCAATCTCATTCAGGCGGGCCATCAGCATGTTCAGCTCAGGCTGAATGCTTTCGACTCGGGCGACGTCTCGAAGGGTGAGCGCGGCTTGCTGCTCCGCCAACGAACGGTTGAGCCGTTCTGCGGTGCTGAGCCAGTCCCACCAGATGCGTTGCAGTTCTCTGCTTTTCATGGTTGGTTTTCCTTACTGTCTTCTGTTCGGGCCAGCAGGCGCGCAGCCTCCTGGCGATAAATCGAGTTTGCGAGGTTCTGGTGAAGCATCTTGGCGACGCCAAAGCCTCCGTTTTTGCTCGCAATGTCGGCGACGGCGTTCATGAAGTTCTCTCGGGCGAAGTCGCCCATTTGACCTTCACCGCCAAATCCTTTGGGAAGCATCTGCTTCAGCAGGTCCTTCACGAAGATCCCCTCGATCTTCTGAGTGGCTTCGCCAAGCTTCTCCAGCTCCTTCGCCGCCTTTTCGCTCAGATCTTTCTCGAAGAGTTCGAACTTCTCTTTGCCGGGAAGCTCGAGGAGCTTCCGCCCCCGGAGGTCCACCTGGAGACCGTTCGCGCCGTTGGTGATGGTGAGATCGGGCATTACTGAATCTTGAGTCTCGCCTTAAGCGAACCCTGCTCCTTCAGGGCTTGGAGGATGGCGATGGTGTCTCTTGGGCTCACCTTGAGCGCCTGGAACACCTTCGCCAAATCGGCCACCGTGGTGACGGAGCTGATGAGACCCACCTGGGCATTCTCTTCGCCAGCGTTCACCCGTTGGTTGGTCACCGGCCTGGTTTGACCATTGCTGAACGGTCCTGGCTGGCTGACTTCGTTAAACTCGTCAATCACGATCTGCAGCGAACCTTGAGCGATCACCGCCGGTCCGAGCCGGACATTGGCCCCCATCGCAATGGTTCCTGTCCGTTCATTCACGATCACGAGCGCCGGGATGTCCACTTTGACCATGACCATCTCGATCATGCTCATCGCCTGAACGGCGTCGAACGCGGCAGGTAAGTCAAGTTGAATCGTGCCACCGTCTACCGCTGCCGGGTTGAATTCGGGCTTAATCTCCCTTATCCGAGTCGCGATCCGGTTGGCCGTGGTGAGGTCGCCCTCGTCTAGCTCAATGAACATCTTTCCGCCGTAAACCAGCTGGAAAGGAACGACTCGCTCCACGATCGCCCCGCCCGGTACCCGACCCACGTTGACGTGGTTCTTCTGAAGCTTGTTTCCGCCGGAGCTGACGTTGAATCCGCCAATGCTGATCGCCCCTTGGGCCACCGCCACCGCATTGGTTTTGTCCGACGCTCCATAAAGCGGCGCTTGCAACAGATATCCGCCCTGCAAACTCTTCGCGTCGCCGATGCTCTGCACCGTGACGTCCAGCGGGTTGCCCGGGCTAGCGAACGGGGGAAGCTCCGCCGTGATCGCCACCGTCGCTACGTTCTTCGAGTCCAGCGTTGCCGGATCAATCATCGTGCCGAATTCCTTCATCGCATTCGCGAGAAGGGTCTGGGTAAACGGGGTCTTTCGGGTGTCACCCGTGCCTTCAAGGCCGACGATAAGGCCGTAGCCGAGAAGCTGATTGCGCCGAACGCCCCGGAAGCGGGCCACATCCTTGATGCGCACCTCCAAGCCGTTGCGCTCCACGTCAATTGCCTTCGCCTCGCTGAGAAACGAGTCGGGCATTGAGCGAGAGTCAGGCGGGGGCGTTTGGCCGCCGCCGCTGGCCGGGTCAATTTGACCGTGCACCGTGCTGTGCGTCATCGCGGCAAATATGGTGAGAAGTAGAAACTTTTTCATCGCTTGTCCTGAAGTTAAAAGAGCCAATCAAGGAGCTGGGTGAGAATTCCGCGTCGCTGCTTGTCAGCGATCTGGCCTTTGCCTTCCATCCGAATCTCGGCCTGCGCGATGGCCTCGCTCAGCACCGTGTTGTCGGGGGTGATGTCGTCTCGCCGGACGATCCCGGTCAGTTTGAAAAGTTGGGTTTCCTTGTTGATCACGATCTTGCGTGTGCCTTCAATGATCAAGTGCCCGGCCGGGGTCACTGCTAAAACTTCAGCGGTGAGCCTGGCCCGAAGACTTCCGTTCTGTTGGGTGCTGCCAGTGCCGTTGTCCTTGGTACTGCCCGAGCTCGTCTTGGTCCCGTTCAGGTCCAAGAAGCTAAACAAGCCCTTCAAAACGTTCTGAACCGCGCTCGCGTCCGAGGTCTTGCTCGCCGTCGTCGTCGCCGAGAAAGAGGCGACGCTGCTTTCGCTGATCAAGATCGTGAGAAGATCACCTTCTCGGCGCGCCGTGCGGTCGATAAGCGGGTTTCGCCCATCCACCCACATCGAGCCAGTGGTGCTAGTTGCGTTCTTATCGATCACGCCGGAATTGTCTTGGGCCACCGTGAGCGCGCTCAAGGCCACCAAAGAAAGAAAAAGAGAGCGAGAGGCTTTCATAGGGATATCTCCACCACGCCGGGTTCGACGAGGTTGCCGATGAGCTTGGTGCCCTCGGCGGTTTGAATTTCGACTTGGCTTAGGCCGCTAATCGCGGTGACCTTCGCCGTGAACTGAACGCGAACGCCTGCGGATTTCGTCCGGACGGTGACCATGGTGCCGATCTTCGGCATCGCCACCCGACCCGCTATGCTGAACTGCAGGGTGCGACTGTTGATGACTTGACCGTTGAGCCGAACCTCAACCCGGATCGTCGCCTTGTTGTTCGACAGACTCGGGGCCAAGGCGTTTAGAGTCACCTCACCCACGCCCACCACTAGCGGCGGCAACGGGTTCAAATCTTTGATCTCTGCCTGGGCGCCCGCCTGAGCTGCCACCACCGGCATTGCGACACTCACAAACGCGGAGTGCTCGATGGATTGACTCGGGCGGCGAACTACCGCGGCCTCCGGCACTTCGATCGTCCAAGCGTTCGGGTCAAAACCCGCCACGCGCAATCGAACCATGATCCGGTCTCGGTCCACTTTGCGGTCAATGCCGATCGGAGGCACGTCGCCCACCACCACCTGCCCGATCTGAGCGGCAAGGGTCTGCGGCAATCTCAGATCAGCGATGTCAGCGAGCGTAAAAGTTTTCCCGTTAACCACGCTCTCCGTTCGCACCCGGATATGTGCATTTGATGTCGATTCACTAAGAATTCGAGTCTGTGGAACCGGTCGTTGCACGCCAGAGGTGGCGCCCATCTTGAACCAACCCGCGCCATTCTCACCGGCCGCCCCAATCTGGGCGCGGCTAGCCGAAGTAGAGAAAGCCCCAAGGGCGTTCATCGGAGTGCCCGGAGCGAATTGAGCCAGCACCAAGCGTCCCAGCGTTGTCTCCCGCCCCGAAAAGGTCGCCATAACGGTTCCGTCACGAGTGACTCGGAATGACTCTGGCTTCTCTGAAACGGCAATGACGGGCAAAAACGTCGCGTCGCCCGTACCGAGCTTGCCCTTAACCACCGTGAGGCTTGCCTCGCGAGTAAAGACCGTCCGGCCTTCGCGGCTGAGGCGCATCCACCCTTCGCCGTCGATGCTCAGCATCGGCGCGGATTGGGCGATCAGGAGTGCGGAGAGAAGGCTATTCATGGCTTTACCTCTTCAATTGGTTGAGCACGCCGAGCATGTCGTCGGCGGTTTGAATCGCCTTTGAATTCACTTCGTAGGCGCGCTGAGCGGTGATCATTCTCACCATCTCCTCCACGATCGAAACGTTGCCGCCTTCAAGGTGCCCCGCCTGGAGCGTGCCTGCTCCTTCCTCGCCGGGATTCACGGCGACTGGATCACCGCTCGCGCCCCCCGCCTTATAGAGGTTCTGACCCGCCCGGGTCAGGCCGCTCGAATTGGGGAACATGGTCAGCTGCAGGGTTCCGAGGAGCCGTGGCTGATCTTCACCGGCGACCGTCGCAGAGACGTTGCCGTTGGGCGCGATACTGATCGTGGTGGCATTGGACGGAATGGAAATCTGGGGTTGAACTTCGAACCCGTCACTCGTGACCAATGAGCCTTCGCTGTTGCGCTTGAAGCTCCCGTCCCGCGTGTAGGCGGTTGATCCGTCTCCGATCGTGACCGCAAAGAACCCGTCGCCCGTGATCGCAACGTCGTACGGATTGGCCGTCGATTGCAGTCCACCCTGGCTGAAGTTGCTGGCGTTACCCGCGAACTTGGTACCGAGTCCAACCTGCAGGCTCATCGGCACTTTGACCGTGCCGCTGGTCTCTGCCCCGCTGGGCCGCAGGCTCTGATACATCAGATCCTGGAATTCGGCGCGCTGGGACTTGAACGCGGTGGTGTTGACGTTCGCCAAGTTATTGGCGATGACGTCGAGGTTCGTTTGTTGGGCAACCATTCCGGTTCCGGCGGTGATCAAGGCTCGCATCATATCAGGGGGTTCTCCTACTCAAATTGGGTTACTGCGGATTGGCCGACTTCACGAGTTGGCCGGTCGTTTCGTCATGGCTCTGGATGGATTTCTGGGCCATCTCGAACAGGCGTTGAACTTGCACCATCTGGATCATCGTGGCGACCACGTTCACGTTGGAAGCCTCGACCGTGCCGGTGGCCAGCGACGCATTCGCGTTTTCAGTGGGCGTGCCGTTCGCGTCGTAAAGGTTCAATCCGCTCTTTTTAAACTCGCCTTCAAAAACCGCCACCTTGCCGAGTGCTTGATCGCCGACCGAGACTGTCCCGTCCGGGCCGATCTGCACCGCACCGGGGCGATCCGCTCGAATTGGGCGGCGCTGAGCATCTAAAACGGGGTTGCCATTGGGATCAACGATCTCGCGTTGGCTGTTAAGGGTGAAGCTGCCGGCACGGGTGTACTTGACTCCGGACCCAGTCTGAACCGCGAACATCCCTTCATTGCCGAGAATCGCGACGTCGAGCCCGCCACCAGTCGCCTGGAGCGACCCGTGATCGAAGGAAGTAGAAACCTTGACCACCTGTGGCCCCGATTGGATGTCCCCGATAATTTGTCCGCGGCCACCATCGTTCCGAAGCTCGCGCAAGAGGCTTTCCTCGAACGCCACCTCGTCTCGCTTGTAGCCGGTGGTGCTGGCGTTGGCGAGATTGTTTGCCACCGTATCCAACCAAACTTGGCTGGAGTACATTCCGCTGGCTGCTGTGTAAAGACCGCGATTCATCCCAAAATGGATATCGGCAGGTGCTTGTACCAGCATCACCCCCCAAACTTCGCAATCTACTTTAGGTTTGGTCGAATCGAGTCCAAAAGTATGGAATAAGGGCCCGGCAATTCGGGGCGGGTTCTGACATCATGGAGCCATGAGCGGAGTGCAAGGTCGAATCGAAGAAGCATTCCGCACCCTCACAGCGCGCTCAGAATTTGTCTTGCGCGAGAACCAGCGCCAGCTCGCGCTGATCCTGGGCGACCTCATGCAAGACTCCAAGAGCGGGGCCGTCGAAGCCCCCACCGGCCTCGGAAAAAGCCTCGCCGCCCTCATCCCAGCCATCGCCCACGCCGAAGCCACCGGCAAGCGAACCGTCATCGCTACCTACACCAACGTCCTCGCCGACCAATATTGGCGCAAGGACCTCCCGTTGGCCCTGAGTCTCTTCGGTCTCGACCCCAAAGGCGCACCTGAAGATGGCGACCAGACCGTCCGCCCCGCGTTCCTCATCGGCCGCCAGCGCTACGCGTGTCTGATCGCCATGGATGAGCACGCCCCGGACCAAGTGGACGACTTCAAGGCCGCCACCGAACTTGGTACCGAAAACGAGTTCCGTCGCCTTATCCGCAAACCGATGCGCGAGATGATCTCACTCTGGCAAGCGGTGAGCGCCCCGCCCGTCTGCGCCGCAAAGGCTTGTCCCCTCTACGACGACTGCTACTACTACGAAGCACGGCGGCGGGCTGAAAAGGCCAACGTCATCATCACGAACCACAACGTGGTCCTGCAGGACGCGATCATGGCCTCGGTCAGCGACGAAGGCGCGGGATTCCTCGGCAAGCTCGATTACATCATCATCGATGAGGCCCACGACCTTTACGCCTCCGCCCTCAACGCCCTCGAATTCGAAATTAGCCCCAGCAAGCTCAGCGCCCTTCAAGCCCTGAGCCAGCGTATCGAGCGAGAACTCCTCAGTGCCTCCATCTCCGCCAACGCCGAGGGACTCTGGCGACGGACCACCGAGGAGTTCCGGAGGGACATCGAAAACGCCAAAAAGCACCTCATCGCCTACGGCATGCAGCACACCCAAAACGGCATCCTGGCCGTCGCCCCCGAGGAAGTCAAGGACCATCCCGGCGTCAAGCAACTGACCACCCCTAACAAGGGCGTCGAAGACGTCACCGATGCGGTGGGGGACGCCTGTCGCCTGTTTACGCTTAAAACCCGAAATCTGTTGGAGAGTTGGGAGTCTTCCCGCGTCACCCAAGAGGCCGCCCGAAACTATCTTTTCTACATTGACGAAGTCGCTGTGACCGCCGACCGCCTCCTCACCCCCGCCGGGGTCTCCGTGAGTTTCTCCGGCAAATCCGGGTCGGATTCGATCCTGCGCATGGACACCGTCGGCCTCGATGCGCCGCTCAAAGAGCTGCTCTGGGATCGAATCCCCACCATGTGCCTCTCCGCGACCCTCGCCCTCGACGGAAACTTCGAGTTCTTCCAGCGCACCGTGGGCTGCCAGCCCGACCACCAGGAAATCCTGCCCTCGCCGTTCGACTACGCCAAAGACGCCGCTCTCTATTTGCCTCCGGCGGGCGCTCTCCCCGACCCCACGCTCGCCCGCCGAAACGGCACCGAGGAGGAGTATTACGCCGCCCTTGCTCGCGAACTCACCAAGATCATCGAGACCATGCAGGGCCGCACGCTCGCCCTGTTTCACTCCCGCCGCGAGATGGAGGCGGTCTACCAGCGCCTGCGAGTTTCCGACCAGTGGCCGGTCTACATTCAGCCGAAGTCGGGCGCGGGAGCGATCGGCGACGCCTTCAAAAAGCGCAGCGAATCGAGCCTTTTCGCCCTCCGAAGCTTCTGGACCGGATTCGATGCCCCCGGCGAAACGCTCAGTTGCGTCGCCGTCGTTCGGGTGCCGTTCGAGGTCCCATTTGAACCCCCCGCCGTGGTGCGGATGGCCTATCTCGCCAGCCTCGGGTTTGATCCCTTCCAGGCCCACACCCTCCCGATGGCCAAGATGATGGTGCGCCAAGGGGCCGGACGCTTAATCCGGAAGGATGGCGACAAAGGCATCATCGCTTTGCTCGATCCGCGTCTGCGCACCAAGCGTTACGGCGAAGAAATCCTCGACAACCTGCCCAGCGACATGCGCCAATTCGACGATATCGTCGAGGCCGTCGCTTGGACGGGACTCGTTTCAGAATGATCCCGTGCTAAGCTACCAAAATGCGTTCCAGTTGGATGGTTTTTGCACTCGTAACGGCGGGGGCTCACGCTCAGATTTCTCCGGCGCGAATCCCTCAGACCCCGGATATCTTCGGCGACCGTGTCGCGTTTGAAAGCGAAGGCGACATATGGATCGGTGACCTCACTTCCGGTCAAGCGACCCGCCTCACGAGCTGGCCCGGTCCGGAAACCCGACCCAAGTTCAGCCGCGACGGCAAGCACATCGCCTTCACCGGCACCTACGACAATCGCAACGAGGTGTACATGGTGGGCGTCGACGGCGGCGTTCCCCAACGCCTGACCTACGACCCGTTTGGTGCGTCTATGGTGGACTGGATGCCCGATGGCAAGTCATTCTTGTTCCGATCCGAACGCGGCGGCGGCACTGGCGACCTACGGCTTTTCCTTGGGCAAGTAAGCGGCACCATGCCCCAAGTGCTCCCGATGCCGATGGCGGCTCAAGGCAGCGTCAGCGCCAACGGCGACATGATCGCCTACGTCCGCATCCCCCTCGAAACGCACAACTGGAAGCGCTACAAGGGCGGCATGGCGAACGACATCTTCCTCTACAATCGCACCCAGAACAGCTTCACTCAGCTCACCAAACACGAAATCAACGAGCAGTACCCGGTCTTCATGGGCGAGCGCCTGTTCTTCGTGAGCGAGAAAAACGGCACCGCCAACCTCTTTGAGTACAACCTCAAGACCAACTCCGAGCGGCAGGTCACCAAGCACACGGTGTACGACGTTATGGCCCCCGCCAGCGATGGCAAGCGCATCGTCTATCGCCTCGGCCAAGACCTGTACATTTGGGATCCCGCCAAGAGCGAGCCCGAGCGGGTCAAACTCCGTGTCTCCAGCGACATGATCCACGCCAAACCGTACAGCATCGCCGGTTCGATGGACGCCTTCGGGCTCGGTCCCACCGGCACTCGCGTGTTGGTTGAGGACCGCGGCCAGATCTTCTCCGCCCCCGCCGATCTAGGCGACATCCGACCGGTCGCCAGTTGGCCAGGAACCAAAAATGCAATGGCAACCTGGGCGCCGAACGGCAAGAGCATCGCGTTCATCAGCGACAAATCGGACGAGCAAAACATCTGGACCTCCGACCAAAACGGTGGCAACGCCAAGCAGCTCACCCGAATGGCGAAGATCGGCCTCTGGGGCTTGCAATGGTTCCCAAACAGCCAGCACCTGTTGGTCTGGGACAACAGCTCCACCCTGTGGATGGTCAGCGAACAAACCGGGGTGATGACCAAGATCGCCCAAGACGAGTACTCAGCCCCCACGAGTGCCGCGATCAGCCAAGACAGCCGCCTGGTGGCTTACGTCAAGGGTGATGCCTTCAATCAGTCCAGTGTCTGGATTTACGACACCGAGACGAAGCAGCACCACCGGGTCACCAAGGCTCCTCACAAGGACTCCTCCCCGACCTTCGACCGCTCCGGGCGCTATCTGTACTTCCTTGGAGATCGCAGCGTCTCCCTCAATTGGGACGCATTCGATTTCCAGATGAACGCCAACCCACCCACGCGAATCATGTACACATCGCTAACTGGAGACGCCGTCAACCCATTCGCCGAGAAAATTGACGAAGAGCCCGCCGGCGAAACGCCGACTGAAGCCAAGCCCGGCGCACTCGTCTACGATCTGGCCGGGGCGGCATCGCGAGTAGCCTCGGTTCCCGGCGTAGTCGGCAACTTGCGAAACCTGGTCGCGGGCGAAGGCCAAATTTGGTGGATCGACGGCGGCACCCTTAATACCTGGGATACAAAGCTCAAAAAAGTGCAGCCCTTAGGAACCGGAGTTTCCAATTTCGACCTCACCGCCGACGGCAAGAAGATGGGCCTCATGGCGGAAGGCCGCCTCGTGATTGGTCCAATCGGCGCACCGTTGCCGGGCAAGCCAGTCAACCTCTCCGCATGGCGAGTGCCGGTCGAGCCGCTCAAGGAATGGCGGCACATCTTGCGGGACGGCTGGCGACACATTCGCGATAATTTTTACGATCCAAACCTGCACGGTGCTAACTGGAACCAGGTCTGGGAAGACATCTCCGCTCAGCTTCCCGCCGTCGCCGACCGCGCCGACCTCAATGACCTGATCGGCCAAATGCAAGCCACAGTGGACGTGTCGCACATGTACAACGGCGGCGGCACCAACCGGTTTGCCGCTCCCGCCGGTGGCCCGGCCGGCTTTGGTGTGCTGGGTTGCGACTTCGAGTGGAAGAACGGCGGCCTGCAAATCACCCGACTGTTCCGAGGTGACGGGTTCGAAGAGAACGTAACTTCGCCGCTTTTGGCTGCCCCTGCCAACGCCAAGGAGGGCGACTTCATCGTCGCCATCGGTGGCGAAACGCTCTCGATGAACCAGGACCCAATGCCGCTCCTCGAAGGTAAGGCGGGCCAACTCGTGAAGGTCACCCTCAACTCAAAGCCCGGCATGGAGGGTGCCCGCACCGTTTGGGTGCGCGCTATGCGCAGCGAGACGATGGCACGCTACTTCGACTGGACCGCTTGGAACCGGGACTACGTCGAGAAGAACGGCGGCTCCAGCCTCGCCTACGTGCACCTCCCGGACATGGGGAACTTCGGCATGAGTGAGTTGACAAAGCATCTCTATGCGAACCTGCACAAGGACGGCCTGATCCTTGACGTCCGCTACAACGGCGGCGGGATCACCAGCGGCATGGTTTTGGAACGCCTTCGACGGGTGATCTTCGAATATGACCAAGCCCGATACGGTGCCGCCTTCCCCTATCACCGCATGGGCTTCCTCTCAAAAATCGTGATCGTCTGCAATGAGTTCACCGCGTCCGACGGCGAGTACTTCAGCACGGGCTTCCGCATCATGAAACTCGGCCAAAGCGTCGGCAAGCGAACCTGGGGCGGCTATGCCGCGGTGAGCGGGGTCGGCACCATCGACGGCGGCAATATCTCCGCGCCGGTCCAAGGCAGCTACCCTCCCGATGGCAAATGGTTGCCGGATGGCTACGGCTTCAAGCCAGATGTCGAGGTGGACATTGATGTCAAGAGCTTTCTGGCGGGTCGCGATCCCCAACTTGACAAGGCGATCGCGATGGTGAAGGAAGAGATTCGAAAGAACCCGCCGGTCCGACCGGGACGCCAAATCCCCCCAGTAAAGATCAAGCCGTGAGCTACTACGCACGGGTCAGAGCAATGCTTTTAAGTACTGACCCGTGTGCGACCCCTTGGTCTTGGCGATGACTTCGGGTGGCCCCTGCGCCACCACGGTCCCGCCGCCATTGCCGCCCTCCGGTCCCATGTCGATCAGCCAATCCGCCGTCTTGATGACGTCCAAATTGTGCTCAATGACGATGACCGTGTTGCCGCGTTCCACCAGCGCGTGCAGCACCGAAAGCAGCCTCTCCACGTCCTCAAAATGGAGGCCCGTGGTTGGCTCGTCTAGGATGTAAACAGTCGAGCCTGTGTCGCGCTTGCTCAGCTCCGCCGCCAATTTCATGCGCTGCGCTTCGCCGCCGCTGAGTGTGGTGGCCGGCTGCCCCATGCGAATGTAGCCCAGCCCCACATCCAGCAGCGTCTGGAGCTTCCGGTAAATCTTGGGAATCGGCTGGAAGAAGAGGCACGCCTCCTCGAGGGTCATGTCCAAGATGTCCGCCACCGACTTGCCCTTGTACTTGACCTCCAACGTCTCGCGGTTGTACCGCTTGCCCTTGCACACTTCGCAAGGCACATAAACGTCCGGCAGGAACACCATCTCGATCTTCAAGATGCCGTCGCCTTTGCAAGCCTCGCACCGCCCGCCCTTCACATTAAAGCTAAACCGACCGACCTTATAGCCGCGCATTTTCGAGTCTGGCGTCATCGCCATCAGGTCCCGAATCATGTCGAACGTGCCGGTGTAAGTAGCCGGATTGCTGCGCGGAGTCCGTCCAATCGGCGACTGATCAATGTCGATGATCTTGTCGATGTCGTCGATCCCTTCGATGCTGTCGTGCGGCTCCCAACTCCCCCGCGTGCCGTACGTTTCGTACATGAGCCGCGGGTATAGGGTGTCTTGAATCAGGGTGCTCTTCCCGCTCCCACTCACGCCCGTAACGCAAGTCATAAGCCCGATCGGGATAGCTATATCCACCCCCTTCAAGTTATGACCGCGCGCATTGCGGAGAACGATCCAATCGGCCGACATGTGGACGAAAGTATACGCTCTTGGACGAGACGAACGCAAAGGTGTCCGGCGGAGTGCGGAGCTCCAGCTCCGCAG
>JAYUVF010000027.1:0-122967 GCA_043754215.1 Chthonomonas sp. | reverse complement strand
TTCCCCGTGAAATTCTCAAGCCACACACGCCGCCGCTTGAGGTCGATGATCATATTGAAGTTCTTCAGAAATCCGAACCCGACCGTGCCGTCGTGATCGCTCGAACTGCTAGGGAGATCAATGATATTCCAAACACTCTGAGGCGTCGGCACTCCGAAAATCTTCATGTCCTTGAGAGAAATATTGAAGCTATCCACGGCGCCGGAAGCCACAAAAGCCGAGCCCATGAACTTCGGCTTCTGGGTCTTGTCCCAAAGGCCAAGCTTCTCAAGTACGTCGCGATGCGTGGTCGCATAGAACGAATTGCCCGTATCGAGCGCAAGGGTGAGTTTGCCCCCGTTAGAAGCCTCCACCGCCATCTCGATCGAGTTCACGCCCTTGGGCAGCATCTTCGCGAGGAACGTGCGCTTATTATCCGGCACCTTCTTCGTGATATCGAAACTTCGAGGGTGGAGCACAAACCGCTTGCGCTGCACATTAATCTCAAGCACGAAATCTTGCATCACCTCCATGCCCATAATGCCAACCGCATGCGTGTTGTAGCTAAGGGAGTAGCTGCCTCGAGGTTGCTGCACCGCGTCCATGCCCTCGCTGTTCACCTTCTGAGTGCCCAGCATCAGGGTCTTGATCGGCACCGTACTAGCGGCGAACTGCCCCACAAAGTCGCGAAGCGTCATTGTGCCCGAGGGCTTTCCGATGCTCACGTTGTCGCTCAGCACAAAAGAGCCCGAAAAGCCAGTGTCGAACATGCAGGAGACTTTGCGACCGTTCACAACCGCATCGGCAATGATCGCGTTCTCCCCGATGACAAACGGCACTTCGACCGCCTTATCAACCTGTACGAGCATGGACATAGAAAGAAGAGCGCAAGTGATCATGGGTTTGAGTTCAGTTTACAGGACGTTCCTGGAAACTTGTTCGTTACGATTTGCGGCGGCCCAAAAGCATGTAAAGCGGGATGAGCAACCACCCCGGCCCCATGTAGGGAGCGCAGACGCAGAGCATACCGAACAGTACTCCGCCAATCATCCAAGGCCACGGCCCTTCCCGATCGCTCAAATCCAAGGTGAGCCAAAGAATAGTGAGCAACCAAACCAAGAAGCTGAGGGTAATGACCGAGGAAAATTCTTTCCCAAACAGAGCCATGAGGTCCGATTGATTGCTCCGATACTTCGCCTCGTCACGCGAAAACTCCGGCAGCACCCTGGCGAAAGTCACGAGCGAAAACACAAAACAACCGAAGTTAATTAAAGCCAAGGCCCAACCCATAGCTGAAAACGTTGGACCGAGACGCCTAACCACCGGATTCCGTCCCACCTGCTCAACCACTTCCGGCGGAACGGCCGCAATCTTCTCCGCCAGCATCTGGTTGGTCCCGGCTTCCTCCGGCCGACCCATCATCCCCAAAATCTCCCCGCGCATCTGCCATGCGGCCGGATTCTGAGGAGCCCGATCAATCAACAAATTGCACTGCCGAAGAGCTTCCTCGAAATCCCCCGCCATGAGGGCGGCTTGGGCTAGTCGAAGTTCCGGCTCGCTCATTTCAGGGTCTACGTGTACCCGATCTGACCGGTGCTCCCCCATTCGTTCAAAATCAAGGCTATAATTCGCCGCATCTTTGCCAGGGAATTACGTCTTGTTCCTTGCGGCAAAGCAAATTGCCGGAGGCCATTGACCATGAAGAACACAATTGGGGTTTTCCTCACGCTCGCTCTAGCGGGCAGTCTCTTGATCGGTTGCAACTCGTCATCGTCTACGACCACGACGACGAGCGAAACAGACAAGCCAACTACCACCACCACGACCGCTGGGAAGCGACCCGCTCCCACCGCCGCGGGACCAAAGATCGAGGGTCCAACCGTTAAAATTGGCCTCGTGGCCAGTCTCAACGGCGAACTTAAGCCTTGGGGCGACGACAGTAAGAACGGCGCCGAGCTTGCGATCGAAGAGCTCAACAAACTGGGTGGATTCGACGGCAAGCAGTACGAACTGCTCACCGAAGACAGCAATTCGAAGCCCGAGCAAGGCAAAACCGCCGCCGACCGACTCATCGGGAAGGGCGTTGTCGGCATCGTGGGTGAAGTCGCGAGCGGTATAACCGCTCAAATCGCAGACTCCGCCTTCGCGGCGGGCGTCCCTGTCGTCGCTGTGGGTGCGACCAAAACGACTCTAACTGACATCGGCTCCAACGTCTTCCGCGTTTGCTACACGGACGATTTCCAAGGCCCGGTGATGGCACGATTCGCCTATGAAGAGCTACGGCTCAAGCGAATCGCCGTCATGACCGACAACAAGCAGCCTTATTCGCAAGGCCTGAGCGAAAGCTTTAAGACCAAGTTCAAGGCTTTGGGCGGCGAAATCATTGCCGAAGAGTTTTACAATTCTGGCGACCAACAGTTCAACGCTCAACTCACCAACGTCAAGGGCAAGAATCCTGATGCGCTGTTCCTCAGCGGCTACTTCACCGAAGTAGGCCTGATCGCTCGCCAAGCGCGCGACGTGGGTCTCTCTGTGAAGCTCCTCGGCGGCGACGGCTGGGATAGCGAAGAGCTCGTCAGCGGCGGCGGCGAAGGTATCGTCGGCGGCTACTTCTGCAACCACTACAACAACCAAGAGGACCGACCCGAGGTCAAGTCCTTCCTTGAAAAGTGGAAGGCCAAGTTTGCTGGCAAACTCCCTGGCACGACCATGGGCGCCCTGGGTTACGACTCGGTCATGCTGATGGCCGACGCCATCAAGCGAGCGGAAACCAAGGACGCTAAGGGCATCATCGCCGCTTTGGACAACACCGAGAACTTCCCTAGCGTTAGCGGAGCGATCACCCTTAAGGGCATGGGCGGAAACCCTCCCAAGCGAGCCCTCGTAGTCGAAGTCACGAAGACCGGACAGGTCTTCCGCAAGGCGTACGAGTTCTTCGAATAGTTCATGTTTGAACCTTCGATCCTCATGGCAGGGCTGGACCCTTCGGCCCTGCCTCAGCAACTCTTAAATGGCCTCATGTTTGGGGCCATTTATGCCCTTGTCGCCCTGGGTTACACCATGGTGTACGGGGTGCTTAGGCTGATCAACTTCGCCCACGGCGAAGTGTTCATGATCGGCGCCTACACTGCCCTCTTCGTCTCGTGGCAGTCTGGCTATTTCCAAGGAGCACAAGGCCTTCAGCGGGCCAACAACCCGGGCATCCTCATCCTGATGTTGCTCGCCTCAATGATCGTCTGCGCCGTCCTAGGCGTGCTCATCGAGCGGTTTGCCTACCGGCCCATGCGAAAGCAGCCCCGAATCGCATCACTCATCACCGCGATCGGGGTATCCATGCTTCTGCAATACGGCGGCGCACTCGTGCTCCCCGTCTCCCCTCCTCGCTCCATCCTTGAGGAAGTGAACCCCTACGACGGCAACCACAGCATCTCGATCAAGCCGAAAGATGCTGCCCTCCAAACTGCTTTTTCCGACGCCCAAGCGCGGCAAAAAACGGCTGAAGCCGCCCTCGCCGCACAGATCAAACTTGAAGGCGTAAGCAGCGAATTCGACCTCTCCGAAGAAGGCAAAAAGGTCAACAGCGCCGCCCTTGATGCCCGCGATGCGACCCGCGAAGCCAAGAACAAACTAGACAATAGCGGCATGTCCTTGAACGTGCCGTACGGTCAGGGCATCATGTTCCTCACCACCCTGGGGTTGATGGGCTTGCTCACGTACCTGGTGATGTTCACCAAGACCGGTCGCGAAATGCGAGCCGTCGCCCACGACTTTGATTCCGCCGCCCTGATGGGCATGGACGTCAACCGAATCGTGACCATCACGTTCGTGATCGGTTCCTCCCTAGCCGGAGCCGGTGCGATGATGTGCGCCACCTTCTTAGGCACTCAGCTCACGAGTTTCGTGGGCGTGCCCTGGGGCGTCAAGGCGTTCGTCGCCGCCGTGCTCGGCGGTATCGGAAATATCCCTGGCGCAGTGCTTGGCGGCCTTCTCATCGGCGTCGCCGAAACGGTGGTGGTTTGGGCCGGTGGCTCTCAGTACAAAGACGCCATCGCCTTTGTGATTCTAATTTTTGTCCTGCTCGTTAAACCCGGCGGACTACTGGGCTCCGCCAAGGTGGAGAAAGTCTGATGCGATTTTGGGCCATTCGACTCGGCTCCATCGCCCTAGCAGTTGCTGGCGCGTTCGCCATCGGCCTGCTCGCGCAGAACTCCGGCAACACCGTCTCCCGACTCATTGCCCTCGCCGGCCTGTACGTGACGCTCGCGGTTAGCCTCAACCTGATCAACGGCATTACTGGCCAGTTCTCCATCGGACACGCGGCGTTCTACCAAGTCGGCTCCTACACTGCGGCATTTCTCGCTTCTCAACTGGTAGCGAGAGGCATCGTGACCACCACTGGCATGCCCATAAGCTGGGTAATGGTCGCGGTAGTTGCAGCCGCGGTTTCTGCGGGGCTGGCAGGGCTGTTCATCGGCCTCCCTTCCCTCCGCCTGCGGGGAGACTATTTGGCCATTGTCACGCTCGGCTTTGGTGAAATCCTCCGGATCATTATCCAGAACACTAACGAACTCGGAGGCTCATACGGCATCAATTCGCCGAAGGCCTTCGTCGTGCCGTACGTGTGGCTCCTGGCCTTCCTTTGCATCGCCGTCTGCCGCAACCTGTTGCAGACCGCCCACGGGCTCACTTTCCTCTCTGTCCGCGAGGACGAGGTCGCCAGCGGCGCAATGGGCGTCAATGTAACCCGAATCAAAGTGGCGGCGTTCGTCATTGGTTCCGCTTTTGCCGGAGCCGCGGGCGCACTGCTCACTCACAACGAGGGCTTCATCAACGTGAACAGTTTCACGATGGACGTTTCGTTCATCATCCTCACGATGGTGGTGCTTGGCGGCACTGGCTCGATCACCGGCTCCGTCGTCGCCGCGCTCGCCCTCTTCATCCTTCCCGAAATCCTCCGCGACGCTCCGGCTATGCCGCTCAACGCCATCCTAGGCTCACTGGTGGGCATCGCGTTGCTCGTCGGTGTTATCCGACTTGCGATGGACAACAAGGGACTCGGGCGCGAAGTCGTGGGCGCCAGACTCTGGCTCGGCATCGGAGTCGCCGTAGGTGGCGCCATCGTGGTTTCTATCGGAACGAACTTCGTCCCTGCCCTCGCCAATCGAACGATCCCAAGCGCCGAACTGCGCATGGTCATCTTCTCCGCCGTGCTCGTCATTATGATGCTACTGCGGCCCCAGGGAATCTTCGGACACCGCGAATTTGGACTTGGCAAACTCTTCCCGAAGGAGGTGAAGGCATGAGCGAGGCGTTGCTCCGGCTGGACGAAGCCACCATCCAGTTTGGCGGCCTGATTGCCGTCAACAAGGTCTCCTTCGAGCTCCAAAAGGGCGAGTTGTTCGGTCTTATCGGACCGAATGGGGCGGGGAAAACCACCTGCTTTAACCTCGTCACCGGCGTGTACAAGCCGACCAGCGGCTCCATCACCTTTAAGGGCAAAGCGATTAGTGGCCAGCCGCCGTTCAAGGTCGCCCGAATGGGAATCGCTCGAACGTTCCAAAATATCCGCCTTTTCGGAGCCCTCAGCGTGCTCGAAAATGTCGTGATCGGCGGATTCCTTCGCCAGCGCGCCTCGCTCGTCAGTTCCCTGCTTTATATGCCTGGAGCCATCAAGGAAACCGCCCGGCTCAAGCGCGAGGCGATGGACCTGCTCGAAATCATGGATCTCGCAGACAGCGCCAATTCGAGATCATGCGACTTGCCATACGGCAAACAGCGGAGACTCGAAATCGCCCGCGCAATGGCGACCCAGCCCGATTTACTTCTCCTTGACGAGCCCGCCGCCGGTATGAATCCTCAAGAATCAGAGGATCTGATGATGACCGTCCGGCGACTGCGCGACGATTTCGGCAAGACCGTGCTCCTCATCGAGCACGATATGAAGTTTGTGATGAACCTATGCGAGCGAATCGTGGTGCTCGACCACGGCGAAGAAATCGCCCGGGGCATCCCCTCGGAAATCCGCAGTCACCCCGAAGTCATCAAGGCGTACCTTGGCGTAGAGGAGTAGGTTCGGCGACCGGGGCGTTCAAGTGCAGTGCCTGGATCAATCCAATCGTCAGCGCCAGCATCACCGCCCATTGGGCAAAGCCCAACCCAACCGGCTTCCACCCCGCCTGGATCACTTCCTTCAGCTTGGTTTGTAGGCCAACGCCTGCCATCCCCACGCTCAAAACCAGCGGCACCCAAATGTCGCCGAAGTACTTCATCTCCGGCTCGATTCCAAGCGAAGGTGCCACCGACCGCAGCCCGGCGAGCAACACAAACACCCACAAAAACCAAGGCACCAGCGCGGCCTTCTTGTCGCTCGCTCCGGCCCCCGTTCGGCGCATCCACCAGCCTAATCCAATGATGGTGGGAGCCAAAAGGCACACCCTCGCGAGTTTGGTGACCGTCGCCACCACTTGGCTGTCCGCCGAATGGTTGGCAGCGGCTGCGACCACTTGCGCGACCTCGTGGAGCGTCGCCCCGCTCAGCACGCCAAACGCGAAAGAACCGTAATTCAACACCGAATTCAGGGCCGGGAACAGGAAGATCCCCACCGTGCCCCAAAACGTAATCACCGCGAGGCTTACTGCGGCGTCCTTCCCTTCGCCCTGAACAACCGTATCCGCCGCCACAATGGCGCTGGCACCGCAGATCGCTCCGCCTGTCGACAGGAGCAACGTAGGCTTCATGCCCATGCCCAACCGGCGACCGAGCCAGACCGCAAAGAAGAAACCGACCACCGTAACCACAACGATTACCAGCATCGCACCCGCCCCGATCTCGCCTATCTTGGCGAGGCTAAGCTTCACTCCGAGCAGCGCAACACCAAGGCGCAGGACCGGCTTTTGGCAGTAGGCGACCCCATCTTTCAGCCACGCCGGGAGAGTCACGGTGGAAGCGATGAGCATGCCCAAGAGGATCACGATCATCAAGGGGCTGAATCGGAGATTTGTCTTGACCCACGGGATTTCGGCGATCACGACCGACCCTAGGGCGAGGAGAATACAAAAAATTACCCCTGGCCCGAGGCGTCGAGCGGACTCGATCACGCGGTGTAGCTTAGCTCCCTTCGCTCCTTCTGCCAGCCGCCCTCAACCGGGACAAAAATGTTGCACCACGTCAACTCGTGGCCATAGATATGGACCGTGACGCTAGGCTCGTCGGCGAGGGCATTTGAGATCGTGTGGTACTCAAATGGCGGGATCAGTGCCCCGGCTTCACCCATTCCGGCGTAGATCGTCGCTTCCTCTTTGAAATTCAAGATCGGGTCCGATTCTTGACCGAGCAGGTCGTAGCTCGTCACCTTGATCTTCCCCCGGTAGACGCACTCCACGCACCACTCGCCGGCGTGGTCGTGCAGGTAGGTTCCTTGCCCGACGTCCCAGACCATGATCACCACCGAGTAGCGGCCTGCGGGGTCGCGGTGGAGCAGGTGCCGCGCATATTTCTCGGCGCAGGGCTGGGTGAAAGAGGCCGGGATCAAGTCTTCGCCGTCGTGGAAGATCGTTTCCAGGAGGGCTTTGACCTTGTCGCAGCGACCATTCACGCAGTCAATCTCGACAGCGGCGTCGAGGTCAGCGATGAAGTCGCGCACCTTTGAGCATACTTCGGTTTCCATCTGATTCCTAGTCTACAAGACTTCTTGCAAAACTGTGATGAGCCGCTCGATCTCGTCCATCGAATTATAGTGAACCGCGCTCACCCGCACCACTCCGTCGTGTGTTGGAATGCCGAGTGCTTCGCAAAGACGGTAGGCATACATGTGGCCCGACTTGATCCCAAATCCCCGGTCGCAAACCGCTTGGCAGATCTCAGCGGAGGACTTCGTCGAGTGCACGAAGCTGAAAGTCGGGTGGCGGTCTTCGGTGGGGTCGGTTTGGCCGATCACCCGGAGATCGTAGCGCTCGTTCAAGAAGGTCACGAACCGCTCTCGGATCGGCCGCTCAAGTTCGCTCATGATTCTAAAAGCGCCGCTGATCAACTCCCGGGTCACAGGCGCGTCTGGGTCGCCGGTCAGGAACTTGAGGTAATCCCCCAGCCCCATGATTGCCGCCAGTCCTTCGTAGCTGAGGCAGCCCAACTCAAAGCGAGCGGCGGAGCCATCGGGCGAGATGAAGAAGTGGTTGGGGCCGTCGAGTTTCGCCCATGCTTCGGTGCGACCGAACATCGCCGCCGTGTGGGGGCCGTAAACCTTGTAATTGCTCAGCACTGCGAAGTCGCAGCCCCAGACGCGCACGTCCATGGCCTCATGGCTGGCCGCCGCGACCACGTCGGCGACGACGACCGCGCCCACGCGGTGAGCCAATTCCGTGACCCTCTTGACGTCTATCTGATCGCCGATCAGGTTCGAGGTTCGGGAGAAGGCGACGACTTTGGTTCTCTCGTTGATGTGCCCTTGGAGCACCGTCAGGTCGGAAAGGCCGGTGACTGGGTCAACTGGCCACCAAACGACTTTGACGCCCAGCCGCTCTAGCCTAGCCCACGGGCCGATGTTGCTCTCGTGGTTGGCGACCGAGATGATCACCTCGTCGCCGGGCTTGAGGTCGGGCGTCATGCAGTTCGCGAGCATGTAGATCAACGCAGTGGTGCTGGGACCGATCGCCACGTGCCCGATGCCATCGCCGTTGAACAGCAGATTCAAGAACTGGTGGGCGTCCTTGGCGAGCTGGGTCGTGCGCTGGCTGGCGGGGTACGGACTGCCGGTTTGCACGTAGTCGGTAGTCACAAACTCGCGCATTCGGTCCAGCGACTGCCTCGGCATATGCGCCCCGCCGGCGTTTTCGAGGAAGGCAAAATCGCTCCGCAATCCAGGAAACTGCGCTCGAATCTCGGCGATGCTCGGGTGGCTCAGCGTCATGAGTTCTATTATGGGGCTGTTTCGCTTGCGTCGGGAGGCTAAACCCTCCCGCTCCAAAGGCGGCCTAAAGGCCCCCCTCCGCGGGGCTTAGCTTAGGCCGAGTCTGCTCAAACCTACACGCCGGGCTCCGTCCGCTTCTCCGCATCGCTGAGCGTCAGCGGGTCTGGCGGAAGGGCGACGGGCTCGTCATGAATTGGCTCATCCACATGGCCATCTTGGCGATCTTCGGGCTGAATGTCGGGGTCAACCGTGTAGTTGGGGTTGTTCAACGCGATGCCGGAACGCTGTCCGAGGTGCGTACCACCCCGTCCGGTGCGACCGGTGGTCGCGCCTTCCACCATTGCCTTGACCGTATCGTGGTCGATGTCCGGTTGATGTTCTACTTTCTTATCCATAACCTTGCTTACGACTGCGAGCCGCGAATCGGGCGGGAACGAACAAAACAGAATCGGCGTGGATTGGAATCCATGGTCGCCGCTTCCCTCGCCGCTCTCGTCACGCTCGCTCCGCCCAAGATCGCCGCGCTGGACGGCGTCTCGTTCAACAACCAGCGCGACGCCCTTTACGTGCGGGCGCGGGAGCTGGCGGACGCGTTCGACATCAAGGTGAGTGCCTCCGGCAAGAACATCACGCTCGGAAACATGACCTTCACGCCCAGCAGCTTGCGCCAGCTCCCCGACGGCACCCAACTCGTGCGGCTCTCCACCCTTCCCAAAACGCGGTTCCTGGTGCGCTACGATTCCAAAGCTGCCCGCGCCACCATCCGGTCGGCGGTCAATTCCGGCAAAGCGATCCATGTCCGCAGAGGCAGCCAGCGCGTCGTGATCAACAAGAAGCAGCTCATGCTCGTTGCGTGGCAAGGCCAAAGCGTGGTCATGCGCACCAAGGTCGGGATCGGCCGCTCCGCCAACCAGTCGCCCAACGGCATCTTCGCCGCCCAAGCCTATCGCACCCCGCTCCACCGCTCGTCGCTCTACGGCAACGCGCCGATGCCGTGGGCCATCCACGTGGTCGGGGACATCTTCCTGCACGGCTCCAGCGACGCCAGCGGCCGCAGTTCCCACGGCTGCATCCGCCTGCCGATGACCGGTCGAAACCACGCAAAATGGCTCTACGACTGGATCCAAACCGGCACCCCAGTGACCATCCAAGGCAAATGGCCCGCAAACGCGCGTTAGCGACCGTCGTTCACTCCCGGTGGTCGTTCACTCCTCCGTGGGTGGAATTTTTAAATAAGAAAAGCCCCCGCAATGCGGGGGCTTGCCGATTACTAGAGTCGAAACTAAGCCGCGATCGACAGCGCGTACGAGCCGTTGCCGTAGATCGTCGCCAGGTTACTTGGTGCGCTGGAGGCGCTGGTGCGCGTGGCGCGGACGCGGAATGTCACGGTCTGGCCGGGCTCGTAGCCGCTCAGCGTGATGCGCGTTCGGGTGGTGCTCACGGCGAAGTTGAACGGACCGCTCGGGGCCGATTGCGCCTCAACCACGAAGGTCACCGTCGGCGTATTTCCGCTTCGGTTCCACTTCAACAAAACGTCTCCATTGGCGCTCGCGGTAGCCAGGAGGCCGGTCACCTGCTGCAGCGGCTTGGCCGAAGAATGCGTCGGTCGAGGCGCAAGGTTAGCCTTCAAGAGAGCCTCGTCATCCACCGCCGGATTCGCATAAATCTTGTCAATGAGGTTATACGCCGCATCAATCACCAATTCGCGCGAATCGAGCTTAGCCTGCGTCCCCGCCAGCTTCGCGGCTTCGAGCGTGGCCTGCACCGAAATGTTTGTCGCAAGATCGAAGTTCAGCGCGTCAAGCTGCTCAACCTCGGCCTCGCTCACCCCGTACTGCAGATAGTTTTCGATCAGAATTGAGGTCGTGGCACCAATCGTGGTGTTCAGTGCCGAGTCAGTCAGTTTGCGATATGCGTTTCCCATCTTAGGTTAAATTTTCTGCAAAATCGAATCAAATCTTTAGGGGCTCTTATGGATAAAGTTTCTATTTGAACCTAAAATGCGCTCAGAATTCGTCATTCCCGCGAAAGCGGAACCCCGCGCTCCGCCCTCTAATCCCCATAACCAGGTTACGACTAACCGTTCTTTCCCGCGAGCGATGCCCCTTTTCCCAACGGAAACCTCACGTTTCCTGCACGCCCGGTGACGTTTCCCGCCGTAAACCTTGCGTTGCAAGCAAGAGTTGCCGCATTTCCTGCCGGAAAGCTAACGTTTCCCGCAAGCATCGTCGCGTTTCTGGTTGGAAAGATGACGTCGCTCGCGAGTATTGAGGCGTTTCCGCGGCGAATCTGAAGATTTCCCGCCCTCTTCCAATAATCCCATTCATAGGGTCGCCGAATGGTGCCGGAGGAGAGCTCCGGCCTAGGGTTTTTTTTGACTTTCGCCCAACATGAAACAAAGGCGGCCTTCACCCCTTTCGTGATCGGGAGTTTTGAACTGCTTATGGTCGAGACCCCTTACCTCACCCCCGGCGGCAAAAGCTCCCCTCTCTTGCCCCTTCGATCCGTCAAAGCGGGGACTTTCGGCCAAGTGCGTCGCCACCGGCCACCGTTCTACAAAAGGTCCAAATGCGGAGTTGGAACTCCGCGCTCGAAATGGTTTGATTGCGGAGTTGGAACTCCGCACGCCAGGTGCCGAGTACAACTCGGCGCTCCAGGTAGCGAGTGAACGACCCTGAGGGAGTGAACGAGTGGAGCTACGCGAACTGGTCTAGGAAACGGAGGTCGTTCTCGAGGAAGTGGCGCAGGTCATCAATCCCCGTCGCCATCATGGGAATGCGCTCGACGCCTAGGCCGAACGCCCAGCCGGTGTAGCGCTCGGTGTCGATGCCGTAGCTTTGCAGGATCGAGGGGTGGATCATGCCGGCGCCGCCGAGTTCGACCCATCGGCCACCGAACAATTTTGGCGTCGAGATGGCGTAATCCACGCCCGGCTCGACGAACGGGAAGAAGTCGGGCCTGAAGCGAACCTGCGCTTCGCCGCCAAACATCGCGCTCGCGAAGGCGTTCAGCGTGCCCTTGAGATGCGCCATCGAAACGCCCTCATCCACCATGAACGCGTCCACTTGGTGGAAGGTGTGGCTGTGGGTTCGGTCTACGGCCTCATTGCGATAGGTGCGGCCCACGGTGAACATGCGCAGGGGCGGCTTGGTGTTTTCAAAGACGTGGCCCTGTAGCGCGGTGCATTGGGTGCGCAGGACGGTGTCGTCGGTGACGTAAAACGTGTCCTGCTCGTCCATCGCCGGGTGGTCGGGCGGATAGTTGAGGACGCTGAAGTTGTATTCAAACTTCTCCAGCTCCGGGCTTTCGCGGTACTCGAACCCCATGCCCACGAACACTTCTTTGATGCGGTTGGTGGTGAGCTGGAGGATGTGTTCGCGCCCCGCGGTGGCCTTGCGCCCTGGCATCGTGATGTCAATGCGCTCCTTCTCGAACTGGACCGCGCGTTCTTGGGTTTTGAGCTCTTGATGTTTGGCCTGGAGAATTTGTTCGACCCGGGCTTTGGCGTCGTTGACGGCCTTGCCGAACGCGGGCTTTTGGTCGTTGGGGATGCTGCCGAGTTGGCCCATGAGAAGGGAGAGCTCGCCCTTTTTGCCGAGGAACTGGGACTCCACATCTTTGAGCGCGGCGGTCCCGGAGGCGCCGGCGATCTGCTGGATCGCACGCTCTTCGATTTGGCCGATGGCATCAATTGTTGTGGACATTGGCTGATAGAATACTCGTTCACTCCCTGCAGTCGTTCACTCTGGTGGGACCCACGGAAGCCAAAGAGAGTGAACGACCATCGGGAGTGAACGAACGGGTTACCGCTTTTTCGATTGATCCTGGGCGGTGATCATCGCCAAGTGGCGCAGCCTCGACTTGATTGACCCAACGGTGCGGCCGAATTGCTCGGCTATCTCTTCGTAGGTGGTGCCCTTCGTTTGCAATTCCATGAGCCGACGATCGTCTTCCGGCTGCCACGGCGCGTACGAATGAGGCTGTTTTGTATTCCCCATTTACTCAGCATGCCACAATACATTTGTGCAAGGAGTTCTCAATCTCGCAATCCACCACCTCGCCGACGACACGCCGGATTCGGTGCAGGAGTTTTTCGAGTTTCTGAAGTCTACGACGGCTTCATGCTGCAAAACCACGGAGCCTTCGCTATGGAAGCGGGTGACGGGCGAGGAGATTTTGGCGCTCACTGTCTTCCCTGACCTGGACACCTTGAACGAGTGCGAGAATCAGTTCATCATGTCGGGCGCGTTTGAACGGTTCGTGCGGGGCGCAGACACCCCCGAGGACATTGACCGATTCACGATCATCCACCACAACGGCTCGACACCGCAGGACGTTCCTATCGGCGGCTATTGCAGCACCAACTCTTACATCGCGGGGCCGGGATTGGATCAGGATGAACTGACAGAGTCGCGCTACATCATGGACTCGCTTTGGCAGATTGAGGGGTTTTTAGGGGCCTATGTGGGTCGCAGCTTGATGATCCCGGGACAACTCGATTCGCTGGCGTTTTGGGAAGATGTCGAGGCGGCGGAGAAGGCTATCCCGATCCGGGTTGAGACCAATTTGCGCATGTACCGTCGACTGTTTTAGGGCACGATGAAACCGTGGCTGGCCCTGTTCGCGGTTGCTCCCTGGCTGTTGGTCCAGAACGAGCCGAAGCCGGTGCAGGTTGACATTGTTTGGAGTACGGACTGCCCCGTCGCGCAACGGTGGGTGACCAAAGTGGCGGCGTGGACCGTGGCCAATCCCTCCATCCGGCCCACGATCTGGTTTCCTAACGACGACCGCGCCTCTGCGGAGGCTTATGCCGCTAGGTTTAGGCTCAGGGGGGATATTCGTGCTTTGCAGGGTTCGGAACTGGCGTATGAGTTTGGGCTTGATCGACTGCCGAGTGTGATCGTGCGTTCTGGGGGCAAGGTTGCTTTTGTAGGGGGCGTTGGATTGACCGCCGATTCGAGTAGCCGGTTCATGCTGAGCGAAGCGGTGGCGGCGACGCGACGCGGGGTTGCAATCGTTCCCAGCCGCACCACGCCCCTGGGTTGTACCGTGCCCGATCTCATGAAGGCAAGACCCGGGAGTCCGGTGGAGTTCAAGCGGGACATCAAACCGATGCTGGATCGGTTTTGCGTCTCCTGCCATTCACCGGGAGGTGCCGCGCCGTTCCGACTTGACCGCTACGAAAACGCCAGGCGGTGGAGTCACATGATCAGCGACGTATTGCGCACGGGCAAGATGCCGCCGGTAAAGGTGTATGACCGGACGGGACCAAGTCGACCGGTTGCCCCGAATAGCGCGGCGATTGAGAAGCTGGTGACCTGGCGGGAGTACGGCTGTCCGGAGGGCGGCGATACCAATCCTGCCGTGCGGGCTGAGTTCGCTGGGGTGACATTGGGGGCTCTTGCAAGGCCAAGAATGGGGGAGACTCGGTTTGTGGATGTGCCCGTTCCGTCGAACCTGACCAGCATCAAATCCTATGACCTTGAAGTGGCGGGAGTTGGCGAGGTTCGGGGGTCCTGGCTGTTTGCCAGCGCGGCGGCTCCGGGAGGGGCGGTGGATGGGGGGCGGACTTGGAAGGCGTTGCCTCGGGACTCCCGGCTTATCTTTGCCTCTCAGGTTGGGGCGAAGCATCCGGCGGATCAGATTGCACTTCGGAAGTCAGAGCGGCTCTTCCTTCGGATGCAGCTTTACGGGACGGACGAGGTTGGTCCCGTTCGGCCCCGGATTAGGCTGCGCAAAGGGGATGGTAAATCGGCGGAGACGAGTGTGATTCGGATTGCACCAGGCCGCTACCCTTCGTTTGATGGCACGGTGGACTTGTTTGAGTCGGTGCGGTTTTTGCGGCGAGTCAGCATCACGGCGGTGACGCCCATCACTGATCCGGTTGCGCCGGAGATCTCGATACAGAGTCCGCAAGCGACGTTCTTAGTCGCGGCTGCCCATCAGCCGGTCCAGACGATTGTTCTGCAGAATCCAATCAGCCTGGATTCGCTGATTTTCGTGGCGCGCTATGGGGGGCCCTCGATGTCCGGCGAGAGCAGCCTTCGCGCAGTCGTGGTGGGCAATCACTGGAACGGGACGACTGCCGAGCTCTGGATTCGCTACCAATTGCTGTGAGGGTTTCGCTCCCAGAACCTAAAGTAGCGGCGGCAAATGCCGATAAAAAGTTATGCAAGCCATCCAAGGCCCTAACTTTCGACTTGAGTTCGAACTAGACAACGGCAGCGTTCTCGTGAACGACGCCCACGGCAATCGGATGATACGGCCTGCCTACACTTACGTGGGCGATGGATACGCAACGCACCACAACGCGGAGTGTCTGCGCGAGCCCAAGTTTGTCGAGGCATACCAGCGGGGGATTCACAGCGGGCACACGATTGGCGGCGGCGGCGACTTGCACATCGAGTGGCGAGTCCATCAGTACGTTTGGGCGGGCTCCCACGCGATGCACCTCGACGGCGACTTCGTAGAGTGCGGCGTCAACACGGGCATTTTTAGCCTCGCGATCATGCATTACTGCGACTTCCAGCGGTCTGACAAGAAATTCTTTTTGTTCGACACCTTTGATGGCATTCCGGAGGATCAGTTCACGGAAGCCGAGCGCGCGGTGGGACTACATACGGTCCATGACGGCTCATATTTCGACTGTTATGAATTAGCCAAGAAGAATTTTCAACCGTATTCGAACGCGGTTCTCGTGAAAGGACGGGTGCCGGAGTCGCTGAGTCAAGTCGAAATCGAGAAGGTTGCCTACATTGGGATTGACATGAATTCGGTGGTCCCGGAGATCGCGGCGGCGGAGCATTTCTGGCCCAAGATGGTCTCGGGGGCGACCATGGTGCTCGACGACTATGGGTGGCTGCATCACGCGATCCAGAAGAAGGCGTTCGATGAATTCGCGGCCGAGCGAGGGGTAAAGATTTTGAATCTCCCAACCGGTCAAGGCATTTTGATCAAGCCGTAAATCTATTTCCGCTGGTTGAATCGCCAGTAGGTGACGTACGCGATGAGCTCAGCGGTTTGGCTGAGGCCGATGGCGGCGGCGGCGACGAGCACGCCGTAGCCTCCCGTTCTCACCCCAATTTCTAGGGCTATGAGCAGAGTCACCACGTTGGCGACGATGCCGTACAGCCTTGCCATGGTGAGGTGTTTGCTGGTCAATCGCCCTTTCAAATAGCCCAGCATCCCGCCAAGGACGGGGAAAATCGCGGCGGCGATGAAGCCAGCACGGGCGATCGCGGCGGTTTGGGGCGGAGCGTGGAGGACTTGGGTGAAGAACCAGTAATCAGCACCAACCGCCCAAAGAAAGACCATCGCCACGCCCATCAATCCGCCGAGGCCGAGGCAAAATCTGCGGACCGCGCGAACTGCGGCGGGAGTGGTGCCCAGGGTGATGACCAGTTCGGTAAGGCCGAAGGTGGCAACGCGGAAGGTGAAGCTCATCGCGGTGGCAACCTGCCATGCCGCCATCTGCAGGACCGGCTCTGCCACGCGGGCGAGCGCCGCGCCGACGAGCGGCGTGCTGGTGAGCATGACCAGCGTGCTGATCGAGAGCGGGGCGTGGAATTTCCACAACCTGCCGACCGAGAGCAGTTCGTCGCCTTCTTGATGCTCGGGCATGTCGTGGATCGACGGCTTGGCGGCGAAGTGAATGAAGAGCGCTTCAACAAAGACGCTGGTCACGAGCGCCGTCGCGGCGATGGTAAGGCCGTCCCAGCGGGTGAACGCAAGCAGCGCCGCCCCGCCCCCCCCGATGGTGAACATGCGAAGGACGGTGCCGAGGGTGATCGGCTTCGTGACACCGTTGCGGATCATGATGCCCTGCCGCCAGCGCCGCCACCCGATGCACGCGCTCCACGGGGTCATGATTCCAAGCGGGATTCTCGCCGCTTCCGCCACTTCAATCGGCACTTGGAGGAGGTGAATCAAAAGCAAATCGTAGAGCGGCGTCAGGCTAACCACCGCATGGATCACGGTCACCCAAATGATCATCTGGACGGCAAAAGTGCGAATCTTGTTGACCGCCGCGCGGGACTTTCCGAGGGTAGTGGCAGTGGACAGAAGATCAATGACCGGGCTCTCGATCCAGAGGCTGACCGCCATCATGATGAGGAACGCGGCCGTGAGGACCTGGGCGTTCGGCGTGCGCGAAATGATGCTGACCGAGATCGGCGATTCGATGCTCATCAAGAGCCACGCCAACGCCAGGGGCAGGTAAAAGGCGGCGATGGAGCGGACAGATGGTTGAGCAGTCAAGGAAAGTTAGGGTACCCGGGAAGGGCACGCGGGTCGCCGTCCCCATTTTCGTTGATTAATGCGTTCTTTTCGAGTCTGCACTCTAAACTTTCTGGTCTAACAGACTTCCTTCGTCGCTCTTTTTCGGGCGCATGCCGGCAACTCAGCATCCTGTAAGCAGTACTTACAGTCGCCGATGGTTTGCCCATGCTTCGATCAGCTTAGCAATCCGTCGCGCTCGCGCCTCGGGTGATTTGACCATCTTGAGTTGTTGCAATGTGGCCTTTTGCTGCGAGAGTGGAAGGGCTTGGCGAAACTCAGCGGCCACCGGGCTATTCAGCAGGGCTTCTGCGAGGTCCGGCGGGATGACCAGCGCCTCCACGTCATCGAGAAACTCCCACATGCCGTTGGCGCGAGAAACCTCGATGGCCCGCATACCCGGTGGCTGAATCCTGCCCGCTTTCTCTAGCTCCGCCACCTTCGTCTTATTGATAGCCGACCAGGCGCTCTTGGGTTTGCGGGGGCTGATAAGCTGCATTTTGAACCCATCTTCCCTGCCCCGGGCGAGCCCATCAATCCAGCCCCAGCAGAGAAGCGTGTCCACCATGTCGGAGTACGAGATGTACCGTTGGAGATCGGACTTCTTGGCGGTAACCAACCACACGCTCTCTTTTTGAGCATGATTCTGTCTTAGCCACTCGTCGAGTTGGGGCAGGCCGTCGACCTTTACCTCCTCGAATCCGCGCATGCTCAGAATGCCTTACTGGAACTTCTCGGAGTTTTCGTCGAACAGGCTCTTGAGCTTGTGAGCCGCCGTGTCGTAAGCGCTCTTATCCGCCCAGGTGTTGCGCGGATTTAGAATTTCAGATGGCACGCCCTCGCATGCGGTGGGCACTGCCAACCCAAACACGGGGTCGGTCTCAAAGTTCCCCGCCGCCAGTGAACCCTTGAGGGCCGCGGTGAGGAGGGCTCGGGTGTGCTTCAGGCTCATGCGCTTGCCGGTGCCGTAGGCTCCGCCGGTCCAGCCCGTGTTCACGAGCCAGACATTCGCGCCGTGCTTTTGCATCTTCTCGGCGAGAAGATTCGCATACTTGGAGGGGTGCAAAGGTAAAAACGGGGCGCCGAAGCAAGTGCTGAACGTGAGCTGCGGCTCGGTGATTCCGGCTTCCGTCCCGGCGACCTTGGCGGTGTAACCGTTCAAGAAATGCGTCATCGCCTGCTCGGGAGTGAGGCGGGAGATCGGAGGAAGTACGCCGTAGGCATCGCAGGTCAGGAAGAAAATGTTCTTCGGCTGGCCGCCGATACTGGGGGAAACCGCGCCCGGAATGTGCTCCAGCGGATAGGCGCAGCGGGTGTTTTCGGTGAGCGAAACATCGTCGTAATCCGGCACGCGCTGGTCGTTGAGCACCACGTTCTCCAAGACCGAGCCGTACTTGATGGCGTCCCAGATTTCCGGCTCGCCTTCTTTGCTCAGCTTGATGGTCTTGGCGTAGCAGCCGCCTTCGAAGTTGAAGACGCCGGTGTCGGTCCAACCATGCTCATCGTCGCCAATGAGATGCCGTTCGGGATCGGCGGAGAGAGTTGTCTTGCCGGTGCCGCTGAGGCCAAAGAACAGGGCGGTGTCGCCGTCTTTGCCGATATTGGCGCTGCAGTGCATGCTCATCACGCCCTTGAGTGGCAGCAAGTAATTCAGGATGGTGAACACCGACTTCTTCATTTCGCCGGCGTAATGAGAGCCCATGATGAGGACCTCCTTTGTGGCGAAGTTGAGGGCGATGACGGCGTCTCGGGTCTCGCCAGCCACGTCGCGCTCATAAGTCTCATTGCAGAGATTGATGATCGTCCATTCAGGAGTGAAACCGGCCAGCTCGTCAAGACTAGGCCGGATTAACATCGTCTTGATGAACTGCGCGTGGTAGGCGTTCTCGGTGATCACCCGCACGTTGATGCGGTGAGCAGGATCGGCGCCGCCGAAGGCGTCCACCACGTACACGCGCTCTTTGGTCGCGAGGGCCGCATTGGCCTTTTCGCGCAGCATCTCAAACTCGCTGGGCTCCATCGCCACGTTGTTGTCCCACCAAACGTTGGCTTCGCTGCCCGGTTCGCGGACGGTTCGCTTGTCCTTGGGGGTGCGGCCCGTGTACTTGCCCGTGTAAGCGACGAGTGCGCCGTTAGCGGCGAGAATCCCGTCACCATGCCGGATGGCGTGCTCGATGAGTTCGGAAGTGGTGAGGTTCTTAAAGACTTGTTTGGCGGCTTCCACGTTGAAGCCAGTTGAATTGGAAGTTGTCGCTGCCATGTTGTGTGATCCTGACGACGCCCCATCGCGCCGTAGATATGCCTATAGAATACCCGCCCTAGGACCGGATTCCTGCTTGCATCCGGTTCACTTTCTGCGACGTCGGCGCAACATTGCCGCGACACCTAAACCAAGCGCAACCATCGAAGCAGGCTCCGGCACAAAGGTGAGTTGGCAATTCGGATCGCCGGTATTAAGCGTCCACGCTCGGAAGCTAGCCGGCCCTGTTTGTAAGGAAGTATTGAACAAACCCGTCGTGGCGGCGGTGTTGCTGAGTGCGGAGGGCGCGGTGGAGGTGATGCTGCCATTTGCGCCCACGGTGAAGCTCCAACTGAATCCACCCATGTAGCTCGCAATGCTGTTTTCGGTGTTGATACACACGACCGCGGTCCAACCACAGAACGTAAGTGGCCCGAAAGGACCCCAGCCCGCGGGAGAATCGTTGTAGAAACGGCCCGCTCCGCCTTGACGGTTGGTGTCGGCGGCACGATTGGCGGCGGTGTTGTAAGTGACGTCGTACCACGGGTTGTTGTCCCACGGTCCACCGGGCTGGGTGGGCAACGGGTCAATGAATTCGCCATTGGGATAGCCCGGGACGGTGTTATTAGTAGTTCCGTCCGGGTTCTTGATGCGGACTTTCTGCAACCAGCGCACGTCCACCGCATTGCACCACGGGTTTGCCCCCATTTCCCAGTCGGCCTGGAGATTAACCCCACCTTGGCCAGCGGGCGAATTGAAGAGCGTGACGTTGAGTGATTGCGCCCAAACGGAGACACTGTGCGCGACAAGCGCGACTACGACGAAACTTCTTTGAATGTGTTTCATGACTTCCCCTTCTTCTTAATATAAAGGAAAGTTTTGGAGGAAGGCTTGTATTTTTGCGGAGATCGTGCAATTTACCGGCGGCTGTTCACCGCATCAATGGATACTCATCTGCACCAAGTTGTTTCGCGTTTCCGTGACCATTTCCTCAAGCGCATCGAGTTGGAACGCGACCCGGTGCAGGATAAACGGATCTAATTCATCGCGAGGAAGTCCTCTGATGACCGGAATGTCGAGCCTGTCGAGGGTCCAAGAAGCCATGTGGCACAGATCAGCCAACTCAATGTGCTCCTCACTGCACATGGATGGCTCCAGGTGGCCGGCAATTGCACCCTGGATCACCGGGTCGAGGCGTAATTCGTCCGCTACGATTCGGCTCGCTTCCGCATGGTTGTATTTCATCAAGGTCGTTTCCACATCCACGATGGAAACGCCAGGAGTGTGGAGTGCGGTCGCAGCGATTTTGTCCATCACCAGCGGCACAAAGCGGGCCCAAACCAGATATCCGACATCGCAGAAGAGGCCTGCGGTGAAGGCGAGATCGGGATCCACTTTCTCCCGGCTACGAGCCATCGCCTTGACCAGAAGCCCCATCGCCAAGCACCGGTAGGACAACTGTTCAACGTTCACAAACTTGAGCTTGCTGAGATTGTCGGTCGCCGACTTGAACATCGCACTTAGGCATGCACTACGAATACCCTTCGGCCCCAGCAATTCAAGGGCGTAGAGCAGCGAGTTCACGCTCGAAGCACCGTACTCAGCCGAGGAAGCCGCGCGACACAACATCAACGCCAACATCGGAAGCGGTTCGACCTTGGTTTTAATTTCCGCGAGGGGAACCTCTTTCCGGCAAAGACCGATAATCTCATGAATGGCGTGGAAATCCCCTCCCCCTAAGCCGCGTCGCCGAATGAGAAGGCGCAGTTGCTCCTGATCCATGCTCTTCGCGCTGAAATCGGGTTCGTAACTCATTCGTTATTTTCGCCTTGAGCAGGGTCTAACAGTGCCGACAACGGCAGGATCACGAGTGCCAATTGAGTGGGCGCCTCACCCTTGATATTTTGAACCGGAGATACTCCTAGAACCACTTTACCAGCAGTGCCGTTCTCTCCCGGAATGGTGACCAGCCGTCTCCACGCGGGGAGCTCTTTGCTGATCACGCTGCTGAGCCCGTTGGAAACGTGTGACCGGTCAACTTCCGCAAAGTTTGCGAGAACGTCTGCAATGTCGGCCTTGAGGCCAGCAGAACGAATAGTTGCCGCGAATGCGGGGGACATTCTCACGGAGGAGGAGCTGATATCAAGAATTGCCGTGCGCAAGTCGAGAGCGGCGATGCTTGCCCCAGAGATAAATCTGCTCCTTTCGGCCTCGGCGACGGCCTCTTCTCTCAGCGTAACGTCATGCTGAACGCCTATGAACCGGAATAGTTCGCCTTTGGCGTCAAACATGGGGAAAATTCGCAGCTCATTGAAGAACGTCTCGCCAGTTTTACGATGATTCAAGAGCACGGCCTTTAAAGGCTGAGCCGCATCAATGTCTCGGTGAATCCGCGCCACAGTAGTCGGGTCGGACAGTGGCCCCTGTAAGAACCGACAGTTGCGACCGACCATCTCCTCCCTCGAATAACCCGTGATATCGCAAAGCGTCTGGTTCACGTACACGATCGGATTATCCTCAAGCCTCGGATCCGTCACGCATACGCCCACTGGCACCAAATCAAGCGCCTCGAGCGTGAAGTCAAGTTTAAGGTTCTCCCGCTCGCTTTCGCGCTCCAAGTAGATGACCTCATACGACGCAGTGTCGGGCAAATCTGCCCAGGTCATTCGGATTTGCTCATCGTTCGATCGGAGGGACCGACACTCTGCCCGCGGCATTTCGCCGCCTGAAGCGGACTCCGGGCTACTTACCCCGACAGATCCCTGAAACAGGTCCCAGAACTGTTGGAGGGAAAGCTCTTTCTGAGATACCTCGAGCCCCAAGAGCGCGCGGGCATTTTCAGTCAATGCGTAGTGTTGGGTCGTCGTGTCCACGATGATGAGTGGCATTATAGTTTTACTTCCATGGTGCATCATAGCAACAATTAATTTTAGACCTGGGCACGGAAACTTCATCACAACCGCTACACGCAGCGGTGAAACCTAGGTTATTGGAGCGTGCGCCCTCACATAGTGCGGTGACTCCCACACGTTACCCCAGACTTTCCTTGTTGCGAAAAAGGTTCCCATATTTCACAAACTAGTTGGTACTTGCTGTTCATACGCGCAATATTCTGAGCCATCGCTCAATGATCACTGCGAATGTGGGTTAAGCGTGGCTGGCGCGGGTGACGGCCGAGAGGCGGAGGCACGGCACGCCCAGCATCTTGCGACCTCGGTGCAGGTTCTCGGCATTTTTTCATTACTTCAAGGAACAGGAGTATCTAAAGGTGTCGAGCCAAACCTTTCGGACAATTGCTTTTCATAATTGTGTTGCGCTGCATTGGTAATTAAATGAACATAAAGTCGCTTCGTTACCCGGTAAAACGCCTATACGGACGCGAAGGCAATTGCCCCACTATGGCGCTTGAGGGCTTTCGGTAAGTCATGGGTACTCGCGAGTTGTCCCCCCGTGAAGAAGAGATAGTTGCGCTCTGCGTGGATGGACTGACGAACGACGCCATTGCCCATAAGCTCGGATTGAGCGTGGGCACGGTCAACACTTATTGGGTTCGGATTAAACTCAAAGTAGGAGGCTCTGGCCGAACCGATACCGTGGTTCGAATCATAAAGGAGCGGGCCGACCAAGCGCTTCGAGCCGCTAACTTCGAGCGAGAAAGTTTGCTCGAACTCATTCGCCAAAAGGAGCAAGGGGTGCTGGAGTTGCGAGCGGCGCTCGCGCTGTTACACTTGACGATGGACCAAATTAAATCCACCGTTTGGGCGACTGACAAAGAGCTGGTGCTTCAGCTTGTCGCTAACGGGGAATATCCCAGCACGCATTTTGGCGTCGTTTGGGAGGTTGGCAAGTCAGTTTATGATATCTTTAAGACTCGCGATCCGGAGCATCCAGCGATTAAGGCTCACTTAATGGCATTAGATGGAACAGACTTCGAAGTGAGACTCGACGGGGAGTTTTCGAAATTGTTACTTCGTGCAACTCCCCTTAAAGACGAGTCGGGGTTGGTGATGGGGACAATTGGGATTGTGAATACGGTTGGAAGCGAAGACTAGTCTAGTCGAACTGTCTCAGGATCCCCGCCTTTTGAGCTGCGTTCAAGGCACTTACCCGATTCTTGACTCCAAGTTTAAAATAGATCTGCGCGAGGTGAAAGTCTACGGTGCGCTTTGAAACGAAAAGGACCTCCGCCGCTTCGGCGTTGGTGTGCCCTTTGGCCGCTAGCTGAAGGACCTCATACTCCCTCTCGGTGAGCTTAAATTGAACCTTTCTCTCCGGAATACTGGTCTGCAAGTGCTCCTGCCATTCATTGGTGTATTTGCGAGTAATCATAAGTCATGCCTCGACCCAACGCAGTCCGCCGGGTTCTAAGAATAATACGTCTAAATCTCAGAAATCGGACGTCTTGGAATTGAATGTCATTATTTCACTGTCCGTGGAATAATGGACATGTTTTCACTGGTGCGATCGCTCTTGGCAACTTCAATGCCGGAAGTTGGAGTTGCAGGGAGCCATTCCCGCGCGCACACTGAAGCTAGCGGAGCTAAAACGGTTACAGCGACACCGAGCCAGAACCAGATCCGGTAACGCGCAAAAGGGTTATTAACCTCTTCATTAAAATGACGGGATTCTCGCAAATCGCTTCTCACCTATTATGAGATTACGATTTAAGTAAAGCAATAAGCACGTCAAAACACCAGACTCGCTGTCTGTGTCTTCACCGACAACGATTTGTTAATGTGCGGCTACTGCTGAGCTTTTCTTCGGCCCCACCGTAGGCGTAGCGCCGACTGCAGGAAGACGGAGGGTGAACGTGCACCCGGCGCCCGGGTCGTTTTTCACGGTGATGGTGCCACCGTTCATTTCGGCTGCGCTCCGCGCAATGCCCAATCCCAATCCCATACCAGATCGATCCTCGCCTACCTGCACGCCTGGCTCGAACAACGTCTTCATGGTGCCCGGCGGGATGCCGCCGCATTCATCCTGAATCTCGATCACGACCTCCTCGTCCTCGGCAAAGGCACGAATCCAGACCGAGCCGCCCAACTTGGTAAATTTCACCGCATTCTGCGCGAGATTGGCGACGGCCGAAGACATCAGATGGCTGTCCACGAACACTTTCAGCTTGGGAGACGCGGCGACGCGGACGCGGACCGAGCGGTGGGCGGATTCGGGAATGAGAGTGCTCTCGACATCGCTCAGGATGTCCAGCACCCGAACTTCGGTCTGCTCAAACTGGTCCGGGTTTCCGATGCGCACTTTGGCGACGGACCGATCAATCAGATCCTTCATGCGGACCAGGGCTTCGGTCAGCACTTCGTTGGTCGGACCCCTTGAGGCCAAACCGCCCATCTTCACCAAATCGTGCGCCAACATCGCCCCCGCCAACGCATTTCGCAGGTCGTGCACGAGGATGCCGAGACGGTCGGATTCTGACTTCGTTGCCTCAGCCTTTTCCAACTGTTGATATTCGGTCACGGCTTGGGCGATCGAAACGTCGAGCCACAAATTGAGCTGGCTGAAGTTCCGCGCGCTGACTTCCGCCTTCGTGCGATGAGCTTGCAAGGTGATGCCTTGGCAGATCGCGCCGTAGGTGCCGACGAGCTGAGAAATGGTGTAGCCGCGCTCGTGAGCTTCCCGCGCGCTGAGGCGGCTAGAGCGGTGCGTCATCGCGATCATCGGGTCCTCCGACTCATCGTGCGGGATCGCCCCAATCACTTCACAGACTTCATCGAGAAGCTCAGGAAGCGTAGTCTCCAGCATGCTGTCCGGATCGGTTATTCCGAGGCCATCTCGAAGTCGCTCCAGGCACGACGTCAAGTATTCGTCGCGATGGTCACTCAGAATTTCTGTAAAAGTCATTTCCGCTTGGCTTCAGTATACGACAGGCGACAAAGCCTTCCTAGTTATAGACGCCGCAATAAGCCATTCGGCCTTGCTTATATAGTTTCCACCGACAGCACTTTTGGTGGCAGAGCTGGCAGTGAAAACTCTTCAGTAGGTTCACCGAGCGATTGAGCCGCCGGGATCTGCTCCTGGGGTGAGACGCTCAAAAGGGATGTGTGTTCCGCCCGTTAATGTAAGATTCATGTAGAAAAGCCTGCGATGCGCAAACTTGCGCGAGCCAGCCAATTCAATAGCATTATTGTCTCATGGTCCAGATTGTTTCGCCCAAGACGCTAATTGGCTTTACCTGTTCGTACAATAGGGCAAGGTTTGTTAAATGAAGAAGGAGTTTCAGCATGCAAAGCGGCGAGAGGAGATTCAATATCCCTACTTCGCTCTGTACCTCGACGGGCTTCGACGCCTCTATTGCACCGAGGGGCAGATCTTGGGGGCGCTGCCCAAGTTCATCGCCCTGGCCGACTCTCAAGAGCTGAGGGATGCCCTCGCGGTGCGCACCGAGCAGACCGCCATCCAGCTCAAACGGCTAGACGAGGTGTTTCAGATCTTGCAGCGGAGCAAGGATGGGTTGCTCTGTAAGCCGATGGCTGCCCTCCTCGATGACGGGCTTGAGCAAGCAAACCATTTCGTGGCCGGTCCAGTCCGAGATACTGCCATTGTGGCCGGCAACCGCGCGGCAGGGTGCTACGCCGATCTGCATTACCGAATCAGCCAACTGGCGGCGGAGCACCTCGGCGAAACGGAGACCGTGAAACTGCTGGGCGAGACGCTTGCCTCAAACGCCCGATTCGAGGAGAGGCTCTGCGATCTCAGCAAGTCGGCCGTCCTACTACGCGCCGTAGATGTCTTCCACGACCCCGTCACGCCCGATCCCGACCCCTGAGCGGCATATATCCTCCCCCCGACGCAACCGGGGGAGGTGGCCTTTAGGCCGGAGGGGGGCCGCCTTCGAAAACCTTCCGCCAGCGAAACCCCTCCGTCGCTACGCGCCACCTCTGCGATCGGGAGCCCACTGCGTGGGCCTGTCTAGAACTGCCACCTCTTTGTGTGGCATGGAATAGAAAGCGCGTGTGCCTGAGATTCCCGCCAGGCTTGAACTGAGCTTTCTACTCCAGGTTCCACCTTTAGCGCACTCCTCCCGCCCGTGTCCGAAAGAGTGAAGGCACGCCGCAGAGCCTGGAGTAGAAAGCTGAATCGGTGGCGGGAGGGAGCCTTAGTCGACAGCCGCTTTCTATTCCGGGCCACACAAGGCCCGCCGCCAGCACCCTACAAATACGAGCTTCTCCTCACGCTCCTTGCCTCAACGTGTCGAATCGTGTATAGTGCGGGCGTAAGTTCGCGCTGAATAGTGCGCTCTTTCCTCATTTGGCCCGGTCTTTCGCCGGGTCTTTTTTTGCCAAACGCTCCTCGCCACCGCATGCAGCTCAAACGGCCGCGCCGGATGCCAAAACTCGCTCCCAAGGCTCATTAACTTGGCGTCGTGACGCATTAAGTCCAACTTATGGCGCATTAACTCGCTCTCAAAGCGTCACAAGCTGCTCTCAAAGACCATTAACTCGCTTCCAATGTGTCATGAGAGGCGGTTAATGACCATTAAGTTGGAGTTAATGGACATTAAAAGCAACTTGTTGCAGTTCAAAACGGCGACTTTGAACCTACGGGTAGGAATCGAATAAGGTTTCCGTCTGTTTCGACACTGCTCTCCCGACTCCCCGGTCGGGTTGGATGAGCCAAGACTCAGGCACGATGGCGGTCTCCCCGCGCTCGAGAATCCCTTGGGTGGTGAGGATTTGGTACCGGGGGATTTTGCAGGTGCCGAGCACACCGCCAGAACGTCCATAATCCCTGAATATGTACAGCTCTCCCGAACCACAACCGCTGGCGATTGATGTTTCAGAGCAACGCAGGCTCGACCTGATCGCTGCGGAAGCTGGGCCCGCCTTTCGTGATCCGGCGTTCGCGGAGAACAAAACCCTACCGATCCATCGGTGGGTGCCATGGGTCGCCGGATTTTCGTCAGGCTTTGTGCAGGACTGCCTGTCGGCGTTTCTACCCGACGAGGGTGAAACGCCAAGGCTCGTGCTGGATCCCTTTGCGGGGGTCGGAACCACGCTCGTTACGGCGGCCACGGCGGGGCATGATGCTGTGGGCTTCGAAATTAACCCTTGGGCCGCATTAGCCTCTCGCGCGAAGTCTTGCAGCCTTAATGTTGACGCGTCAGAACTCTTTGAGCTGATCGCCCACTACACGGAAGCGAGCAAGTCGGCTTTTCGAGAGGCTGAGGGATCCGTGCCCGAAGGATTCATCTCACGCATCCCCTTTTTCAGTCCGATGGTGGAAAGCCAAGTCTTTGGGTTCATGGCGTATCTTCGGACCATTAAAAACCAAACTTTGGCCGATTTGTTCCGAACTGCGTTCGGCTCAGTGATGGTTAGCTTCTCGAACTATACATATGAACCCAGCCTCTCAACCCGACCGGGGGCGGGCAAACCATTGATCTACGATGCGGACGTTCACGGCACCGTTAGGAGAAAGTTGTTGTCGATGCTTGCCGACATTCAAGCGGTTCAGCTCGAAGCTCATCTTCAACGAGCACCGCAGACCCAGGTCCATTGGATGAATTTTATGCAAGCGGCGGAAGTCATGGATCGAGCGTCGGCGGATGTGGCAGTTACTTCGCCGCCCTACCTGAATAATTACCACTACATTCGGAGCACCCGACCGCATCTTTATTGGCTTGGCCTGCTTAGTGAACGAAAGGACTTCCACGAACTCGAGGACGCGAATATTGGCAAGTACTGGCAGACGGTCCGGGGTAAAGAGCAGATAGCACTGGATTTCGGAGACTCCAGATTGGAAGAGACAATTACGCAGATTCGTGAAACGCGCACCGATAAGGGAATCTACGGTGGAGCGGGATGGGCAAACTACGTTGCCTCTTACTTTAACGACTCGGACAAGTTCCTCGCCTCACTGGGCTACGTGATGAAACCCGGAGCGGTCGCCGTAATCGTCGTGGGTAACTCGATTATTCAGGGGCACGAAATTCGGGTTGACGACGTTCTGATGCGCTTAGCTCCAGCAAATGGGTTCACTCCGATGCGAATTGAAATGTTACGCACAAAGAGAGTCGGGGCAAGCATCACGAAATCCACTGTGCGCCGGGGAGATGAATCAGCGGCTTCCCTTTATGAATCCGCTGTCATCTTGAGGAGAGATCGTTGAGCTCGGCACCATACAATCCACTCGACAAATCAAATCTGGCAGAAAGCATAGTCAATGCCCTTTTCGCGATGCCTGCAACGCCATTGAGCGAGCGCGGCCATCTCACCGGTGCAGGAATCTACGCCCTGTACTACACCGGCGATTTCCCCTTGTATGCGCCGCTGGTAGAGGAGCTCAGCCCGAAACGTGGTGGCCCAATATACGTGGGCAAGGCGATTCCAAAGGGTGGCAGAAAGGGCGGACTTTCCAAAGATTCGGGGCAGGGTACGGCCTTGAGAGATCGTCTCGCTATTCATGCGACGTCAATTGCTGAGGCGTCAAATCTTGATCTCAGCCACTTCTTCTTCCGTGCTCTAGTAGTCGACGACATTTGGATTCCCCTTGGGGAAAATGCAATTATTGAATGGTTTAAACCTGTTTGGAATCTTGCCCTCGACGGTTTTGGAATCAAAGTACCGGGCAAAGGCAGACTCAAACAAAGAGCCTCTGATTGGGATACGTTGCATCTGGGTAGAAAGCTTGCTTTGGGCCTGTCGCCAAACGCTAGGACCGCAGAGGAGCTGGAGGCGAGGGTTGCTCAATTTTTCCAAGACATGTTGCCCGCTGAGGTCCAGGAACAAATTGAGAGCCAAACATCAAGCGAAGAGGAGTTAGCCGACCTAGAATAACTGACTGCACTAAAGAAATTTGAATGGATGTCCGACATATCTTGCGGTAAGTAGCCTATGAACAACTACTCCGCTAAGCCGGACGCGGCCCTCCACTACTCAGTGGCGGGGTCCACGACGGTGCTCATCGAAGAATACTTGGCCTATGGCCTGACAGAAGTGGAGGTCCAAAACTTGGACAGCGCGAATGCGTTGTTTGGCACGGACATCCAGATTGCGATTGATCGTGAGAACACTCGCAAGTCAGCCGTAGCGGCCAAGGACGAGGACCGCGTAGTGGTTCTGGAGGGCATCACCACGATTGCCGCCAAGCTCTACGCGAACCCCGCCGTGACTGATAAGATGTTGACGCAGGCAGGTTTTGCCGCGCGTCCCGTCCTTGGCAGTCGCACGACCCCGCAACAACCGACCAGCCTGACGGCAAATGCCTTCAGCGACGGCCGGGTGAAGCTCGCGTGGAACCGCAACGGAACCTCGCGCTCCTCGGTCTTTACCATTTGGGCCAAGGGAGACACCGGCGACTGGACGCCGGTTTCGAGCGGCACCAAGACGCGCGTGACATTGGAAGGGTTCACCCCCGGCCAATTCACCACGTTCAAGGTGACGGCTTCGGTCAATAACCAGACCAGTGCGGCGAGCAACATCGCCGCCATCTACGACACCGGTAATACGGAATCGTTGATGATCGCGGCTTAATCGTCGCGCAGTGCCTCCTCAGTAATGGGGAGGCATTTTTGTGTCTCCGCCGACTGCTCACCGGGCACGGCACCCTAAAACTCCTAAGTTTCCCAGTTCGCCGCGGGCAATCATCACGTATCATGATGGTCAAGGGTGGAGTCCTTCGATTCGCCTTCGAGATTTCTATGCCTGCCACCCGAACTTCCCTTCTCGCCGCGCTTGCCTTTGGGCTCGCGGTCCCCGCCGCCGCCACTTGGGTCGCCACCAACTACCACCCACCGGGCGCAGGGGAGTCGGTCGCACACGGCATTCGCAACAGTAAGTTCGTCGGCCTCGTGGACAATCAGGCCGCGCTGTGGAACGTGAATTCGCTTGTCTGGACGAGCTTGGGCCCGGGCGTCGCCCTCAAAACCGACGGAGTGCAGCAGGTCGGGATTACACCCGGCCCTACTCTCGGAGGTCCTAGCCTATGGCAAGGCACCTCCGCCTCGCAAGTACTGCTGACGCACACCGGGATCCCCAGTTACGGCGGCGGCTCGGCGACCGGGGTCTTCGCGGGTCAGCAGTGCGGGTATTCGATTAGCTTTGCCCCTGGCTTCCCGACGGCCAAGGCTGGATTCTGGTTGGACACCGCAGGGACTTGGACGAACCTGCAACCTGCCGGAATCCCTGAGTCGCGCGCGGATGACACCCACGACGGGGCTCAAGTCGGGGTGATCCGCCCGAGTTTGACCTCCAGTTCGCTGAACGCCGCGCTTTGGTACAACAACGCCGGCTCGATGGTGAACCTCAACCCCGGCCCAGGCTTTGATTCCTGGGCCTACAGCGTCTTCAACGGCCAGCAGGCCGGGTACTTTGCGGTCACCAACGGCGCGGCATGGGCGGCGCGATGGAGCGGGTCGGCGGCCTCGATGGTCAACCTGCACCCGTCGTGGGCAGTGCAGTCTCGGGCATTCGCCACGTACCTCGGTCGCCAAGCCGGTATCGTCGAGCTCCCTTCGACGTCCAACCGCGCCGCCTATTGGGACAACACGGCGGCCTCCTGCGTGAACCTGCACGATTACCTGCCGCCCGGTTTCATTGAATCAGAGGCCAATGGCGTGTGGCGGAGCAACGCGGGATATTCGTACGTCACCGGGTACGCTAGGCTGACCGCCACCGGCGCACGCCACGCCTTCCTCTGGCGGCAAATGCCCGACCAACTCCTGAACGGCACGTTGATTCTGCAGGATACGGTCTCCGCGTTCGGCTATTCGCGGGCCATCACGTACACGATTTCGAACACATCCACCCCCGGAGTGCCGCTCTATCCGGGCGCATCCGGAACGATCACGGCAGTGACACCGAGCACGCCCCTGCACATCCCGGTGCTGCAGACCGTCACCGGTCAAGTTCTCATCACCTTCGACGGTTCATCCTTCCTCAAACGCAAGCTGCTGGTGAATCTCACCGGATCAAATCAGGCCATCGGCACCGTTTCAGTTCAAAATGGGGACGCCGACCTGAGCGGTGAAGTGGATGCCGCCGACATTGACGCCATCATCGCGGACTTCGGGCTCATCACCCCGAACCCCACCGATGTGGATGCGAGCGGCGAGGTGGATGCCGCAGATATTGACGTCGCGATCGCGAACTTTGGCGGCGTAGACGATTAGTCCGAACTTGGGTTTTCGGTCAGGACGGAAACTTCACTTTTCTTCGGCCCTTGTGTCGGGGGAGAGCCGGGGATGGGAAGGCGGAGCGTAAAGGTGCAGCCGATTCCCGGCTTGCTCTTGACCGTGACGGTGCCGCCATTAAGTTCTGCGGCTTGGCGGGCAATGCCAAGGCCCAGGCCAAGGCCGCTTTTGTTTGCATCCACCTGGACATAGGGTTCGAACAAGGTCTTTATGGTGCCCTCCGGGATGCCGCCACACTCGTCTTCGATCTCGATCACCACTTCCTCGCCATCCGCAAACGCGCGGATCCAGACGCGGCTGCCAAGCTTGGTGAACTTCACCGCGTTTTGGGCGAGATTGGCCACCGCGGAGGTCATAAGATGCCGGTCAGCGAACACTCGCAGCTTCGGGTCGGCCTCCACGAAGACATGGATCGAACGAGCGTAGGCTTCCGGAATGAGGGTGCTCTCGACTTCGCTGAGCAGGCCCAAGACGCTCACGTCGGTTTGGTCGAACACCTGAATGTCGCCAAGCCGAATCTGAGCCACGGAACGGTCAATGAGGTCCTTCATGCGCACATGCGCCTCGGTGAGGACCCGGCTGGTCGCGCCCGCCACTCCCACGTCGCCCATCTTGATGAGGTCGTGGGCCAGCATCGCTCCCGCGAGTGAATTGCGGAGATCGTGGACGAGCCGCCCTAGGCGATTCTTCTCGGACTCCATCGCGTGGCCGCGCACGACTTGCTGATATTCCGTCACGGCCTGAGCCACCGCTAGGTCAAGGGTCAAGTTGATCACGCTGAATTCCTGCGCGGTCATGGGAGCTTCGGAGTGATGGGCGTATTTGGTTATGCCTTGGCAGATTGCGCCGTATGCCCCGACCAACTGCCCGACGGTATAGCCGGCATCATGCGCATCATGCGCGCCTTGCTCGCTGGAGACCCGCGTTTGGAGCTGGTGCGGATCGCGCCGTGAAGGGTCACCGGAAAGGTTGTCGGAGATCGCTTGGGTGACTTCTCCGTAGATGGCCACAAAGCCCAACTCCATCTTGCCGGACGGATCAGTCCTCCCCATGACCTCACGCAACTTTACAAGGCAAAGCTCATAGATATCTGAGCGATGCCGTTCGAGTAGCTGCAGTAGAACCGTAGACATTCCATGGCCAGTATACGGGCGCAATTTGCCCAATCCTCTGCAGAAATGTGCGATTCTTAACTGACCGACAGATGTCTAGGAAGGTTTAATCGTCAGCCCTATCTGGGGTCCAGCGGCGGTGGAGGGCACTTCCGAACTTAATGGACTCGCGCGGGAAGCGCTTGACGCTGCTGTCCGCGTTCAACATGTTCGCGCCTTGGCGGTGCTGCCGTCCGAATTCGTCACCGTTGGTGGGGGTCGAGGCCGGGAAGAGACTGCCGTCGTTGCGGGTGACGACGTCTTCGTCGGCGACCATGAACGTGGTCGAGGGGTAGCTGACGATGGACTCGCTCACGCCCGTGTAGGCAAGGCCACCGTTGCGGAGGCTGAACAGCGTGCCTCCGAACCAGCGATTCATGGCATACGTCACGCGCTGGGTGGCCGAGTTCACTCGGTTACCACCAAATTTATACACCCCGAATTGCTGGGTCGGGCACCGATAAATCTCTTTGTTCTTGGTGTAGTTGTACAAGCCGCCCAGGGTTGGATCGGCGATGGAGCAGAGGTCACTTCCCCACGCGTCGAGGTTGGTGCACGGCGGATTGGTGGTGGCGGCGAGCGGATTGGCCCCGCTGATCACCCATGCGGCGCAGGGGAAACGGTCGCAATACGGCGGTGCATAGGTGCCTTCGTTGTCGGAGGTGTACATCGCATGCCCCAGCCCAAGCTGCTTCATGTTGCTGATGCAGGTGGTGGACTTGGCGGCCTCGCGGGCCTGAGCGAAGACGGGAAACAGGATGGCGGCAAGGATCGCAATGATCGCGATGACAACCAGCAACTCAATTAAAGTAAAAGCGCGGCGCACGCTTTAGCTTACAACATGCGCCACGAAATCACTTCGACTTTTTACCTTTGTCTTTGTCGGCGTCCATCGGGCGCGCGGCTTGGTCCTTCATTTGCTTGGCCTTGTGAGCGTCGCTGTTTCCGGATGAATTTTTCTTAGGTTTTTTATCGCCCATGGCGGATTAGACCCCCTGCTTGCGAATGCGCTGATTCGACTTTTGCGCGGCGAGCTTGCCGTTCTCGCTTTCTCGGCCCACGGACTGGCCTGGTGCGTTCACGTTTTGCTCTTTAAGTTTAGCAATTGCCGCTTGAATCTCTTTCTTAGACGGTTTCTTCATACCTCACCCTACTCTATTATGACGACGCATGTTCGCTACAATGACCTCGTGATTTCTCTCCTGATGATGTCTTCTCTCACTTTGCCGCAAGATGGGACGGTCGAGCTCATGGTTCGCGGGCAGAAGATCGAAGTCTTCACCTATCGGCCCAAAAACTACACCGGCAAGCGGATGATCGTGGTGTTGCACGGCACGTTGCGGAATGCGTCGGAGTATCGGGACGATGCGCGAGCGATGGGAGATCGGTTTGGCGCGCTGATCGTGGCGCCTTTGTTTGACCTAGAGAGGTTTCCTAGCATCAAGTACCAGCGCGGCGGAATCTTGGGCGAGGATGGGACGGCAGCTCCGCGAGAGGATTGGACGTACCACTACATCCCCGAAATCGCCGCCAAGCTCGCGCCGAAGGTGCCGTTTTGGATCATCGGCCACTCGGCGGGTGGGCAGTTTGTGATGCGTATGTCGGGGTTCCTGCGCACAGGCGCCCAGCGCCTGGTCGCGGCCAACCCCGGCTCCGATCTCTTCCCCACTCGGTCGAGGCCGTTCGGCTACGGGTTTGGCGGGTTGCCGGAGTCGCTGTCGAACGATGAGGTCCTGCGCGCCTATCTTGCCCAGCCACTAACCTTGTATCTCGGCACTGCCGACAACGGCCCCGACGAGTATCTAGATGTCTCGGCGGAAGCAAATGCGCAGGGGATTGGCCGAGTTCAGCGAGGTCGGGCTTGCTTTGCTTACGCGAAGGACTTGGCCCTGACGCGAGGTTGGAAGTTTGGCTGGACTCTGGTCGAAGCGCGAATGATTGAGCATGACCACACGAAAATGTTCAACCACCCCGCCTGCGAACGCGCACTTTTCGGCAGTTACAACAGTCTGGAGTAGCAAAGGGATATGAGTAATTTGGCCACAGGAGAACTGACAAGCCCGTATCCTCGCGAGATCGCGTTGAACGCGAAAACGATGCGGCCAAAGCCCAAGCCGCTGGGCATCCGCGTTGCGGCGGACATTTGGACCTTGTTGATTGGGGGGTTCTATGCGGTCTTGTGTTTGATCCCTCACTGGGGCATTTCGGTACTGCTGGCGATTGGGTTTGCCTGGCGGGCGTTTCGGGTGGAGCGCATGAAAGTCGACTTCGCGCCCCGGGCCATCGCCCTCGCGTTTCTGGGGTGGCTGGTGGCGAGCTATTTCTTGTTACGAGCTCTAATGGGGGCGGAGGGTCCTCTCGGTTCTTGGATGAGCCGTGGGGCAGAGGATCCAGGAGGTGGATTCAAGGTAGAGCCTGCTGCGGTAGTGGTTGGAACCATGTTGCTGCTCTGGTTTGCGGCGGCAGTTTGGCGCCGCTTGAATCGCCGAGAGCTCGAGCCGGGAGGGTTTTACGAGGGTTTGCGAAGTGGGGTCGCGTGGTTCATACTTCCCGCGATCATTCTCGGGTCCGACGTCGTCGCGACGGCATTTATTGCAGTGGGTCGGGGCTGGCTGATTACGTTTTTGCTCGTGCTGATTCTCGGAGTCAGCACTCGACTGTGGCGGCATTTACCCGAACGAGCTGGGTGTGCGGTCGCGGCCATTAGCCTCTTCGGCTCGGCGTGGATGTTCTCGGTGCAACTCAGAGAGGGCCAGAATTATGCGAACCCGACCGAAACCGTAGACTCCTTGGCCGGTGCATTGATCGTGATGGTGGCGGTGGGCATCGCGCTCTATGTGTCGCATCGCTACCGCAAAAACGAAATTCCCCTCGAGTTGCCCAGCATGGGTCCGATACCTATTTCGGCGGAGGCTCCGTTGGAGAGTGAGACAACATGAAACTTCTATCGAAGCTCTCGTCAAGAATGGCCGCGTTCGATGCCTTGCCCTGGCAGCAAAAGTTGGCTTGGCGCGGTGCAGTATTTATGGGCACCGTCGGCGTTGGAGCAGTTGCCGCATGGGAGGCGACAGGCTTTGGTCCCGCCGAACGCGAGGCCCACGCGGTTTACGCCCGGCTCGAAGCCAGCGGCACGCCACTCAGCCACGCCACGTTCATCGCCCGCTACACCCCTCTTGCTGAACTCAACTGCGCCGAAAAAGCGCTCCCGATTCTGAAGAGGATAGAAACAAGCAAATGGCCCTCAGAGGATGATCGATTCATTACGACGTTTCGGCCGGGTGGATTCTACGTGGACGAGTTGCAAAAAGCTGAATATCTCTTTCGACCCTATAACCAAGACTTAACCGCGCTCGAAAAGGCGATTCAAAAGCCACACTTTTTCCCGCAAAAGGATTGGCGTTTTGGCGCGACTGTGCTTTTCCCTGAATATGCCCAGATTAGGAAAGCAACAAAGCTCTGGAGCAACGAGGCCGTGCTACAAGCCCAACAAGGTCGGCGAGAAGAAGCCCGACGGGCGCTACAAGCGGGGATGAAGATAGCGAGCCTGGCAAGCGATCAACCGGTCTTTATTGGCTTTCTCGTCGATGTGGCTTGCCGAGCGATTATGGCTTCGGCAACCGTGGCTTGCATCCAGGTTGATCCGTCGAATGCGACTTACTATGTGGAGGCACTGGATGGCCCGCCGCTTCGTCCTATGGGCAGGGCGTTAAAGGGGGAAACCTACTTTGCGATGAGCTCAGTGCGAGAGATGAATGCTTTCCAATTTATTGAGAGCATGCGCGATTTTTGGCACGAAGAGTATAAAATGCCACCGCCGCCAAAAAGAACGGTCGGACTTCCCTCCGACCCCATCATGCGGGCGATGGTTGGGAGGATGCTGTGGTACTACGAGAGGAGGCTGCTCAGGTTAGGTCCGGACGATCGGGAACTGCAGCCCGGCACCCTGGCACGAGAAAGCCTCATCCTTGAAAAGGAGCTTGAAGAAAATTCAAACGGCCCCAATACGGTCGCAGCGATTATCGTTCCGGTGATGAGCCAGGCTTCAATGGCGGAGACCCGTTCGGCAGCGCAAGTCGCCATCGTGCGCGGGCTTGTGGCCGTGATGGAGTTCAAACGCAAAAATGGACGTTGGCCCGAGTCGCTCAAGGAAGCTGGCTTCAGCACTCCCGACGCCTGTTCACCTCAAAATGAGCCGCTTCTCTACCGAGTCACGCCCACCGATGTCCGAGTGTACAGCCGAGACAGGGACGGGAAAGACGGCGGCGGCTGGACTAGCAAGGAGAGAGAGTTGAAGAAGCTAACCTCGTCTGACCGCGACCTACTTGCTCAGCACTATTTTGATGCAAAATCGATCAGGAAGAGGATAAAACCATGAACATGAATGAGCCGCCTGTGATGACGCCGCCGAAGAAGAGTGGGATGCCCGGTTGGGCTTGGGGGTTGATTGGGTGTCTGGTGATTGTGCCGTGCCTCGTGGTAGTGGCGGGCGTTCTGTTTCCCGTTTTTTCGCAGGCTCGATTTGCGGCGAAGCAAACGCTCAGCTTGACCAACTTGAAGCAAGTTGGCTTGGCTGCCGCGATGTACTCCGCGGATCACAATGACCGGTTCCCCATGACGAAGGGCTGGGAAACGAGCCTGACGCCTTTCATTTCCGACCCGAAATTGTACACCGACCCCAATGCACCAACTGACTTCAAGAATAAGCGCGGGTACGCGATGAACCAGGCAGCGGGGTCAGTCAAGACGACTTCCATTCCCTCTCCAAACATGAGTCCGCTCTTCTTCACGTCGTCAGTGGATGAGGTTTCGGCGGTTGGCGGGGCGGAGATTCTTCGGTATGACGATGCGAAGCGCGCGATTGTCTGCGCGGCGGATGGGTCGGCTCGGCAGATACGCCCAGAGGCTGCTTCGGGGCTGATTTGGGATTTGGGGAAGGCAATGTAGTGGCTACCTTTCCAGGCTGAAGCCTGGACGCCGGGTGGCGGGCTGAAGCCCACCCTCCGTTAGGAGATCACATCAATCCGGCGCGCTAACTCGAAGTCGAACGCCGTAAGGCCGCCGCCCGCGTCATGAGTCACCATCGAAACCGTTACCTTGCAGTAGCCAATCAGAAGGTCCGGGTGGTGGTTTAGCCCCTCGGCAACGTAGCCCACCGCCATCCCAAAGACCAGTCCGTCCTTGTAGGTTTCAAACTTGTAATCCTTGGTAAGTGCTCCTTCGACAATTTTCCACGCGTTGAGCTTGGCCAGTGCTTCTTGCACCGCTTCGTCCGAAAGCTTGTCGTAGGTGAGTTCAGCCATTAGCGTCGCAGGAGCTGCTTGAGCTCGGACACCACACCGGCGTTCATGATCGCCATCGGCTCGGTGATGATCCCGGCCTTGACGTATCGCACGAGCGACTGGTTCATGGTCTGCATGCCCCAGAATCCGCCCTCGTTCATCATCTGATAAATGTCGTTAAAGTGGCCGTCTTCGACGGCCTTCTGAACCGTCGGGGTGACGATGAGAATTTCGTTGGCAACCACGCGGCCCTGTCCGTCCACGGTGGGAATCAGCTTCTGCGCAACGATCGCCTTGAGCGAGTTGGCAAGCCGCTGGCAAAGGTGAGCCTTTTCGTGCGGCGGGAACATGTTAATGATTCGGTCAAGCGTTTCGTAGGCCGATGCGGTGTGAACGGTGGAGAAAACCAAGTGGCCGGTTTCACCGGCGGTGAGCGCCACGTGCATGGTGGTCGTGTCGCGCATTTCACCGATGAGAATCACGTCGGGGGCCTCACGAACCACGGCGCGTAGGGCGGGCATAAAGTCTTCGGTGTCAATGCCCACTTCGCGCTGGCTGATATGCGCCTTCTTGTCGTTGTGCGTGATTTCGAGGGGGTCTTCCACCGTGACGATGTGGCACGCGCGATTCTCATTGATGATGTCGATGAGCGCGGCGAGGGTGGTAGTTTTGCCCGATCCGGTCGGACCAGTCACCAGGACAAGACCCTGCTTGTGCTTTGTCACTTCACTGAGAACGGCGGGTAGGCCCAACTCAGCGAGGGTGCGAATCTTCATCGGAATGATTCGCATCACGGAAGCTGCATGCGTGCGCTCGCGATAGATGTTGGTTCGCACGCGACACTTGTCGCCCACCTGGAACGCGAGGTCCATTTCAGAAGTTTCCTCAAAGCGCTTCTTCTGCTTTTCGGACATGAGACCCGTGAGCAAACGGTGAGTGTCCTCGCCGGTAAGAATGGGCCATTCGCCCGGGATTGCCTGAATCTCACTGTTTCGCTTGAATCGCGGCGGCGCGCCGGCTTTGATCATCAAGTCCGAGGCCACCATTTCGTAGCCGAGTTCGATGAGCTCGTGTATTGAGAGAGAAGCAGCCGTTCGCATAGTCTTTTTTAAAAACGGGAATTTGGATTTCTAGGCGAGCCGTTCCCCCCTCGCCCTAACATCAGGAAGTATACCAACGCCCCTGCCGCAACCGAAGCCAAGACGACCAGGGGAATCAAAACGTTCGCCATCGGCATACCCTGAGCTGGCTTTTCTGATTGCAACGGCTTCGGTTCGGTGTGGGTGAGGGGGATGAGAATCTTCGCCGGGTCCTGAGCTTTTAAGTAGATCAAGTACTCAAGCGCGGGCGGCTGGTCGGTGAACATCCCATCCACCGAAACGCCGTCGTTCGAATAGGAGCGCAAGGTTTTCGAAGTCGGGATCTCGCCGTCCATGATCACCTTGACCACGGTGATGGTGTACGGAGCGGGAGTGCCCGCGAACATCCGGGTGATAGCCTGAAGGTTGATCTCCCCGGTCGCTCGGTTCACCAAACGATTGATCGCGAACTGGGCTTTGACCAGCTTTTGGTCGGGCATGCCGCCAATCTGTTGGCTGAACACCGAAACGCCGCGCGGGAGAATACCCACTTCAGTGCCCAGTTTAGAGATTTGTTGTTGAAGCAAAACGGGCGGATACTTGGCGTCCAGCATCGCGATGTTCACGAGCTGCGAGCCCGAGGAGTCGTGCTTCACCACGACGGTGGCGCCGGGGCGGAGGTCGGGGGCAGGCTGCGAGTGAGCCAAAAGGGTGGCCCCCACGAGTGCGAAAATTACCCCGATGGCGCGAATCACGGGCACAACATACCCATTTCGGGGAACTTTCCGATTTCTCAGGCGTAAGTGGTGTTGACCCATTCGCGCATAAGCGTATAATGTGGCGCACTTTCCGATATGGAATGAGCTTGGGCAGGTTGGCTAGCAATGAGTGAAATTGAAGATGTGTCGATATCGAGCACTAGCGTGTCTCTCACGCCGGAGGGCTACAAGCGCCTTCAGGCGGAGCTGGAAATGCTCACCACTCAGAAGCGGCAAGAGATCGCCGAACGACTGAGAGAAAGCAAAGAGCACGGCGAATTCAGCGAAGACAATAACGAGCTGGATGAAGTCAAGTTTGAGCAGGCAATCATCGAGAATCGCATCAGCGATTTGAAGCTGATCTTCGCCGGTGCCCATGTCATCGAGTACGAAATGCTCAATGAAGAAGAGGTCAACGTTGGCAACTACGTCACCGTCAAGGACCTAGACCGAGGTGCGGAGTTTGAAGTGCGGATTGTGAGCTCAATCGAAGCCGATCCGGACCAGGACTTCGTTAGCAACGAATCACCCATGGGCCTTGCGTTGATGGGTGCGGAAAAGGGCGACAAGATTGATTTCCACGCTCCCGCTGGCCAGATTCGCTATCAAGTCGTGAAGATACGACGGTAGGGCTTCTCCAATTCGTGTCGTTAACGGGGTACTATACAGTTTCCCCGGGCGACTTACCTTTACTCTAGTGTGCCCGGCTGGGCAGTTTCTCGGATGAATACCATGAGTGATAAAGCGGAACCCACCACTAAGGTTCCCGGCGACAAAAAGCCGGTCAGCAACGCCCCGATGCCGAAAGCTAAGCGTCGCGGCACGAAAGGGTTTTTGACTGATATCCGCGCGGAACTCAAGAAGGTCACTTGGCCCTCTCGTTCCGAAGCCAACCGACTCACCGGAGTGGTGCTGACGGTTTGCATCATGTGCGTGGTCATTCTGTACGGGCTGTCCTTGGGATTCGGCTGGATCCTGGAAAATCTCTTCCGGTCACGAGGGTAATTCGTATGGCAAAAGCTTGGTACGCAGTACACACCATTTCTGGGCACGAAAACAAGGTTAAGGAAGTCCTGACCCGTCGCGCTCAGGTCGAAGGACATTGGGATTACGACATGTACGAAATCCTGATTCCCACCGAAAAGGAGCAAAGCACTCGTTCGGGCAAGCGTGTGGTGGTGGACAAGAAGTTGTTCCCCGGCTACATTCTCATCCAAATGAACCTGACGGATGACGTTTTCAAGCTGATTAAGTCCACGAGCGGCGTCACCGGCTTTTTACAGAGCGGTTCGCGCCCGATTCCGTTGGAGGATAGCGAGGTCCAGCGCATTCTGAAGAACCTAGAAGCGAGCTTGGAACAGCCCAAGATCGCTTATAACAAGAACGACATCATCCGCGTGGTCGAAGGCCCGTTTGGCGACTACACCGGCAAGATCGAGGAAGTCAACGCCGAGCGCGAGAAGCTCAAGGTGATGATCAATATCTTCGGTCGCGAAACTCCAGTCGAGCTCGACTTTACCCAAGTCGAAAGAGCCTGAATTAAGTTCAAAACTAAGCCTCTGGGGATTCGTCCCGGAGGCTTTTTTCTGCCCCCGTGGGACGTATACTTACCGAAATGAAGGAGCTTGTTTGGTCACGGTAACCACCGTCTCTGGGGCGCAATGGGATCTGGGTGCCCGTGACGAAGCGAGCGAGTCCGCATTAGGTGCCGAACTCGGAGTTTCTGCGCTCACGGCCCGCCTCCTTTGCCAACGCGGTTATGCCGAGCCGACGGCGGCGCGCAAATTCTTAAACCCCTCACTTGCGGATCTGCACGATCCCACCTTGCTGCCGGACTTCGAGCCTGCCCTCGCCGAGATTTTACGAGCCAAAGAATCGGGCGAACTGATCTTCATCCATGGCGATTACGACGTGGACGGGATGACCTCAGCCGCGCTTCTCAGCCGATTTCTGAGGCGCATCGGGTGCAACGTGATGACGCACGTTCCCCATCGGATCAAGGAAGGCTATGGCATCAATGTCATTGCGGTGGAGCGAGCTCGGGAGGCCGGGGCGAAGCTCTTCCTCACATGCGACTGCGGGAGCGGCGCGATTGAGCAAATCAAGCTCGCCAAGAGCTACGACATGCGGGTGGTAGTCACTGATCACCACGAATTGCACGACGAATTCCCCGATGCCGAGGCGTTCATCAACCCTCACCGATCGGGGCACGATTATCCTTTTAAAGCGCTGAGTGGCGTGGGCGTGGCATTCAAATTCTGCCAAGGGGTGGCGGCGGCTTGCGGGATTTCGGTGGACGCCTATTACCGTGCCTATTTGGACTTAGTAACGCTCGGAACGGTCGCGGACGTGATGCCGCTGGTGGGCGAGAATCGCATATTGGTCGCTCACGGATGCGCTCGGATCTTGGAGTCCAAGAAGCCAGGCCTGCAAGCGCTCCTGCGCTATGTGGACCTGCGTTACGGAGTGACGGCGCGGACGATTGGATTCCAACTCGGCCCTCGACTGAATGCCGCAGGACGTATCGATGACGCTGCGCTGTCGCTGGAACTCCTTTTGAGCGAGGATGCGGCAGAGTCTGAGCAGATCGCCGCGAAGCTGGAGGCAATCAACGTCGCCCGTAGAGCGGAGCAGGACCGAATCATCGAAGAGGCCAAGGAGCGGGTGGAGAGCGAAGGGCTCTCCAAGGCGAGCGCCATCGTGATGGGCTCGGATACTTGGCACCCTGGGATCATCGGTCTTGTGGCCGGGCGGATCGCCGAGGCGTATCACCGCCCCGCGTTTATCATGACCTTCGGTGCCGACGGAAGAGCCAAGGGGTCCGCGCGAACCATCCCGGGCTACCACCTGGCCGACGCACTGAAGCGCGTTACCGGCCTGCTAGAGACCCACGGCGGGCATGAACTGGCGGCCGGTTTTAGCGCTAAGCGAGAGAACGTCGAGGCGTTCCGGTTGGCGATGCAAGACGACGCACGCACGCATATCCCGGTGGAAGCTCTCACCCGAAAACTTTATGCCGATGCGGAAACGACGGTCGCGGAGTGCAACCTCGCCACCGTGCGAGAGTTGGAGAAGCTGGCCCCATTTGGTGCCGACAATCCTGAGCCACGCCTCGTGGCGCACAACCTCACGGTCGAAAAATGCGGACCGATGCCGAACAAGCCCCAGCATCTCAAGATGCAACTTCGTGGCGAAACGGGCGCGAGCGTCGAAGTAGTGGCGTTCGGAGTCGGTGAATGCTACGCGGACGTTCAGATTGGGGAGACGGTGTCTGCCCTCTTCCAGCCCAGCATCAATTCGTTCAGAGGAACAGAATCGGTGCAATGGCTTCTGAAGGATTTGTCACGGGAGTCTTAGGCGTCGTCTTCGCCGGCTCGGCGGGCTTCTCTCGCCGGGCCTCGGCGAGGCTCTCGACCATGACTTGAGTCCTCAGGTTTTGGTCCCCACGACGAAACTGGAAGTTCAGGCTTTCCCCGATTTCCGACTCAAACAGGCGAGCGGCGAGCCAAAAGGCGTCCACCACTGTCTCGCCAGCGAGCTTCAATAGAATGTCGCCAACCTCAAGGCCAGCGCGCTCCGCTGAGGAACCTGCGGTTACCGAGGTGATCTCCACCCCTCCCGCTTCGGCACGCTTGAACAGCATTCCCACGGTGGGATGCAACGGCGTGCGATCCTCGTTGAGGAATCCGGTCACCACGCGCCCGAGAACCTTAGGACCAAGGGCGTAGCCGACCGTAAGTCCGCCCGGACCGAAGTGCCGGGGGGAAATGGAAATTTTCTGAGTCGTCAGCTCGCCCTTTTCTTGAGTCGTGTAGGGTTCTAGGGTGGCGTTGATGACTCCAGCTAGGCGCCCGTCTAGGGTGAAGACTGGAGCCCCACCGAGCTTTTGCGCGGTGCTTTCGAGCCGAATCTCCCACAGACGCACGTACCGGCGGGAGCTTTGGAGAATCCCGGTTCGGCTCGTGGAAACGAGTTGCCCGGCAATCACTCCGGTAGGGAGTACGGCGGAGACCTTCTGAGATGAAACCTCTCTTTCGTTGGCGACGTGGAAAACTCTCCCCTGCCCCGGCTTCCAGCCCTCGGCACGAATGAGGGTCAGTTGGGTGATATCATCGCGCGCCACGACGCGAACCGTGTAATCCTTGCCGTTGCCGGTTCGAGCAGATAGCGTGTCGGTTGGTACCAAATTCGAAGAGGCGAGAAATAGGCCGTCACGGTGGACCTGAACTGCCACGCCGCTCGGGTTTGCGATGCTTCCCAGCATCAGCATCCCTTCGGCGATGGGTCCCACACCTACCTTATTCATTTGCCCGGTCCCGAGGACCAGAGCTGCACTAACCGCCAAGAACGACATCACTTTGTTTGCTCACTTCTACTGCTGAATTTGCTCCGGTCACGGAGTCCGGCGTGGACGTTACGACGACCACGGATTCCTGAACACTGGTGCTCATCGCCGCAGGCGCTGCCATCGTTGTTCCACCTGCTGCTTCAGAGGCGGTGTCGCCACCAAAGCCGCTCCGCATTTCCGCCGGAACCTTGGAAACAGTTGGAACCGCCGACTTGATTAGACGCGTGGACGAGCGCCTAAAGCCGTCATCGAGACGGGCGAAATAGCGCCGGGTTGGCCGAGTCTGGGAAGAACTCACCCGAGCAGGAGTCGCCACAATCACAACCGGCTGATTGATCTTTTCCCAATCGGCAGGCTTCGGACTAATTTCCGGAGCGGCCTCAGGCACGGTGCTTGCGATACTCGGCGAGGTGGACTCGGTCACCGACTCAGCGACGACGGCGGGACCGCCCCCGCGATTCATCAAAATCGCCATCACAGCTAGCGCGCTCAGCGGAGCGGCGAGCACCAACCATCGCTGCCAAATAGGTGCGGCTTTCGCCGCCGGAGCGGCTTCGATCGCGTGGCGCACTCGCTCAAAGCTGATCTGTGGCTCCGGAATGGAGTCATTCATGCGCTTCAGGTCGGATAGCGTGGTTCGCATCTGCATGGCTTCACTTCGGGCAGAGCCGGTCAGCGAGTCCTCAAACGCGAGGAGCTCTGCGTCGGTCATTTCCCCAAAGGTGTACCGCAGGTCCAATTCTTCTCTCATTACGATTCGGTCTCCTCCGCCATCAGCGGCACCATGCGATCTTTGAGCGCACGTCGTGCTCGGAGTACTCGCAGTTTTGCTCCGCCCACCGTACAACCGCAGATTTCGGCAATCTCGGTGTACTCGCGCTCTTCAATGTCTCTAAAAACGATCATGTTTCGGTGATGCTCTGGCAAGGCGTTAAGGGCCTTGCGAAGAATCACGATCCTTCTATCTGATTCCAGGTTTTCCACCGGATCTTCACTGATATTGGTGGTCATCCAGGTGAGCGCCCCCTGCGCTTCTTTCTGTTCAAGCACTTGGCGTCGATTCGACATCCGGGCTCGGTCCGTGGTCAGATTTGTCGCGATGCGAAGAAGCCAGGTGGTGAACCTCGCTTCATCGCGATAGCGGGCTAAATTCTTGTAGGCCCGAACGAAGACTTCTTGAACAATGTCTTCGGCATCATCGCGCCGCCCTACCATCTGGTAGGCGTAGCGATAGACCAACGTTCGGTGCCGATTGAACAGCTTTTCGAACGCCGCCCAATCTCCCTCTTTGGCGAGGAGAACGAGTGATTCATCGGTTTCACTCTCGTTCACCGTCGACCAGGTGTTGGCGGGATTTTGCATGCGTTGCTTTATAGTGAGGGCTAGCGTGCTCATTTCGTTCTTAAGGCTTCTCCACCCCAGTTCGATACCGGGGTGATTCTTGCCTGTCAGACGACTGAGCCTAACTGTAGTTACGCGTACCTAGGACTGGATGATGCGACTATAGTGCCTCAATTAGCACAGCGGTGGCTTCCCCGCCGCCGATGCACGGCGTGCAGACGGCGTACTTGCCACCTCGCCGCCGCAACTCGTGGAGGGCAGTAAGCACCAGTCGCGCTCCGGTCATGCCGATCGGATGACCAATCGCGACTGCTCCACCGTTCACATTCATCTTCTCATGCGGGATGACTACCTTCTGGGCCACCACCATCGCGACCACGCTGAACGCTTCATTGACCTCGAACAGGTCAATGTCGGCGACCGTCAGACCCTGCTTGGCGAGAAGCTTCTCAATGGCGAACGCAGGGGCGGTGGTGAACCACTCAGGCTCCTGAGCATGTTGGGCGTAGGCAACCACCCGACCGAGCGGAGTTTTACCATTCGCGGCGGCCCATTCGGCGCTGGCAAGCACCAGAGCTGCGCCGCCGTCATTGAGTGAACTCGCGTTTCCGGCGGTAGTGACCCCTTCCTTGCCAAATGCGGGGCGCAGGTCCGGGAGCTTGGCGGGATTGCCCTTGCCTGGCTCTTCATCGGTGACGACCATCACGGGATCACCTTTACGTTGCGGCACAGCGACCGGGGTGATCTCGGCCGCAAGCTTCCCGTCGGCGATCGCAGCGGTAGCGCGTCGATAGCTCTCCGTGGCGAACGCGTCGAGTTGTTCCCGGGTGAAGTTAAACTCAGCGCTAGTTCGGTCACCGCAGTTGCCCATGTGCACATTGTTGTAAGGGTCCCAGAGGCCGTCGTGAATCATCAAGTCCACCAGAGTGCCATTGCCCATTCGGTAGCCCTCGCGAGCCTTGGGGAGCGCGTATGGGGCTTGCGTCATGCTCTCAAAGCCGCCCGCCACCATGACTTGAGCATCGCCCAGTTTGATGGATTGCGCGGCCATCATCACGGTCTTCATACCGCTGCCGCAAACCTTGTTGACCGTGGTGCAGGGGACGGAGTTGGGGATTCCAGCTCCGAGAGACGCCTGGCGGGCGGGTGCCTGCCCGAGGCCGCCCTGCAGCACGCAACCCATGAGGACTTCGTCCACCTGGTCGCCCGAGACGCCAGCACTTTCGAGCGCGGCCTTGATGGCAAACGATCCAAGTTGTGGCCCGGAAAAACTGCTCAGCGCACCCTGAAAAGCTCCAACCGCAGTGCGCATACCCGACAAAATCACGACGTCATTCATAGGTTAACTCCCTACTCGTAGGATACCGCCTCAGACCGGATCTTCCGAGTCGAGGCGGTTCTGGAGGTTAATGCGCGCATTGCGCTGCAGCCCTTCCTGCTTCGCCCTTCTCAACGGACTCCCCAAAGTGAGCCCATCAAACTCCGCGCCCTCTATCTGGCTGAGCTGTTCCAGCGAAGGCCACTCTCTTCGGCTTCTGAAATCTGGATCATGCGTCTCGGCCGCCCGCAGCGGCTGCGAATCGCGAGGCTGATTGAATGGGCACACTTCTTGACAGATATCGCACCCAAAGGTCCAATCTCCGATCTTAGCGCGGAGTTCGGAAGGGACTTCCCCTCTGTGCTCAATCGTCCAATAGCTGATGCATTGCCGAGCGTCAACCTGCCAGCGATCTGTCTCGTAGACGATGGCGCCAGTTGGGCATTTTTCGATGCACAGGCGGCATGAGCCACATCCCCCTTCGGCAGGCTGATCCGGAGTGAGTTGGGCGGTAGTCAGGACAACCCCGAGGAGCGTCCACGACCCTCGCCAGGAGTTGATGAGCATTGTGTTTTTGCCGAACCACCCCAGTCCGGCGCGGTGCGCCATCTCGCGCTCGAAGATGGGAGCGGAGTCCACACAAATACGGAAATCTGCGTCGGAGAAGCTGGGCTGCATTTGGGCCACCAGTTTCTTCAGCCGATTTCGAATTACGTTGTGGTAGTCGCGGTTTAGGGCATAACGGGCCACGCGAGGGTAGCCCGGCTTCCATGGGCTCGGCTGAGCATAGTTCTGGGCGACTACGATGGCGGACCTTGCCCCCGGAAGCACGTGATCCAGCGAGCTTCTCGCCTGAGCCTGAGTGGCGAGATAGCCCATCCGAGCGTGCATCCCACGCTCGATCCAGCCCTGGTAGTGGCCCCAGCTTTCCGGCGCGACCCTGGCATCGCAGATACCCGTGAGGTCAAAACCAAGCCGCTGAGCCGCCAGCTTAATCTCAGATTCCGTCATGCCACCACCGGGCGAGCAGTTCCCATGTGGGTATGTCAATCTGGTGAGGCCGGATTTGGGCGCCTAGTCCAAGCTCCGCGAGCTTGGCCTCGGCCACCTCCCGTTCGATGTTAAGTGACTTCAAGTTATTCGCCAGTGTCTTCCGCGGTTGGCTAAATGCCGCCCGGGCGAACTGCTCATGCGCCGCATCGAAAGCCGGAGTCCAATGAAGCCGCCTCGGGATGAGTTCGAGTACCGTACTTTGGACTTTCGGCGGGGGGAAGAACGCGCCGCCCGGCACTTGGGCCAAAAGCCGGACGTCGAACCGGGACTGGATCAGCACACTCGCCGATCCCAACTCCCGGTCCCCCGGTTTCGCCAGCAGCCGGTCCGCCACCTCCCGTTGCATCATCAAAACAGCCACCGAATAGCTCTCCCGCACCTTCGTGAACCTGCTCAGTAGCGGCCCGGTGATGTTGTAAGGCATGTTGCTCACCAGCGCGCACGGCGGTGGCAAAGACGCAAATACCTCCTCAAAATCAACTTCGAGCGCATCTTGAAATTCGATCTGCGCTTTCGGGGCAGTTTCCGCTAGAGCAGACACCGCGATGGGATCAAGCTCAAAGGCCACCAATTTTTCCACCTTCTCAGACAAAGGCGAGGTAAGTACCCCGGGCCCGGGTCCAACTTCCACCACGCTCCGGATCTCGGGAAGAATCGCACCCAAAATCGCCTTCACCACCGACTCGCTGACCAAGAAATGCTGCCCGAGCTTTTTGGTGGGAGTGAGCCCGTGCCGCGTGAGAAGATCGCGGAGGGTGGGCACGTGGCAAAGATTCATGGCTGGCTTTCCATCGTAGCACCAATGCAAATGCCCCCTTCGCTTCCACGAAAGGGGCAGTCAATGAGTGCAACTAGATTATCGTCGAGCGCGTTCGTTGAAGACGTGAACTTTTACCTTTCTGCGGCCCCAGTTTCGAACTTCGCGGATGCCGTGAAGGCACACGTCAATCTTGTTACCTTTAATGGCACCACCGGTGTCGGCAGCAATGGCAAAGCCGTAGCCCTCAACGAAAACCAGCGATCCCAGCGGGATGACTCGAGGATCAACCGCGATGACGCCGTACTTGGCGGGGAGCCCCATTTTGGTCTTAAATGTGGGGTTCTTGAGGCCAGCACTCGGGAGGTAAGCGGTGGATTCCATGGTGCGGACCGAGCTACGGGTGAAGCTGCCACGACTTGTCGAGTGACCTTGCTTACCCATGCCGATGATCTCCTTGATGGGCTCAGTGCGAACAGTCGACACGGTCTTGCGACCCGTCTCCTTCCCTGCGCTGTCCTTGGTGATTTCAATCGTTGTGCGAATTTCACCCGGTTTTCCGACGGTGATTTTTCGGACACGACCAGCTACTAGCGTTCGGTCAAATCGGTATTCGGTCCCAAATGGGATTGTCTTTACAACGACCTTCGAGATCACGTTCTTGGCGGGCGCCGACTTTATTGTCGCCTCGACCGGAACGGGATCCGTCGTTGTCTTCGCATCGTCCTGACGGGCGACGGCGGGGATCGCGAGGATCACCGACATCAGCACCGCGAGGAGTGCGGGAGCCTTTCTATTCTTCATAGGAGTATCTCCAACGCTCTAAAGCGCGATGGCATAAGGTACCCCGCCCTGCTCCAAGAAGTCAACCTTTTGGATCAGCAGGGGTATACGAACGTCCACCAAAAGTATATTTTCGGGTGTTTCGGCCTAATGTTTAGAGGACGCCACGAGGGGGCATGAGGGTGATTTCGTCAATCGCCATCTCTGGCCCCTGCTCAAAAATCCAGGCCAGAGTCTTGGCGATGGAAGTCTCCGGAATCATGTCGCTGCGCTTCGGTCCGCTTGTGCCGGCGTTGTCCCAAATCTCCGTATTCGTGGCCCCGGGGAGCACGTTGGTCACCATAATTCCTTCTCGCCGAACTTCTTGCTGAAGCACCTTTCCGAACTGGCGAAGGCCCGCCTTCGCCGCGCTGTAGGCTGCGCTGTTTGGGAAGACGAGTTCGGAAGTGATGCTGAGGATGTTGACGATCCGCCCTCTCTTGGCGGCAAGCATCGCCGGGAGCACGGCTTGCGCCATTAGCATCGCCCCAATGAGGTTCACGTTGATCTGTTCAACCATTGACTGCTGCGATCCACTGGCGACAGACACAAACTCCGCGTAACCCGCATTGTTCAGAAGGCAAGCCTCAAGCGAAGCCGGTAGATCGGCGAGGGCATCGGCGGCCCGCTCCACGTGGCTCGTCTCACGAACGTCGCACGGCACCGGAACCGCCGCAACCGCACCCGCCGCGAGGCATTCAGCCGCGAGCGACATCAGCCGATCTTCTCGCCTCGCCGCCAAGACCAGCGAGTAGCCATGTGCGCTAAGAGCAAGAGCGGTCGCCCGTCCGATGCCACTGCTGGCGCCCGTGATCAAGATCTTCTTAGCCATTAGACTGTGCGTTCACCTCAAACATGTTGCGAGCCGTTTCCCAGAGTCGCACGCGGACCAATTCGGCGGGGATAGAGTTCTGAAGCCGATTGAAAATCTCCGCCGCCACCACCTCGCTTGTGGTGTTTTTTCCCTCAAACTCAGGGATGTCGACCGAGAGATTTCGGTGGTCATAGCGGTCCACGACCTCCCGATTAATCGCCTCATCCAGCGAACCGAGGTCCACCATCATCCCGGTTTCTGGATTAAGTTGGCCCGTCACCGTGACCTCCAAAACGTAGTTGTGACCGTGGCCGTGTGGGTTGTTGCACTTGCCGAAGAGCTCCAGGTTCACTTCCCGGCTCATGTCGGGGACATCGAGTCGGTGAGAGGCGGCAAATTCGTAGGTTCGGGTGAGGGTCAATAGGTTCTCCTTGGCGTGCCATTCTCCGTAGAGGAGCGGCGTTTCTTCGAGGCGAAGGGCAACGAGCGTGGCTTCGGCGGGCAGGATGGGGCGTATGACGTTGGCAAAGTACTTGAGGAGGTTCTCCACGCTCGGAGCGGTTGCTGCAAACTCCGGGACTTCGTCGTTGATCGACTTCTGATCAAACTTCTGGATCACGTGCTGCTTAATCAGATCATCAATCAGCTTGATATTCACCACCATGCCGTGCGCAGGGTTGGTGGTGCCCTCGGTCGTCACGTCCAAGACGTAGTTGTGCCCGTGGTTAAAAGGGCTTGCCCAAGGGCCGAAGAGGACGTGATTCTCTTCCGCGCTCAGGCCGGATCGCCAATAGCGGTGGCCGCTGCTGAAGGTCACCCGCCGGGTCAATCGAACCAAACTCATCCTCTCTCCTTACGTAGTGGCACGCCCAAAGCTTGCGGCGATTTCGCGCCCTGGCCCACGAAGACTAGAACAGCCAACGCGAGCAAGTAGGGCAAAGCCAGCATGACTTGGGGCGGTGCCTGGATGCCGCGGGCTTGAAGCTGGAACTGAAGAATTTCGGCGAACCCGATCACAAGGGAAGCAACGAAGGCCCAAACCGGCTTAAAACGACCAAACGTCACCATCGCGATAGCGATAAATCCACGTCCGCTGGTCATATTCTCCTGAAAGCTGGCGGTGACCCCCACGCTGAGATAGGCACCCGCCAGCCCCGCGTAGGCGGCTCCCATGAGCATGGCGCTACGGCGAATCGAGTTCACTCGGAAGCCACTCGCCTCCACGGCAGCCGGATATTCTCCGCACGCCCTTAGAGCAAGGCCCCACTTCGATCTGAACACCAACCAGCTCAAAATGAACACGCTCAGGACCATGAAGAGGATAACCGCGTCCAATCCGCCCGCGAACCGCGGGAGCGATGGGATGCTGAGAAGCTGACCGCTGGCCCCGAAAGTCTGGCGGAACAGCGCACCGGTGATGCCCATGGCGGCAAGGTTGATCGCGGTGCCCACCACGACTTGATCGGCGGCGAGTTCGAGCAAGAACAAGCTCTGAACCAGGCCAACGATGATCCCGGCGAGCGTGCCGCAGAGCAAACCCAGCCAAGGATTGCCGGTTGCGCGGGTGGTCATCATCGCGGCGAACGCTCCGAAAAGCATGGTGCCTTCGATGCCGATGTTCAGAACCCCAGACTTCTGCCCGACCGTCTCGCCGAGGCTGGCCAGTGCAACGGGGGCGGCGAATCTTAAGAGATCAAACATCAGCCACCACCTTCTTTGATCGCCGAGCTTGGGCAACCACAAAGCCGAGAACCGCGATCCCCTGAATCACGAAAATAAGTAAGTCGCCACCCTGCACGGTTCTAGACAGGGACTGCGTGCCTGCCATCAGCGCCCCGAAGAAGAAGGAACTGCCGAGCACCCCGATCGGATCGAGCCCGCCAAGAAGGGCCACCGGGATCCCGAGGAAGCCCCACTGCTGGTTGAATCCACTGTCCATGACCCCGGAAATGCCGAGGTACTGCACCCCTCCCGCGAGCCCGCAGAAGGCCCCGCTGAGTGCCATCGCCTTGATACGGATTGCCGGGAGGTTCATCCGAGCCGCCCTGGCGGCTCGCGGATTACTTCCGGCCAATCTCAGCTGAAAGCCCGAGACTGTCGACCGCAAATACACGGCGATGACTACAGCGACGAGCAGGGCCAACACGACTCCCAGGTGAACGTCCGTTCGCACGCTGAATTTCGGCAGCATCGCCGATTCCGGAACCGTAATGGTCTGGGGGGCCATTCCCGCTGGATCTCGAAGCGGACCGTTGACCGCCCACGCCAAGAGTTGGATGGCAACAAAGTTCAACAAAATGGTCGAAATCACCACCTGAACGCCGCGTTTGACATCGAGCCAAGCGGCAAGAGCGGCAAAGAGTGCGCCGCCCAGAGCGGTAGCCACCAGGCCACTGACGAGCAGCATGGGCCCGGGAAGCGCTTTCCCGATGTGCACCATTGCTGCTCCGAACAACCCGCCCACAATGTACTGCCCTTCCCCCCCGATGTTGTACATCCCGGCTTTCCAGGCGACAGTCATCGCAAGACCCATCAGCAGCAGTGGAGTCATGTTGACCAGGGTTCTGGACCAACCGATTTCGCCGCCGAATGCGCCTTTCACGATCGTCTCCATGCTCGGCCCAACCGGCAAGCCAAAGGCGGCCACCACAAGCACAACCAAGATGCAGAGCGCAAACGCCGTCGTCACCGCCTTGATCATGCCCCGCCTTCTCCCGCGAGCGTGGATTTCAGGGTGCCCTCGACCAGCTTTCCGGCAGATATGTATATAGTTCGATCCGCGATAGCATCGATTTCATCCGCATCGGTCGAGATGAGCACCACGGCCGCACCCGCACTCGCGGTTTCGCGGATGGAGTCAAGCACAAACCTGGTGGCATTAAAGTCTAAGCCTCGAGTTGGATTGACCGCTACTAAAAGCTCAGGCCGGTTGCTGATCTCGCGGCTCACCACGATCTTTTGCTGGTTACCCCCACTCAGCGACGAAGCCTGGTCTTCCAAACTTTGCACCTTTATTTTGTAAGTCTGGACTAAGCTGCTTGCCCACTCGCGGACTTTTCGTCGAAGCAGCAATGGACCGTTGCGCAGCTCAGCATCTTTGTAACCTGCGATAAGAAAGTTATCCTCCAGATCCAAATCCAAAGCGAGCCCGTCCGACTGCCGATCTTGCGGGATGTAGCCGATTCGGGCGGGAACCGTACGCGTTCCGGAGGTGATGGGGCGGATGCCCACTAACGCCTCCGCAAGTTCGATTTGTCCATTGCAGTCCACCCCGCCAATCGCGATAATTTCACCCGAGCGAACTTGCAAAGAAACGTTGTCCACCGCGAGCTCGCCTCGATCCCCATTCGCGCAAATGCAGTCAAGATTGACCACCTTCTTACCCAAACTCGCCAAAGGTGCCGCCGTTGACAACTTCGACTCCCCAACCATCCAGTTGGCCAGTTGCTGAACAGTGGTATCCGCGATCTTAGTACTGGCGACCACTTTTCCCTTGCGAAGAACCGTGGCGCGGTCAGCCACCGAAATGATTTCTCGAAGCTTATGGGCGATCAGGATAATGGTCTTTCCACGATCCCGCTGCTCCCGCAAAACCCGAAAGAGGTCTTCAGTCTCAGCCGGCGAGAGCACAGCGGTCGGCTCATCGAGAATGATCACCTTCGAATTTCCGGTGAGAGCTTTCAAAATTTCGGCGCGTTGCTGAATGCCAACGGCGGCGTTAGCGGTCCTGCCTTGAAAGCTAAGGGGCCAACCTAACTCCGCAGCCAGCGCGCGATGGGGCGCCGTCAGGTCGGCGATATTCAGTGCCCCACGCAACGAACCCAATCGACTCAGAGCAAGATTTTCCTCAATCGAAAACTCTGGGACGAGCATGAAGTGCTGGTGCACCATCTGAATGCCCATTTCGCGCACCCGAATCGGATCACCCGCAGGGAGCGGTTGGTCGAGGAGTAAAACCCTACCCCGATCCGGCTCCAGAAACCCGGCCAAGACGTTCATCAAGGTGGACTTCCCCGCCCCGTTTTCGCCGAGGATCGCGTGAATTTCGCCTGCCTCGAACGTGACCGACACGTTGTCCAGCGCCCTTAGGGGCCCGAAGGAGACGGAAATCTGGTCAGCAACGAGGGTTGGCATAGCACGAATCTGACGATTCTACGCGTTCGCGAGGTGCCATGATTCTGGCGTGCCCGTGGACCATTTCTATTTTCACCCTCTGACGCTCGCGTACGAGTTCGGCCCCCGGCACCCCCTGCGCCCTGAGCGGTTGAGAAGGGCGATGATTTTATTTGAAGAGGTTCTTGGGATTCAACCGGTTCTGCCAGAACTTGCATCTGAGATTGACATTCTGCGTGCTCACGACCAAGAATACATCGACACCGTCAAGAGGTTTTCCGCCGGAGAGCGGGATTTTGCCGATGAGGACTTCAACATCGGGCCCGGGGATTGCCCGCCATTTGATGGGATGTTTGAGGCCAGCGCAGCCTACGTGGGTGCGGCGGTTGCAGCTGCCAATGCCTTGAACGCTGGAGCCATGCGCGGCTACAACATCGCCGGTGGCCTGCATCACGCCCGTCGTCGCCAAGCTGCAGGTTTCTGTATCTTCAACGATGCCGTCGTCGCGATCCGTATTCTTAGGGAGAAGTTCGATCGGGTGGCCTATGTTGATATCGATGTCCACCATGGCGAAGGCGTACAATTCGCCTTTGACGATGACCCCAGCGTCTTGACCTGCAGCATCCACCAAGATGGTCGAACCCTATTCCCTGGTACCGGCGGAGTGCTAGACGTCGGGCCTTCCGGAGCGGCAGTGAACGTGCCGCTTGCCCCCGGGACCAGCGGCGACGTCTGGCTCCGCGCCTTCGAGCAGACCATCTTGCCCGCCATTGATCAGTTCCAGCCTCAGGCTTTGGTCGTGCAATGCGGCACGGACGCTCACTACCTCGACCCCTTGGCGCGAATCAATTGCCTCGCCCAAGATTGGCTTCGTCTCATTCATCACCTTCATCACTTACGACTTCCGACCGTCGTACTCGGAGGTGGCGGTTATTGCCTCACCACTGTGCCAAGAATGTGGCTCGCCGCAGTCGCCACCTTTGCCGACCAGTACTGCCCCGAACGATTGCCCGAACCATTCGCGTCCGATTGGGAGATGCCGCTCATGCTAGATTCACCAGACGCAGCACCAAGGGGATTGGAGGCCGAGTTTGCGGAAAAAGTAATCCAGCAAGTGCAAAATTTGATCTTGCCCAATTTGCCACGGTGAGCGGTCAATAATTGCGTCGCAATCTGTCAAACTACTCATGCGCAGGGCTTTCGACAATGGCGTCAACTTCATGGGCATAGTCTACGTAGTGCTTGCAGTGGCCGAATAATGGCCTACGAGCGTTGACTGTACAGGATGGAAAACCTCGACCGGATGAACTCAGATTCAATGATCGTTGCCGTCATCGGCACCGGTCTCATCGGTGGGTCCATCGCTAGGGGCCTTCTTGAATCTAGGTTCGCCACCCAAGTCCTCGGCTACGATGCAAATCCTGATCGGATGCGCGAGGCCATCGACAAGAACTTTGTCTCCCGCAAGCTGGACTTCGAGGCCGACGCCTCCTCCGTCGATATTTGGGTCATCGCCACACCGCCCGACGATGTCGTACCCTGGCTCAAACGAATCCTTCCTCACCTCGACCAGGAGACCGCTGTCACCGACTGCGCCAGCGTCAAAGGTTCAATTTTAGAGGAGCTGCCCGAAGGGATCAAGCACCGATTCGTGGGAGGCCACCCGATGGGAGGGCATCAAAGCAACGGGTTGGAGCACGCGAGTGCCGACATGTTTGTGGATGCCCACTGGATCCTAACGCCGTTCGACACCGACGAGTCGGCGGTGAAGCGAATCGAGCAAATGATTTTTGCCCTCGACGCGATTCCGGTCCACATGGCGCCCGACGAGCACGATCGCCACGTCGCCACCTTGAGCCATCTCCCGAACGTTCTCGCCAACTTGCTCGGTTGCCTAGGTCGGGAGTTGACTTTCGCCCACGTCGCAGGCGGCTCTTGGCGCGATCTCACCCGTGTTGCGGGCGGAAATGTGGAGCTCTGGAGCCAGATCATGCTTCACAACCGCTCCGAAATCATCGTTGCCATCCAGGAGCTGCGAAGCCGACTGGACGCGATGGAAGATGCCCTCGTGAACGAAGACGGGCATGCGGTCCGCCGGCTCTTCATTGACGGTCAGTAGCCTCCGAATCTGCGCCGGATCGGTGGGTAAACTCGTATCTACCTACGGCTATGCCAAAAAAGATTGAAACCGTCGTGTTGCATGACAGCTCCTCTCCCGTTTTGGGGGACATCCAAAAAGGGGGCAACGTGGTCGTGACCACGGTTGAGACTTTGCTCAGCCAAGCTCGAGCCAACTCACTTTGGCCGCTCACGTTTGGTCTTGCCTGCTGCGCCATCGAAATGATGTCCACAGCGGGAAGCCGCTTCGATCTGGCTCGATTCGGCAGTGAAGCGTTCCGCGCCACCCCGCGCCAAGCCGACGTCATGATCATCGCCGGCCGCCTGAGTAAGAAAATGGCTCCGGTTCTTCGACAGATTTACGACCAAATGCCAGAGCCCAAATGGGTGATCAGCATGGGCGCGTGCGCGAGCAGCGGCGGCGTTTACAACAACTACGCCATCGTGCAAGGCGCTGACCAAGTGGTGCCCGTGGACGTGTATGTGCCGGGTTGTCCGCCATCTCCAGACGCGCTGATTTATGCGATTTTGAAGTTGCAAGAGAAAATTAAGAAGAGCAAGGCCAAGAACTTCGGCGACCTTCGCATCATCGAAGTGAACGCTCGCCAGTTGGAGGCTTCGAAGCGATGAGCCTCGACATGTTCCGCGACGTCGCAAAGCCGATTCTCGCTGGCTTTGGCATAACTGCCCGACGTTTACGCCGATCGAAGGTAACGATCAATTACCCGGAAGAGCGCCGCGAGCAATACGAACGAACAAGGTGGCGGCACTTTTTGGTGCGTTACGATTCGGGTCTGGAGAAGTGCATTGGTTGCTCCCTTTGCGCAGGCGCATGCCCAGCGCGTTGCATCTACGTTCAAGCCGCGGAAAACACGGACAAAGAACGGTACAGCCCCGGCGAGCGATATGCCGTGCGGTACGAGATCAACATGATCCGCTGCATCTTCTGCGGCTATTGCCAAGAAGCCTGCCCAACCGGTGCCATCGTACTGAGGCACGATTTTGAGCTTGCAAACTACCGACGCGAAGATTTCATCTTCACGAAAGAAATGTTGCTTGAGAAATATCCCGGTCAAGCGAATGAGTGCTACGACCGCGTCCCAACGATTAGATAAACCTCGTGTAAGCCCCCTGACTTAACCGGGGGCACCCTCCAATACCAGGGCGGATGACCCTGGTGTTTTTCCGTGCAAAATCGGCGATAGCCCGACAATTCCAGCCGAAAGCACGGAAAGTCAACGGAATATCGCCATTTGGAATGAGAGTTGCGATCTTTGCGAGTAGTAGAAGCGTCAGAGATATCGTACAACGTGAAAAAATGGTTAAGCGAATCCTTCTGATCTTGGCTCTGACAACCTTAGCAATGGGCGCGAGGGCAGTCACCTTCATGTCGCTTAGCAACCCGGTCTTCGACGAATCAGTTGAGTTCATCCCGTTGATCGTGACCGGATATGAGCTCCCAGAGGAGGCGTCCGTTCCGCTCGCGTTCATGCTCGACGGTTACCGTCCCGAAGACGAAATTTTCACCACCCCTGATATCTGAGCTGTTCACGCCCCTCCGCATTTGATGCGCCTGGGGCGTTTTCATGCTTGAACGAAAAATTTTTCGCGGGTAGGATTCGTAGTCAGAAGCTATGAATGCAAAATGGATTTCTTTAGTTGGCTTGTCGATCGCGATCGCCGGATGTGCCCCAGCTCCCAGCACCCCAGTTGAGCCTGAGTCAAGCAAATCATCGAGCGGATTGGCCCCCGCAGGGTCGAGCATGAAGCCAGTCGAAGGCGATTTCAAGGTCGCACTTATCACCCCCGGACCCGTGAGTGACGCGGGTTGGAGCGCGATGGCTTACGCTGGACTCAAGGGCATCGAAGCCACTTACGGCGCTAAAACCGCCAACGAAGTCGCCGCCGGGGCCAAGATCAAGGACGCGATGCGCAGCTTCGCGCAGGACGGCTACCAACTAGTTATCGGGCATGGATTTGAATACAACGACCCGGGTGTCGCGCTTGCCAAAGACTTCCCAAACACAGCTTTTGTGAGTTCCAGCGGCGGCAAATTTGCCTCCAATGCTGGCGCTTTCCGGTTCTATTTGGAGCAGGGATTCTACTTAGCCGGCATCCTGGCAGCGGAGATGTCCAAGACTGGAAAGATCGCCACCGTGGGCATTGATGGTATCCCCAGCATTGCTTCGACATTCAAAGCCTTTGAAGCAGGAGCAAAATCCGTCAAGCCAGATATCCAAGTCATTAAGATGAGCATCGCGATGAACGCGGACATTCAGGCCGCGAAGCAAGCGGCCCTGTCAGCCGCCGACCAAGGCGCCGACGTGCTGATTCACCAAGCCAATCAGTCGGCCCAAGGCGTTTTCGATGCCGCTAAGGAGAAGGGCATTTACGCGATGGGGGCCAATCTCAACCAAAACGACAACCCCAGCGGACGAGTTTTGGCGAGCGCGACCATCATCGCCAAGCCCGCGTTCATCGCGCTGGCGAAGTCGGTCAAGGAAGGGTCGTATGTTGGTGGCGTGCAGCTCTTCGGTATGGACAAAGGCGCCATTGGCTTCGAACTAAACCCGGCGTTAGCGGGGCAGGTTCCCGCCGATGCGATGCAAAAGGTGGAAGCTGCACGCGCAGAAATCACCGACGGCAAGCTTGAAGTGCCCAAAGACGAGTTCTAACTCTTCGGAGCGTTGGCCTCGTATCCGAGCGACTTCAGCACTTCGACGGCAATCGTTTGAAGGACGAGTTCGTTGTTGGGACGACGAGTGAAGATGCAGAAAACGAACTCACGCCCGTCCGGCATTATGTTGTAGCTCACGTCGTGCCGGACTTCGCTGGTCCACCCCGCCTTCGACCAGTGCTGGGTTCCGCGCGGCATCACTTCACCTATGTAGCCTAAAGTCTGCGAATCCGCCGTTTTCCCTGACGCGGGAATTTCTCGTTTGAGGAAACCCTTCATCCAGGCACACTGTTCGGGATTGACCATGGTGTCTAGCGCTAACTGCGACATGAGGCGAGCCGTCGCTTCCGTGCTGTTGGCATTGCGGCCGTACTGCTTGATCATCTGGGCTTCCCTGCCGTATGGGCCTTCGTTATAGGTTCGGTTGATCACGTTTTGCCTGGCAATTCCCTGCGTCTCAAACCACTTATTGGCGGCCAACCGGCGGTCGGCCCAGTCCCGAAATCCCTTCCCTTCGATTTCAGGGCCGGGGAGGGCACCGGTGGTAACGTTCACAATTGCACCGGTCGCATCATTGTTGCTGTCGACAATCATGTCCCTTGCTGCACGTAAGATTTCCGGGGTCAGCTTTAGCTTTTTTTCAGCCACTAGGTGAGATAAGTAGGCTAGCCAAAAGAGCTTCACCACGCTGGCGGGATAAATTAGGTCGGCGCCGTTCATGCTCCCAGATTGCCAAGACGAGGTCGCGCGGTCGAGTTGGTGAATCGTGATCGCGACGTCGGCCGGCTTCAGATTTTCTTTCGGCAGAGCGACCTTCGTTGAAACGTACGCGTTCTTCGCGATTTCGTTCAAGTTAGGGGTAGGAGACTGAATCATTTGGACCGCCAAAACGCCAGCAAGCATTGGTAAATCATGACCCGTCCGAAGGCAACCGCGCCAAGCCCGCCGTCGATTGCAGGTACAAGTAGGGCGTGACGACACTCCGCGTGCAACCCGCCAAGCGCATCGTCGGGGCGATCCGCCCCCCCTCGGACAAGTCGCTCACCCACCGGGCGATGATCTTTGGAGCGCTGGCGACCTCCCCATCGCGAGTCAAATTTCCCCTGCTCGGCGCGGATTGCGTCGCGACTCTGCGCTGTCTCATGCAGATGGGGTTAGACGTGGAGGCCGAGGGAGAGCACCTCATCTTCAAGCCCGCTCGATTCCGATCACCTGAAGAAGAACTCGATTGCGGGAACAGCGGCACGACGATGCGGCTCTTGTCGGGTGTGATCGCCTCTCAACCGGGGCTAGTTGCGACATTAGTCGGGGACCACTCCCTGAGCCGCCGCCCGATGGGACGAATCGCCGATCCGCTTCGGTTGATGGGTGCGGAGATTGAGGGCGACCGCCCTCCCCTCTCCGTGAAGGGTGGCAGCCTGAAAGGCATCAGTTACCTCTCTCCTGTCGCGAGCGCGCAGATCAAAAGCAGCATTTTGCTAGCGGGACTAAACGCCGACGGCGTCACGTCCGTGACCGAGCCGAGTCTAAGCCGTGACCACACCGAGCGGATGCTGACTGCCCTGGGCGTTCCGTTGGCACGGGAGAGATTGAAGACCAGCGTCGAACGAGCTGAGTTCGAGGGGTTTGAGTTCGAAGTTCCTGCGGACATTAGTAGCGCGGCGTTTTGGATGGTGGCCGCCACGATTCTGTCTGGCTCAGAGCTGGTGGTGTGCGACCTGGGCGTGAACCCGTCTCGAACCGGAATTTTAAATGCGTTCCTGCAGAGCGACATCATGGTGGATCGGGAAAACGAACGTGATTCTCTCGGTGAGCCAGTGGCTGATCTTGTCCTGCGCGACTGCAAGGCAATCTCGCCGTTCTTCCTTGATGGCGATCAGATTCCGAGGCTGATCGACGAGATACCTGTGCTCGCGGTGATGGCAACCCAGTGCCAGGGCACCTCAGAGATTCGAGGCGCCGCGGAGCTAAGAGTGAAAGAGAGCGACCGGATCGCGAAGACGGCGGAGTTTCTAAACGCGATGGGAGCTCAGGTGGAAACTCTCGACGACGGGATGATCATCCATGGGCCGACTCCGCTGGTGGGTGGTACGATCAACGCCGACGGAGACCATCGGATCGCGATGGCCGCGGCGATTGCGGGACTTGCCGCGACCAGCGGCGAAACCACCATCCACGGGGCAGACTCAATCGCCACCAGCTACCCGGATTTTGAAAAGCACATGGAGTTACTCGTTGTCCGATAGGCAGATTGTGGTGGCCATCGATGGGCCTGCTGGCGCGGGCAAAAGCACCGTCGCCAAGCTGGTCGCCCGGGCTTTGAACCTAAAATATCTGGATACCGGCGCAATGTATCGGTGCGTGGCACTATTGGCAACCCGTGCAGATCTCGAAGAATCCCAAGCTGACCAGGTCGCGGCAATTGCCGAGAAGTCGGTGATCGAGTTCGGGGCGGGCGAACCTCAGCGAGTGATTTTAGACGGCGAGGATGTGACCGACCTCATTCGGACCCCCGAGATGAGTCACCTCGCGAGTGCACTCAGCGCGCATTCCGCGATTCGGAAAATCTTGGCTAGCCGGCAGACGGCCATCGTCGCCCAAGGCGGCTACGTTCTCGAAGGGCGGGACACAACCAGCGTCGTCGCGCCCGATGCCGAAGTGAAGGTCTACCTCACCGCCAGCATCGAAGAGCGAGCGGAAAGGCGGCGCCTTGAGCTCGGAGCGAAGGGGACCGAGCTGGAGCTCAACGACCTGATGGCTCAGATCGCAGAGCGGGACTCGCGGGACATCAACCGCCAAGATTCACCGCTTCGGCGGGTGCCGGATGCGTTGGCCATTGAAACGTTCGGGCTCACTCCCCAACAAGTTGCTGACCTGATCATCGCCCGCGCCCAAAATGTAACTCCCTGATCTCGCAAACCGTCTTCATCACTGCAAGATGTTGGAGATGAAATGCTGAATGCCATGCTTATGAGTGCAATGTTGACCGCGGGTGCGCCAAGCGCCGTGGAAGTGACCGTTTACAATCAGGGCTTCGCGCTAGTCAAAGAGACGCGAACGATGGATCTGAAGGCCGGTCGCCAACTCGTTGAGGTCGAAGATGTCGCGGAGCGTATCGAGCCCTCAAGTGTTTCGGTCAAGAGCATGAGTGCTCCGGGGTCCTTTACCGTCCTCGAACAAAATTATCAGTACGACCTGATCAGCGTCGCGGCGATCCTAGCGAAGGCGGTCGGCAAGAGCGTTACGTTCCACCGCATCCTGCCAAACGGAGCAAAGGAGACGATCAAGGGAGTTCTCATGAGCGCCCCGACCAATATCGTTGGTGACGAGGGTCGCATGGTTTACAACGGCATGGTGATTCGAACCGACGACGGCCGAATTTTGCTCAACCCAAGCGGAGAAATTAGCGTGGACAGCATCCCTGACGGACTCATCAGCCGACCCACCTTGGTTTGGGACCTTGAATCAAAACAGGCTGGCACAAACACGATTGAGCTTTCCTATCTGACGCAAGGCATCGGCTGGAGCAGCGACTACGTGCTGGCCCTTGAAAAGAACGGTACTGTCGGTGACCTGAAAGGCTGGGTTAGCCTCAACAATCAGAGCGGGGCCACCTACAGGGACGCCAAATTGAAGCTGCTGGCGGGGGATGTTCAGCGGATTCAAGACCGCCAGGCTGACGGGCGGGGTGCGCCGATGATGGCGGCTCGGTCGGATTCTAAGGCATTCCAAGAGGAACAGTTTTCCGACTATCACCTATACACGCTTCAACGTCCGGCCACGATCAAAAACAACGAATTGAAGCAAGTGTCCTTGCTCGAAGCGTTCGCCGTACCCGTCACAAAGCGACTCATCATTGACCCCATGCGACGCTACACCGGATGGCGACCGCAGCAGGGCGAGGTTGGCACCGGACCAATGAAGCCCCAAATCCGCATCGAGTTCCTGAACAACGAGGCGTCGAAGCTGGGCATGCCTTTGCCGAAGGGCAAATTGAAAGTCTATCAGCGCGACTCGACTGGTTCGCTGCAACTTCTGGGCGAAGACCAGATTGAGCACACCCCAAAAAACGAGCTGGTCAGCCTGGTCGTCGGGCAGGCATTCGACGTGGTAGTGGAGCGGAAGCGCACCGCTTACACGGCTCTGCGAAATGCTAAGGGCGAGGTTAACGGGGCTACAGAGACGTTCGTGGTGGAGATTCGAAACCGCAAGGCAACCGCCGACGTCGTGACGGTAATCGAGCGATTCTGGGGTGACTTCCGCATCTCGGGAAACAATCTCCCGTTCGAGAAACTTGATGCTAATACGCTACAATTCCTCGTCGCGGTAAAGGCAGACGAGGTTAAAAGGCTAGAATTCACGGTAGAGACTCGTTGGTGAGCCGGGAACAGTTTTTCCGCCTCCCCCGTTGAAGACGACTAGTGAATCGGCGATAATTTCCGAATATAGAGCTTGAGATTGATCATGAATAAATTGAAATACCTTGGCCTTGCGACGTTTTTTGCCGCGATAGTCGTCGGTTGTACTCCTACCGAGGAACCGAAGACCGATCCGGAAACTCCGGCGAAGACCACAGAGACGACCAGCGTCGAAACGCCCGATGCGAAGCCGGATTCCGCTACTGCGGAGCCAGCGCCCACCACTTCCGCACCCGACCGAAAGTCGGAGACGACGGCCGCAACCAAACCAGCCGTCGGAAAACCCGACGCTGCCCGGCCCGCGACGAAGGAAGAAGCCGCTACCGCCGCAAGCAAGAATGATGTCGCCGATAGCAAAGCCTCCAGTGAAAAGGAAGCAGACATGGCGAAGGTTGAGGCACAGAACGCCAAACCCCTCACCGCAAAGCCGGTCGACCCCGCAAAGCGCGGGAACGTGAATGCAACACCCGCGGCAAAGCCAGTTCAAAAGGATCCACCTAACGTCAACAAAGCCGCTCAAAAGGCCGACTTCGTGGGTAAGTGGAAGCGATTTATGGACGCTGAGAACCGAGCCAAGCATGCGAAGTTCGCCGCGATGCTGAAGAAGCGAGGCAAGCCCGTGTTTCCCACCGATAACTACATCACCGTGAACGCGGACGGCACGTTCACCTGGGACGACAACGCGACCGCGACCGGTCGCAAGGTGACCGGCACCTGGACCGTGGCCTCCGGCAAGGCGATGTTCACCGTCAAGACGGTCAACGGCAAAGCCCCAGACAAGGATGATTCGAAGTCCTTTGATGCGTCGGTGGCCAAGGGCGCCAAGACCCTGTTTAGGCAAAATAGCGAGCGGGGTCGGTACGACCGCGTCTGACCAGTTCGCTAGCTTCTAGTCCCCGCAACCTTGCTAGGTTTCGGGGATTTGTGCTGTATGCGTTGCTGGAATTGCCTGATTTGATCTGAATTCCTTTACGTTGGGACTCGATTTGCCGTATTCTAACCGTAGCCACGTGGCATCGTCACGTAGTTAGCCATTTTGTTCACAGAGGAACCTCCATGCAACCCATAACACGACTCACGACAGCTCTGGTGCTGTCCGGCATTTCAGCGAGCATTGCCTACTCGCAAACCACCATTACTCCCGAAGTCCTGGTGTATGACGGGTTCGAATCGAACAGTTTCGGTAACTTCCCGTTCACCGCGACGGCTACATCTTCTAATGGAACCGGTTCCATTGCGCCCGTTATCATTTCACCAAGTGCCACCGAGCGAGTGTACAAAGGCAACTTTGCCATGAAAAACATTGCGCGTGATAGCACGCTACCGGTAACGGATCCGTCTAGACTATCACGTATCAGTTACGCAGCCCAGTTTCCTCGCGAGCAGACGCTCAGCGAGACTATTCTTCTCACCTACTACTACTACGACGTTTATGGTGAAGCGGGTGTGCCTACCACGGGACTTGATAGCATCCTGGGCCAGCGTTTTTGGATGGCTCTACGAGACTCGGACGGCGTTACCCCTTTCACAGGAGTCAATCAGATCGCGGCGCTTGGCACTTGGAACTCGGCGAATACAACATTTGGTCAAGGCTTCTCCGGAAATAACTGGTTCGGTGCCGCTCCTGCGCTTCAAAATCTCGGAAATCACTACGCTGGGCGCCTCATATCAGTGATATCACCCAATGGTCTCACCACGGGGGCAACAACCCCGACTGCTGGACCGTCTGCACCCCAGTGGTTTTTCTTTGGAGTTGGGCCAGACTACAGGCGCACCTCGGGTTGGAAGAAAATGACGATGGCTTACAATGTGCGCCGATCCGAGTTCTTCGTCGACAGCAGACTGCACGGCGCTTGGGATATCAACCCATCCGCACTCCCTGCTCAAAGAAAAGTGGATTGCGTCGTTATCAATCCGACAGAAAATCAAGCGCAAAACGTCTGGGTAGACGAAGTCAGCGTGCGCGCCTACCCCGTCGGGTCGCTCCAGATATTGCCGAAGCTCGGCGATATCGTGAACCCTGCGGCGATTGCAACTGTCCCCTTCTCGGTTAGCTTAGTTCCCACCGGTGGTAACACCAACAGCGCAGTTTCCGCCTTCACTGTCAGCGCTTCGGCAGCTGGTGAAATCAATGTCCAGATGGCAACAGACGTTCGCGGCAGCTACGATCTGATCATCGACGGCGGCTCATGGCTGAAGAAGCGAGTGGCGGTGAATATCACCGACCACGGCACTTTCGAGGTCGCGGCCAACATGCAAAATGGAGACGTGGACGGTTCCGGCGAAGTGGACGCAGCGGATATCGATCTCGTGATCTCCAACTTCGGGCAGACGGGTGTTGGACCGACCAGTGGTGACGTTGACCTCTCCGATGAAGTGGACGCAGCCGACATTGACATTGTCATCGCCAACTTCGGTGGCGTAGACAACTAGGCCCAGTACGAACTGAGCCCCGCGCCATATGGTGCGGGGCTCTCAGAATTTCTATGGCCCGGACGAAGGGACTCGAACCCCCAACCCTCAGTTCCGAAGACTGATGCTCTATCCATTGAGCTACGTCCGGTCGTGGTGAGGATGATACCCGAACCCGATTCGCAGGCACAAATTGACTAAGTTCAAATGAACTTGCAATTTAAACGAAACTTTTGGGCGTTCTGAGCCCATAATACTAGTAGGGGAACATGAAAGGAAAAAAGCTGGTCTATACGGCCCTTTTGACCTGCGCACTGCCAATGACTGGCGTTGCACAGGAGCCCGTTCGTGCGTATTCGGAGCCGGAGCAGCCAATGGAGGCTCCTCTGGGTGGTACTGCAGCCTTTGATTTCATCAAGATTGACACCGCGTCGCCCAGCGTTCCCCTGCGACACCCTGGGGTTGTTCAAAATAGCGAATCGGTTGAACTTGACGGCCGGCTGCTAAAGCGGTGGTCAGAATATAGGGTCGACTATCCAACTGGGATGATCTTGCTGAAGACTCTCTTCAAGCCAGGTCAAACCTTGAGAGTGTCTTATCGGTACGATCCCGCCCTGGCAAAGAGCACCACTGCAAAATTCGGGCAAGGCGTCTCCCAGCTTAAACTCAGCTTCGGGCAAGGCAATTCCGTGATGATGGGCCTCGGTATGGCGGAGCGCGGATCCGATGGCTCGGTCATGCGATCTGACCTCTACGCGATGCGCAACAGCTTTGGCCTCGCGCCCGGTTCTGGCCTGAAGATGAACGGGATGTTTGCCTACAGCAGTCGGCAATCCATTCGCTCTCAATCCCTCATGGGCGATGGTGGGGCTGAGACAGGGACTTCTCAAGCTGGTACAGCGATCGTTCAAGAGCTTGGCGGCAAAATAGCGGGCGGCGATATCAGCCTCCAGTACCAGTCCATTGACCGAAATTTCACCGGATTCGCCGCTTTTGCTGAGAGCGGCTACTCCCAACAGAGTATCGACCAGCTGACCAAAGAACGCGGACTCAAGCGAATTGGCCTAAGCATGCAGGGCATCCAAGCAGGATCGCTCAAGCTCAGCCAAAACTATCAGGTCGTCGGCGAGAAGGGCAACTCCATCCGCACGCAGTCTTTTGGCGTGCAAGGCAAAGGCTGGGCACTTAATTTTGATGGTCGAAAAGTGGACCAAGGGTTCACCCGATTCCGTGACTTGCGGGAGACCGACCGCGAGCTTCTGCAGCGAGAAGCGGGCCTTGAGACTCAGCAAGTTGGCTTCCAATATGACCAGCGGGGGACCAAGTTCAATGCCAGCCAGTTCGGGGTGAATGACGCCTCCGACAACGGCGTGATGCGCACCCAATTCGGTCTCGAGACGGGAACGGTAAAGCTCGGCTACCGAACGCAAAGCGTGGACGCCGGCTTTAGCCGCTTCCAGGGCGTGCGCCAAGCTGATGCAGGGCAACTTGCGCGCGAGCAAGGCATTTCTCGTCGTGCGCTGACTCTCGACTTCAAATCCACGTCCAAGGGCATCCCTTCGATCAAGTTCAATTCCAGCTCCATGGCCGGAGAAGCCGGAGAGTTCGAAGTGCTCAACCTGTCACTCACCGGAAGCAATTGGACTTACGATCGCTCCGCGTTCTCGAATGACGCGGGCTTCGATGGTCCAGGGCGACAGTCCGAAGGCGAAATGAATGAAAACATCGCCCGGATCGCCGCGATGTACGAGCCGACCGGAGTGCAAACTCGACCGGAAGATCGCCAGTGGTTTGGTCGTAACACCGGCATCAGTCGCTCTTCGCAGCGCATCACCTTTTCTCCCGGACGCGGAATCGGATTTTCAGCCTCTGACATGCTGATCGGCGGAGCCAACGACACTGGTCGGCTCACCTCCTTTGCGATCTCTGCGCCAAACACCAAGTTTTCTTACCGTCACCAATCGTTAGGCGAGAATCTCGTCGAAGTCAGTTCTTTGATGGGCTTCGAGCGCGAGCGCCTCGGCTCCCTTATCGGTCTGAGCAAGACGGACATGTCGTTTTCTACCAAGTTCGGCAAGGCCGGCACGGTTGAAGCCAGCCAGATGTCGGCGCAACTTGGCGACAACGAAGCCAGCCGACGTAGCTTTAGAATCAACGATCCGAAGCTGCAGATCAGCTACGTCGAGCGAAACGTAGACCCCCAGTTCTTCAACATTACGCAATTGGTAGACCCTGAGCGAGAGATGCTGGGTCAGATGATCGGGCAAGAGCAGCGCCAACTCCTGGTAAACGTGATGCTCATGCGCGGACTCAACGTCCGAATGAACATGGTCGAGGCCCAAAACGATTCGCTGGCCCAAAAGCGATCGGTAGCCGAATCGCTCCTGGCCTGGGATTTGGACAAGGACACCAAACTTCAGTGGTACCGCTACTCTAACCAGTGGACAGATCCGGGCACGATGCTCCTCGATCAATCCATTGATCGCCTGTTGATCTCCAGAAATTTCACCGGCCTCGGCGCAGTGAGTTTCGAACGCGAGATGATTGAAAATGGCGGCGAATCCACCGACGCGCCGGACAGCACGCGAAACTCCTTCACCGCCGAAGCTCAGCTTAACGATAAGACTAGCCTACGCACGGAGCAGAGCCGAACCGAGTATTCGGACGGAAATCGCGAAACGGTAAGCGCGCACACGGTCAGCACCGGAGTAATCAAGAACGCGGGGGTCAGCGTCACCGACGTCAACATCCAGCGAACCGGCGATCGCCCTAACGAGAGGCGTCGCAACTACGGCTTCTGGGTCAACCTGGGCGGCGGGGTCAAGTTCACCTATGGCTATGCACGCGAGCTGGGCCAAAACGGCACTCTAAACTCGACCATGAGTCTTACCGGTGGCGAAATCGGCGGATTAGCCTTTGGCGGAGCGAACTACCAGCACCAGCGATGGGACGATCAGCGCGACAAGTCAACTGGCAACTTTAAACTTGGAACCTCAAAGCCAATTCAGCTCGGCTTCCTCAAGGACTTCCGTTTCAATGTAGGCACCGATACCGTCCGCGACTACAACGCCTGGCAACGAGACAGCCAAATTGGCTCCATGGGCGGTCGAATTGGAGACCTCCAACTCGGGTTTGACTACACCAGCCAAGTCCACCAGAGCGGCCAACGCGCTGTTGATCGCAGCTTCCGCATCGCGACCAGCAACGACCCCAAGCGAAAGCTCGCCATTGACGCGATGATCAAGCTTCGCACGATGCCTTTCGATCAGCAGTACATGATCCGCAACGTGAGCTTGACGGGCCGCTTTATTCGAGGATTCGACCTCACCTACCAGACCCAGACTTACCCCGAGCAGCAGCGCGGCGACGCCTTACTTGGATCGGTTGTGCAACCGATTCGGACCGTGGCCTGGAAGCTAAACCAAAACAATCAGACCAGCAACACTCGTTTTGGATTTAACTGGGAAGAGCGCATCAATGAGCAAACTCGTCAGATGAGCCGTATCGCCTCGGTGAACATGACTCTCAACGCCAAGAACCCTTCCCCGCTTCGACTTTCGTACGGGCTAGAGCAAGGGGACCAAGCGGGCGTCCGTCGAACCATGCACCGGTACTCCCTTGAGTTCAGTCAGCGCCCTGGCCCAAATCAGATTTTCAACTTCAGCGCGGGCAACGTGAGCTGGCAGCGACTGCGAGATACGAACCTGCGAAAAGACAACTGGACATTCCGAATGGAATATCAGTTGCGCTTCTAAGGCGTTCCGGTCTGGCCAAAGTTGGCAATTGTGATGTCAATGTCGGCGGCATCCACTTCACCCGACCCATCGAGGTCACCGAGCGTAGCAACCGTAGTGGTCGCACCAAAGTTGGCAATGACTAGGTCGATGTCCGCCGCGTCCACTTCCCCGCTGAGGTCAGGATCGCCATTAGGGAGCAACGTCACGAGGTTGCCTGGGGCCGTGTTCGTGATGTTGACATTACTCAAAACTCGCGAGTTGAAGCCAGGAACAGAGATGCGGATATCCGTCAGGCCGCGTCGAGCGGTCACAAACGAAAAGCCCCGGTCAATGGCGAGCGGCACGGTGAACGTTTCGAGTGTCACCTGACTGCCGGGAGCGCGCAACTGGATCGTCGCGGTACGCAAAGTAGCCGCCCCCACAAAATCCCCAAGGTTAATTTTCCCCGCAACTCGGCCAGCTTGCCACGCGGTGGAATTGATCCAGGCGAATGCAGTCGAAACTTTGGAGAAAAGAGATATATCGCCGTAGTCACCTAGGACGCTGTTTCCACTTTGGTCTCCAAGTGCGGAACACACACCGACGATCCGCTCGATACCGCCAATTAGGGATGTCGCAGGGCCGCCGCTGTCCCCGTAAATCAAGTTACCTTCGCGGGCAGTGGCTGCCGGAAGCGACATGAGGAAGCTGAGAGAGTTGCTAGTACCCGTCGGGTTATCAAAGTCTGTAAGAAAGATGTTGGGGAGCGTAGCGTCGAGATCGACGAGATTGGTCATGCTCCGTAGGGGCCAGGATGCAGGAATAGGTCCCCAAGGGAAGGCAAACTGGGTGCCATCGCCGAGTCCTGTGCCACCTGCGCTGGTTACCGAGATCGCAGAGTTGGACGCAACGGCCCCAGAGTGAATCGGCATTGGAGCGAGATTCGTTACTCTACGGTCGAGCCTAGCCACGGAAAAATCGAACCCCGCTAGATAATCGGGAGTGCTGAGATTCCACGAGGGGTGCGGCGTCCAGCTTACAATTGTATAGGTCTGCCCACCGATCTTAGCGGTGTGATTACCCGATCGGTAGCAGTGTCCCGCAGACAATAAGAACTGATCCCCAATGAGAACTCCGCTGGTAGTAAACGAGCTATCGCCCGTGTACTGCAACCAGGCAATCGGGACGTTTACGGCTGCAGCCTGGTACTCCGAATCGCTCACATTCACGAGTCGAGTGACCGCTTGAGCCGATGCGCAAAGCACAACCGCCGACAAAGATAAGAGAAGGATTCGCATGGACCTTCCCTATTATACGAAAGGAATGTGCCAAACCCAAGCTTTGAAGCTTGAACTTTTGCGGGGATTACGCGGGAATGGCGCGCTCGAGAGGACTCGAACCTCCGACCCCCAGCTCCGCAAGCTGATGCTCTATCCACTGAGCTACGAGCGCACTCGAATCCGGGAGGATACCCCGAATCCGAGTGCCACAGAGCGACGATCCTGGACTACGAGCCGTACTGACCGAGATTTGCCTGGACGATGGATTGATCGAGAGAATCGACAACCTCGTCGCCGTTAACGTCAGCGTCAAGCACCCCGATCGAGCCCAAATAGCTGTTTACCAAGTTGAGATCCACCCAGTCCACCCGGTTATCTCGATTGGCGTCCCCACCCACCAGACCCACGTTCAGAGTCGGCATGAAATCATCCTGAAGGCTAACTCCGGTGAGCGTGGTCGAAAGCCAACCGTGCGTTCGGACCCGAACTTTCACCAAGCCTCGATACGTACTGCGCAGTGAAATCCCGCCCTCCGGCGTGAGTCCCCCAACGAAACTTTGCAAAACTGAATTATCAGCGGGATTAAGAATCTCCACCGTCGTAGCCCTCTCAGCTGAGGATGCTGACCAATCACCAAGCGATACATTCAGCCCCAATCGACCATCCGAAAATCCAGATTGCTGAATAAACGTGGTTTGCCTGTGCAATCGAACGAAAGTCGAACTGGCGCCATAGTTGGCCCCGCTTCGGCTGACCGCTACCCCGGTCAGCTGCCACTCCCCTGCATCAAATACAAAGATCCCCCCGCCGCTGTCGCCTGGAACGAGATGAGATTCGTACTCGGTGGCGTGGCGTCCCGGTCGGTCGAACGAGGTTTTGACCATCGTGTTCGAGACGGAGGAAAGCTTGTTTGTCCCCGTAAGTGGTTGCCAGTTCCATTGCAGAGGCATACCCTGTGGCCCCGAACCGCCACAACCGCTTATGGTGACGGCCACCCCAGAACGAATCGTCCGAGTGAGAACCGCTGCAGGTTCGACATTTGTGACACGCTCCACGAGTCGACCTACAGCCAGATCATCGTTTGCCCCTGCTCGACGATACTTTGTGTGCAATCGCCAATCGGTGGTCTCATAAGTGCGCCCCCCAATGGTAAACGTGGCCGTCGCACCATACGGCGGGATCTGGTGACCAGCCGTGATAATCACATCGTCGCCGATAAGAACCGCGGAGCCACGGTCGTTTCGGGTGCCGCTGTATTGCATGTAACCCACAGGGCGGGCAGCCTCAGTCTCACTGTCTGGACTGCGCGTGATCCCCCGGTCTCCGCGCCACACGATGGACTGCCCGGCGACCCCCATCGCCAACCCTACAAGAATCAATCCCCACTTCGATTTCATTGCTTAATCCCCCGCCGACTGGGCCGGCTAGATTGCTTATTCCCGAGTGATATCACTAGGACCAACGAAACCCGCAATTCATACAGCATCGGTCCAGCAACTGTGCTAGCAGAAAAAATACTGGCCCGTCGTCTTGCTAGCCCTCAAAAAAGCGGGAGGGACGCCGACAATACCAATAGGCCCGAACTACGCCCTATGACTTCGTTGCAAAAAATCCTGCGGCATACCGATCTTCTGCTGGGCGCTGGCCTCCTAGTGGTTGTGGCGATGCTTATCTTGCCGCTACCGGCCTGGTTCCTTGATTTCGGTCTGTGTATCGCAATCGCAAGCTCGGTGCTCATTTTGCTAAGCTCCGTGAACGTGGAGGAGCCGATGCGATTCAGCATCTTCCCCTCGCTATTGCTGGTCACCACACTTTTCAGGCTTGCCCTGAGCATTGCCGCCACCAAGTTGATCCTCGGTAAGGGCGAAGGCGGACACGTTATTCAAACCTTCGGCAACTTCGTCATGGGCGGGGACTTCGTAGTCGGCTTCGTGGCGTTCATGATTTTGATGATCGTGCAATTCATGGTCATCACCAACGGTGCCGGACGAGTCTCTGAAGTCGTCGCTCGCTTTACATTGGACGCGATGCCCGGCAAGCAGATGGCGATCGACGCCGACCTAGCGGCAGGACTCATTGACGAAGATGGCGCACGAACTCGCCGAAAGGAAGTCAAACAGGAGGCCGACTTTTACGGCTCCATGGACGGTGCGAGCAAGTTTGTAAAGGGCGATGCGGTGGCGTCGATTCTGATCATTGCGATTAACCTTCTCGGTGGCTTCGCGGTCGGGTTCTTTCGAGGCGAAGGCGATGCCATCCAAATTCTTCAAAAGTACGCCCTCCTCTCCGTGGGGGAGGGTCTTGTCTCCCAAATTCCTGCCTTGCTCATCTCCACCGCCAGCGGTTTGCTCGTCACGCGTTCTGGCCAAGAGCGCGGCATGGGCGGCGAAGTGTTCAGCCAGCTCGCCGGACAAGAAAAGGCGATTATGGCAAGCGGCGTGTTTCTCTGCCTCTTCGGATTCGTACCAGGCTTCCCGACCCTGATTTTTCTCGGAGTGGGTGGCGGCCTCGTCGCGATGTCCCGATACATCGGCAAGAACGGTGACGCCATGGCGAAAGCTCTCGCTATCAAGCCCAAGAACAAGCCAAACGAGGCTGGCCCCGCCCTGCCCACCGGACCCGCCCCGCACACTCCGGAAGCCGTCATGCCTCTACTCAGCGTTGACCCGCTGGAGATTGAGATCGGTTATGGAATCACGAAATTGGCGGACACCAAAGCCGGGGGAGACCTGCCGGAACGAATCACCGCGACCCGTCGCCAAATCGCGATTGACCTTGGCTACATCATGCCCAGCGTCCGCATCCGCGATGCCATCACTCTGGGCCCCAACGCCTACGTCATCAAGGTTCGTGGCGAGGAAGTCTCCCGCTCCGAGGTCGAGCCCGACTTACTGCTCGCGATCAACTCTGGCGCGGTAACTCAACCCATCCCGGGTCAGATGACCAAAGAGCCGGTCTTCGGGCTTGATGCCCTATGGATCGAACCGTCGGTTCGCGACATCGCCGAGCGAAGCGGATACACCGTGATCGAACCAAGTGCGATGATCAGCACCCACCTGAGCGAGATCGTCAAGTCGTTTGCCGCAGAGCTCCTGAGCCGCCAAGAGGTCCAGCAGATTATCGAAAACGCCAAGCTCGTCAATAGCGCGGTGGTCGAGGAGCTGGTCCCGCACATCGTCCACATCGGCGACATTCAGAAGGTTCTTCAGCACCTCTTGCGAGAGCGTGTCCCGATTCGAGACATGGTCACCGTGCTCGAAACAATGGCCGACTACGCGGGCCGCGTCAAGGACCCAGAGCAGTTGGGCGAACTCGTAAGATCCGCGATCAGCCGGACGATTACCCGCCAATACCTCGACCACGAAAACAAGCTTTACTGCATCACAATCGACCCGCCGCTCGAGCGCCGACTTTCTGAGAGCATTCAGATCACGGCCGGAGGCGCGGTACTCGCCGTCGATCCTCAGTTCCAACAGTCCTTCATCAAGGACATCCGTGAACAGAGCGAAAACGCCATGGCGCAAGGATTGCAAGCTGTGGTCCTTTGCTCCGCCACTCTCCGATTGCCGCTCCGAAGACTGCTCGAAAGGTACATCCCGCAGCTCCACGTCCTCTCCTACAACGAAGTCTCCGCCCGAGCCGAAGTCGAGTTCGTGGGACAGGTTCGCAGCGAGGCAGCTTAGGTTCGCCGCTGGTACAATAAACGCATGCCCTGGCCTCGAATTCTCGTCGGACTTTACGGACTTTTCAATATCGCGGTTGGGATTGAGGCGTTCTCCAAAAAGGGCAGCTTGCCCTCTCTGATGGGCGGAGCAGCGGTCGGAATTTTGCTCCTCGTCTGCTTCTGGATAATCCCCAGCAAACCGCGCGTCGGCTACATCGGAGCCACCGTGCTCTGCCTCGCGATCATGGGCCAGTTTGGCCGCAAGTTATCGGTTCTGTGGCCCAACCAAATCTTGTTCGGAATCGCACTCGGAGTGATGTTGCTTCTATTGGCCGCTCACTTCATGTCGAAGAAAGCGGCCTAAGCCTGCATCGCCTCCGGCGATATCGGAGTGGTCTGCTCACGAGAGGCAATAACCAGCGCTCCGAGGATCAGCACCGTGCCGATGAGCAAGTTGAACGTGAGTGGCTCACCCCTGAACCAAAACGCCAGCAGCACTCCCACTGGAGCCTGCAAGCCAATGGAAACTACCATCAGAGATATTGGTGCCTGCTCCGCGTATCGGTACCACATCCCAAAGCAGAACAGCCCCGCCACGACCACCAAGTAACCGAGTGACAAGATGGTCCACCCCGTGGGCGCCTCCCATACTAGGTTCATCTTCGTTGGCAGAATCAAAGGCAAAACCAAGCAACTCAGTGCCGCCCCAATGACCTCGAACGCCAGGGTTCCTGGGCCACTGCTATCGCGGATGATCTTGATCGCCAGAACCATGGCGAGGGTTTCCGTGATCACCCCGGCGAGATAAAGCACGCTCCCCCACGTCGACGCCGATGAGAAATCAGGGGCGGCGAAACCCATGCTGACCACGTAGCTACCCACCGCACCGACCGCGATTGCGAGCCATCGCCGCCCGCTCACCCGTTCACTGAGGATCAAAAACGCCAGCAACCCGGTCCAGAGTGGGCCGGTCGTGTTCAGCACCATCGTGACTCCGGTGTTGCTGCTCTCAAGCCCCACGTAATACATGGCGTGAGCGGGGGCAAAGAGAAAGAACCCGATTAGCAATGCGTAGACACGTTGCTTTCCCTCGGGAAACTTCACGCTAAGCGCGCTACGCACTGGCCGAAACGCGAGTCCTACCCAAGCGCACAGGCAGAATAATCCCCACCTAGTGAGCAGGATCGCGCCTGAGCTCATGGTCTCCTGAGCGGAACTTACCGCCAAGTTGACCGGACCCCAAAGCACATTGAGGCCGACCAGAATGAGCAAGAGGCGGCTAGAGGAGATCAATTAGGGCCGGAGGAAGGGCATCTCGACCACGGTCGCGCGAACCCCTTCAACCTCTACGATGGTACCGGGCACGGCGACGTCCTTGCGAAGCGTTGCCGCTCCGATGAACCCAAACGCAGGACTGCGCTCGGCCCTCGTGATGGCTCCTCCACTCACAAACTCATCTTCCGAGTGAAGGCCAACCCACACCTTGCTAGGGCCGCCGCGACTATAAATCCGGTGGAGAATCTCCTGCCCCGTAAAGCACCCCTTCTGATAGCTCACGTGAGACTGGTCGAACGCTGGCCCGAGTTCCGGCGGCAGACTTCGTGGCTGTGTGTCAACGCCCTCGGTCGGAATCCCCGCTTCTAGTTGCGCCACCGTGTAGGCACGGTCATCGAGAATAGGCAACTCGCCAGGGTCGCCGAAGCAATCGAGCCCGCCGCGCCCCGTTCGGTCGTGCAAAAAGCCGTCGCCCTGAAGAGCACCCCGTCCCTGAACCGTATAGAGCGGCTCCTCACTCAGTTCGCCCACAACCTCCTCCAAAATCACGTTGGATTGGATCCGGGCCACCATCGCCGCCACCCCATTCGGGCTCGAAATCATGAGAAATCGATCCGCCACTTCATAAAGCCGCCCGATCGCTTCGATCTGCCCGCTCGGGCTACACAAGCAAAACTGCAAGGGCGACGCGGGGCTCAGCAAGCGAATGTCATTCGTGATTTGCCCTTGGAGCCAACTGGCGCGGTCTGCACCGCTAATCCACAACCCCACGTCGGTCAACTGGCGCGCTCCAAACCCGGACTCTAGCGCGGCATACGAGGCATCAAAATCAAGGTTTGGCATTCGTCTTCATAATACGCCCATGACGTCCAATCCCTTTCCGATCACGAGGCGCATCTGATGGGCATCCTGGTTCCCCTGATCGTCTTCGGGATTGGCTACGGCGCCGTGGCCAAGGAAGTGCGCGTGTTCGAGCGTCGAGCCAGCGAGGACATCCTCGCGCAACTCCAGGGCCCGGACCGAAAAGTCACCGTCAAAACGAAGATTAATCACCCGTTTGGGCTGTTCTTCGCCGATCTCAAAAGCGCCACCATCTCCGCCGAGCACTTCAGCACCGACGGCCTCCCCCTCTTCACCGATCCCGGCCTCCCCAAAACCGGAATCGTTCGTGAGCTGAGGATCAATCTGCAGGACTTTCGCCTGCAGGGGCTGCGTATTGAGAGCTTAAACTCAGTGATCCCAGATTGCCACTTCGACCGCGACCTCGCCCTCAAGCGCAAGCAAATCCGCCTTTCGAAGAGCGGCCTGGGCGACGGAGTCGTCACCATCCTCGAAAAGGACCTCGCCGAGTTCATCCCAAAGAAGGTCCGCGAGATTAAGCGGTGCGTGGTCAAGCTAGACCGGGGCAAGGTCTGGGTCGAAGGTTACGGTGAATTCCTCATCGCCAAAACCGAATTCCTCGTCGTCGCCGATCTCGAAATCAACGCTGGCTTTCGATTGAATCTCGCCAATGCCCGCGTTGTCTTCGGCTGGCAGAAAGCGGATGACATGTCCAAAAAAGTGCTGCTCGACGCCATGAACCCGGTGGTTGACTTGCAGAAGGATCTGGGGCTACTGGACGCGTTCACGCTGCAGTCGGTGGTGTGCGCGGATGGGAGACTAGTGGCGACCGGAAGGACGAAGATTCCAGATCGGCCGCAATAGTTTTGGCCTCACGCCAAGGCGCAATGGCCGCAAAGTGGGAGGGCGCACTAGGTGAACGCAGAGAACCGTGTCGCACACAGAGGGCACAGAGGGCGAATTCTACGTTTGTCTTCTTCGCTCTATGCGCCTTTACACGGCTCTGTCGGAGGCGGTTATGAGAGCCCCCTGTGCCCTCTGTGTGAGACGACACTTTGCGCCTTTGCGACTTTGAGCGACATCTCGCCCAAGGCAGCCCTAACCTACCCAGAATCGGTACTTGAGCAAAGTCCAAAATGCAATCGGCGCATCGGTCCACCGGATCTTCTTCCCCGCCAACTTGTTTCGAGGTACGTAGTCGATCGGCACCTCTAAAATCTTCTCGCCCCGCCGTGACACCTTCGCCGTCACTTCCGGGCAGAATTCAAAACCCGTGCACTGTAGTTCAAGGGAACGCATAAGATCCGTCGAAACCGCCTTGTAACACGTGGCCTCATCCGTGATGCGCTGGCCAAACAAGAGCCGCACCGCCCACGCGAGCATGCGGTTGACGATTTTATTCGGCAGGGCCATCCCCGGCGGAAGCCCATTCGAAAATCGCGTCCCATAGACCACCCGCGAGGAACCGTCCATCAAGGGCGTCAAGAGTAGCGGCAACTGCTCCGGGAAATACTCCAGATCCGCGTCTTGGATCACCACGAATCGCCCTGTCGCGACAGCTAGTCCGTTCCGGATCGCCATCCCTTTCCCGCTCTTCTGGGGGTTGGTCACGATCTTGATTCGGTCGGCGTATTCCGCCAAAATTGCCGCTGTCCCATCGGTGCTTCCGTCGTTGATCACCACGATCTCGGAATTCAAAGGCACCTCCAAGAGTCGCTCGATAACCTCCCGGATGGTGTCCTGCTCGTTCAGAGCCGGCACCAGGATGGACACATCGGGCACGGGGGATTCGGACATGCGCTCCCCAGATGATACGACCTAGCCGCCACGCGGTGCCGCGCGCCATAATGGTCCATGGTTGAACTGATGCTGAAGCCGCTGATTACCTCCGAGCAGATCGAAGTGCGCACGCGTGAAATCGCCGATCAGATCAAGCGCGATTTTGGCGACGAGCCCATCATTTTGGTTGGTGTTCTCAAGGGTTCATTCTTGTTCGTAGCCGATCTCTGCCGCCATCTTGGCGAGAACGTCCGGGTGGACTTCGTCCAAACATCCAGCTACGGCAACGAAAAGTCCAGCAGCGGCGTGGTGCAAATCCGAAAGGACCTTGATGTAAACATTGAGGGCCAGAACGTACTCATCGTCGAAGACATCATTGACACGGGCCTTACGCTCAGCCACCTCGTTCAGCTCTGGCAAACCCGCCGTCCGAAGAGCCTCCGCGTCGTCACTCTGCTTAGCAAACCGGAAGCCAGAAAGCACGTGATGAACGTTGATTACGTAGGATTCGAGATTCCGAACAAGTTTGTGGTAGGATATGGTCTCGACCACGGGGAACGATATCGAAATCTCCCCTACATCGCCGAGCTGATCGACGAGACAGCGGTCGTTTGAACCCAAGATCACCGATTCCGCGAGAACTTCTGCCGGAATAGCGCGTCTCAAATCCCATAAGGTGCTCATCGCACCGACCTGGGGCTCGGTTCAAGACTCCAGAACTTCTCTCCGGAGAAGGGATTTCCACAGGATCACAAGCGCATGACGCACACATTCCGCCCTCGGAAGACCGACGGCAACAAAAATAATCAGAACCGACAGCGGGGCCGACGCAAGGAGGGCCTGCCGCAAACCGACCCCGTCGATCTCGAGCAATTGCCGGAGATCGACTTTAACCATTTCGACAAAATGAGTGCTGTCGAACTGGCCAAGGAATGCAAAAAGCAAAAGATCGACACCGACCTGCAGCGCAGCGTTGTTATCGAACAGCTTCTTGAGCGGGCCAACCCAGATCAAGTTTACGGATTCGGCATCCTCGAAATGCTCAACGACGGCTGGGGCTTCATGCGCCGCGACAATTATCAGCCGTCCGGCCAAGACATTTACGTCAGCCAAACGCAGATCAAGAAAGCGTTCTTGAAGCAGGGCGACAGCGTGTACGGGCTCGTCCGCACCCCCAAGGAAGGCGAAAAGTATCGTGGCCTTCTGCGCGTGGAGAGCGTCAACGGCTTCGGAACCGCCTCGCCGGAGCTCCAAACCCGCCGCGAATTCGACAAGCTAACCCCCTTATTCCCCGAAGAGCGCATCTGCATGGAGACCTCCTCGGACAACATCTGCGGACGCATCATAGACCTCATTGCGCCCATCGGCAAAGGCTCGCGCGGCCTCATTGTCGCCCCGCCCAAGGCCGGTAAGACCACGATCGTCAAGCAGATCGCACATGCGGTCGCCGTCAACCATCCGGAAATGGTGCTGATGGTTCTGCTCGTGGACGAGCGCCCTGAAGAGGTCACCGACATGAAGCGCTTCGTGAAGGGCCAGGTCATCAGCTCCACCTTCGACGAACCTGCTGAGAACCACATGCGCGTCACCGAGCTTTGCCTCGATCAAGCCAAGCGCATGGTCGAAGCCGGCAAAGACGTCGTGATCCTGCTCGACAGCATCACTCGCCTCTCCCGCGCCAGCAACCTCACCATCAACCCGTCCGGGCGCACGCTCAGTGGTGGTCTCGACCCCGCCGCGCTCTATCGCCCACGCCGATTCTTCGGTGCGGCGCGAAACATCGAAGAAGGAGGCTCGCTCACCATCATCGCCACTGCCCTCGTGGAAACGGGCTCCAAGATGGACGAGTCCATTTTCGAAGAGTTCAAAGGGACCGGCAACATGGAAATCGTGCTCGACCGCGAGCTCGCCGAGCGGCGCATCTGGCCCGCCATCGACGTCAAGCGATCCAGCACCCGCCACGAAGAAAAGCTGTTCGACAAGGGCGCTTTCGAGGGCGTGGTCCAGCTTCATCGCCTGCTCGCCAATCAAGACAAGAGCCACGAAGCCACCGACTCGCTCATCAAGCTACTCAAGCGCACCCCCACCAACGCCGTGTTCCTGGACGGCATCGTCAGCAAGCTGAAAGCCTAAAGGTGCATAGCCTTTAGGCTGTCACCCGGCGGCAAGGCTTTAGCCTCCGCACCTTGGGCGGCCCAAGGTAATGAACATGATGAACGTGATGAAGCTTTTTGGGGGCTCTTCCTGACGACTGGTCGGGCAGCGTTCCCGGAATTCCTGCTTCCTGCGTTGATTTTCGGGGTCAGCATCTGGTGAGGCCACGCGGTGAGGTGACATTGGATTGCGCCGTAATCCTTCATGGGCCAAACGGCTGTTTGTCCACCAGCTTTAATCAGACCTTGAGGGCTGAACGGACGCCTTAGCAGCTATGCCGTCCCTTTGGGACTCGTTTGAGGAGCGACACCAATCCAGGGCTTTGCCCTTCGCTAAGAGATGTCACCCCTTCGGGGTTCGACGATCAACCCGGCACCAAGCGCGTCGTTAAGATTAGACTCGAACCATGCGGCCCAATCTACAACCGCGTTCAAAATTCATTGCCGCTCTTGCCTTCTTACAACGGTTGTTCGAGCGAGCCATAGGTGCGCATGAAAACAGGCGCTTCGGCGTTGCCATCGCAGAGCGCTCAGAGCGATACCTCATGCTGCTCAATCGGGACGAGGGTCACCTGACGTTTCGAATCGCGCTGGAACACCTCCGACGCGAATACGACTTGTTCTTTGAAGAGTCCGCCCTCGTGCCAGCCGGGCTTCAGTTACAGCGGAAACTGGTTGATCTAGCTGAGCGCTACGAAATTGCAGATCAGTTGGTAAACAAGATGTTTGTTGAGCCACCAATCGCTAGGCTCTTTAATGCCGTCGTTGCAGAAGGGGCGAAGCAGAAAGCATCTCGAATCAGGATTGAGTTTGAGCCAAATAGGCGAGGTCTGCCCGTGCAAATGTTGACCGAGCAAGGCTGGTCAGAGTACATGTTGCTTCCATACAACCTGGGAGAGGCATTTCGAGGGGTAATCGCGCGGGTTGAGGGGATCGGGTACGCCGAACTTTATGCTTATATGGGTCAACCTCCCGAGATGCCCACCTATGTAAGTTTTCACCGGAATGACCCTCAACATCTCGAAATTGAGCTGGGTCCGCTTCAAGACCAAGAAAAAGAAGCTGGCTGACGTCCGCTCGCCCACCTTGATTCTCTCTTTGCGATGCCTGTGTATCACAGCCAGAGACAAGGACGACGAGTTCGCCAGCTAAACCTCCTTGTTTACGGACTAGTAGAGGTTGTTTTTCCACTAGATGAGGGTGTTTTTCAGGAATACAAGCTCTCCTAGTCAAAAGACAAGCTCTCCTAGTCGCTGAACAACCTCTCCTAGGCAAAATACATGCTCTCCTAGTGACTGAACCACCTCTCCGTGGCAAAATACAACCTCTCCTAGCGGATGAACATCCTCTCCGTGGCAAAAAACAAGGTCTCCTTGGCAAAATACAAGGCGTCATAGCGGATGTTCGTCACCGTAGCGCGAAGTTGTACTTCGCATTTGTGGAACGCGAAGTTGCACTTCGCCGCCCGCCGCCTGCTTGCAATGCCGCCGCAGGAGCCCGAGTGCAACTCGGGGGTCCATAAATGCCGAGTGCAACTCGGCGCCCCTCTGACCGCACTGAAGAACAGCAATCAGATCGCGAAGTTATACTTCGCGAAGGCTTCAGCCTTGCAACCGTGGCCCTCAAACCTTCACGAACATTGACATGCCGCCGAGTTCTTCGAATCCTAAGCGCCGATACACGGGGAAGCCCATATCGGAGGATTGCAGGACTCCGACGGTGTAGCCTTCCCGAGCCGCTCGCCGCAATGGCTCGGCGGTGACGAGGGCTCCTAGCCCCTTTCCCCGCTCTTCTGGCAGCGTCGCAACGGTGTAGATTCCGGCAAGGCCATCCACACAATAGAGCATGGAAACGGCCACCATCTCGCGGCCCTTTCTCACTCCGTAGTATTTGAGGGCCGAGCCACCGTGTTCTGCGCAGTTGGACGGAGCGAAAACACTCGCTAGGCCGTGTGGGATGGGATAGCCGTCTACCACGGTTTGGACCCACCTGACTTCATCGGAGGAGTCAAGTTCTACAAACTCGCACCCGACGGGCACTGGCGTCTCGCCGAGCTTTTCGATATCTACAGCCATCACGGGCATCCTCGATGGACCTTGAAAACCACGATCTCCGAGAAGCGCATTCGTCGTCTCGTTCGTTTCGGTCAAAAAGAGCACCGCTTTTGGCTCCTGCACCCCGTCAAGCTCCTTCAGCGCCGTCTCTACTGCCCCAAGATCCTCAGAATCCGAAACAAAAACGAAGTTGCCGAGTGGGTGTGGCTCACCCGTGATGAGACGCAAAAAACGAGGATCACCATGACTCTTCGTTTTGGGAATAAGATCGCCAAAGGTCTTCATCATGTGTTGGGAGATAGCGAGACCGGAGCGGATGTCAGAGACGGACTTCATGGGGCGATGCTACCTAACCACAGAGCTATGCCTGCGCAGGAAGCGGCCAACTATGGATCGTGTTGCGACTTTTGAGCAATCGGAGCGCGAAGTTGCACTTCGCCGCACGCCGCTTGCTTATTACTCCGCCGCTGGAGCCCGAGTGCAACTCGGGGGTCCATAAATGCCGGGTGCAACTCGGCGCTCCACTAGTCGCTCTTAAAAACAGCAATCGGAGCGCGAAGTTGCACTTCGCCGCACGCCGCTTGCTTGCAACCCCGCCGCAGGAGCCCGAGTGCAACTCGGGGGTCCATAAATGCCGAGTGCAACTCGGCGCTCCATATCAAGAACCTTCTTTCCGGTCGTCGCCGGTGATCAGGCGGGCGCCCTTTCTCCAGAAGATGTACGACCACGCCCACTCGAGGAAGACCCTCAACTTCGTGTCGAAACCGATCAAGTAAATGATGTGGATGAAAAGCCACATCAGCCAGGCTAAGAAGCCGGTGAAGCGGGCGCGGCCGATTTCTGCCACCGCCGACTTGCGGCCGATGGTCGCCATATTGCCGCGGTCCACGTACCGGAATGGCTCTGCCGACACCCTTTGCGCGAGGGAATTTTCGATGCGCTTGGCAACAAATGTGCCTTGCTGCATCGCGGTTTGGCAGACCCCCGGGAGGGGATTGCCGCTCTTGTCCGGCAGGGTCATCGCATCGCCAATGACATAGATGCGCTCATCATCCGGCAGAGCGCAGAAGGGAGTCACCTTAGCTCGGCTAAGGCGGTCAGTAGCCTCGGGAGCGAGCCCGAGCCAGTCGGCGATCGGCGTTGCCTTGACCCCCGCCGCCCAAAGGATCGTGCCGACCTCCAGCGTCTCTTCGGTCGATGACGTGTGCCGGCAAAAGACTTGGCCAGGTTTGACGTCGGTCACCCGGGTGTCGAGCTTGACCTCGACGCCCATATCCTCCAGGCCCTTCTGAGCTGCGTTGGAAAGCGCCGGATCGAAGGCCTCCAATATTCGACTGCTCCCTTCGACCAAAACCACCCGCGTGTTCTCGGGATTAATCCTCCGGAAGTCGCGCCGCAACGCCCTTCGGCCCAGCTCCGCGATGGCGCCGGAGAGTTCGACCCCGGTTGGCCCGCCGCCGATGATGGCAAAGGTGAGGAGCCGCTGCTGCTCCGCGGGCGACTCCGCCATCTCGGCCTTTTCAAAGGCCAGAAGAATTTGGCGGCGAATCCACGTGGCGTCGTCGAGCGACTTTAATCCGAAGGCGATCTCGTGCCAATCGTCGTGGCCGAAGTAGGAATTCACCATGCCCGTGGCGAGGATCAAATAGTCGAACTGGAACCGGCGCGTGGCGGTAATCACCTCCCGCGACTCCCGATCGATCCCGATGACCTCGTCCAGGATCACTCGCGTGTTCCTTTGCCGTTTGAGCACGGACCGGATCGGGTGGGCGATGTCGGCGGGCGACAATCCGGCCGTCGCGACTTGGTAGAGGAGCGGCTGGAAAAGATGGTGGTTGGTGCGGTCAATCAAGATCACGTTCACCGGGCTTTTGCGGAGAGCCCGAGCGGCCCAAAGCCCGCCAAACCCCCCTCCGACGATAACGACTACCGGTGCAGACTGATCGGCCATAGAGAGACCTTACCACTCCTGTTTCGGCAACTCGTTATCCGCCGGGCCATCATTACGTCGGCAAATACAATATGCTCTAAAGCATGCGCAACGACAAACTTATCCGGCGAGTGATCAGCGTTGGGCTCGTTTTGGCCGCCCTGGGTGTCGGCTTGTCCGAATTTCAAAGGAGGCGAGCGGCGGTCTATGAAGAAATGCTCTTAAGAGAATCTGCGAGCAATATGGGGTTAGCCCTGTCAATGTACGTATCCGACAATGATCAACGATTTCCGCTTCGTGGATGGGAAAGCGCACTTGCCCCGTATGCAAAACGTGATGTTTCATGGGGATGGGCCCAACTCAATGCTCGCTATGCCATGAATCGGTTCCTCTTGGGTGAATCCGTGACTCGGTTGCGAGACCCTTCAAAGACGGTTGCGTTTTTCCTCAGCGAGGGTTCCGGCTCAAATGCTATCGGAACCAAACAAGACGCGGTCGAGCGGTTTGGGTGGTGCACGGTCGTTACCGCTGAAGGCAAGTCCCTCATTCTCAAGAAGAGCTCGCTGGAACAGTTAACTTGGAGTTCCTCAGGTGATCAATTATGATCTCGCGCCCAATAACCCCAACGGGGTGGCATACCTTAGCGAAGGACGAAGTTCTGGTGAATGGCCACCACCAACCCGAGTCCTGAAAGGACGGCGTATCAAAGTTCCGGGCGGCTCCTATGCCGTCCCGTTGGGACTCATTTCTGGGGCGACCCTAACCCAGGGCTCCGCCCTTCGCTAAGGTATGCCACCCCGTTGGGGTTCCGGCCGCGTCAACCAGGTCCGTTTGCTGCTCAGAGTGCTCCGTTTGCTCCAAACGGACCTCTCTGATAAACAAACGGAGCTCTATGATAAACAAACGGAGCTCTATGATCGTTAAACGGTGCTTCCGAGTGATAAACGGGAAACAGCAAGCAAAAAACTCTCCATTCGAGCACCAAACGGAGCTCTCTGATTAGTAAACGGAGCACATTGATTAAAGATCGGAGTTATCCGAGAAGCAAACGGACCTCTACGAGTGACAAACGGAGCACCCCGAGAATCTGACTCTCACAGGAAAACCGCCGTGCCCGTCCGTAACCCCATGCCGGACGCCGATCCCGCGGGCGGGTAGGATTCCCGCCATGAAGCGAATCCTTTCTGCCGTCCTTTGCATCGCTCTTGCCCTCAGCGTCGCCGCCCGAACGGCCTCCGACGAGCCCATCGCCTTCGCGAGCGCCATGAAGCTCACGAGCCTCAAGTTCGCGAAGGATAAAGACGGCGATTTCAAGACCGAAATCGTGTGGAAGAACGAGAAGCGCAGTCAGCTCGTGTACGTGCGCGGCAAGCCGATGGAGCTCATGCCCGGCAGCGGCAAGATGCGCCAGGTTTGGTCGCAATGCTGGCGCGGGCGCACCGCCGACGCGGCCGTCATGAAGAAGCTCCTCCTCGCTCGCCCGAAGATCGGCGCATTTCAGCTCGCGTCTGACCCCAAGGGCGGCTTTGTCGCCTACCTTCGCATCGACCTGCCCGAAGACATCCGCCCCTCCACCCTCGACAACGCGATCGAAATTGTCGCCACTTTCGCCGACAACATCGAGAAGGATTTAATGGCGGGGAAGGACGACTTTTAGAGGGGCTGTTGGCTGGGTTGAGGGTTCTTTGCCTAACCGAACGCGCGGATAAAGCCGAGCGCTCCCCAAAGAGGCAGCCGCTACTTTGAGAGTGCTCGAATGATTTCGAGCTTTGTTTTTCGCATACGGAGGTCTTCTGTTTGAACGACTATCGTTAGCCAAACCGAAAGCGCGAATAAAGCCGCGCAGTCCCAAAAAGCGCTACCGAATGCTTGTGACTTGATTCGCCGAGTCCACGAACACCAGACGCGGGACGTGGTGGTCGGCCTCCTCTTCGCTCATCGTGGCGTAGGCGAGGATGATGACGAGGTCGCCGCGCTGCACGAGTCGAGCCGCCGCGCCGTTGAGGCAGATTTCGCCGGGCTTCCCTTCGATCACGTACGTGGTGAAGCGCTGGCCGTTGTTGATGTTCAGGACCTCGACGCGCTCGAATAACCTGAGACCCGCCGCCTGAATCAGAACCGGATCGATGGAGATGGACCCCTCGTAATTGAGATCGGCGTCGGTCACCGTGGCGCGGTGGATTTTGCACTTGAGAAGACTGATTTGCATGCGTTAGATTTCCGGGTGGTTGAGCCGATAGACGAAATGGAGGCCCTTCAGGACCAAGTCGGGGTGGAGGGCGTCGAAGAGACCCGCCGATTCGAACAGACCCGCGAAGCCGCCGGTGGCCAAGATCAGCGGCTTCTCCTCCGACTCGAAACACCCCGCGCTGAAGCGGGTGATGAACTCGCGAAGCTGGCCGATGGTGCCGTAATAGAGCCCGGATTGGATGCTCTCCACCGTGGAACGCCCCAAAACCTTGTCCTCGCTCACGCGGGCAATCTCGACCGTCGGAAGCTTCGCGGTGCGGGCTTCCAGGGCCTCCATCGAAATGCGCATTCCCGCGAGGATGACGCCGCCCAGGTACTCGCCCTTGCGATTCACAACCTCGATCGTCGTGGCGGTCCCGAAATCGATGATGATCAGGTCGCGGCCCGGGTAGAGGTGGATGCCCGCGACGGCATCCGCGATGCGATCCGCCCCGACCTCCAGCGCATTGCCGTATTTAATTTTGAGCCCGGTTTTGACGCCGGGCTGGAGCAAGAATGGGCTCAAGCCGAAGTACTTCTGGCACGCCCCTCGCATGGAATGGATCGCGTCTGGCACCACACTGCAGATCGCGATCTGTTGCACTTTCGCGGGGTCCGCGTTGTTCTCACGAAGTACAGACCGAAGAAAAATCCCTAGTTCGTCGCTCGAGGCGTGGACGTTCGACGTTCTGCGGAACTGGAAAATGAGCGAGTCGCCGTCGAACAATCCGCCGTGGATCGTCGTGTTGCCGACATCTAAGGTCAGGATCATTGCGCCTCCATGAGGATGGTCTCGATCGCCCGGGCGAGCTCTTCTTTGGTGGAAACCTCGGTTGTGGCGCCGCTTGAAACGCGGACAATGCGGGCCGGGTGGCGACCCTCGGAAATCTCAGCGAGATCGTTTTCGATGATCACTTCGGGCTTGGCACGCTGGGCGAGACTGCTGATCGCGGCCTCACGTTCAGCGGGCGAAGAGTTACTGGTGAGCTTGAAAGCCACCACTTTGATCTCCGAATTCATGGAGAGCGAGCGGAGTTGGTCCACAAGTTTTGGGTTGGGTAGCAGGTGAACGGTCAGGCCTGAGGCGGAATCAATCTTCCCTACTGAGGCTACTGATTGCCCATCGGGGAGTTCGATTCGATCTAACTTGTAGTCGCTCACCGCCGCCGCGTGAATCACTGCGTCATACGGCCTTGATCCGAGCTCTTCGGTGAGTAGCTTTTGCAAGTCTTCAAAGGTGCGGAAGGTTCGGGTGATTGGCCCAAGGGTCTCGACAGCATTCTCGGCACGAAGCAGCGTGACGTCGTGCCCACGCGAGCTAAAGTACTCGGCAATCGCCGCGCCCGTTTTCCCGGTGCTGAAGTTCGAGATGGACCGGACATCATCGATCGGCGCGGACGTGCCGCCGGAGGTTATCAGGATTTGCATCCGCGTCACGGGTTTCGCTAACCGATCCGCGATCTTCTGGAAGATCTCCTCGGGCTCTAGCAAACGCCCCTCCCCGACTTCGCCGCAGGCGAGGGCCCCGAACCCCGACTCCAAAACCTCTACTCCCCAGGAACGCAGCTTTTCAATCGAAGCGCGGGTGGTCGGGTGGCGCCACATCGTGGCGTTCATTGCGGGGGCGACGAGGTACGGTTTCGTGAAGTCGTGGGCAAGGAAAAGGGTCGAAAGAAGGTCGTCCCCCACGCCGCTCGCGAGCTTGTTTAAGGTGTGCGCGGTGGCAGGGCAGATCACCGCGATATCCGCCCAGCGCATGAGATGGATGTGCTGCATCGCCTCGCCCGGTTCCCAAAGTTGGGTGTGGACCTTCCGACCAGTGAGCCCTTCCAGCGTCGCCTCGCCGACAAACTTGAGCGCGGAGGCCGTGGCCACGACTTCCACCTCGTACCCGCCTTTGACGAGCAACGAAATCAGCTGACACGCCTTGAAGCAAGCGATGGACCCCGAGAGCTGGAAGAGAACTTTACCGTTTGACATTATCGATTAACCTCACTCCGCCCAGATGCACCGCCCCGTATCGCCTCGCTCCAATCTCCTCGACGTAATCCACTTCGAATCCGTCGCTGGTCAACTGCTGGATCGCCTCTTCTGGGGAAGCACTCCCCTTTAATGCCGAATAGAATTTTGGCGCGAGGGCTCTCGCATCCGGGGAGAGATTTGCGTTGCGTGAACTCATCGCCAACCCGTCCGATTCGCGAACCGTTGGGCACCCAATAATCTCCGTCTCGAGAAAGAACGCTTGGGTCATGCCGCGCACCAGTTCGAGCTGCTGATGGTCCTTTTCCCCGAAATAGGCTCGGGTGGGCTTGACGAGGTTGAGGAGCTTCATCACGACGGTCAGCACACCGTCGAAGTGTCCTGGTCGGTGCGCCCCGCAGAGTTGGTTTGAGAGCGAATTCTCGGTGACCTTGTACCGGTAGCCGTCAGGGTAGATCTGCTTGTAGGCCGGCACGATCAGATAGTCCACGCCCGCCTCTTTCGCGATCCGACTGTCTTCTTCCAGGGTGTGCGGGTACTTGGCTAGGTCATCGGGGTTGTTGAATTGGGTGGGATTGACGTAAATCGTGGCCACGCTGATGTCATTTTCCCGCCGAGAGCGCTCCATCAAAGAGACGTGACCAGCATGCAACGCGCCCATGGTGGGGACAAATCCGATGGTCAACTCGTGGCTAAGCCCGTAGCGCCGCAATTGCGCCCACGATTCGAGGTCGGAGATGACGGTCATTCGGTGGCTCATCAGTACTGCTCCTTCGCATTGGGAAAGTCGCCCGATTTGACGTCGGCGTCGTACTGGTCAAGCGCGGCCTTCATCAGCCCAAACCCGTCCATGTAGCGGCGCACAAAGCGGGGCTGAAACTCGACGTTGAGACCCAGCAAGTCATGGAGGACTAGCACTTGCCCCGAACAGTCCGCGCCCGCGCCGATCCCGATCGTGGGGATGCGGAGTTTCTGGGTCGCCAGGGCCGCCACGTGAGCCGGGACACACTCGATGACGAGCGCAAAAACGCCGAGCTGCTCCAGCCTGATCGCTTGGTCGTAAAGCACTTCTGCGGCTTCGTCGTCCTTCGCCTGAACTTTGAAGCCGCTGAACTGGTGGACCGATTGGGGGGTCATGCCCAGGTGGCCCATGACGGGCACGCCTGATTGCGCGATGTGGCGTATCGTGTCCTCCGACCCCTCGATGCCTTCGATCTTGATCGCTTGGGCACCGGAGCGCATCAGCCGGTGCACCGCGTCCATCGTGCGATCGAGGCTGCCTCGGTGGGCCAAGAACGGCATGTCCGCTACGATAAATTTCTCGGGTGCTCCACGGCGCACCGCCGCTACGTGGAGCGCCATCAGCTCGGGCGTGGCGTCCAAGGTCGTGTCGTGCCCGTGCATGGTCATGGCGAGGCTGTCGCCGACCAAGATGCAATCCGCATTCGAAGCCGCCACGATGCGCGCGCTCGTGTAGTCGTAGCACGTGACCATCGAAATCTTCCGATTCTCGTCTCGGGCGGTTTGAAATTCGCTAACGGTTTTCATATTGATGGGCTCGGACAAACACCTCGTAAACCTCGCGGTACGGGTCGTCGCCTAAAGCATGAAGGTGCTGGGCGACAGTCGCAGAATCCGCGCGGGCCAGAGGGCCGGTGAGCACACTCTCCCCGGGGCTGGACTGCGCTAGATTCAACGCGGTGCGTTGTAGGAATGGCAACAGGACCTCCTTGGGCAGGTCCATTTTTTGGCTGAATTCGCGAAAGGCATGCTCCCACAGCAGCGTGGTGAAATTCCCGCTCATCACGCAAAGCGCGTGGTATCGGCTCTTTTGCTCTCGGCTGATTCGATAGGACGAGTTGGGCAGGCCGGGCAACAAGTCTTGGAAAGGGAGCGTCGACTCGGACTCGAGAACGAAGGGGATGCTCTGGTAGGTCGGCAGATCGTAAAGCTCGTCGGCGAAGGTCATCAAAGGATGCGCTCCGTGAATGCCTGGATTCGAATACGAGGCGGAAAAATGGACGAGGGGCAGGTCGCCCAGCTCAGCTCGGTGCTCTTCGGCGAACGGCCCAATCGCGGGATCGCTGATGAGGAGTAGGGCGTGGGTGGATCGGCGGGCGAGATCTGCCAGCTCGGAGCGACTTTGAGACCGGTTCCAGGTCAGAAACGGGAGGCCAAGCAACTCAGAATAGCGACAGAAATGGCGAGCAACCCGGCCGCCACCGATGACCAAATATGAAACCTGCGTAGATACCTGTCCCATGGATCAAGTTCTGAGACACACAATCTACCTCACGGAGGAGAGCCTTTAGGCTGTCACCCGGCGGCAAGGCTTTAGCCTTACCCAGAGGAGCGTGGAAATCGGCCATTGCAAACGAACCGCACAAAACCGCAAGCGTCGGACTAGCCCCGACTTCGGCGGTATCGACGAGATGTGACACGTAAGGCTCACACCGCATTTTTGCTTGAATATCCTTAGTTGGCCGCGAAGAATTCGACATGGCTCTCTCAATTTTGCTGTGGCTTGATATACCATGAGCGATTGTTGGGCGGGTGTCCACGGGAAAATTAATGGGTATCAAATTGATTTCAGTCGTAAGCGCAGTGGCTTTGGGCTCGTGCGGGGCATGGGGAAATGTCGCTCTACAAAACGCAACTGCCACCTTCAGCCAAAGCTTTAATGGACCCTGGCCCGCCTCAGAAATGATTGATAACAATCTTGGCGACCTCAATGGCTGGGCAGTTTTTCTTGCTGGGGCTGACCCGACATCGCCCCAAACGGCGGTGTTTGAAACAGTGGCCGATCTGACCACGCCAGGAATTTCCATTCGAATGTTTCAGAACTACTCGTCCATTCCCGGGCACACGATCGGGCGGTTCCGCTGGTCATACACAACTGATAATCGAGCAGATTTCGCGGACGGCTTGCAAACGGGCGGCGACGTTACAGCCAACTGGACCGTAATGACCCCGACGGAGGTCTCCGCGGGGCCAGCATTCGGCTCAACCATTCTTGGTGACGGTAGCGTGCTCATGAATCTCATTGGTGCCACAGCAACAACGGTGGAGTACCGTGTCACCTTCGGCACCTCTCTCGCTGGCGCGACCGGACTCCGACTCGAGGCTTTGGCTGACACTTCCTTACCCTTCAACGGGCCCGGAATGTATACACCGAACGGCAACTTTGTCGTGACGGAAGTGCAGGTTCAGAACCTTACTGTAGTGGCGGCCGGCACCGTCACGCTGAGCGACTATGTTGGCAGCTATTCCTCGCACAGTGTTCAGCTGTCGCTTTCGAATGGTACGACGACCATCCACTCCGCGACGGTCGCACTCAGTCCGTCAGGCGCCTACTCGTTTGCCGTCCCCGCTACCGTGGCACCCGGGACGTACATGCTCTCGGCAGATCCGCCACTGCTAACTTCACGCTCCCCAACGGGGACTGCGACAATTCGGGCGAGGTTGACGCTGCGGATATCGATCTCGTCATTGCTGGATTTGGTCAGACTCAAGGCGGGCCAGGATACTCGCTGAGCACCGATGTGGACGGATCTGCCGAAGTTGACGCAGCGGACATCGACATCGTCATCGCTAACTTCGGCGGCGTTGACAACTAGTTCGCGCATAACCACTTGTCATCCCAAAGTATGGGAGGCACAAGCTCCGCCTTAGGCGAAGATTCTCATACTCGCGCAGGCCCTCCTCTCCCTCAAAGGGAGAGGCGCACACCACAAAACTGCCAATCACCTCCCAGCCGGTGAGGGCGAACGACGCAAACAAACTGGTCAGTGAATCGAAGGCGTCCACCAACCCTCCTCTCCCTCGAAGGGAGAGGCGCACACCGCAAAACTGCCAATCGCCTCCCAGCCGGTGAGGGTGGACGACCAACGAAAACAGCCCCCCGCGAATCGCGGGGAGCCGAGTGGGAGACAACGAGCCTAAGCCGCTTGAAGAGAAGACGACTGCAGTTCGCCGTAAACCACCGCTTCATTGCTGGGCAGGCTGCGGACGTTGTTCCGAACCGCGACCACGCGGAAGTAAGCCGGAACTCCGGCGGTGAAATTTTCGAGCACGATGCGAGTCTTGGAGAACTGCCCCACTGCCGTCCAGTCGGTGTCTTCTCCTCGGGTTTCGACCACGAAGACCGCGCTGGTCGGGTTGCCTGCGCGCGACCACTTGAGCGAAACTCGGTCGTACGTCATCTCATCGGCCACCAGGTCGCTCGGCTGAATCAGCGGTCGGTTGCTTCGCGAAGGGCGCGGGGCCAGTCCGGCCTTCAGCAGCTCGGCATCGGTCACCGTATTCGTTGCGTAAATCAGCTTCGTGAAGTCGCTCAGCGTGGAGAGCAGCTCCTGCTTGTCCATGTCTTGAGTCGCGAAAGCGCTCAACTTGGCCGCGTTGGCTTGCTCGGCGAAGCTCGCCGAAGTTTCCAATTGCTCCCGCGCCGCCTCCACAATCTCGCACTGCGAGGTGGTCACCCCGTAGTCGGTCGGGGTCTCGATGACGATGCTAATGACGTTAGCGGCCTTCTGGGTGAGGGCCGGAATGCTGAGTTTGGTGAAGTTATTTCCCATTTCTTTGTCCTTAACGGCCTCTCTTGATCAGGCCATGAAAAACGTATTGGCGGGGCGCCCTGTTATTTAAAGGGGTATATTCACTTTTTTCCAAAAACAATCTGATTCTGATTCACTTGACGCAATTTAGGGGTAGTTGCTTGCCTTGCATGCGCTGTTCGCCGCGATTCTGGTGGTGATGTTAATAGCCAGACGGAGGATGTTCGTCAACTTTCGGCGTCTGTAGTGCTAAAAACGGAGGAAGTAGTGGTACCGACGCCGATTGTAGTGCTACAGACGCCGTTTGCTCGCGGCGAACGATGAAAGTAGTGCTACAGCCAGCGTCTGTAGTGCTGCAAGCTCGGATAGTAGTGCAACAACCGGCGTTTGCTCGCGGCAGACATTGATAGTAGTGTTACCGACGCCGTTTGTTCATCAACATGCGGAGGAAAAAAGCCTGAATTCCGGGCCGATGCGTGTATGATGAGAGGGTCCTGAGGATTCTTTTGAATGCAGACAATGGAGGCTGACCGAGAAACACGGGTATCGCGACGGAAGTCAGGGGTGAGCGGGAGATCTTTGCGCACTACCCATTCCGCCCTTTCGGTGAGTTTATGCTGAACGCTGTTACCTGGAATGAGGTTGTTCTGATGCTCCTGGTGATACATTTGGGACTCTACTGGCATTGGCTGCGGCAGCAGCCACGCAGTGTGGGCAAGTTGTTGAGGGCGTATTTGGCGATGTGGATGTTTATTCCCGCCACGTTCTTACCCAGAGAGCTTATTTTATCGTGTCTGTTTGCTCTGGCAGTATTCTGGGGCGCTTCGCATATTGCCGAAACCGAAGGACAACCGACCGGGTCTGACTTTAAGTAGTGCGCTTTGTTGTGTGAAATTTGGATGGAAATGATGCTAGGAAGACAAGTTCTTGTGATCCCGACGGCGGGTGGGTGGGAGCTCGGCGCGCGCTACCCGTGCCACCCTCGCTTTAGGGAGCCGAAGTTTTTCACCTCGCGCACCCGTCCGTTCATGAAATCGAAATGACCATCGCACCCCTCCTTGCCCTGCTCGTCCACTCAACTCCGCTACCGAGCGGATTTGTGGCAGCGGAAGTCATTCGTTATCACGGCTACACCGGGTCCCATGGCGTTATCGCATTTGCAATACGCGACGTCGAGAAGACTAAGAGATTTTACGAAAACTTCGAACTAGTCGGGATTGATGAGCGAGGCACACTCTTTTTGAGGAAGTCTGGAAGGCTATATCGAGTGGCTGACAATTCCGGTGAGCCGCTTGAGCTTTCCTCTCCGCTACTCAAGAGCCCAAATCTACTGTATGTGACCGAGCGTGGAAAGCTTTGGCAATTGGAAGCAAAAAAGCTCACGCGTCTTCGCCAGGACAACGGAGAATTTAAGCGGGAGCTTGAGAGAGATTTGCCCCTTCCTACTGGATGGTCCACTTCCGATCTCGTGGGATCCGACAACGGAAATTGCGTGGTCAATTTTCAAAGCAATACCGTCGAAGATAAGTCGGCCGCGTGGAATTCTTCCACTAGTGGTTTCAAGAAGGTCAGCGATGCGACAGCCGTCTCCTGGTTGAATGATTCTTCCTTCATAGAGACCGATGGAGTGAAGTTCGAGCTGAAGAGCATTTTCACGGGATACCGGGCGCTTGCTTTGCCACCAGCGCATGACACAGTAGATTCAAGCAAGGGATGGATACTGAGCTACGATCACGAGGAACTTCCCTGGAAGTTAAAGTTTCAGAACCCTTCGACGGGTGAAAGCAGCACTTTAGTCGTTCCCAAATACCTTCCTATTGGCAGTGTCGACCTGGCAGTGTTCCAATAGGCGCTTCATGGGCTGGCTGGTGGCCAGGGTGAATAACCGGCCGAAGGCGTCATGTGGGTGGCACGTGTAGCGCGCGCAAATCTTACTCCCACCCCAAATTCCCGCCGCGATACCCGTGCTTCTCGGCCGGCGGGGCGATGACGGGAGAGTGGCGAAATTGTTTTAGCGAAGTCCTTTAGCGATTGGTTGAATTTGTTGTTCAACTTCGAATCGCCGAAGGCTTTCGCGGAAGTGGGTGAGCTCGCCGAGCATTTGCTCGTAGGTGTCGCACTTGGTGAGGAGGGAGCGGGCTTCCGCCGCGCCGGGTTCGCCTTTGATGTACATGGGGACTTGGCCGCGAAGGTGGCGCACCGCCCTGATCTCGGCTTCTTTGCGCTCTGGCTCCGGCAAGCTCGCGGTCAATTCATACTCTTCCAATCCACTTTGGTAGGCGATCATCCAGCGCAGGTGCTCCAGGGCGGCGGCGATGCGGTCGTCAATTGTTGGGGGCGGAGCGGCGGGTTCCCCGGCCAGAGCCAGGCGAATATCTCGGAGGGCCCAGGGGTTGCTGATGGCGGCGCGGCCCACCATGACGCCGTCGCAGCCGGTGTCATTGATCATCTTGAGCGCGTCGGCGGGGGTCTTCACGTCGCCATTGCCGATGAGCGGCACTTGCACCACCTCGCGCATGGCCCGGATCAAACTCCAGTCCGCCTCGCCCTCAAACCCCTGCTTGGCAAAACGCGCATGGAGCGTGATCATCTTCGCCCCGGCATCTTGGAATCTTTTGGCGAGATCCGGAGCGGCAAACATAGAGTAATCCCACCCCGCTCGCACTTTGACGGTCACCGGGATCTTCACCGCGTTGACCACGCTTTGCACAATTTTAGTCGCCAACTCGGGATCTTTCAGCAGCGCGGCCCCCGCACCAGTGCGGCAAACCTTGGGCACCCAGCAGCCCATGTTGATATCCAAAATGTCGCACCCCGCCGCCTCGCAGATCAATGCGGTTTCCACCATGGTGTCCACGTCCCCGCCGAAAATCTGGATGCCCAGCGGCCTCTCTTCAGCATGAATCCACAACTTCTTATGGGTTTTCTTGGCGTTATAGTGAATCGCCATCGCGCTGACGAACTCGGTAAACATGAGCCCCGGCCCCCCGATGCGCTTGGCGATGCGGCGCATGGGCATGTTGCTGACGTCCTCCATCGGAGCAAGAAGCAGCCGATTCTCGATGGGAACATTGCCGATATGGAAGGCGGGCGGGTTCGTCAAGGGCTCCATTTTAGCAGGCCGCGACTACCGATCCGAATGGGCCGCGCTCTCCGGCCTCACCTTTCGAGTTCGAGGCTGGCTCAGGAGCTCAACCACGCGGTCGCCGAGCTTCAGACCCACTAGAGTCTCTTCGTCCACCACGATCTCCGCCCCGCTCATGTCAAGTTCGTCGGCGAAACGGTGGTATCGCGCACGGACGATGATCGGCACATGGGGCGCCACAAGCTGCAGATGGCTGATGATCATCATGCTCACTCGGAAATCAGGCAAGGCGATAATGATCGCCTTGGCCTCGGGCGCACCGGCGTGGAGGAGGTTACTGTCCTGGCTGGCGTCCCCCAGCACCCCAAGCATCCCGCGCTCTTCGGCCTCTGTCACCAACCTATGGTCAATATCCATGACCAAAACCTTGACGTTGGAGTCGTGAAGCTGTTGCCCCGCCGCCTGCCCCGCCTCACCAAAGCCGATGAGCAGCACGTGGTTCCGTAGCCCCTTGCGTTCCTTGCGCTCCGCCTCGGCCATTTTCTTGATATTGAACAGCTTAAGCGATAAGAACCTAGCCACTTTTGGTGCGAAGGTGACGATAGTCGGAGTGAGAATGAGCGACGCGACGCTGACACTGACCACAAGTTGGAACAGGAACTCGCTCAGTAAGCCATTCGACCGACCGATTTTGGCGAGGACAAACGAGAACTCTCCAACTTGGCAAAGCGTGATCGCGACCGCGACCGCGGCGAGATGCGAGGGGAGGAACGGCTTGACGGCGGCGAAGGTGAAGAGAGCTTTGAGCACCAAAACCGCCACCAATCCGACCACGACGAGCCCGATATGCTGCCCCACAAAGGGGACGTTGAGCACCATTCCGATGCTGGCTACGAACAAGGTGACGAACAGCGTGCGCAGGGGGAAAACGTCGCTCCGAATCTGCTCGGCGAACTTGGTCTCGGCCAGCAACATTCCGGCCAGGAAGGCACCGAGGGCGGGGCTGAGGCCAGCCTCATGCGCACCCCAAGCGGAAGCCATACAAGTCGCAATGGCGGTGAGAATGGGGAGCTCACGGTTGCGTGCGAAGGCGCTGGCGTCGAGCAGTCGGGGCAAAACCACCGTCACCACCAGGAACATGATCGCGATTAAGATGCCGGAATTGATGAGTAATTGCCCGATCGGCAAACTTCCCTTGCCTCCCGCTGCAGAGGCCGCCTGCCCGCCCATGATCGTGACCATCATGACGAGCGGCACGACCGCAATGTCCTGCATCAGCAAGATGCCAACGCTGCTACGACCGTGGAGGGTGTCGATGTCGCCGGTATCGGCGAGCAACCTGAGCACGACGGCGGTGCTGGCGAGGCTGGCGATGGCCCCTAGCGTGAGGGCAGTTTTGAGCTCAAGACCCAGGGCCATTCCACCTCCGGTAAACACCACGATGACGAGCAGAATTTGGATCAAGCCGCCGAGGATGGCGACTTTGCCGAGTCGCACCAGCCTTCGAAGCGAGAACTCAAGCCCGAGGGTGAACAGCAGGAGTGCAACACCGAACTCACTGAGCGTTTGTACGTCATTCGGGCTGCTGACCAAGGCGGTGGTACTCGGGCCGACAAGAACACCGGCCAGCAAGTAGCCGATAATCGCGTTTTGCTTGAGTTTTTCGAAGATCACGCCCAGCACGAGGGCGGCCGTCAGGGTGACGACAAGATCAGCGAGCAAACTCCAGCCATCGGTCATTTAGGCTTGGAGTTGAGGACCTCAGGCGCTTTGAGTTGGTCAAAGGTGAGCGTGACCCGTTCGGAAACGAGCGAGCGCACGCTTGACTCAAAGGCAGCCGGGTCGAGGACGCTGCCCTGGAAGGAAATGGAGTTGCCCTCCGCAAACATGGACACTTGCGCGCTTGGCTCCGCGATGAGCGTGAGGAGCGCAGTGAATTTCTCGGTCCACTCGGCGGGTTTGGTGTTTCCTCCGATGAGTGCGCCGCTAACCTTTTCGGCCCCGACCACACGTTGCATCGTTTCGGTGAGTTCGACCACCATCGAACTCGAGACCAGGCCGGTATAAGTGAAGCCCTGCCCCTCGCGGGTGAGTGTGATGGAGGCGTCGCTCAGAGCTTCAGTCGAATCCGCCTCCGGTTGGAGCCCTTGAAGGGGTAGCACGTTCGAAGGGGCACCGACTGCAGACTTGCGCATGGGGTCTTGGGTGCCGCACGACATTGCGGCGTAAACAACGCCCACCATCGCGATGGCGGCCAATAGGCCGGCGAGCCAATTCGGTTTGTCGGTCGTGTTGAGGGCGCTTTCTTCGGTGATTGCGACAGCGTCTCTCGCCATGGGAGCCAGCCGGGCCAGCGCACCGGGGAGGGCGATGCCGGCGGCTTCGGTGGCAGCTTCGATGCCGATGCCGTTTCGCTCTGCAAGCTTGTCGAGATAGCCCGCACCGAGCAGTTCTGCGGTGATGCTCTGCGAAAGGGCGGTTTGCCCCTTGCCCTCCAACCACTGGTCGAGGTTGGTAGAGAAGCCAGCCATCCTGACGCGCTTCATGAATCCTTCGATGCCGCCCTCTCGGTGCTTGATGCTGGAAACGAGCGATCCGAGAAACTCATCGGCGCGGTCGCCAAGCAACGGTTTGAGCTGAAGAATAATGGAGTCCCACATGGTCGGTCCCGTATTTTAGCGGATTTGCCGCACTCGAACCCGCCTCGGGCATACTTTAGTGATGAGCTTCGAGTTGGCGTGGGTGGAGTTTGGCTCGGCGGACTATCTTGGGGCGGTGGAATTGCGGCGGCAGGTCTTGCGCCTCCCATTGGACCTTGACTTCACGGCGGAGGAACTCGCAGATGACGCTCAGCAACTCCATCTTGTGTGCAAGTTGGAAGGTGAGCTGGTGGGCTGTTTGGTTTTGCGACCCCACGGGGATGAGCTGATCCAAATGCGTCAGGTGGCGGTGGCCCCGGGGTGGCAAGGCTCAGGATTTGGTCGCGAAATGGTGATCGAGGCGGAGCGTGAGGCCAAGCGGAGGGGGTTTTCGCAGATGATGCTGCATGCTCGCCAGCATGTGGCGGAGTTCTATTCGCGGCTGGGATATGAGCTTGAGGGGCCACCGTTTGAGGAGGTGGGGATGCCTCATGTGAAGATGGTCAAGCGTCTGTAGACGTCCGAATCTGAGCTATCATGGCGGCGTGAAGGTGGCCATTGTTGGGGCGGGAATCGCGGGGCTTTGCACGGCACGGAGCCTTGCGAATCGGGGTCACGATGTTGAAGTTTACGAGCAGTTTCCGCTCTTCCACGACCGAGGCAGTTCACACGGACGCACCCGAATTGTGCGGCGGGCCTACACCGATCCGTTTTGGACGGAAGTGATGGCGGATGCCTACCCGCGATGGGCGGAACTTGAGGCTGATGCGGGCCAGAGGTTGGTGGATGAGTGCGGTCTGTTGTATTTCGGCCCCGAGGATGCTCCGCGAGTCGTCTCGATGGTGGAGGGGCTGAAGAGCCTTGGCGTACCGCACTCAGTTTTGACTCCGGGCGAATGCGCAGATGTGTTACCTGGTTTGGTCCTGCAGCCGGATGAAGTCGGGGTTTTCACGCCCGAGGCAGGATTCGTCCGGGCGGATCTAGCCCTGGAGGCCATTCATGGATTGGCACGGGCAAAGGGCGTGCAATTTCATCAGCAGGCGGCCGATCCGCATGAGCTAGCCCAACGATTCGACGCGGTAATCGTCACGGTTGGAGCGTGGATCGGCAAACATATCCCGCTCGATACGGTGGTCACCCGCCAGACCTTTGCGTACGAAGCGAGTGATCTGAGCGGACCGGTTTGGATTGACGACGTCACATTCGCCTACGGATTTCCCTCGGATGAGTTAGGGGCCAAGGTGGGGGCGCATGAACCTGGACCGGAGACCGATCCGGCGGAATTGGGCCAGGTCTCGGCAGAACAAGTCGGTCAAATTGAAAGCACTTTGAGACAGCGTTTCGGGATCGAAACACCTCATCTTCGCAACATCACCACCTGCCTCTACACCTCGACCCCCGACGAGAAGTTTCGCATCGGCTGGCTCGGCAGCAACGTGCTCTACGCGAGCGCGTGCAGCGGGCATGGGTTCAAGTTGGGGCCTTGGCTGGGCAATACGCTGGCCAATGTCATCGAGGGTTCATCGATTCCAGAGGGATTTCGAGGACCAGACTCTGGCGGCATTGCCACCAGAGTCTAGAAGTTAGCTCAGCGCGAACTCGCGCAGAGCCTGGGGCACCGACGCGTCGAAGCCGACCACGTCGAGCATCTCAGCCTTCGCCGGATCGGCGATGGAGAACTTCGTTGCCGTCATTCCCACCACCGCCAGCTTGGCGTTAATCCCCATCTTTTGGCGGTAGCGCTCAAGCGCCTGCGCCGGGTGGATGTTCCCCGCCCAAGTCTCGTTATCCGTGTAGACCACGAACAAGTCGATCGGGAGTCGGTTCTCCATCGCATACAGCATCGGGAGCGCACAGTCCGTCCCGCCAAAGTTCAGTCCGCTCGTCACCCGCATCGCCTCGCTCAGGCGCATCTTCGGCGTCAGAGGCAACGGCTTAAACTCGGTGGCAAACGCCATCGGCAAAGCATATTCCTCCTTGGCCAAAGTCACCATCGCCATCGCCGTCGAAGCCTCAGCGGCACTCAACTGCGAACCTGCGATGAAGCTAAACGACATCGAAGACGAAACGTCCATCCCGAGCAGCACGCGCTTCCCGAATGGCTCGACCGCAGCAAAGGCGAGGTGGAATGCTTCGTCCAGCGCATCGACGATGCGAGGAACTGGCACCCAACTTCCCTGCCCACGGAAGCCGCGACCCGAGCGGTAGGTGTTCAATGCCAACAGAATTGACATCGGGTGCACCCGTGCTCGGCGAAGCGCCTCGCCGTTCGACAGTCGCCCGATCACCAGCGCGGTCTCCGGAGAGTTCACGGTCAGCAATCCGAGGCGAGTCATCGTCGCGAGGTTGCGCAGCATCGCCATCAAAGGCATCTTCTGCAGCAACACGCGCCAAATCTCCGGCTCATTGAGCCATCGCGACGGCACGGTCTCACGCGGCAGGCGGTGCGCTTCGATCAACCGGGCCACTTCGGCCAGGTCGTCCGATCGCTTCAACGCCTCAAACGCTTCGATTCGCGAGTTTTCGCCGACGAGTTCCCCGCTCGCCACCCACTTGTACACGTCTCCGTGCGCAGCAGATGCGGGCGTAGGGTGCGAGAGTCGGAGCAAGTCGCGGTGCGACCAACCCTCCCTGCTCTGGTACTTCAGCACCTGATAGGTGAGCTCGCTCACTTCCGACGCGTTGTACCATTCACCGACCGCTCGACGAAGTCCTCGACCCCATCCGCGCAAGTTGGAGACCTCCCCAACGAAGCGGAAAAGATGCGTTCCGGTTCGGGCCACGAGCGGCAACTTGCTCAAGGCGAGTCGACGCGTCGCGTCATCACCCAATGCAGCCGCAATCGCGAGCGAAAAGATCACTACATCCGGCTTCGCCGAACGTCCGATTTGGCTCACCGAGACAATCTGGTTTACCGTTCGCGAACCGTCGAGCTTCAAGCAACTCACGAGGTTTTCGGCGTTCTCCCGGGTCAACGTTGCGCCGGAGGCGCAGTAGGTTCCACCCTCCGTTCCCAAGATCAGGAATCGGTCGAGCGTCTGCCACGGGTCGAGTGCCCAAACATAACCGCCGTTAGAGTTCTTGACCTGGGCATGGCCCGGGATCCTCTTCGTCTGGCGTGTCTGCTTCGTATTGAAGAACTGCGTGAGTTTCATGTTTTTTATATCCTCCTTATTGATGACTATCCCGGACAAAATTCGCCGTAGGGCTCGTACTTTCGTACGGTGCTTATCGTTGGTTAAGATAACCCTTCGACATCGGCCCGGAAACTGTTAGACCATTCAGACACGACAATGCCCTCTTTCTTATTGCTTAAGAAAAATGAAGCTTTCCGGATAAGGGACGCAAGAGATGTTTTTGATGCTCTATCCACTGAGCTACGCACCAATTTTGTTGGTGCGGTGGGATTCGAACCCACGACCCTCCGATTATGTATTCGATAACCTCTATGCTTCGACCCGGAAAAACGTGTCGAACTACCTGCGGGCAAGTACCGTTGAGCGATCTTTTCCCTGCGCGTTCCAGCGCTAAAATTGCAAGACGAGCTATGCAATCGCTTCCGCCACGGCCAAGGCCGCTACGGGAGAGCTAAGTGATGCAATAACGCTGCAACAATCGGCCCGCAAGTTCAAATTGTAGTTGTGAGGGGATTTATCCCTGGGCTCGTTGTTCACCCAGGGGACCATAGTGGTCTCGCCTAGGTTACGGGTGTCGCAATACCAAGATTGCGTTGGCAAATGCCGGTTATCACCAGCTCGAGCCTCCTCTTGGTTTCATGTGATCACTGCCTAGTGTCATATTCGTAATGGCGCCTGCGCGCTTGAGAGAGGATAATACACGACTTATTTGCCGTTGTCAAGGGCAAATGAAACTTTTTGCAAATTTAAATGCGCTTCGAACTTACAATTCGAGCATCTTTGCCCCGTAGCGGGTCCATTCACGACTCCCTAAGAACGAATCGCTAATCCTTACGGCGCGATTTGCCTTGAGGGCCATGCGAGCCATCCGCTCCATGTTTCCACCCGGGTTGATGTTCACGAAATCCAGTCGTCGAGACAGGCCAGCAATCAACCGATCACGTCGAACGTTCATGCCGGTGACATAACCTTTCTCTGGGTGGGCCAAGCTGATAGCCAGGTCGGTTTTCGCGTCAAATTGATATCGCCACAAGCGAGCGGCGCGGAACGGTTCGTCCTTCAGCTCTTCCCCAAGGCAGTCGAAAAGCCCCCGGTCGAGGCAAAGCACCCTAGGAGAGCCCCATCGCAACGGCACCACCGCAGCGCGCTGGTACTCGGGGGTGTCGTGACCGGTCACGAGAACGTCGCCTTGCAGGACGCCCTCTTCCGTGAGCTTCTCCACCAGGTTCAACGCAGAGGGGGAGGAGCTACGCGAGCTCAGAACGGTGAAGGTCTTGGCCTCCATGATCCGATGGTTGCCGTAAAAGAACAGCACGCCCGGCGGATCGGGGTCCATGTCTTCGAGGAGTTGCGGATAGTGCCCGTCAGCGGCGGTGACCATTCCGACTCCAAACCGATCCATGCGCTCTTCCAGAGCCGCCGCAGCGTCCAACGATTGGCTACGCTGAGATTCCCAAGCGTCCGCCTGCTTCTGGCTAAGTCGATACTCTTCGCGGAGGGTGGCATCGCTCAGGCTCATGAATTCGCGGATGCTCCGCCCGACAAGGTCGTTGCGAGCCAAGATTCGGACGATGCTCTTGTGCCCGATCCCGGGCGTTATGCCCAGCGCGAGGGCAAATGTGCGTCGGCTCGGTTCAGCCAAGGGCCCGCGCCGCCTTCAGAAAGAGTTGGACCGCCCGCTCGCCGGCGGCCTCCATGACTTCAACCACTTCTTCGTGCCCCAGCTCCGCAGCTCCCATCCCAGCCGCGTGGTTCGTCACCACACTAAGGCATCCATAAGGCACCCCTAGCTCTCGAAAGGCGATGGCCTCGGTGGCGGCGGTCATGCCCACCAGGTCGCCGCCGAGTTCGCGATACATCTCGATTTCCTTCGGCGTTTCGTACCTTGGGCCGTCTCCGCACACATACACTCCGGTCTGCTGGACCGATATGTCGAGTTCGCAAGCCGCCTGAATCATCGCCCCTCGAACCGCCGGGTCGAAAGGTTGAGTGAAGTCCACATGCCGCACATCGCGATCCCACATGGTGAGTCGGCGAAAAGTGAAATCAAGAAAATCGGAGCAGACCACAAACGAGCCCACCGGCCATTCGGCTCTCATGCACCCAACGGCCGCGCTCGCCAACACCGCCGCCACTCCGAGCTGCTTTGCGCCAAGCGCGATGGCTTTGTAGTTGATAGCGTGGGGCGGGGTCTTGTGACCAGCGCTATGCCGCTGGATGAGGATCAACTCTTGGCCCTGGACGTCTAACCGCCGACCCCTGAAAATTCCTTCGGGAGTGGGCACGGCAATCGCCGCTCCTCCGAGATCGGCCAAGCGATGCCCGATCCCAGTCCCGCCGATCAGGGCGATTGGCTTCAAAGTTGGCGCGCGCTGAACGTGTCCCCGCCCTCCATTCTGCCGCTCTCCCACCCTTTCACAAACCACCTCATGCGCTGCTCGCTGGTGCCGTGGGTGAAGCTATCGGGAACGACCCGGCCTTGGCCTTGTTGCTGCAAGGTGTCATCGCCAATCGCGTTTGCCGCGACCAAGGCCTCTTCGATGTCTTGCCGATCAATCTCCGCCATCGCCCGGGCGTGGTTGGCCCAAACTCCGGCGTAATAGTCCGCCTGCAATTCGAGTCGAACACTTAAAGCGTTGCCTTCACTTGGGCTGACCCGTTGTTTGGCTTCATGGACTTTGTCCAGCGCGCCAGTCAATTTCTGGATGTGATGCCCGATCTCGTGGGCCAAAACGTACGCGGGAGCGAAATCGCCCTTTGCGCCAAATCGGGACTTGAGCAGGCCAAAAAAGCCGGTGTCAATGTAAACCGTTTCGTCATTGCCGCAATAAAATGGCCCGACTTGAGCGTCGGCATAGCCACACCCACTTTGAACTCCATCGCTGAATAAAACGAGTTTTGGTTTTCGATACACCGTGCCGCTATCGCGCATCACCTTGGTCCAAACCTCTTCGGTATCGGCTAGGGTGACTCCCACGAATTCCTTCCATTCTTGGTCTTCTTGGGTAAGTTCTCGCTTGGCCCCCGCACCCGGTGCACCGCCTCCTGCATTGAGAATGGCGGACGGATCTCCGCCCATCGCCATGACAATAAGCGCGATCACGATGACGCCGATACCGCCGCCTGCGGCCTTGCCGCCAGTTGACATCGTTCGTCGGTCTTCAAGTTGGTCGCTTTGACGCCGTCCTTTCCATCGCATAGCCAGTCAGTTTAGCAGGCAAACGTTTCGCGGACAAACTCAATATCTTCTATTGAGAATGCACGGTCCGCTCCCGCGACGTTGCACTTTGCCTGGCGATCGTTCCGGAAGCCCGGAATCACGCAACAGACCCTCGGCTGAGCCAGGATGTATTGCAACGCGACAGCGGCGAGGTCTTCTGTCGTGCTGCCAAACCGCTCTTTCAATTTCGCAAGTTTTGGCTTTAATGCTAGGAGCGACTCTCGGTTGAATGTGTCCCGGCCCCGGCGGAAGTCGCCCTCGTCAAAGGCGGGCGGGTTCTCGGGGTCATATTTGTCGAGCAACAAGCCTTGCGCCAGCGGCGAAAACGCCACGAAGTTCAGGTCATATTCTTCCATCAATTTGACCAGCGGCGAACCCGGCTGGACAAACTCCCCCTTTAAAGCGCTGGCCCAGCTTTGGAGCACGCAAGGTTTCACCACCGGAATTGCTCGGGCGAAATCACCGACGCTGTAAGCACTTTGCCCAATGGCCCTCACTTTGCCCTCGCGCACGAGGTCGTGCATCGTTGCGGCGGCCGCCTCGAGGTATTCGGCGTTCTGCCCAAAATCGCCGTGGTGGAAATAGTACAGGTCGATCGTATCCCGACGCAGGTTGATCAACGATTGCTCGCATTGGTGCCGAATGTGAGCTGGCTCGTAAGCATGCTCGGCGGTGCCCGGGAAGTGACCGATTTTGGTCGCGATGACCACGGATTTTGAATCCACGCCCAGTCGGTCGAACACTCTTGCGAGCATGCGCTCGGCACGACCATTGCCGTAAACATCGGCGTTGTCGAAGTGGTTCACGCCCGCGTCGAGGGCGACTTTTACCGCCGCCGTGACCTCAGTTTCGTCCACGTTTGCCCAGCCGTTCGGGGTCCCGTTTACCCAGTTAAGGCCGCCCATCGTCCAGCAGCCGAAGCTGATTTCGCTGACCATGATGCCCGAATTGCCCAATGCCCTTTGCTTCATGACTCCATCATACAGCCTCCAGGCGGCCCATCCAGTAAACTGCGGGCTGAAAATGGCGTTTCAGGTGCTGCTCTACTATTGCTTCACCGAACTCGAAAATCCGCACGAGTTCGCAGCGGAGCATCGCCAGCTTTGCGAGTCATTGGAGCTGAAGGGGCGCATCCTGATCGCGACAGAGGGGATCAACGGGACCGTGAGCGGGCTGGAGTCCTCCTGCGACCAATATCGCGAAGCGCTAAGCAGCCATCCGGCTTTTTCTAAGATCGAGTTCAAGATTGACGAAGTCGAGGAGCACGCCTTTAAAGGCCTTCAGGTCAAGGTGCGGGACGAGATCATCACGCTCGGAGTGACATTGGAAAAGCCCGTGCACGAAAGCACGGCCACGCACCTATCGCCCGTCCAGTGGCGTGCGATGATTGGACGAGAGGATGTGGTGCTGCTGGATGGGCGCAACGATTACGAGAGCGAGCTCGGGCATTTTGAAGGGGCATTGCTACCGCCAGTTGAGAGTTTTCGCGATCTTCCCGCGTGGATTCTTGAGCATCGCGAACAGCTTGAGGGCAAGAAGATTCTCACCTACTGCACCGGCGGTATTCGGTGCGAGAAGCTCACCGCGTGGATGCTGGCCGAAGGATTTTCGGACGTGTATCAGCTCGATGGAGGCATCGTCAAATACGGCAAGGACCCAGTTACCGAAGGGCTTGGTTTTGAGGGGATGAATGTGGTGTTCGACGACCGCGTGCTTGTCCCACCCGGGCCGCATTCCGCGCCGATCACTCACTGCCGAGAGTGCGGGACGCTGACGGCGAACTACGTGAACTGCGCGAACGTACGGTGCAATATCCGGTTGTTGCTCTGCCCGGAGTGCGAACAGGAAACGCAGCGATGCTGCTCCGATAAATGCCGCTCAAACCCGGCATTGCGCGAGAAGAACCAGCGACTGACGCGATAGGATCAGTTCGGTTCAAAGAGTGAAATCGCGATTCCCATCGGGGCCGGGCCACGGTCTTGCTCTCGTTGGTTGAACTGCCACGCGCCCGTTCGCGGGCCGATGGCCACCCAATCGAAGCAGGTGAACGCCCCCTGACTTGAGTTCCAGACGGCCTCGCCAAAAATTTTCGGAGCGAAGCTGTTCGCGCCCTGGGAGAGATTCGCATTCCCCTCGTAAACAATAGTCACCAAGCCACCCTTGACGGACTTCCGCCGCATCGTCACGTCCAAACTCTTGATCGCCGAGGGCTGCCAGCCCGGGGCTTGACCGCGCACGTTGTCCACAAACATCTCTCGGGCGAGTCGCTGCATTTCGGCGTTCGGGACGGGTTCGGGCGAGGAGGATCGAGGCACCCATCGGGCGGGATCTTCGAAGCCGATCCAGTTCTCGTTCCACGCCCACTTGGTAAAGTCGGGCCACGATTCGGTGCTGTGATCGGCGGGGCTGAATCGGGCACCGCTGCGGTCGCCGGGGCCGCGCGGGACATCTCGAACGTTCACCTTCAAGATCATTGAGGCCCCGCTCACTTCCGGCGGCGCGCCCGTTTTTACCGTCGGCACCGGCAGGTTCGAGTACGACTTCTCGGAGCGCAGGGTTTGCCAACGGGACAGCGCTCGGTCCAACCTCGCCCGCATGTCGGGCGCGTTGCTGGCGGCGGCAAACTTCCCTTCCAGATATTCGCCGTTCGGGCCCATCATGTAGATGCCTTGCTTCGTGCCGCGCGCGTTCCAATCGCGGGGCGGCATCGCTTCGCCAAACTTCTTGAAGAACAGGTGCGCGGGGTCGTTTTTGACGCGATTCAGGTTCCCAGGATCTTCGGGGTACAGCATGTACACCTCGTCCGCGACGGTGACGAATTCTTTAGCGAGCTTTTGGATTTGTAGGTCTGACCAGACCAATTGGCGTCCGCGGACGCCGTTGTTTCACGTACAGCCCAGCGGATGCCCGTTCATCGTCCAGAACAGAATCGGCCGCCCAAGTCGCCTGGCTTCCTGAACGGCGGGCCAAAACTTGTTTCGCCAGCCCACTTGGGTGTAGGCAGTTTCTTGGGCCGAAGGTCGGATGAACTCATGCCATTCCCGAAAATTCCCCGCGTCCGGGGCGAGGCTCGGCGGAGCCGCCAGCAACAATCCAAGCAAGTGAAGCACGATATTTTTCAGACGCATTTGGCGAGGGGGATGGTTTCAGATTTGCCGCTGGCGAAAGGCGACTCACCGACTCCGCCCTAGAGTAGCATGCACCCATGGGGCAGACAATTGCATTTCATGGCGCAGCGGAAACGGTGACGGGTTCGAAGCACCTCTTGACAGTCGGCGGTAAAAAGATTTTGGTGGACTGCGGGCTCTTTCAGGGCGGGCGGCAGTTGCGCGAGAAGAACTGGGAGCCGTTCGGGTTTGACCCAACTGAGATTGACGCGGTCGTGGTGACCCATGCCCATATCGACCACATCGGCCTCCTGCCCAAGCTCATCGAGGAAGGCTATCGCGGTCCACTCTACGCCACACCGGGCACGATCGGGATTGCGAAAATTAGTCTCCCCGACAGCGCACGCCTCCAAGAGGAAGAGGCTAGGTACAAAAACAAGCACGCGATCTCGCGCCATGTCCCGGCGCTGCCGCTCTACACCGAGGCTGACGCCTACGACACGATGAAGCGCTTCGTACCGGTGCGATACGGTGTCAACCATGATCTGCCGGGCGGATGCACCTTCAACTTTAAGCCGGCGGGCCACATTTTGGGATCGGCTTACGCCGAGATCTACTTCCCGAACGGCGAGCGCATTCTGATGGGTGGCGACCTCGGACGCTTCGACACGCCGATCATCACCGACCCGACGTACGTGGATTTCGCCGAGTATCTGGTGATCGAGAGCACTTACGGCGACCGATTGCACGGCGAGGAGGACGCTCCCCAGCGCCTCAAAGCGCTGATCAATGAAGCGATCCAGAATCATCTGACGCTGATCGTCCCAAGCTTCAGCATCGGGCGCACCCAGGAGCTGCTGTATTACATCAACGAGCTCCAGCGCAACAACGAATGTCCGCGCATCCCGATTTACGTGGACTCGCCGATGGGCGTAAAGGCCACCGAACTTTACGACAAGACCCTTGATGACCACGATGTGGACATGAAGATCAGGCTCGACGAGGGCGACGACCCGCTCCACCCCGACGGCGTGGTGATGGTGCGTGACACGAACCAGAGCAAGGCGATCAACGGCATGACCGGCCCGATGATGATCATCGCGGGGAGCGGCATGGCGAATGGGGGACGGGTGGTGCACCACCTGAAGCAGCGCCTTCGCGACGACCGAACCGTCGTGATTTTCACCGGCTTCCAGGCCGAAGGCACCTTGGGCCGGCAATTGCTGGACGGGGCAGATGAGGTGGAGATTCACCGCATTCGGATCCCGGTGCGAGCCCGAGTTGAACGGATGACTTCCCTTTCGGCCCACGCCGACCAAGGCGAGATTATGAATTGGCTACGCGCGTTCAAATCGCCGCCGCGCAAGACGTTCATCGTCCACGGCGAGCCAGGGCCACAAGCCGTGCTCGCGGCAAAAATTCGGGAGGAACTGGGCTGGGAAGTCGAGATCCCACATCAGGGCCAAGAGTTTGATTTGTAAGGCCGAAGAGGTACCCTCACTGATACCATATGAAGCCCGAAACGCTCGCCGTCCACGCCGGATTTGACTTCGACCCGGCCACCGGGGCCGTCATGCCGCCGATCTATCAGGTGAGCACCTATGCGCAGTCCGCGCCAGGGCAACATCAGGGCTACGAGTACAGCCGAAGCGACAATCCGACTCGCACGCCATTGCAGCTCGCGATGGCTGAGTTGGAGCACGCCAAGCACGGGCTCGTCTTTAGTAGCGGGCTGGCGGCGATTGATGCGGTCACTAACACGCTGAAGGCGGGCGACCACGTCCTAGCTGGTGACGATCTTTACGGCGGCACGTTCCGACTCTTCAGCAAAGTCACCGCTCACCGCGGCGTTGAGTTCTCCTACGCGCCTCTGTATTCTGAAGAGGCAATTCGTGCGGTGATAAAGCCGAATACGAAGCTGATCTGGTTCGAATCTCCGACCAATCCGATGCTACGGCTGGTGGACATTGCGCTGGTCTCGAAGGTGGCCAAAGAGCACGGCATCTTGGTCGGGGTGGACAACACGTTCATGTCGCCCATGCTCCAAAACCCGCTTGACCTAGGCGCGGACATCGTGATGCACAGCATCACGAAGTACATCAATGGGCATAGCGACGTCGTGATGGGCGCGCTTTGCGTCAACGATACGGCGCTCTACGAACGGCTGAAGTTCCTTCAAAACGCGGTGGGCGGAGTCCCCGGGCCGATGGATTGTTTCCTCGTGCTGCGCGGCATCCGCACCTTGGCGGTCCGCATGAAGCAACACGAGCGCGCTGCAGGGGCAGTTGCCAATTTTCTGAGCCAGCATCCAAAGGTGGAGGCCACGATTTACCCGGGCCTGCTTTCGCATCCGGATCACGCCCTCGCAGTGAAACAGCAGAGCGGCTTTGGCGGAATGATGAGCTTTTACGTTCGCGGCGACCTGTCCGCTTCGACCCGGTTTTTGAGTGCGCTGAAACTGTTCAAACTCGCCGAATCACTGGGGGGCGTAGAGAGTTTGATCGAGCATCCCGCGATCATGACGCACGCCAGTGTGCCGCCCGAACAGCGCCTCGCGCTAGGGATTTTGGACAACTTTATTAGGGTGAGCGTGGGCATCGAACACGAGGATGATCTCATCGCCGACCTCGAACAAGCGCTGGCGAAAGTCTGACGTCCTAGGCTTTTCCTAAATTCGGTGACCCCTGAGCAGGGGTTAAACCGTATTGACTCTAGGAAACCCATGATCAGGATGTTGAAAGTGAAATCTGTTTTTCTTGCCGCGGCAGTTGCCCTGTCGGCCCTTTCGTTTGCCCAGAGCGACCCGACGAAGCCGATCGCTACCGTCAACGGTGAGGTCATCGGGGGGATGGAGTACTTCCGGCGCATGGAGTTTATGCCCGGATTCGGGCGCATGGTGGGTAGCCGCTTCGTCGAAGGATGGCCCGGCTACATCGCTCTACAAAGCATGATCAACGAGCGGCTCTTGCTCCAGATCGCGAAGGAACGAAATGTGTCCCCGAAGCCCGCCGACATCACCGCCGAGCTTGAACTACGTCTAAAAGATAGTCCCAAACTCCTGGAGGACCTGGCCAAGGTGGGCATTTCACGCACCGATCTTGAGTATCAGGTTCGCGTGGACCTGAGCGAATTCAACATCGTCACTCAAGGCGTCAATGTCACCGATCAGGAAGTCGAACAGCATTACAAAGACAACCCGACTCGGTTTACAATCCCAAAGCGCTACAAACTCCGCCTCATCGCGGTGCCCGAAGCCAAGAAATCTGAAGTCGAAACAGCACTTGCCGGCGGCAAATCGTTCGGCGACGTGGCTCGAGATCTCAGCACCGACCCAAGTGCACTGCAGGCGGGTGCCATCGGCGAAGTTCCGGCAACCGCCTTCGCCCCTGCGGTTCTTACCGCTCTCGACGCGACCAAGATTGGCAGCGCTTCCGACTGGATTCAGGGCAACACCGGCTGGTTCAAGTTCTTGGTCGAGGACGTAAAAGCCGCCGAGAAAATCCCTCTTGACGCCAATACCAAGCGCCAATTGCGACGCTCTCTGATGCTCGACCGAGGACGGGTCCGCAACAACCTTGACAAGCTGATGACGGAAGCGCGCAAGAAGGCGGTCATCACGGTCGCTCAGCCGGGAATGGAGCAACTCATCAAGGATTGGCAGAAGAGTCCGACCGGCGACTAGCTCAGGTAAAACCCTTGAATGGGATTTGATACGAGCCTAACCCGGTCGGAACTGCTTAGAGCAGCGACCGGGTTATCTGTTTTGGGCTGGCTAGGGGCCGCTTCACAAGCCATCGCCCAGCCCGCCGCCGGGCCAACCACCGATGAACTCAAAGCTCTCGAGCGGTGGCTCGGCTTGGAGTTCTCGGACGCGGAGAGGAAGGCGGCTCTGGTCGAGGTTCGATCCAATCTTCAAGCCTCCGCCAAGCTGGACATCCCGTACGATGTCGCGCCTTCGCTTATCCAACGCCCAATCGGGCGAGAGCCGGCGGCCTCCACAGCGGTGGATGTCCGCCCATCTCGATCGCTGAAGAAGCGACCGTCCACTGATGAGGATGTGGCGTTCCTCACCGTGTCGGAGTTGGCGAGCCTGATCAAGTCAAAGCAAATCACCCCGACTCAGTTGACGGAAATTTACTTAGCACGCTGCCGGAAATACGATGCCCAACTGAACTGCGTCGTGACCCTTTGCGAAGATTCGGCTCGCCGGGAAGCGGCAGAGGCCACCGCCGAAATCGCCGCCGGACGATACCGAGGTCCACTCCACGGAATCCCCTACGGAATCAAAGACCTGTTCAGCGCGAAGGGGTACCCCACCACTTGGGGAGCGGAGCCGTTCCAAAACCAGGTCATCGATGAAGACGCCGCGGTCGTGGAGCGTCTCCGCGCCGCCGGGGCGATCATGATCGCCAAGCTGAGCCTAGGGGCTCTGGCGATGGATGATAAGTGGTTTCGAGGTCAGATCAAGAACCCGTGGAATCTTGCCCAGGGTAGTAGTGGAAGTTCGGCTGGACCGGGTAGTGCCATGGCGTCAGCGCTTTGCGCTTTCACGATCGGGACTGAGACTTTGGGCAGCATTGTCTCGCCGAGCCAGCGTTGTCGCGTGACCGGCTTGCGCCCCACTTTTGGCCGCATAAGTCGCCGAGGCGCCATGGCTTTGAGCTGGAGCATGGACAAGGTTGGACCGATGTGCCGCACGGCCGAGGATTGTTTGCTCGTCCTGGCGGCGCTGGTTGGACATGACCCCGCCGATCTAGCCACCGTGGATCGTCCGCTTCGGCAACGGCGCGGATTTGACCCCAAGCGACTCAAGATCGCCATCCTCGATGATGGAAAGCCGCTGGACGAAGACGACGCCAACAGCCCGATTTGGAGCAAGCCACTAGCAGCTCTCGGCCTCAAGCCGGAACGAATCAAAATCTCACCTCCGCACCCCTCGACGCTGATCGGATTGAGTGTTGAGGCGGCGGCGGCCTTCGATACCATCACTCGGACGGGCGAAGTCAATAAACTCACCTACAGCCTTTGGCCGCAGATTTTTAGAGCGCATCGGTACTTCACGGCAGTGGAATATATTCAGTCGCTCCGCATGCGCACGATGGCCCAAGAAAAGTTTGAGGAAGAGCTCGGGGACTTTGATCTCGTGGTCGCCCCCGATCGTGGCGCCCAACTCCTCCTCGTGACCAATCTCACGGGGCACCCTCAACTCTATATGCCGGTCGGGATGGATGGAAATCGTTCTATTGGCATGAGCATTGTGGGGCGATTGTACGAGGAGGCCACCCTCTGTGCGTTCGGAAATTCGATCCAGTCCGTGACCGTAGAATGGCGAAAGCGGCCCCCGCTGTTTACATCCTCTTAACCTGCCAGAGACCATCATTTACCATGTCCACCGATTCCCGCAATCATTACGACCCCGATGAAGTGATCCGCTCCACGAATGGGCGAGGGGACGCATTTAGTGAAGTCATTTCGCACCGGATGAGCCGTCGCGATGTGTTGCGCACGGGCTTTTCTGCGGGCCTGCTGATGCTCGGCGGAGCATCCATCGCGAAGATGATTGCTGCTCCAACCTTGAGCCCCACCGGCCTGAACTTCACCCCGATTAGTTCTCACACAGGCGACAGCATCTTGGTCTCGGAGGGTTATGGGGTTCAGACGGTAGTCCGATGGGGCGATCCGATGAATCCGGATTGCCCGGAGTTCAATCAGACAACTCAATCGGCAGACCAGCAGGCTCAATCCTTTGGCTACAACAGTGACTTCGTGGGCTTCATGCCCCTACCCTTTGGCAGCAAGAACTCCACCCATGGCCTTCTTGCCGTAAACTTCGAGTATGTGAACCACGAAATGATGTTCCCGGTCACAGAAGCCAAAGACTTGACAGAGGAGCAAGTTCAAATCTGCACCGAGGCCGTCGGGTTTGGGGTGATCGAAATCAAGAAGATGGGCGCCCAGTGGCAAACCATCGTGGACTCCAAATTCAATAATCGCTGGACCGCCAATAGCAAAATGCGCGTGGCCGGCCCCGCCGCGGGTTCTGATCGCATGAAGACCGCAACTCACCCCGCAGGCGACCACTGCACCGGCACCATGTCGAACTGCTCCGCGGGCAAGACCCCCTGGGGAACGGTGCTCTCCGGCGAAGAGAATTTCCAGGACATGTTTGCTAACGGCTCGACGCTGATGGATGCCAAGGAGAAGCGAAGCGCGAAGCGCTACGGTCTTCCCGGCGGCGACTCGGAGTACCGCTGGGAGCAGCACCAAAGCCGCTTTAACCTCGCCCTACATCCGAACGAAGCGAACACCTTCGGCTGGGTGGTGGAGATTGACCCCTACGATCCGACCTGGATGCCCGCGAAGCGAACCAGCCTCGGTCGCATTCGCCATGAAGCCGCCACCACGCACGTTACAAAAGACGGCCGGGTAGTGATGTACAGCGGCGACGACGCGCGATTCGAATACGTGTACAAGTTCGTTTGCACCCGTCCGTACGACCCCGCAGACCGAAAGGCCAATCGCGACATTCTCGACGAAGGTGTCCTTTACGTTGCCAGATTCAACGACGATGGATCGGGAGTGTGGCTGCCCCTCGTTTACGGGCAAGGGCCGCTGAACGCCGAAAACGGTTTCGATAACCAAGCGGATGTGGTGATTGATGTGCGCATCGCCGCCGACCTCTTGGGCGCGACCAAGATGGATCGCCCAGAAGACATCGAAGTGAACCCGGTCAACGAGAAGGTCTACATCGTGTGCACCAACAACGTGGACCGAGGCAAGGAGGGCAAGAGCGGGCCGGATAAGTCAAATCCACGCTCGGACAACAAGCACGGGCACATCGTGGAGTTGATCGAAACGGGCAACGACCACGCGGCGACGACCTTCACTTGGGAGCTCTTCTTGGTGTGCGGCGATCCTGCCGACCCAGAGACCTACTACGCGGGCTTCCCGAAGTCACAGGTCAGCAAGATTTCCTGCCCCGACAATATCTGCTTCGATGCGAAGGGCAATCTTTGGATCGCGACGGACGGTCAGACAAAAACTTTGAAGCTTCACGACGGATTCTTTGCGGTGCCCACCGAGGGTCCTGAGCGAGGCAAACTTCAACAGTTCATGGCGGCTGTTCCCGGTGCAGAAGTGTGCGGACCTGAATTCACGCCCGACGGAAAAACGGTGTTCCTTGCCATCCAGCATCCAGGGGAAGGCTCTACTTACGACAAGCCGAGCACGTCATGGCCGGAGAAACAAGGCATTCCGCGCCCCTCGGTGATTGCCATCACCAAGGACGATGGCGGAATCATCGGAAGCTAAATTACCTTCTTGTGCCGCCACGTTCCAATTGGTTGGCAATTCGCTCCAGGCTCGGCTTTAAAACGTCAAGCTGCTGGAGCGGTTTAAGAATCCAGATGAGAATGGAGACCAGCAGCGTGGCGCCCAGTACGCTGCCGAGCCCGGTGACGAGGCCTTGACGCATTGCGAGCTTCCAATCACTCCGCTGCTTGATGGAGGCTTCGAGCAACGCGTTAGACTTTTCAAGCTCTTTCTTGACCTCTTCCCATCCCTCGATCGGGTCCATAGGCAGATGATAGCCCGTGAAATTGCGGAGGGGGACTATGGACCCGCTAAACCTAGCAACCGTCTGGCGACAATTTTTTGTACGTCCATCCTCGTAGCGGGTAACAGCAGAGACTCTTTGCCAAGCCCCTTTTCAAGGAAAAACAGATGTTACATTACGCAGTTGTCTTTTTTGTCATCGCGATCATTGCCGCCGTTCTCGGATTTGGTGGTCTCGCCGGCGCAGCGTCATCCATCGCTCAAGTCTTGTTCGTGGTTTTCTTGGTGCTGGCCGTCATCAGCTTCCTCACCAAGCGAAAGACCGTTTAATTTCTGAGCGGCTCGGGATAGACTCTAGGCGTGCAAGTCGCCTGGCGTCAATTCCGAGCCCTCTTCAGCATTTACATTCAGGATGGGCTGGCTTATAAAGCCAGCGGCCTGATTTGGGTTTTGACGGACGTGGCCACCGCGGCCACGATGCCACTCGTTATGGTTGCCGCTGCAAAGGGCGGCATTTTGGCTGGATTTGCAGCCTCGGACTTTGTCCTGTACTACTTGGTGATGCTTTTGATCACCAGCTTTGTCCAAAGCCACTTTATGTGGGAAGTCGCCCATGAGGTCAAGGAGGGCGTCTTCAGTTCGCAAATCATTCGCCCCGTCGGCTACCTAAAATTCATGGCGGCGCGGAATCTGGCTTGGCGATGCGTGCGAACCATCATCTTCTTTCCGCTATTTCTGGCGATTCTGTTTGCCTACAAGCACCTCATCCCGGATCCGCACCTCGTCTTGACGTGGTACTCCCTTTTAAGCATTTTGCTCGGGCACCTCGTCAGCCTCACCTTTGTCATGGCTTTCGCCATGCTCGCGCTGTTTCTCCAAGAAGCGAACAGCGTATTTGAGCTCTACTACGTGCCGATGCTGTTCCTGTCGGGGCAGCTCTTCCCCATCGCGATCTTCCCCGAGTGGGTCCGCCAGGTCGCTTTGATTTTCCCGTTCTATTACACAACCGGGGTGCCCACGGAGATGATCATCGGACGCATTTCGGCGGTGCAAGCTCCTCAGATGCTGGCCATTCAGGCGGCGTGGATTCTCGGGAGCTTTGTCGCGTTCAAAATCATGTTCCACTACGGAACGCGTCACTACACCGGCGTCGGGATGTGATCGTCAGATGGTTCGACGTCGAGGCGCAGTGAATTCCCGAATGATCGCGACCATCGCCAGGGTCGCAATGCCCAATCCCAGGAACTGCATGGGGCCGAATTCGGCGACTCGGCTTGCTACTGATGCTCCGTTTGCATTCTGAGCCTGGGCCGAGGCGATAAGGGCGAAGAGGCTGATAAAGGTTAATCCGTTGGCTCGTTTCATGTTCACTTTCCGTGTGGACATAACCACTGGGGCAAGTGACGTGCCAATTAGTGGGCCGATATAATGGGAGAGTGACCATCGACCCTGGCTTGTTCGAAGAGAGCGAGCGCATGACCCCCTCTTCTAATGCCCGTCATTTCCTCGACGTGGGGGCAATGGATCTCGAGCGGGGAGGTCACCTGCCGAGCGTTACCTTGGCTTACCAAACATGGGGTCAGCTCAACGCGGACGCGAGCAACGCGGTTTTTGTTTGCCACGCCATCAGCGGAGACTCGAATGCGCTTGGTTGGTGGTCAAGGCTGTTTGGCCCGGGCAAAGCAATAGATCCCGCTGACTGGTTCATCATCTGCTCCAATGTTCTGGGCGGCTGCCAAGGTTCGACCGGCCCCCAGGACGGAAACTTCCCCTTTGTGACCATCGGCGATATGGTCGAGGCACAAGGCCGACTGATTTCTGCACTTGGCATTTCTAAGCTTGGTCTCGTCTGCGGGGGCAGCATGGGCGGGATGCAGGCGCTGGAGTGGGCTCGCCGCTTCCCTGAGCGCGTCGCCAAAGTGTGGAGTACGGCAAGTGCGCCCCGGCACTCAGCCATGCAAATCGGCTTCAACGAGGTCGCACGTCAGGCGATTTTCCGCGACCCGCATTGGCTGGGCGGCACCTACGCACCCGAGGAGGGTCCGGAGGATGGGCTTGCGGTGGCTCGGATGCTCGGACACCTCACATACCTGAGCGAACCCGCCTTTGAAGCGAAGTTTGGACGCCGGCTGCAAACCACCGACGTGCAGGTTGCGGATCCTGGTGCGAAGTTTGCGAGACGTGAAGTATTCCAAGTCGAGAACTACTTGGCCCACCAAGGTCGCAAGTTCACCGAGCGCTTTGACGCACGGACATTCGTCGTGGTGTCCAATGCGATTGATGCGTACGACTGCGTCAAATTGTCGCCCTCAGAGACCAAGTATCTGTTCACGAGCTTTACCAGCGACCTGCTCTATCCCAGCTACCAAAGCAAGCAAGGGCATGAGTTAGCGCTCGCGGCCGGGTGCGAATCCAGATGGCTGGATATTGAGTCGCCGCTTGGGCACGATGCGTTTCTGTTGGACGATTTTACACAGGGGGCTGCGGTCCGTGAGTTTTTACACCTAGCACCTTAACGATGCTTCACCTGTTGCGACGAAGGATGTTCTTTCCAGTCCTAATCTGAGTCTTGTCGCCCCACTTTTGGGCACATAGAATCAGGCGCCTTGCCAAGCCTCGGATAACCGCCTTGTCGCGTAATTCTTCGGATGCCCCCATAGCGGCAAGATTGTAAGCCGTTGCCGCGCTCCGCCAACCCTTCGCAGCCTCGTAGCGCTTTCCTGCCTCTTCGTATTGCTCCCACCCTCTATCGTGCTGCAACGCGTCGGTGAACAGGGCGTCGGCAACTAACTCATCTTCCCCAGATGCCATCCAAACGTCGAACTTAAGTCTGTCATGCATCTCCGCGGATTTTTGGTCGCCTGTTCTCATGGCATGGCCCCATAAGGCCTTGTGGCTCCAACCGATTTCCCGAGCATCCCCCAATTCCGTTGAAATAGCCAGCGCTTCTTCCAGCCGAGATTTTGCCTCTGGCAGGCTATCGGTTGTGAATGCTACAACGGACGCCCTCAGAGCTTTGGCATAGGCTTTCCGGTCCGCGGATCCTGTGAGTAATTGGACCGCAATTTCCGCCGCGGAGGCTGAAGCAGGAAATGGGTGTTCGCCCTCTCCCGCACCAATTTTCATGTAAATACCGGCCAGTTTCAAGTAGGCCCTACCAAGAGCGTCTTGGTCACCACTGTCGCGAAGAACCTCAACCTGTCGTTCAGCATCACGCCGATCCTTAGACGTCAACTTGTCTTCAGGGGCAAACACGTTCTGATTATGGGCCGCCCCTTGCGCCCACGCACAACCCCGTGCCATACTCCTACTTCCAACGCGGGTGTAGCTCAGTGGTTAGAGCACCGGCCTGTCACGCCGGGGGCCGCGGGTTCAAGTCCCGTCATCCGCGCCATGTGTGCCGCGGTAGCTCAGTTGGTAGAGCAAAGCACTGAAAATGCTTGGGTCGCCGGTTCAAGTCCGGCTTGCGGCACCACTTTCTCTTTCGAGCCTTCGGCCTTTCAAAACACAATGCAACTGTGCCGGTTTCAGCTTCGCGACGAGGACGGGGTTATCCGGTCCGGAATCTTCCACGAGAGTCGCCTCTACGAGACCGATGGTCAACAGCCGATCGGCGTCCACGACCTGAGCAAGATCATTATGCTCGCCCCTATCCAATCCGCGGCTTCCTTTCGCGTGTTTGACGGCGAACTGAACTACCAATATCGAAACTCAGCGACCTATGGCGGTCCACTTACCGAGTTCGACGCCCCGGGCGGGGAGCTCGGAATTGAGGCGCGAGTCGTCGCAGTAATTAAAGACGCGGGCGACCGAATTACCGTGGATGAGGCGGAGGAATTTATCCTTGGCTTTACTCTGATGCTTGGGTTTGTCCTAGAAGACAAGAACGAGCACGACTTGCCCTTTGCCCTGGGGCCATTTCTCAACATTCCCGAAACGCCCCTCCCTCAAATTTTTGCTAAGCCGTTCCAGTTGAAAGTCAACTCGGAAGTCGTCGCGGAAGCAAGTACGGCAATGCCCGACTTCGGCGGAATGATCGCCCGAGCGACCCGATACAACCGCGTCCTCCCGAGCGATCTCATCGGTGCACCGGCTGTGTCCTTCGGCTCGTTATCTAAGTCCCTCCTGGGCCGAAATCTCCAACCCGGCGACTCGATCCAACTCGTTCAAGAAGAACTCGGCGTGCTCACTGTAAAAGTGGTGTAGCGTGCAAGTACAAAAGAGTGAAGCCAGGACGGGCCCGCGCTCGTCATTTTCTTGATGACTGCCGTCTCGCGCCTCTTGATTTTTTTACTGCTCATCTTGGGTTGCGCGCTGGGATTTGCGCAAGACAAGGTCATCCGTGCTAACGACAAAATTAAAGTCGTGTGCGAAGAAGAACCCGCCCTGAATCGGGACTACCTGGTAACTAAAGATGGTTTTGTGCTTGTCAGTTTTATCGGCGCGGTGAAGGTCAGCGGACTCACCGAAGCCGCCGCAGGAGACGCCCTGGAGGACGAACTCGTCCGTCAAAGGATCCTCAAACGGGCGACCGTGACGGTTACCCTCCTTACCAACGACACTCTAGCCGTGCGCTTCAGTGGGGCCGTAAAGAACCCTGGAGAGCTCGCCTGGCGTGAGGGGATGCGCCTCTCCGACATTACCAATCAGGCCAAACCCCTCGGAACTGCCGACCTTGAGAATATCCGTATCGAGAGCCGCTTGGGTCAGATCTCTACGGTTAATTTCGGCCGGTTTGAGGGGACCAATCAGACCTATAACCCGCTCATCAAGGCGGGCGACTTTATCTTTTTCCCATTGGTGACGCGAGACACGAAGGTGTTCGTGCTCGGGGCAGTGACCAAACCGGGCGCTATTGAGCTCAAACCAAATATGACTTTGGGGCAAGCGATCACGGCCGCGGGAGGGGTTCTCGCAGTGGCAAATCCGGATCGCGTGAAACTGACCCGCACCGGACAAGCCGACTCCTATTTGAGTACCCGCAGCGCGGACGTCGGCTTCAAACTCCTCGCCGGCGACCGACTGCTCGTCGAGGCGATCAGCCGCGATAAGGTGGTCATCGTCATGGGCGGCGTCAAGTCCCCTGGCTCGTTCGGGTTTTCAGAGGGCGTCACTCTCGGTCGCGCCATCCAACAAGCTGGTGGCTTAGCCGATGGTGTCAAACTCGGGAAGGTCAAGCTCACCCGGCGAACTGGCGAACGCATCAACATCCGCGATGTGGACTACAAGAAAATCGTCGAAGGATTCCAAGGCGACATCACTCTTCAAGCCGGAGATCGAATTGATGTGCCTTTGCCAAAGCGAAGCAGCGGCGGCCGCGAGTTAATCCCGCTCGGCGTACTCCTCTTCTTCCTTCTCGGCGGCTAACCTGTGGGAGCCAAATGGGACCGTTCGAAAGGTAGGCCCGAGCCTGTACGCTTGCTCAATCTAGTTGATGAGCAGGAAAATGGCGAGCCATTGGTTCCCCTCTTGGAAGTCGCGCCGTCCGCCATCATCCACCGCCCCCAAGTCATCCCCTACCTTCGCCGCACGGTAGCAGAAATGCTGGAGGCCGCGGGCCAGCAACTTGCCCCTGGCTATCGGTTCGGGGTGATTGACGCTTGGCGTCCTTTCGCGCGGCAGGTGCGCATCTACGAGTGGATGACCAAGTGTGCGCTCGAAGTTTGGCCCGAGCTACCCTACCCACAGCTTAAGCGCCGCGTTAATCGGTGGGTTGCGCCGATTGACCAACCAAGCCCCCCTGGACATTGCACGGGTGCGGCGGTGGATGTTTTTCTCATCGGTCCTGACGGCGAACAGGCCGATGTTTGGTCGCCCTACACCCGCTTCAGCGCCGCCCCAACCTACGCGCTCGGCCTTGATCCCAAGGCGCACGCCAACCGGACGATGATGGTTGAGGCGATGCTGAGCGTGGGGTTTTCTAATTGCCGCGATGAATGGTGGCACTATAGCTACGGCGATGCTGGATGGGCAGTAAGAACGGGCAACACGAGTTGCGTTTACGGCCTAGCCGAGCTCCCTGATGCCCTTTACGAAGAGCAGGAACGACTTTGGTTGGAAGCCCTGCAAGACCGCCGCAATCCATTCCTCGACGGCAAGGTGTAGCCCCCTCACCGCATGCGCCACAATGAGGGATTCATGAGCATTCACAAATTCACGCTTGCAAATGGGGTGCGTGTGCTGGTCGAACCCAACAATAGCGTCCGGAGTGCCGCAATCGGGCTCACTTGTCGTGCCGGCAGCCGTCACGAAAAGGACGACGAGGGCGGAATTACTCACTTCATCGAGCACATGCTCTTTAAAGGCACGAAGAGCCGCAACGCCAAGGAAATCGCCGAGGAAATCGAAGGCCGCGGCGGGGTGATGAATGCGTTTACCGACAAGGAGCAGACCACCTATTACTGCCGCGTGCTCAGCGACGACACCGCTGTCGGCGTGGACGTGCTCAGCGACATGCTCCTCAATTCTCTCCTCGATCCCGAAGAGCTAGCGCGGGAAAAAGGCGTCGTTCTCGAGGAAATTAAGCGCGGAGAGGACGATCCGGAAGGGCATGTCCACGAGGTTCATATCGAAAATCGATGGGGCGATCACCCACTCGGTCGACCCATCATCGGGACCAAGGAGAGCGTCAGCGGTTTTCTGAGCGATGATCTTCGAGCGTATCTTGATCGTCGCTATCTCGGTGAAAATCTGATTCTTGCGGCGGCGGGAAACATCGATCCTGAAGCATTTCACGCGCTGGCCGAAGAGAAATTGGGACATTTTGAGG
>JAYUVF010000026.1:0-59068 GCA_043754215.1 Chthonomonas sp. | reverse complement strand
CTGCTCGCAGGGGGGAATCAAGAAAAGTCCTACGCACCAAATATCCTTGACGCCAATCCCCAATCCCCCTTATAATGCCAGCATGCGAAACTTGATTCTCTCGTCGTTGTGTCTCCTCCCCATGCTCAGCATCGCCCAAGAGATGCCCAATCTCAATCCGCCCAAGGAGATGGATGTCTTCAAAGGCATGATCGGTAAATGGAAGGGCAACATGGTCTGGGAAGAGCCGGGCGCGCCCAAGATGGAGATCACCACAACCATTGAGCACACTTGGGAAGGGCAGTTTGTGCGTAGCGTCAACGTCATGGATTTCGGCGGCATGAAGATGACCGAATCCATGTATTTCGGCTGGGACCCCGAGAAGAAGAAGTACAAATCCTGGTCGTTTACGAACTGGGCTCCGACTCCGAGGGTAGAGTGGGGCACCTTTGATGCCAAGGGCGTGTCCACCTGGGTCAGCGAACCCTGGGACGCCGGCATGGGCGAGAAGACCGAGAGCCGAACCACCATCACCCCCGAAGGCACCAACAAGGTCAACTTCTTGCTCGAGTTCAAGAAGGATGGAAAATTCGGCAAAGTCATGGGCGGCACCCTGACACGGGTCTAAGTCGGCTTAACCGAAAACAACGGGTGGGGGCCGGGACGTGCTGTCCTGGCCCCCGCCCGGTTTTTCATCTGCTCCAGAGTCCGCCGCATGTGCACATTTCTCTCAGACATGAGCTAATTTCTCTGCTCCATGTGCACATGTCTCGGCTCCATGTGCACATTTCCCGCGTTCATGAGCCCATTTCTCTGATTCATGAGCTCATGTCTCCCGTACATCGGCCCATGGCGCTCAGAAATCGGCCCATGTCCCGCTCAAATGAGCTCCTGAGAGTGAGAGATTTTGGCCTGAATTCGGGCTCTTAGGTTCAAATGAGCGATTTAGGACCCCAAAGAAGCGGCATGAGAGGCCCCAAAAAAGCCCTTGGGACAGGGTGTTGGCATATGGTTGTGGAAGAGGTTTTGGCGTATGCGGGAAACACGGACATCAGGGCTTGGGTTGGCATGGTTGGTAACCCAGGTTATGCGAGCCCCGCTGTCCGTGGCACCCCTAAGAGGGAGTTTTTTCACCCCGGCCACCCGTCCGCATGCGGGAAACACGGACATCAGGGCTTGGTTTGGCACGGTTGGTAAACCCGGTTATGCGAGCCCCGCTGTCCTCACCCCTCAGAGGGAGTTTTTTCACCCCGGCCACCCGTCGAGGGAATGAGCCATTACACCGCATCGTAAATGTAACTAACAAACCAGACTATAGTCTCACCTTGAACTGCAACAATAACTATGGGTTCAGCTGTTTGAAGAGGTGCGATTACGTATTTCTTTCGCTTTTTTGAATAAACATAGAAATACTCCCATTCGCCTGCGAAGTCATAGTTTTCCAGCCCGAATCCGGATTTCGTCGCGGGTCCAGTCACCGTCAACCCCTGCTGCTTGAGTTCTGACTGCCAGGCTTTCCGATTGCTCTTGATAGCCGAGCGTACGGTTGGAACCATATGTAACCCAACAGACATTGCGGTGTCCACTTTATCATCTGAATTCATACCACAAGAGCACCCTGCCAACAAGACCACCGCTGATATGACCGTTGTGAGTGATTTCATCGCCACGGCCTCTGATTAAAGCCGGGCAACCACGGCCTGGTAGTCCAAGGCTTCTTTCCTATAGCATGCTCCCATTCATCGAGCAGACCTGTCCTCTCTAAAAGTTCTCCCACCCAACCGTTTGAATTCGCCCCTGCTGTCGCACCATCTGGAATGGGAAGATAATATATCCCCTGAGACATCATATCATCTTCATGTTGCTCAAACTCGTCAACCCAAGGCTTATATGGGGACTGATCGTCCACTAGCACGACACCACCGCCACCGGGAGGGCGCATATGACCGCCAGTGTTCACGTGTTCATAGTTGCCGGGTCCAAAGTATCCACTCTGGTTAACGATAAGTCCGCTGTTTAAAGTTAAGCCATGTCGCTCTGGACCCGCTGAGAAGGTCCAGCTCTGTCCGAAAGTAGGTGAACCAGGCACATTATCCGTGACTACAATGTAGAGATGGTAGGCGCCCGCCATAACCTCTCGGTAATAGACGCTGATTCTGACGAGCCCAGCGGCGTCTTGTCCATCTACCGGATTATTCTCACAATAAACATACCAGTTCCGGCCGTCTTGGATCGGGTCCCTCGTCAAAAATCGCCCAAGAGTCGGGTCATAGTAGCGATGCCCGAGGAGTTTAAGGCCGGAAGCGTCCTCTTGGTAGCCGAACTGGCCGGCGTAGCCAAATGGGCCCTGCCAAGTGCCGGTGGAAGCGGTGAGGTTCCCGAAGGCGTCGTAGGTCTTCTCGGCAGCGATAGTTTGGCTTGTCCCGGTCTGAGCTTCGGCGTTCTTGAGGCCGGAGTGGAGGTAGGTCGTGGTTGAGGAGCGTCGCTCGGAGATTCCCGGTGTGTAAGCAGCACTGCCGTCGTTCAAAACCGGTGACGTTACGCCCGAGCCGTCACGTTTGTAATTGCTCGTCACCGAGTTCTCGGTCTTCGCGGTTCGGGTTCGCAGCCCGTTGTAGGTGAAGGAAGCGGTCTGCGCTCCCGAGATTCCCGTCATGCGGCCTTCTTCGTCGTAGGCGAAGTATCGAACTGAACCGTTGTTGTCGTACTCGGTCATTCGCCCGGCGTTGTCGTAGGCAAAGTCCTTATAGCCGCCTGACCATGTTACGCCGGTCAGTTTGTCGCCGGAGTCGTAGCTGTAAGTTTCTGACACCCCACCGGAGATGGAGCGAGTTAGCCGGTTGCCATTGTCGTCGTAGGTATAGGAAGCCGAGTAACCGGTCCTCGACTCCGAGGTGAGCTGGTTGGCGTCGTCGTAGCCGTACGTCGTCGTGACCGCCCCCTTTACATAGCTCGTGACTCGGGAGGCATCATCGAACACGTACTCTTGAGCCTGTAGCACGGTGTTGGAGGAGTTCTTGGGTACAAGGTCGTTCATGGGCAAAGTAGGAGAAGCTTTACGAGCCTCCCAAGCTGAAGAGAACTCCCCAATCGGTCACAATAAATGTAAGTAGCGTCGCACAGGCCCGTAAAGCACTAAAACGGGAAGGGTTATCACCCAAGCTTTTCCAGACAGTCCAGGCCCACAGCAGCACAGGGACAACCGAAAAGCAACCTATAGAAAAGAAGCTGACGCTTAGTACGCCACTCGCCATCAAGAGCACTTTATTCGGTTCTGCGTCGTGAAATCGTACTCCCGAAAGTAGGGATATTAGGACAAATAGGGTAAGTGTCAAAGGCGTTGTGCCCCTGTAGCCGAACATTTGGGCGAGACTCAGTTCCGCGACGGGATTATTGTATGAAAGTCTAAGAGGTAAAGTGGCGACCGAAAGTGCGCAAAGAGCACCGACGACGATGTCAAGAAATTTAGTTTTGCCGGTCACCGGGCGCTCCGAGGACGCCTTTTTGCAGCTTCAATGTCATCATTCCAATTGGACGGGTGGGCGGGGTGAAAAAACTCCCTCTTAGGGGTGCCACGGACAGCGGGGCTCGCATCCCTGGGTTTCCATACCGTGCCAACCCAAGCCCCGATGCCCGTGCTTCTCGCATGCGCCAACCCATTTTCCACAGCCTTATGCTACACCAAGGAAGGGCAAACTCGGCGGGCAGCTGGTGATAGCGCGGGGCGAGATTCCGCTCGCCTCAACCTCTCGCCGCGATACGCGTGCATCTCGGCCCACCAAAAACCCCTTAGAGTGGCGGAGAGCCCCATCCAGGGCTTCGCTAAGGTTTGGGGTTTAGAAAGTTGGAGTCACGCACGGATGCGCATGTCGCGGGATCATTTTCCGGGCGCGATTCAATGCACTTCGGCGGCCACCGTTGACCTGGAAGTTACCGTGGGAGCCCGAGTGCAACTCGGCGCTCCAAGCCGCTACGCCAAACGCATAGCCCGGCGGACTTCGTCCATGGTTTGGCTGGCGAAGGCGCGGGCGCGGGTGGCACCGTCTTGGAGGATTTCTAGGACCGTGCCGTCGTCGAGCTGGGCGCGGCGTTCGCGCATGGGACGCAGGTATTCGTTGAGAATCTCGGTCAGCTCCTTCTTGCTCTGGAAGCAGCCGCGCTCGCCCGCCACGTCTTCGGCCCATTGCCGTTCCCAATCGGGGGAATAGAGCTTGAGATACTGGCAAACCGCGCACCCTTCGGGGATGCCCGGATCGGTTTTGGCGATCTTGGTGGGGGTGGTGAAGGCGCTCTTGATGCGCGCGGCGGTCTGGTCGGGGGTGTCGCTGAGATAGATGCAGTTGTCGTAGCTCTTCGACATCTTGCGCATGTCGAGGCCGGGTAGTTTGCTCAAGCTTTCATCCTCGGGGATGATGTCTTTGAACATCGGGAACACTTCGCCGAAGAGCTTGTTGAACGAGCGCGCGATCTCGCGGCTGAGCTCGAGATGGGGGGCCTGATCTTTGCCCACCGGAACCCCGAACGGCTTGTAGAGCAGGATATCGGCGGCCTGCAAGACCGGATAGCCGAGCAGTCCGAAGCTCACGATCCGGTCGCCGGTGACCTCGGCGGCCTTCTCTTTGAACGTGGGGGTGGCCTGGAGCTTGCCGACTCCGACGACCATCCCCAGGAGAAGGGCGAGCTCGGCGTGCTCTTTCACTTCGCTTTGGATGAAGATTGCGGACTTAGCGGGATCGAGCCCGGCGGCGATGAAGTCCTTAGCTACTTCGATGGAGTTGTGCCGAATGTCAATGGGGGTGGGCGCGTCGGCGGCGGTGGTGAGGACGTGCAGGTCGGCGACCATGCAGTACATCTCATGGTCTTCCTGGAGGGCGACCCAATTCCGCAGCGCCCCCTCGTAATTGCCGAGGTGGAGTCGGTCGTTGGTCGACCTCATGCCGCTGAGAATGCGTTTGCCAGAACCCATGAAGGTCCTATTTTAGCCTACAGCGGCACGCCGAGAAGTCGAGAGACATTTCGCATCGCCGGTCCTAGCACCGTGCTCAGGCCGCCAGGGAAGAAGATGATGAGCAGGAACACGAATTGGCCGACCGACAGATTCCAGCGAGTCCATCGGTAGCGGACCTGCTCAGGCAAGAAAGTGCCGACGATCCACATGCCGTCCAGCGGGCCTAGGGGGATCAGGTTGAACAGGAACAAGCTCACGTTCACGATCACGCCGTAGAGGCAGAACATAAGGGCTAACTGCGGGAGCGTTTCGGTGCCTAAAGAGGCGGGCCCGGTGATGAGGAGGACGCGGAGCAGAATGGCAAAGATCACTGCCTGCAAAAGGTTGCTGAGCGGGCCACCAAGGACGGCCCAGAAGTGGTCCCACTTGGGATTCTTCATCTTTCGCGGATCCATCGGGACCGGCTTACCCCATCCGATGCCGAAGCCCAGCACCGAACTGATAATGATAAAAAGCGAGCCGATGGGATCGAAGTGGGCGAACGGATTGAGAGTGACGCGCCCAAAGGAGCCGGGGGTGGGGTCGCCGGCGGCATCGGCGATCTTGGCGTGGGCGTACTCGTGGATGGCAATCGCCACGAAAACAATGATCAGGCGAATGATAAGCTCTACGGGTTGGTCCATCCTGGATTCCTTCTACGTCGGGTCAATCGATTCTCATTTGACGGTCCCTTTGCGCGGCCTATGAGAAATCGAAGTGAATTCGTTATACCAATATCGTCGTAATGAGGATGGTGCCTCTGCCGGGTATCTTGCGTTTGCCAAGGGGTTTGATTTTAACTTGACCAAGTTCGCTTTCATCGTCCACCCGATTGCCGCCAAAGACGCCGCGCGGAAATATCCGATCCTGAAGTTTCTTCCGGATGCGGCGGTCGAGGCGATTATGGGCACGATGAAGCCTAAATTCGTGAGCCACATCACTGGAGTCCGCTCGATCACTGGGGCGGAGACGGAGGGGTGGTTTATCGGCCTGCCGATGACTCCGCACATGCTCACAGACCCCAACCGGCTCGATTTCGCTTACGATCAGATCGTGAAGTGCACCGAAATGGCGCATAAGCTTGGCGCAGATCTTATCGGGCTGGGGGCATTTAGTAGTGTGGTGGGCGACGGTGGACTTACGATTGCGAAGCGCAGTCCGATCGCGGTTACCACGGGTAACAGTTACACGGTGGCCACCGCGATTGAAGGCGCCATGAAGGCGGCGGCGATGCTGGATTTGCCGCTAGAGACCGCTACGCTAGCCGTGATCGGGGCAACCGGAAGCATCGGAAAAACTTGCGCTCGCATCCTCGCGCCTAAGGTGATGAACACTTGGGTGATTGGAAGGGATTTGGAGCGGGCGGAGGCGCTGGCGGAGACCCTCCCGCGAGCTAAGGCGAGCATCGAGCCACGCGACCTCCGAAATGCCGACATCGTAATCACGGTCAGTTCGGCAGGGAAGGAGATCGTGTTTCCTGAGCATTTGAAGCCGGGAGCGATTGTGGTGGACGTGGCGCGACCTCGAGACGTGAGCATTCGGGTGGCGCAAGAGCGGCCGGATGTTCTGGTGATCGAGGGTGGGGTTGTTTCGATTCCTGGCGATGTTCAATTCAATTTCAACTTTGGTTTCCCCCCGAAGACGGCTTACGCGTGCATGAGCGAGACGATGATGCTGGCGCTGGATGGGCGGGCGGAGAGTCTGACTTTGGGCAAAGATGTAAGCGTGGAGCAGGTAGAGGACACTTGGCGCATGGCCGAAAAGCACGGTTTTGGCCTCGCCGGATTCCGAAGTTTTGAACGCGAAGTTGGGCCGGAGGCCATCGACCGCGCCCGGCGGGCCCGTGGGCGCACGGCGGTAGCCGTCTGAGCGAGCCCATGCTTTCCGTTCAGAACCTGACGCATCGCTACGGCGAGCGCGAGGTGCTTCACGAGATTTCCCTGGACGTGAATGAGGGGGAGATCGTCGCGATCATGGGAAGCAGCGGAGGCGGCAAGACCACTCTTCTTAAGTGCATCAGCGGGTTGCTCCGGCCCAGCGCTGGGGATGTCATCGTGGATGGAGTGAGCGTGGTGGCGCAGCCCGAGCTTGCTCGCGCGAATCTTGGACTAGTTTTCCAGTACGCGGCGCTTTTTGATTATCTTTCGGTGCGCGACAATATCCTGTTTGGAGTGGAGCGGAGGCGGCATCTTAATAAAAAGCAACGCGATCACCTCGTGGCGGAGATGCTAGTGGCGGTTTCGCTGGATGAGGAGTCGGCCCAACTGCGGCCGAACGAATTGAGCGGTGGCATGCGAAAAAGGGTGGGCTTGGCTCGCGCTTTGGCGATGGAGCCAAAGGTTTTGCTTTACGACGAGCCTACTAGCGGCCTGGATCCGATTACCGCATACAGCATTGACCGGCTTATCGTCGATACGAGGGACCGTACGGGTGCGACGAGCGTGGTGGTGAGCCACGATGTGAACAGCGTTTACCGGGTGGCGGATCGGATTGCGTTTCTTGATTCGGGGCGGCTAGCGTTCTTCGGCACTCGCGACGAATTTGAATCGGCGAAGGTAGATGAAATCGCTGAACTGGTGGAAAAAGCCAGAGCGAAGAATTTTTCTTACATTGTTCGCTCGGATGGGTGAACTCTTAGGCGAATCTTGCGTTATTCCCTGTGAAGTCCATAGTTGGTGTTTCCTATGAAGCGATTTTTAACTCTACTTGTTGTCACTGTTCTTGGCGCGGCCATGATCAGCCCTGCCTTTGCTCAAGGTGCTGGTCCCGCAGGTGGACCACCTAAGCCAGGCCAAGGTCGCCCAGGCGGTGGTCGCGACGGCATGATGATGCGCGGCAAGATGAAGGAAATCGAAACCCGCGTTTTCGGAAAGCTTGGATTGAACGACAAGCAGAAGGCTTCGATCAAGGCTTTAGATGCAAAGGTTGTCAAGGACACTGAGGCGCTGCGCAAGACGATGAAGCCGGGCACTCGACCAGACCAGGCGACGATGGACAAGATGCGCGCCATTGGCAAGTCGCGACAGGAAGGTTTGAACAAGATTCTTACCACCACTCAGCAAGCAAAGTACAAGTCGCTGATGGCCGAGGAAATGAAGAAGCTCCGAGCCGAACGGGCAAAGGCTGGTGGCGGCAAGCCAGGACAGAAGCCCGGCGCCAGCAAGCCCTGATTTAAATCTAGTCGATGAGAGAAGATATGAGGCGCCTTCGGGTGCCTCTTTTAGTTTTTTGGGTCTAGGATCAGACCCCATTCAGGGGCTTGATCAGGGTCGTGGCAGATCCGTTCACCCACCACTCGGGCGCCAAATGACTGATACAGGCGGTGCGCATCTTCGAACCGCTTGTCGCTCCAAATTTCGATGCCAGAGCGTTTTTTGCAGACGGAAATGATCTCACGCATGATCGTGCTGGCGATGCCCCGCCGCCGGGCGGTGGGGTGGACGTACATCCGGATAATGTCGCAGTCGGTTCCGGCGATCCGTTCGTAATCGTCAACAACTTGAATATTGCCGGGGTCGCCAGGGATGGGTTCGAAGAATCGTACACCTCCACAGCCGACCACGGAGCCGTCCATTTCGGCCACCCAAAAACGCGATTGGTCGGGATCGCAGTAGTTTCTGAGGTCGTAGAGGTCGGCGTGGTAGCCTTCGGCCTCCCATGTGAAGCCGTATTCGTCGTAGACGGCGCGGACCGTGGCCACGACTCCCGGCGCATCAGTTGGCTGAGCGAGGCGAATCATGGCCACAGGTTACTCGGGGTTTACTGCGCTTCGGGGGCGTAGCAGAATCGCTCGGCGATGATCTTGCCGTCGCGCACTTCGTAGATGCCGAGTTCGCGCATTTGTGATCGAGCACCGGAAGGCTTATGGGTCGTGTCCATGTCGTAGATCACGCCGAAGGTGCCCTCGCCATGGGGGAATGGGCCCTCGGCGGCGAGCGAATGAACCTCGAATGTGGATTCCCACCATTCGTTCTTGGCGTTAAGGCCATCAAAGCCTTTCGCTTCGGTCCCGTCCGCTTCGATGCTCACGATTTCGGGGGCATATAGTTCGCCGTAAATCGCTTCCATCTGGCCTGCGTTGAACATGTTGACAAGTTTGGTTCCAACTTCAAATGCACTCATGATTTTCTCCTGGGTCTTCCCAGAAGTCGAGTATAGTAGACAAACGTTTCTTCGTCAAGGGGGACGGATTAAGGGGTCGTTAAACGCTCGGTGGCGCGGACATTTTCGCCTTGGATCTCAAGATCGTAAGTATTACCAAGAATGCGCAGGCCCTTGAGATTCATCGATTTCCACTCCTTGGGAAGGGCGGGATTGCAGCTCAGCCAGAAGCCCTCCTTGAGGGGGATTTGCCACTTGGCTGATTTCGCTTTAGTGTTTGAAATGCGGAGGCCAGCGAAGCCATAGAGGACGCTCTGCAGCGAGCCGCCAGCGCCGGTAGTGAAGTAGGTTCGCGCGGAGGAGCGCTTTTCGCTGAACAGCATCAGCGGGTGATTCGTGAATTTCTGCCAAGACTTGCGCCAAGCGGCGTAGGCTTTCTCGGGTTCGCCGAGCCTCGACCAGATTACCGAGTGCACGCTGTCGCTCATCGCCGGGCCGTTTTTGATCACCTTCGGGGCGAAACGTTCGAGCATTTGGCGCGCTTGTGGCTCGATCAGAGGGTCTTGAAGAGGGAAAACGCCCAGCACGGCCGCCGCCTGCTTGTACGTGCGCACGGGATCGTTGTCGTAGGTGAGCCAGCTCTTGGCGTCCTTGGGGTAGGCAAATCGCTTGGTTTCGCTATTGCTCAAGGAGTCAAGTAGCCAATTGCCCAGGGCGTTTGTGTAAAGGTCGTTATCGCCGGTGTGAAACTCGTCGGGACTCATCGTGCCGCGGATGACGCGGCCGCGCTTGGGATCGACGGACGATCTATCCATGAAAAACGCGAACGCTCCTTTGCCGATGCGGTCTGCGTCGGGCGCGCTAATTAAGTCGAGTGCGGCGGCTTGCTTTGCGGCGAACGCTACGGTGCCGGTGATATGATGCTGAAACTTGCTGGGGCCGGGGACGGTTTCCAATCCAGAAACACTGGACTCCCACGGGAACATAAGGGCTTCTGGATTTGGAGGGGAATTTCCCAAGCTAGGCCCCACCCCGACGGGACGCCCTGCTTTAACCCAGTTAAGGTAGTTCCTTCGCGCCGCTTCGACCATGTCCACCCGATACGCAGGGATGGTGCTCGCGCGCTCGGGATCGAGCAGGCAAAGGGCGGGGAAGACCCAGACATCCGCATCCCAGAAGACGTGTCCAAAGTAGATCGAATTGCTCAGTCCCATCGGGCTGATCGCCCGCTCATTGGATTCTGCAATTCCGGTGCGCAGGTAGAAGAGAAACGAGCGGATGGCACGCTGGTCTTCTACTGGTCCATCGATGACGATGTCCGTCTCCCAAAACTCTTCCCAGAATCGCTTTCCCCGCTCTTGAAGCGTTGCGAAGTCGTCAACGGGCGGGTTGCCGCCGTCGAAGTCTGCGGGAAGATATTGGGTGTGGGAGAACTGGTCCTCGATTGGGCTTTCTTTGCGACTTCGCGCATCCCCAGTGGTGGCGGGCTTCATCGTCCATTGCTCGCCCCAAACGGGTGAGCCATAAGGGTCGAGGATGGACTCTCGCTTCACGGAAATGCGGCGCGATTTTTCGCGCATGATCCAGGTCGTGGTGAGAAGACCATTGCGCATGTCGAGCGATTGGCGGTACTGCTCCACTTGACCGTCAACAAATGGGGGCTGAGCGGCACGAGATGAGTACCAATCTTTAAGCTCTAGGATCTTCTCCTCGCCGGAAGCCTCAAAGGAGTTGATCGAGAACGCGGGGAGCATCTTTGAATCTGCGCCGACCGGACTGCCGGAGCGGTGAAGCCGGATACCCACGTTGCCGTTCCAAAGCAATGCAGGCTCCGACGCGTTCGGATCTGACTCGACAAGAACCCATGGGTCGATTTCTGTGGGGGGGATCGCCATGCGAACTCTAGAGTCCTTCGGCGCGCATCCACTGAGGAGCAGGAAGGCACAAAGAGCGGAGTACTTAAACCTTGCTTCTCGCGGCATCCAGCACCACCCGAACGTTCCAATTGGCCTGTTCCAACTGAGTTTGAGCTTCATCTTCCGTGAGGTTTGAAAGCTCTCGCACGATCCGGACGCAACGCTCTTTGAGCTTGGCATTCTTGGCCTTCACGTCCACCATGAGGTTCTCGATGACCTTGCCGGAGAGGACCATCGCGATGGTGCTAATCCGATTGAGGACCAGCTTTTGAGCGGTGCCCGCTTTGAGTCGCGTTGAACCGGTAAGGATTTCTGGGCCAGTATCAAGGACGATCGCGTGGTCGGCCTCTTTGATCAAAGGAGCCTGCTTATTATTGACGATTGCGCACGTCCAAATGCCTTTGGCGCGGGCATGGCGCAGGGCCCCGATAACATAGGGGGTACGACCGGAAGCCGCGAGCCCAATAACGACGTCATCACGTCCTGCGTTGAGTTCGTTAAGATGCTCGATCGGGGCATGTGGATCGTCTTCGGCGTCTTCCACCGCTTGACCCACGGCCGCTGCCCCCCCGGCGTGTAAAGCGACAAATCGTTCTGGATCAATGCCAAAGGTTGGGGGCATCTCTGCCGCATCCATGCTCGCGATGCGTCCTGATGTCCCGGCGCCAACGTAGATCACCCGGCCTCCGGCTTGGTATGCCTGCGCAGCGTGCTCTGCTGCAATCGCGATGTCTGCCTCTGCCGAACTCAGGGCGCGAAAAACCGCCATCTCCTCTTCGTTCATCAGGCGAACAATTTCACGCGCTGACATTTTGTCAAGGCCAAATGAACGGGGGTTTCGGTTCTCAGTACTCATTGATTTGCAAATCTTCTGGTGAGCTTCATTGCTCCCTCAAGCGGACTTAGCGGTGGCTCGAACGTTGGCACGTGAAGCTGGACTTCAAAAAACTTTGTAACGAAATGGGACGCTTTCCAGAAGCCGCCTGCGCGATACACCTTATAGCGTCTTTGGGGGAAGCCATGGTTCCGCATGTGCTCAATCGTTAACTCTGCGAGCGGTTGCATCGCATCCACAAGGATACTCTGCGCGAACTCATCGCCTTCATCGGCGAGGGCCGCGACATCCGAACCAAGCTTTGCCAATTCGGCGGCGGGCGAAGGTCGGCGATACAACGTCGAGAGCACCTCATTGATGTCGGCACTTCCAAACAGTTTCGCCACCGATGTCCGGAGCGATTCGGGAGGAGCGTTGTGCTCCCTGGCGTAAAGAAATCTACCAAGTGCCGTTTTTCCCGCCCAAAAGCCGCTTCCCCAGTCGCCAAGGAGTGGTCCACCACCGCCAGACTTTACGACTTGATTGGAATCTGCGAAGCTACAGACAAGCGAGCCGGTTCCGCTGATGACGCACACGGCGTTGTCATCGTCGCAGGCAGCGAGGCTGGCGTAAAAGTCGGGCACCGCTCTTACCTGGTCGCATTGAGCGATATCGTTGACCACGGCCTGACAGTCAAGACGGTTCTGCTCAGTTAGAATTCCGGCCATGCACACGGTGGCGTGCGCTACTTGACTACTGAACCCCTGCAAGCACTCGCTCATATGGTCGCGAATCAGGTCTCGGGGTGACGAAGCCCAGTTGGCGGGGCCGGAGCTGCCTTGATGCACCAACTCTCCGCTGGCCGTTTCAATCCGCGCTCTTGAGGAACTGCCGCCGCAGTCGAATGCGAGGAGCAGATCGCTCGGATTCAAGGCGGGGAGATTGGGGTCCATGTTAGAATCGGAGCTGATGAGTGCAGTTCTACCCCGAAGTGAGGCCGTTCGATGAGAAGGTACCAAGGTGAGGACCTGCGCCCTGGTGCTCGGATTGCCGTGGTGGCCAACGATGCCATCGGGAATTTCGTGGTGGGCACGCCCCTCCTCCAGATGTTGCGCGATCGCTGGAATCCGGTTGCGCTCGATTATTACGGCGGAACTCGCACCTGGGAGATGATCGAGGCTAGCGACCTAATTGATTATGGTTACCCGTTGCATGGGTCTCAGCCAAACGACACCGCTCGAGCTATTGCCGAGCGTACCGATGACGGCGCCTACGACCTCGTGGTGAACATGGAGTGGTCGGCTTACGCAAAGGTTTGCACCGGAATGCTCTCGGCAACGGAAACCTATGTGTGCGGCCCGTCGATTGGGCATGGCGGACGAGCGGATTTGCCCTTTTTGGACGATGATCGAGGCTTGCTCTGGCAGGACCAGAATTGGATTGACGAGAACCTGGCTAAGCGGTTTCCGTTCTTGACTTCCGGCTTTATTGGTGAGCTTTTCTGCCGCCTTGCCTACCTTGACGGCGACGTGCCACGCTACAGGCTGCCGAAGAAGACACCTTCCGGGACGGTTCCTGATGTGTTAATCGCGACCGCCGCAAGCTTGCCAGAGAAATTGTGGACGCTAGATGGGTGGACAGCAGCCTTGGAGCATTTTAAGGCTCGTGAACTTAGTGTTGGGCTGATCGGAGCTCCGCCAGCTAACCAAAAGTTGTTTTGGAAGGGGGACAGCACAGAAGACGAGCTAGTTGCCAGCGGCTTAGTGCAGGATCTTCGCGGGAAATATAGCCTGCCCGAAGTGGTGGGGGCCCTTGATGCATGCAGACTCGTGCTGACTATAGATAATGGTGTCATGCATTTGGCCGCGAGCACGACGACGCCGACCATTGGGCTGTTCCGCCACGGAATTCATCGCCTGTGGGCGCCCGCGGGGGAGACGGTTTCGGTGCTAACTCCCGCTCCGGAGCAGTTAGTCGCGGAGATTTCAGCCGCGGAAGTGGTCGCGACGGTGGATTCTCGGCTAGCATAGAAGAATGCGAATCGCAATTCTAGTCGGCATGGTCACTTTGGGGGCCATTGCCTTTGCGCAGGAAGACCCCCGGTACATGCCCGGCAAGTTTAAGGTCGGGCTAATCGAGTCCCCCCACTACAACAATCGCCCGGTGGACGTCGTCGTGGACACCATCGTCCTGCATCACACGGCCGGGCCAACAACCGCGAGTTGCGTCCGCTGGTTTGAAAATCCGGAGAGTCAGGTTAGTTCGCATTATGTGGTGGGGAAGGATGGGTCAATCATCCAAATGGTTAACCCTTTTTATCGGGCGTATCACGCCGGGGTTTCTCGGGACATCCGTGGGAAGGAGAACCTGAACAACTTCTCCATCGGGATTGAAATCGTCAACCTGGGGAACGGTACCGACAAGTTCACTCCCGATCAGGTGATGGCGGTACGCCTGCTCTGCGGGTACCTCAGTCGCCATAAGTATAAGAATCAGATTCAGCAGATCGTGAGCCACGAGTACATCGCGGTTCCGCCGGGCCGAAAAAACGATCCGCGGGAATATCCCTGGGAGTCCCTGTATGATGTCGCAGATGAACTTAAAATCCGCCTCATCTACGGTCAATCCACCAAGCCGGTGATTCGCGATCCGCAATAATTGCCTTTGCCGCTAAATCGAAAAATTTTGGTGCGATCAAAATGCGCCGAACCGCCGTCTAAGAATGCGGTATGTTTACATGCCGCGAATGCGGTGTTGCTATACTGCTTTCACAAAGAGGTCATTACGAGTGAGCCAATATCTTAAGAATTTGCTGTGCGGGGTCGCACTTGCTTCTTCCGCTTTCGTTGCCGCGTCGCCCTTTGGGCCGATTGCTCAAGCGAATCCAACCGAAGAAAAACAGACCACCCGCGCTTTTGGGCGCATCGAGTCGTCGTTCCTAGAGAACAAGGGCCAATGGGATCGAAATGCTCTCATGCTGACCCGCTCCGAAGGTTTGGACTTTTGGGTCACCCGAGACGGAATCGTCCTTGACACGTACCAAAATGTCAACCAGGGCGGCAACGCGCTCACTGAGGCGATTGATGGCACGGCTGCGGGTACTCCCAACTTCCGACAGGGGCATGTCCTCAAACTCAGTTTTGTAGGCGGTACGCCCGCCAAATCGTATGTGGGTTCCAATCCTATTTCAACCCGCGTGGACTACGTCGGGCTTACGACCAAGAATGTAACGGATGTCAAAGCCTACGGTGAAGCCACCGTTAACGGCGTGCTTCCAGGTGTTAACGTACGCTACTACCGCGACCAGAATCAGCCACGATATGACCTCATTTTGGCTCCTGGCGTGAACGCTGGATCTATTGCGCTGGAAGTGCAGGGCGCGGAAGACGTTTTGGTCTCGCCTGACGGAACCCTTAACATCCGAACTACGCTTGGATGGGTCCGCAAGAGCGACCTCTTCGTTTATCAGAATTCTGGCTCCTCCCGGACTCCCGTTGAATCCGCATTCTCGGTTTCGGAGAAGGGCGGTCGCTACTACATCTCCTTTGAACTCGGCAAGTACGACACCTCAAGGCCGGTGATTATTGACCCGATCGTGTATGGCACCCATTTCGGTGGTGACAGCAACGCGGACGAAGTCATGCATGCCACCTCCGACGGCGCAGGGAACACCTATTTTACAGGGTGGACGGTATCAACCGATCTTCCGGTAGTGATTGGTCCCTACGGCGTTGAGCTTAAGGATTCCGTTGATGGCTTCTTCGCACAGTTGACCGGCGACATTTACGACGCGGTTTACGTGGCGTACGTTGGCTCTGGCTTCGACGACATCGGTAAGTATGTGGATGTGGATCAGTACGGCAACGTTTGGATGGCCGGTACCACATTCGCTGACCGATTCCCCGGACGACTTAACGTCACCGTCGGCGTCCCCGTCACCGATCCTCCAACCCTTGCTCCTTGGGGCGGTACCTTTGCCTATACGTATGGCGGACTGCGAACTGCGGACCTTGCCTATAACGTGAATGCAGCACAGACGAAAGCTGCCCTAGATGCGTTGGCAAACGCTCCCGCAGGTGGTTTCACGGTAGACCCAGTTGATGTGAATGGCAACCTGCTGCCTATCGCGACTCGGATGCCGATTGCGAACATGAGAATTCGCTCAAACGACCCTTCTGCTGGTGCACTTCGTCTTGTGCTCGGTCGGCGACCCTATGTCGTGGTTGATGCTCTGGGCGGAAATGCTCCAAGCGCGAATCAGATTCTGGGCGTAGATTTCACTGCGTTCGGGTTTTCCCCTCGAGCGGGAACTTTCACTCTCGGCCTTAACGAGAACGGCACCGTGACCAACACGGCTGGGATTCGGTTTGATGCCAACGGCGCTGAAGTTCAGGCAGCGTTGCGACTTTTGCAACCGCTGACGGGTGCTGCGCCTGCTCGCGTTACTGCGGTTGGTGGGCGCCTAGTGTTCCCATTGACAGAACCAGTCAATGCTGGCATCCCTGTGCCGATAAACTTCTTTGACACGGCCAGTGCTCCGCAAGCACGACCGTTTCTCATTCCTAATTTCACCGGTGTGACCTACGGAACCTACGCGTTCCTTAACCTCGCGCCGCACACCTTCCTGACCTTGTTCAAGAAGACCCCGACCGGATTGGTGGCTGCTGATGAAACTACGGCACCCGGTACCACGCGCTTAATCAGCGGCATTACCGCACCCGCGGTTAACCCCGCACTGTTGCCGACCCCTGCGTTCCTCAACAACGCAATTACAGGTCTGGCCATTCGTCGGATTACCACTGCGACCGGCAATGTAGAAATTGCCGTTGCGGGTAACGCGGCGACCGACATCAGGGTCCTCCCTGGCGACGGCGCGTCTCTTCCCGTGGCGATCCCTGGAACGAAGCCAACTGGAGCTAGATTCGGTTACTTCGTGACCTTCACGTACAACAACGCGACGGGTGCAATCTCCGTTGACAACAACCGCTCCAAGTACATCGGTGGCATTGGGCGGACTACGGTTAATGGCTTGGCTATGGACGCCGAAGGGTCGCTCTATCTTGGTGGAGCAGTCGAAAGACTGTTGCCCACGGGATTTGCCACCAACGTTGTCTTGAACCCCGCGAGCACGACCTTCGCGACCACTCCAGGTGGTTTCCCGAACTCAAGCTTGCTTCGATTCAAGGATGGATGGGTACGAAAGTACGATCCAAGCGGCACCATGCTGATTTCTTCGGTTATCGGCGGAAGCCAAATGGATGCGGTTGAAGGCATCTCCATTGACCCTAGTAACAACATTTACTTGTTGTCTCGGACGAACTCGTTCAACTTCCCTCGAACAGTCAATGCGTTCAGCGAAATCTTCCCGGGTGGCGGATCGCTCCTCGCGGTGACCAAGCTGAACAGCACTGGCTCGACGATCGTTTATAGTTCATCGTTGGCTGCGTCCGTTCGATCTGTAGACGATATCACACCGCCGTTCATTCCTAACGTAAATGCGCGGTTCGACCAGTACGACCTCGCGGTTGACCAAAAGGGGAATGCTTACATTTCTGGATTGGTCACTCGACCGCTGATCGGTCCCATCCCGATGGTTCTGACCCCCGCGGCTCCAATCGTGACGGATCAGCTGCCCGCTCTCGACAACGTGATGCCAAACGGCGACACTGAGGGCTTCCTCACCGTTCTTAACTCGACCGGTAGCGCGTTGCTCTTCAGCTCTGTCGTTGGATCGTCAGCTTCGGCAGACTACGTCAACAACCTGTCGATTGACCGAACGGGCGCGGTGTACATCGCCGGTGCTTCGTTCGTCACCGCCATTGGCCCGGTCGGCCTTCCGGTTAACTTCCTTTCGCCGTTCGCCTTCAAGGCGTTCCCGGATGGATACGACGGCTGGCTTGCCAAGCTCAAGATCATTCAGCCTATCCTGGCTGCAATCGGGCTTAACCCGATCGATGTCGCGGGCGGACTAGGTTCGACCTCGTCTGTTCAGGTGCTCTTGCAACGCCCAGCTCCGGTTGGTGGTGCAACAGTCACTCTGCGAATCAGTAACCCTTCGGTGGCTCGATTTAACAACGCGGTGTCTGGCCCAACCAACATCCGCGTGACGATCCCACAGGGTCAGCAACTATTCACGGCGCCGGTCACGGTGTTCACCCGATTGGTGAGCAACCCAACCTTCGTGGACATTCGTGCTGAACTTGACGGCGACTTCCTCCAGACTCGACTTAATGTCCGGCCTTGGATGGAATCGTTCACCTTGGGTTCGACGCAGGTTGCTGGTGGCGAAAGCATCAACGGTACGGTTACGATCTTCCAAGATTCGCCCGCCGCTGGTATTGACGTGACGCTTAGCTCCGACAACCCGTTGGTGAGCTTCCCTGGCGGAGACACCATCACGATCGCTCCTGGCGATAGATCAGCCACATTCGAAATCGCGACAAGCGGCGTTGATGTGGTTACGGACGTGAACATCACGGCGGCTGTGGCAGGTGTGGGCATAACTCAGACCCTGCAACTGACTCCTCCGCTCCTTGAAACGATCAACATCAGTCCTGACCGAGTCACTGGAGGCGAGTCCACCAATGCAACGGTTCAGGTGCAAGGCGTGGCTGGTGCCAACACCTTCGCGACGATCAGTGCTACGGGCTCGCCGGTAACAATCACCCTCCCGGGTGATACTAATCCAACGACGCTCCCCGCATTGGTGCAGATCCCGCAGGGACAAAATCAAGTCACGTTTGCCGTGAACACCTCGTTCGTGGCGAGCAACACCTCTGCCATCGTCACCGCCACGTTGAACGGAGAGAGCGCCAGCGATACGTTGTTCATTGAGAACAACAGCATCGTCTCGATCACACTGAGTGCGAATCCGGTTACGGGTGGCACGCTGGTGAACGGGACGGTCACGGTCGGTCGCCCGGCTGGTCTGACTGGCATGGTGATTCCGCTCACGAATAGCAATCCAACGGCGGGAACCGTGTCGCCGATGATCGTGAATATCGCTCCTGGTGCAACCACGGGCTCGTTCACAGTCCAGACGAACCCAAGTTCGACTCCGCAGTCGATGACCATCGCGACGGCTAAGCCCGGCTATGTGAATCGAAGTGTGGTGTTGACGATTGATCCGTTTATCGTGAACTTCAACCTAACTCTTACACCTCCGCAAATTACGGGTGGTGCAACGGGTCTTGGTACGATTAGTCTCGGGGCTCCGGCGCCGATCGACCTCGTGTTCACGCTGAGCAGCACCAATCCGCTGGCTTCGTTCCCGAATGGCGCTACGGTAACCATCCCGTCCGGTTCGCTCTCGGTGAACTTCCCAATCAGTACGGGAATTACGCCAGCTACAACCGACGTGACGATTACGGCTAGCTTGTTCGGCACCGGAACTTCGCAGATTCTGCGAATCTTCCCACCGGCCGTCCAGAGCTTCTTCGTCTCGCCGAGCGTGGTGACTGCGGGAACGGCAACGACGGGCTTCTTGACGCTCGATCAGCCAGCCCCCGCTGGTGGTTTGGTAGTGAACCTGACCTCGAATAATCCGGCGTTCGTGGGGCACCCAGCGTCAATCATCGTTCCGGCTGGTTCGAGCACCGCGAACTTCCCGATCTCGACGTTCCAGGTCACTCGGCAAATCACCGTCCGCTTCACCGCGACCGTACCGGCGAGAGGGCAGTCGCTTGAAGCAATCCTGACCATCAATCCGAGCCCGTAGGGCAAAGAGCGTTCAGTCAGCACCCGGCTCGGAGTTCGCTCCGAGCCGGGTTTCTTTTATTATTTCGAAACGCGAATGGAGCCTCAGCCGTAGCAAGAATCGCAGTCGGGGTAAATTCGAACATATGGATCGCGTAGGTAGTTTCTTCTTGGGTTTGGTGGCTGGAGCGTTGCTAGCACTGGGGATAAAAAGGCTCATGGATGAAAAAGATCTGAGCTTGCAGTCCCTAGAAGACTCCATAGAAGATCGCCTCGATGCCTTAGAGGGTCATTTTGGCGAGCCGGTTTTAAACTAGTCCATGCCCACCCAGATGGTGGTTGTCGGCGCCGGTATCGGCGGTTTAAGTGCAGCCATTCATGCGCGCTTGCACGGGCATGATGTCCTTGTCTTAGAGCAAAGAGCGTCGGCCGGAGGCAAAGCGGCTCCTATTGAACAGAGCGGCTACCGGCTTGACCCCGGCCCTTCTATCGTTATCCTCACCGAGATTTACGAGGAGATTTTCGAGCTCGCCGGCCGGAACATGGCGGACTATCTTCAATTCGAGCGCCTCGATCCATTCACCCGCGTTTATCATCCCGAATTTTCCGATCCCATCGACCTTCCCTCTGACCCCGAGAAGTGCTTTGCGCTCATGGATCAAATCGCGCCCCGCGATCGCAATAATCTTGAGCAACTGATCGAAAGGCTCGACCCGGTCATTGATGGAATGACCAAGACGATCTTCGACCACCCGGTCCATTCGCCCTTGCAAATGGTGTCTCTGGGAATGGCGCGGTTTGCTAGTGCCGCGAAGGCAATGAAACCATATAAGGATGTGGTGGACTGCATGTTCGAGTCGTCGCTCCTCCGTGCCTTCTTTTACGGCTTTCCCAGCTACAGCGGGCAGTCCTACCGCTCGCCCTCTCCCGGTTCGCTCTTGATTCCGTATTTTATGATGCGCCGAGGCGTCTATTGGCCGGTAGGTGGAATCGGAGCAATTCCTGCAGCCTTGTTTCGCCTTGCCTCCGAACTCGGGGTTGAATTCAGATTCGCTTCAGAAGTTACAGGTCTTGAGATCGAAGGCAAAACAGCGAAGGGGGTGCAACTTGGCAGCGAAGTAATCGTTGCGGACAAGGTGATTTCCAACCGTGACCGACTTAGCTCCGCAACTTGGAAAGGCCAAGAGAGCACCCAACGGCCCAGCTTCAGTTACTTCACGGTCCACCTCGGCATTAAGCGCAAGATGCCAGAACTTAGCCATCACACCTTGGTAATCCCTCCTGATTTCGGGCAGGGCTTCGAAGAGCTTTATCAAGAGCGGAAGTTTCCGACCCAGCCGATTGTGTATCTCAACGAGACCGCGCAAACGGACCCTTCCACCGCTCCCGAGGGGTGCTCGAACCTTTTTGCGGTTATCACTTGCCCCGCGATGGAGCCGCATATTGATTGGCATCGGGAACAAGCGGAGTACCAAATCCGAATTTGGACCACGCTGAGACCGTACAACATCCATTTCGAGCCAGAGGAGATCGAGTTCACCAGAGTCCAAACGCCGGTCACGTTTCAAGAGCGGGACGGCAATTTCATGGGCTCGCTTTACGGACCGGACGAGAAGCACCGACTGTGGGGGATGATGCCATTGCGGTGCGTAGACGAGGAGATCAAGAATCTTTTTTACTGCGGTGGTAGCGTCCAGCCGGGGGCCGGGATGCCGATGGTGGCGCTCAGCGGAAAGTTCGCGGCTGACCTCGCCAATCGGTGAGCCGGGTATCTTCAAAGCTCCCCCATTTCCATGGCCGACATCAAGACCGAAACCAAGCGTCGTCGTACTTTTGCGATCATCTCGCACCCCGACGCCGGAAAAACCACGCTCACCGAGAAGCTCTTGCTATACGGTGGCGCGATTCAACTCGCCGGGTCGGTAAAGGCGAGCCGAAATCAGCGCCGCTCCACCTCCGACTGGATGGAACTCGAAAAGCAGCGCGGTATCTCGATCACCTCGACGGTGCTTCAGTTTGATTACAGAGACCACGTACTGAACCTGCTCGACACCCCAGGCCACGATGACTTCAGCGCGGACACCTACCGTACACTCACCGCCGCCGATGCCGCCGTGATGCTCATAGACAACGCAAACGGCGTCGAAACCCAGACCAAGAAGCTATTCGCCGTCTGTAAACAACGTGGCCTCCCGATTTTCACGTTCGTCAATAAGCTGGACCAACCCGGGCCGGGACCGCTGGCGATCATGGCGGACCTGGAGGCGAGTCTTGGTATTTTCAGCGTGCCGGTGACGTGGCCGATCGGGCAGGGAATGGACTTCAAGGGAATCTGCGACCTGCGCTCCCGCACGGTCCACCTATACCAAAAGGTCGCCCACGGAGCTCGCCGCGCCTCTGAAGAAACGCTCTCCATGGACGACCCCCGACTGCCCGAGATTATTGGCAGCGAGTTGTTCGACAAACTGATTGAGGAGACGGACCTGCTGAGCGTGGCCGGAGAAGAGCTTGATCTTGACAGAGTGCTCAAGGGCGAACTGACCCCTCTGTTTTTTGGCTCGGCGCTCACAAACTTCGGAGTCAGTCTCTTTCTTGATGCCTTTTTGGGCATGTCACCGGCGCCGGACCTTCGCATCAAGCAGCTCACGGGTGCTGACGAGAAAGATGCATTCAGCGGATTCGTATTTAAGATTCAAGCGAACATGGATCCGAACCACCGGGACCGAATCGCGTTCATGCGCATTGTCACGGGGACGTTTGAGAAGGATATGGACGCTACCAACCAGCGGTCCAAGAAGAAGCTCAAGCTCTCAAGACCGCAGCGGCTTTTCGCTCAAGAGCGGGAGACGGTCGACTTGGCCTACCCGGGCGATATTGTGGGCCTTACCAATCCGGGCGCGTTTCTGCTTGGTGACACGATTTCGACCGATTCCAAGATTCTGTTCGACGAGGTTCCGGAGTTTGTCCCGGAAGTATTTGCGCGGCTCCACAGCATGGACGTGTCGCGCTTAAAGCACTTCGAAAAGGGAGTGGAGCAGCTTTGCCAAGAAGGACTCATTCAACTTTTCTGGGACGTGCGGGCTCATCGCCGTGAGCCAATTCTGGGGGCGGTCGGACGATTGCAATTTGAGGTAGTTCAGCATCGCCTGATGGGCGAGTACGGGGTGAAGACCAACGTGGAGCCGTTGCACCACGAGGTCATTCGCTGGCTAGGCGGTGATAAGGCAGAGATTGAGTCCGTGTACTGGGGTGACACAGCATTGCGCCTGAACGACCAACACGGCGCCCCCTGCGTGCTGATCGCCAGCGCGTGGAATGCGGGCTACCTGGAGAAGCAATATCCCAAAGTCGAGTTCATGCACTCGCCCGCAAACAGCTTCACCGCCCTCGCCGCCCCTACTTAGGGGCGTCTACTTTGACTCGGGCCTTTCGGTTTGCCAGTTCCCAAAGCGAGGAGTAGATCGTGCGGGTGACTTTCTCCATCTTGTCAAAATCGATCTTTTCGATCTCATCTCCCGGCTGGTGGTAGTCCTGGTGGACACCGTCAAAGTAAAACGCGATCGGCACACCCTTCAGGGCATAGTTGTAGTGGTCGCTCCGCCCATAGATGTTCTCACGGTCATTTGGGTCGTCGTACTTGTAGTCGTAGGTCAGGTTGTACGTCTTGCGGTTAATGTCCTGGAGGATCTCCCCAAGTTCGGTGCTGATGCGTTTTGATCCGACGACATAGATGGCGTTTGGCGGGGTCAGGACGCTGTTGCGGGGGTTGGTGTCTCCCATTGGTCGCGAGCGGCCGATCATGTCGATGTTGATCAGCGCCGTAAGTGCGTTCAGCGGGACGGTGGGGTTGTTTGCGTAGTACTCCGATCCCCAGAGCCCCTTCTCCTCGCCGGTGTGCCAGATGAAAAGAATAGAGCGCTTCGGGCGTTTACCGGTAGCGAAGGCATGCGCCAATTCGAGCACGGCCACCACTCCAGAGCCATCATCGTCCGCACCGTTGTAGATGCCGTCCACGCCGGGCGGCGTCACGCGCATACCCACATGGTCAATGTGGGCGCTGACGGCCACGTACTCTTTGCTCAAAACTGGATCGGTGCCCGGTACCATCGCGACCACATTTTGGGTCGCTACGGGCATATCACCGGCGGTGACTTTCACGGAAAAAGGTTGGGTCAGCAGCTTGCCGACGGGCTTCATGGGGTCGGCGTCGGTGACGCCGGCGAGCATTTTAGAGGCCAGCTCTGAGCCGATGGTGACCATCGTGCGCCCTCGGCGAGACTCACCGGCCGACCAAGCCGGACGTGCTCGCCCTGGGAAAAGGCTCGCGGAGACGGTGTCTTCCCAAGCGCTGCCGGTCTGATTGGAAACGTAGACGACACCGAGGGCGCCTTTCTCATTGGCAACGCGCTCGGCGGTTTTGGCTCCAGCAGATCGGGCGATTTCTGCGGTGGCCGATCCTCGAATCAAAAGTATCTTGCCCTTCAGGTCCATGTCGCCGTAAGGGTCCACTCCCATCGCGGGGGCCTGGACGCCGTGTCCAACGTAAACCACCAGGCCGCTCCACTCCAGCGCGCTGGCGGTCGCCGTGAAATCGCCGTAGGCAAACGTTTCGCCGGCAAAGCTAATCGAACTCGCCTTCGTATCCACCTGCCTCGAAACGAGCGGCACGCTTTGATAGAAGGAGTCCTTGTCACCGGCTGGCGTCAGACCCCAAAGCTTAAGTTGACTCTTGACGTAGAGGGTGGCGAGGTCGAGGCCACGGCTCGGCGTATCGCGCCCTTCGAGGAGATCGTGGGCGATGAATTCGAGGTGCGCGCGAAGGTCACTTCGCTGTATGAGATCGAAGCTGCCGACCTTGGCTTGGGAATATCCGGAGGCAGCAAGGGCCGCGATGACGAAAACAGTCAGTGAAGAACGCACGATACGCAATACTATCGCTGAGCTGGCCCAAATAGTGCCGCGAACCTACTCCACGATGCGCTTTGACACCACGCTGCCGTCAAGAGCCACTTCGTACACCACCGGCACGCCCGTCGCGAGCTCGACTTTCATAATCTCATCGCCGCTTAGCTTTTCGAGCGCCATGACGATGCTGCGGTTGCTGTTGCCGTGGGCCACGACGAGGACATTGCGGCCTTGCTTGAGATCGCCGAAGATGCATCCCTCATAGAATGGGATGGTTCGCTCGCTGGTCTGCTTGAGGGCCTCGCCGTTTGGTGGAGGGGTATCGAAGCTGCGCCGCCAGATATGGACCTGCTCGTCGCCGTACTTCGCGCGTGTGTCGTCCTTGTTCAGCCCTTGCAGGTCGCCGTAATGCCGCTCGTTCAGGGCCTGATCGCGGATGACCGGGATTTGGGTGCCCATTGCTTCTTGGATGAGCTGGAGGGTGTGCTGGGCGCGCGTGAGGGCACTGGTGTAGGCGACGTCGAACTGCATGCCCTTCAATTTCTCACCTGCTGCGCGGGCTTCGCCGATTCCATGCTCGGTCAAGGGGACGTCCACCCATCCCGTAAAGCGATTCTGGAGGTTCCAAAGGGACTGGCCGTGGCGGACGAGAACTAAGGTGGGCATTGCAAAATCGTACCCTCACTGGAGGGGGGCATTCATGCCGCCTCCGGAGGGGAGCCTTTAGGCTGCCATTGGAGCGGGGCCTTTAGGCCCCTTCGGAACGGCATGAATGCCTTGCTCCAAAGGCGACCTGAAGGCCCCCCTCCATTATGCTAATCGTCCGTTGCGCCGAAGTTGGCGATCACGGTATCGATATCCGCGGCATCTACTTCGCCTGAACGGTCTACGTCGTTGTCTCGACCGGCCACGTAGCTGGGATCACCGTACGCGAGGCCGAAGGAGGCGATGACTGAATCAATGTCGGCGGCGTCAACTTCTCCTGAGCGGTCAACGTCTCCATTGGTCAACGAAATGCCAAGGCCGGCGATGTTTCCCGAAGTTGAATCGAAGGCAACGACGCGCTTGAGCCAGGAGCCGTGATTTACGGAGATCGTTCCGGCGCCCGTCGGGACGGGGATTTTGAAGGTTCCGGTTGGGGAGAGGCCGACCTGAAGTGTGATCACGTCACCTTGATTCGCGTTCATGCGAATCTCGACGTTCACGCCCAGAGGAAGATAAGGCCCGACGGCGTTGCCGAGGGTAATCGTGCCAGACGCGGAGCGGCTTATTCCAGCGGTTGGGGTCACCTTCAAGGAACGGCCGTTATAGGTGCTCAACCAAAGCTCGCCACGGCTATCCGGATCGATGGAAGTGATTTGGCCGGTGTTTGCCTGGTTTGGCGTAGAGCTGAGCGCGAGGATGGTGGGCACAGAGGTCAGCAGCGCGCCGGTCTCGAGGTCGAAGTTCATCGGTTGCCAAGATATCCAGCGGAACATCGTGTCGGCAAAAATGTAGCGACCATAGAAGCCGGTGCCGAGGTCGGTGCCGCGATAGATAACGCCTCCGGCGATGGAGACGCCAACTTCCCGCCCGTAGTCCAAAAACGGGCCGGTGAGGTCTAAGGGCATTGGATCGGGTTGGCCGCTTTGCGTATTCAAGCGGCCTTCCCAATTGGACCAGCCGAAGTTTTGGCCGCTGGATCCGGGGGCGATGTAGTTCGCTTCTTCGCGCGAGTCTTGGCCCACGTCACCGATGAACATGCCACCAAAGCCGTTATCCGAGGTCCGGTCAAAACTCCATTTCCAGGGGTTGCGGAGACCGCGGGCGAAGATCTCACCGAGCGCGCCGGGGACGCCGACGAACGGATTCGAAGCGGGGATTTTGTAGTCACGCAAGGGGTCGGCGGGGAAGTCGTCACCGCTTACATCGAGGCGGAGAATCTTGCCGTAGTACTGCCCCAGGTCTTGCGGCACGCCAAAGAGCGCACCGTCACCCACACCGATGTATAGCAGGCCATCCTCCCCGAAACGCAGCGTTCCGCCCTTATGGAACTGGGTGGTTTGGGGGAATTTTAGAAGAACGTTCGCGGTGGCCGCGTCGGCGAGAATCGTCGAGCCGGGGACCATTTGGTATTCGCGCAGTTCGCTGGCGAAAGTCGAATCCGGTTGCACGGCGGTCACGAAAATGTAGAACTTGCGTGAGTTTGGCGAGCCCATTTGACCGAACTCCGGGTGGAAGGCCATGCCGAGGAGGCCGCCTTCGTTCCAAGGCGTCATATCGGGCACCGTGAGTACGGTGCCGAGGAGCGCGCCGGAAGCGCGGCTGAACGCACGAATCTTGCCGATGGTCGAAGTCCCCCAGCCGCGCTGTTCCACCAAGTATTGGGTATCAGGGTCGCGCGGGGCCGTCGCGATCTGCACCGCGCGCTCGTTGGGGGCCATTACTTGGATGAGCGTGAACTGGGCAGAGGCCATTCCGGAGAGCAGCAGGGAAGCAAGGGCGGCGGCGATTCGGACTGTGTGCATGTATGTAGGATACGCCATCAAATGATCAGCGTCGCACATTTTTGGTTAACGTTTTCGGGTAAGACGGGGATAGAGTCAAGGGCATTCATGCCGCCTCCGGAGGGGAGCCTTTAGGCTGCCATTGGAGCGGGGCCTTTAGGCCCCTTCAGAACGGCATGAATGCCTTGCTCCAAAGGCGACCTAAAGGTCCCCCTCCGAAGTGGCTTCCCAATAGACTTTCTCTAAGTCTTCATCGGAATAGCGGTGCCTGGCGTTGAACAGAAGCAGCCCGACGAAGGTAAACCGAACGTCCCCAACTCGGGTCCGGTATAAGTCTGACTCGCCCCCCGGAGGCGTTTGGCCCAGGCAACTTGCTTATAAAGAAGACGACCGTGCGGTCAGGCCAAGAGAAGGTGCCGATGGCTCTCCCTGAAAGGTTTCGATTAAACGCGAATCGTACATCGGGCTCATAGAGCTGACCGGGTTGAACACTCGCGGGCTCCCTCCAAAAATTTCGGGTGGAGTTTTCCCAGTTGGCCGCAAGAGGGAATCTCTCCTCATTGTCGGCCATATAGATTAGGCATGCGGCGACCAGTGCACGAGCACGAGCTGGGGCGATCTGTGATCTGTTGAGATCTTCAGCGGCTATGAACACCGGTGCGAAGATGCTGAAAGGGCAGATCAGTGAAATCCCGGTGAGAAAGACTGGCCATATAGGGAGCCGAGAAGCGCGACGCCGTCTCCCCCACCATATCAATAACCCGATGCCGAGGCCCCAGAAAATCAGTGCGAACAGTCGGTACGTCGGGTACGTCGAGAGGCCCGTAATGTACACCCGTTCATCCGAAACTCCCGCGATGATATCTAGGTAGGGCACCTTTAAGAGACGGCTTACCAACTCCCTTCAATTCTCTTGTTCCAACGCTTGTATGTCAGCCATCGGAACTGGGATAGAATCCGAGCATCATGATGACGGCGATTCTTCTTGGGGCGTTGACGATGGGCCAGACGGGGGCGGAGGCGTATCGTCCCAATGGGCCGAAGATCGAGTTCCAGTTGGAGCGAGGCGGCAAGTTTGTGATCACCACCGATCCGAATCTCTCGCCCAAGACGGTGGAGCACATCCTCGCCTTGGTCAAGAAGGGGTTTTACGACCGGCAGCGCTTCCACCGGGTGGAAAATTGGGTGACCCAATGGGGCGCGCCGCAGAGCATCAAAATGCCCCTCGACGTCAAGAACCCGAAGACGGGCAAATTGGAGCCGAGCGAAGCGGTGGGCGACGGCGGTTCGGGCAAGGACATCCCGATCTTTGAGCCCGGCGTGAACGTGGATTTCTACCGCGGCGTGGTCGGAATCGCCTCCACCGGCTTCCAAGTCCCCGGCGACTCCCAGTTGTTCATTTTGAAGAAGGACTCCCTGCGGCTATACGGCAGCTACGCGGTGGTAGGGAAGGTGACGCAGGGGATGGAAGTCGTGGATCGGGTGAGGCGGGGGGATCGGATTCGGTCGGCGAGAGTCGCTAAGTGACCGAACTCAAGGCGGCTTTGAAGAGCCAGTATCACGCGAGTTTGAAGATGATGCGGCTGTGCATTCGACGGTGCCCGGAGGAGCTTTGGCTGGAGGGGAAGCATCCGCGGAGTTACTGGCGGATCGTTTATCACGCTCTGTATTACTCCCACTGGTATCTGCTGGCGGACGAGAAGGCGATGGTGCCTTGGGTGGGGCATGAGGCTTCGATGCCCGCGCTTTGGGGCGATCCGCCGGTGGTGGCGGCGCTGAGCCAAAAGGACGCGATGAAATACCTGAAATGGCTGGATTTCCGGGTGGACGACATGGTGGACGCGCTTGATTTATCGTCGCCGACTTCGGGGTTTTCTTGGTATCCGATTTCGAAATTGGAGCATCAATTGGTGAATGTGCGGCACTTGCAGGGGCACGTGGGCCAGCTTTCGGAGTTGCTGATGGCGCGGGGGATTGAGGTGGATTGGGTTTCGGCGCAGCACCCGAATAAAGGAAAATCCCCCGAGCCGTAGGGCGCGAGGGATTTTCGGGACGGGGAAGTCGATTATTTGAGTTCGACTTTTCCGCCGGCTTCTTCGATCTGCTTCTTGATCGCGTCTGCGTCGTCCTTGGTGGTGTTCTCCTTGACTGGCTTCGGAGCGGCATCCACGAGGTCCTTGGCTTCTTTGAGGCCGAGACCGGTGATTTCTCGAACGACCTTGATGACGCCAAGCTTGTTGTCGCCCGCTGCGGTGAGCATAACCGTGAATTCGGTCTTCTCTTCTTCAGCGGCGGCCGGTGCGGCACCCATCATCATGGGCATTCCCATCATGGGGGCGGCGGCGGTGACGCCAAACTTGTCTTCGAGGGCGGTCTTGAGCTCAGAAAGCTCAAGGGCGGTCATGGTACTGATCTTGTCAACGAGTTCTGCTACGACGGACATATTAGTTAGCTTCTCCTTCTGGGGTTGCTTCGGCTGCTGGAGCTTCTGCGGGTGCGTCGGCTACAGGAGCTTCGGCGGGGGCGGCATCTTCAGCCGGTGCGGCTTCGGGTGCGGGGGTAGATTCGACGGCAGCAGCCTTGGGAGCTGGCGCGGGGGAGCCTTCGGCAACCTTGTCGGCAACGGCACCGATCACGCGGATCGGGTCTGCATACAAGGCTTCGATGGTGCCCACCAGGTTTGAAATCGGAGCCGCGATGGTTCCGATAACCTGGGCGATAAGCACGTCGCGTGGGGGAAGTTTGCTGAACGCCTCGACCTGTTTATCGGTCATCGGCTTGCCAGCAAAGATCGCGCCCTTCACGGCTAGCTTCTTGCTCGAAGTGGCGAAATCGAAAAGCATTTTGGCAATTTCGGTCTCGTTATCGAACAGGAAAGCATAAGCGGTGGGACCACCCTGTAGATCTTCCGGAATCACGGCAGCATCGTCTCCGATGGCGCGTTGGAAGAGGGTGTTCTTGATCACGTGCAATTCGCCGCCCTTCGCTCGCAGGTCGCTGCGCAATTTCTGAACTTGCTTCACCGAGAGGCCGCGGTAGTCAGTAAAAATGACTCCCTTCGACTGGGCGTACCAGTCTTTGGCCTGTTCGATTGTTTGCGCTTTTTCTGCGGTAGGCATGGCGTTTCTATTTCGACTGTGCCAGCAAACGCAGTGAGGGCTCGCCACGAAAAGATCGCGGCAAGCCCTCAATTCCCGCCAATTGGCGAGTTTGAAATCTATGCGGTTTTGCGATCCCTCGGCGCGCAAGTCTTGCGACTCATTAGGCTCTCGGCCACGCTGCTGTCAACAGGTTAGCTAGAATTATGGCGCGCCGACGGTGGAAAAGTCAACGGGTGCCGGGGGCGGCTTCTAGAGCGTCGGGATTTGCTTCCACTGCTTGCTGTCCACCGCCCATCTTTACGGCGGAAACCTTCAGTTCGCGGAGCTTCACAGTGCAGAGACCGGATTTCGCAAGTGGAGCCATCTCGGCGATTTGCTTCGCCGTGGTCGCGTCTTTTGCGGTGAAGGCGATCATACGATTGCCATCCTCTAGTAACTGTCCAGCTAAGAGAAACGTGTACTTGTTGACCATCAACAAAGCGTAACTCTCATGATCCTTGATAGTCTTTTGCACCTCATCGGTGCTCGATCCACTGCTGGATCGCATCACGTATTCGGCGACAAAAACCTTGTGACCTTGAATGGTGCCGTTGACCGCCCCGTTGCCGGAACTCTGACTGCTCGATGCGCCCGCTCGAGCCGAACCACCGGCTTGGGCGGTCCCGGTGCTTGAAACCTGGGCGAACGCCACGGCTCCGACGACACAGGCGAAAAGTGACAGGGAAATGAGTTTGGTTTTCATGCGAAAGACTCCGTTACGGTCTGGACGTTTTATCGCCCAGACCGGTTCATTTATGGTTGTTTCGGGATCGGCAAGCCCATCGCGGCGAGCCATTCTCGCTGCTTCTTGACCCGTGCAGCCATTTCGTCTGGGAGTGAGAAAGGTCGTCCGCGGGCGTCGATAATGATCCCGACGGTACCGCCTTCGAACTTCTGAGTGATCGCCTTGCCCTTACCAGCGCCGAGATCGAGAAGCTTGTGCGGGGTGACCGTGAATTCTTTGAATTCGCCGCGACCGCAGGGGATGACGAGAATGTCGCCGTACATGACGCTGTGGTTCTCGCCGCCTCCGCTGACCGTGATGGCCGTTTCGGGCTGCTTCAGAACGCCGATGGGCGCGATACAGTGACCGCACTTGACGATACAGTCGAATTCAAAGACCTCCTTAGCGGCTTCGTAGAAGTGCTCGCTGAGGACGCCGAGGTGCGGCATCATGAAGATGGAGTCCACCGTGAGCATCGTGACGCCCTCCGGTTGATAGGCATCCATCATCATCAAGGCAGACTGCGCTCGGCGCGGAGCGTGGCTGAGAACACCTCCGGAGCCTATTACCATATCAAGGTCCATCATCTTGATGAGGGTGTCTCCTGACTGGCCCTGGTCGAAAATCTGACCCACGTCGCGCTGCTGCTGCGAACCGGTGAGGGAGCGCGCCAACGACTTGTGGTGGTCGAATGCGAGTCGAAGAGCCTCTCGAGCCACGGCGTGCTCGATAAGTAAGTCCTCGTAGGCTTGGGGAATCGTGGTCGGCCGAATCATCTTGTTTCGGAGCCGATTGCGAACGTCACGCGGATCAATGGTGAACGGAATCCAGCGGGCGATGTTGTCAATGCCCGTTTCCTTCAGCACGTTACAGATCGAGTAGCTCATGCCGAGGTTCGCGGAAACCGTTCGGTTATAGATGCCCTTGAACACCGAGAACACGTCAGTGGTTGCTCCGCCGATGTCCACGCCTAGGACATTAATCTTTTCTTGGTCGGCGTAAGACTTCATCAGCTTGCCCACCGCATTCGGAGTCGCCATGACCTCTTCACTTGCCCATTCAAGGAGCTTGTTATAGCCCGGAGCCTGCTGCATCACGTGCTCCAGGAACAACTCATGGATTTCATCCCGAGCCGGGTCGAGGTTTTCTCGCTCCATGGTCGGACGGAGGTTGTCCACCATCTTCACCGCGATATCTTTGCCTAGAACTTCGGCTACTTCATCGCGGACTTCGATGTTGCCCGCGAAGATGAGCGGCAGTTTCATGTCGCCAAAGCGAGGCTTGGGGTCGGCTCGGCGCACGACTTCGGCCATTTCAATAAGATGGCTGCGGGTTCCGCCATCGGTGCCGCCCGACATGAGAATAATGTCCGGGCGAAGCTGGCGAAGACGCTCCACTTTCTGGAATTCTTTTCGTCCGTCATTGATGGCTAGGGTGTCCATCAAAATGGCTCCCGCACCTAGAGCGGCGCGCTCGGCAGATTCGGCGCTCATTTCTTTGACCACGCCGGCGACCATCATTTGCAATCCGCCACCGGCGGAGCTAGTCGAAACGTAAATGTCTGAGCCTTCAAGCTCATTGCTACGGGTGTCGATCACCTTGCCATCTTTCAGCAGCTTGAATACGTGGCCGTCCTTGATGAGCTTACGGCGACCCTTCTTGAAACCCTGCTCCTCGGGAACCTCTTCCGCAGTGATTTCTTCGAGTTCGGTCATCGCGTTCAGAACGCCGATGGTGACGTCTTCAAACGGGCGTTCGACCGTGGTCGGGGCCTCTCCGCGAGCAACGAGACGGTATTTCCCGTCGGGATTCCGCTCAATGAGAATGGCTTTGGTGGTGGTGGATCCACAGTCCGTGGCAACGATGCGCTTAATGTCCTGCGACATGGGCGCATTATGCACCAAGTTCTGGTAGGTCGTAAGGCTCAGTAGGGCTCAAGTTTTCGAGAATCCTACCGACGATCCTATTAGAGCTCCCATGCCCCTCGATTCCGACATCCAACAGAAGCAAACTGGCATCCTCGAAGACGTGGTCACTGTCCCCTTGGGAAGTGGCTTGGAAACCACGTGGCGCTCAATCCTGGTTGGCGGACTCGCGAGCTTGATGCTCATTGCAGTGGGTGTCGCAGATACGGTTGGGTTGCGGTATGTCGAGCTCACCGGTCTCTATTTGATCATCCCTCTTTTTGTCGCGCTTCGGTTCAGGAGCCGAATGTTCTATCCAGTGGCGACTGTTTCCGCGCTGAGCTACGTTTCCAGTCAACTCGCGGTCGGTCTGTCGGAGCACGCAAATAAGGAGAGTCTGCTGGTCGTCGCGATCAACATGTTCGTGCAGCTGACCGTTGCGGGGGCATTGGTCGCCTTGGTTCAGACGTTGAACATCGTCCAACGCACGGCCGTGACCGACTTCCTTACTGGGACCCTCAATCGCCGAGGAATGGACGAATTTGCCCCTCGACTCATGAGCTACGCCGCCGCAAAGCGCATCAGCATGGCCGCGATCGTGATCGACGTGGACAATTTTAAGGCGCTCAACGATACCTATGGCCATGACGCGGGCGATCAGGTGCTGCAAGCCGTGGGTGAGGTTTTAACCTCCACACGGAAGCGAAACACCCTTATCGTACGAACTGGTGGCGACGAATTCTTGGTTCTCATGGCGGTGCATAGCGATCATGAGGCGCAGGCGATGGCCCGCTCTCTCCGAAAGCGCCTTCGCGACAGACTGGCAAAGCTTGGGTTGCCGGCTTCAGCTAGCGTGGGGATTGCGGTGGTCAAGAGGATTCCTGATTCGCTTGAAGTTCTCCTCCAAATGGCGGACGCCAAGATGTATCAAGCGAAGACTCGGGTTCGCGCCGTGGTGAACGCTCGAGAGTATGTCGCCTAGCCTAGAAACGTTTCCCGAAATCGTGGTCTATACTCATTCCGTCAGTTTCGGAGGGGATGAATATTGGCCGGTGTTGGATTTCGAAACATTTCTAAAGTTTTTGCGGGCGACGTCCGCGCGGTAGATAACCTGAACCTGGAGGTTCAGGACAAAGAGTTTATGGTGTTGGTCGGGCCGTCAGGTTGCGGTAAGACCACCGCTCTACGTATGATTGCGGGTCTGGAAGAGGCCACCGACGGCGATCTCGTGATCGGCGAGACCCGCGTCAATGACGTGCCGCCAAAAGATCGCGACATCGCGATGGTTTTCCAGAACTACGCCCTCTATCCGCACATGACGGTGTACGATAACATCGCCTTCGGTCTGCGACTGCGCGAACTCAAGGGATTCTTCTGGCAGCTCACCCACTCTGCCGAAGCGAAATCCATCAAGGAGAGCATTGACAAGCGTGTCCAAGACGCAGCGCAGATGCTCGACATCAAGCATCTTTTGCATCGTCGTCCAAAGGAGCTTTCAGGCGGTCAACGACAGCGCGTCGCCCTCGGTCGGGCCATTGTTCGTCAGCCCAAAGTCTTTTTGATGGACGAGCCACTTTCGAACCTCGACGCGAAACTACGTATTCAGACACGAGCCGAGCTCATACGCCTGCACAGGGACCTGGGTATCACCACGATCTATGTGACCCATGACCAGGTCGAAGCAATGACCATGGGGCAGCGAATTGCCGTCATGAAGGATGGCCTTCTCCAGCAGTGCGATATCCCGGAAAGAGTTTATAACCAACCCGCGAACAAGTTTGTGGCCGGATTTATCGGGGCTCCGCCCATGAACTTCATTGATGCCACGATTCGCGAGGTCGACGGGCGACTGTGGGTAGATACCGAAGCCTTCCAGCTTCCCGTTCCGGCAGGACACCCGGTATCAGCCTTCTCAGGAAAGAAGGTCACTTTGGGAATTCGACCTGAAAATATCTACGACGCGGCGATGAATAATCCGGTCGCGACAACGCCGGAAAACACCTTGCGAGCCCAAGTAGACGTTTTGGAGCCGCTTGGCCACCTCTACATTGCCTACCTAAAGACGGGCAATCACTCGTTCCTCGCGAGTATTGACGCGGGGACGAAGCTGAAGATAGACGACCACGCGGAATTTACGGTGAACCTGGACCACTTGCACTTTTTCGACTCTGAAACTGAGCAAGCAATTCACTGAGGGTAGCTCGTACCAATACCAGTTTCCGAACCTATTTTGGGCTTTGGAATGCCTCTCGCTGTATACTCTGGGTGCGTCGTTCGCTCGAAGGTCTGTTGACGTGCGGGGAGGCGGCGGAAAGTGAACTCTCATGACAAAGAAGGTCTTATTCGCGGCAATGGGTGCCGCACTCGCCGTATCCGGCAACACTCAGGCGCCAGTTCTCAATCACGTTAAAGTTGTCCAAGTTCCAGTAGTTGGTAACGATGTGCTGGCAGGACACTTTATCACAGCCGTTGCTGCAGACGGGACAAATTTGTTCTACTCCGGCTCTGGCAATGTGGCAAACGCCGCTTATGAAACACCTTTGGTGAAAGTCGCCGATTGGACGAAGCCTGTCGCTCCGGCCAATCATCAAGTGATCTTCAGGGACAACAACGGCGTTCCCGGTTCTGGCGGAGCGCTCGGTGGCTGGCAGGTTCAAACCTTCATCTACCAAGGCAATGTGTTTTTGGTTACCTCACTTGGTTCAACAAATACCTCGCGGAACGGCACTGAAGTCTACCGACTGGATTACAACGGTAATCCTGTAGGCAGCGGTGGAGGTAACTTTGCCGATGGAGTTTTAAACCTCAGCCCGGTCACCGAGTTTTTCACTGGAGCTGGAGCCTCTTTCCAGGACTTCGCCATTGATCCTGGATTCGGCGCTTCGCCCGCTCCTCGATTGGCGCACATTATCTCTGGCTCACGCACCATTCGACGAAATGACTTGCCAGACGGGGCTGTGACTGGGACTACTCTTGGTCACAACGTCAATCTTCCATCTAGTCGTTCCCTTGCGTTCACGGCCTCGGGCAACATGCTGCTACACCACGAAAATTCGGTGCGCCTTGCAGTTCGAAATGCTCAAGACGGAAGCACCTTCACGGGATTTAATGATCCGACCGTGATCTTTGCTCAGACTCTCACCACAGCTCAATTCCCGAACGTGGAAGTGATTCCCGGCGACAGCGGTTCGGACGAATTCGCACTAGCATCTGACTACTCCGCTCCGACTGGCACCGGTAAAGTTAGCTTCTTCAACGCTTCAAATGGTTCAACAGCCAGCTATCCGGCTGCAATTACGGGGACTCCGAGCGGCGATTTCGCAAGCCGCGTCCAGAACTTTGCCACGACTAAAATTGGAACGACCCGTTACGTGTTCATCTCGAACCAGAAAGCAGGTTCGCTTAGTGCGGTGGACGTGTACCAGATTGGCAACGATGGAAGAGTTACGCTCAACCTCGCATTGAACAACTACGACGGAACGACGACCGGGGGCCGCACGATCACAGTTCAGGTCCTCGACGCTTCAACGAACGCAGTGCTTGATGCTCGAACCTTTGTGACTCCGACTGGATCCCCAGCCGCTGGATCCTTCACGTTCTTCACGACGGCACGTGGCGCGGTGAAGGTTACCGCCAAGGCGAACGGATTCCTGCGCAACTCCGTGCTCGGAACCGCTGGCGCAACGCCGATCAGTAGCAATCTCGCCCTTACAACCGGCGATGTGGACAACAGCGGCGAAATTGACGCGGCTGATATTGATCTCGTTATCGCGGACTTCGGCAGCACGCCGACGGTAGGCGATACAGCCCCAACCGACGTGGACGGAAGCGGAGAAGTGGACGCAGCAGACATTGACCTGGTAATCGCGGGCTTCGGCGGCGTAGACAACTAAGTCGATCCTTTCACGGATAAAGAGCCCCTACCCGAGGACGGGAAGGGGCTCTTTTCTTGCCCAGGAGGCGTACCAAACGCCCAGCAGCACCACCGGCACTCCAACTAACTGCCACGGAGTCACCGCCTGCCCAAGAACTAAGTAGGCAGACAGCATGGCAAATGGCGGCACGAAGAACTGGTAGCGCATCGCCCCGCTCGCCCCCACCTGTTTCACACCGGTGAAGAACCCGAAGAAACCGACTGCGCCGGCCATCAGCGCGACATGGAGAAACAGTAACCACTGATTGCCGGTCAACGAAACCCAGGAAGTATTGAGCATCGGAATCAAACCGTACGGGATCAGTACGATCAGCGCACCGGGCATGCTCAGCGTGATGAGCTGAATTGGTGACCTTCCCGCCCCATGGATCTTCGATAAAACAACGCTTAGGGCCCAGCAAAGGGCGCTCAGCGCGAGGAGGGCGATGCCGAGCCAGGTTGTTTCCCGCCCGGTCTGAATTGGCCCGATAACGAGCGCCACCCCTACCACCGAGATCAACGCCCCGATCAAACTGCTCCATCGAAACCGATCGAGCTTAAAGACAACCTCCAACAGCAGCGTCCAGATCGGGCTCGTCGCGATGAGGATCGCTGCTTCGCCAGGCGTGGTCTGCCGCGCTCCCTCCAAGAAAAAGACCATGTACACGCCCATGGACAGGGCGCCGATAAGAAGGAGCGGCCCGGTCTCCTTCCACGGCGGATACTTCAGCGATTCCTTGGCGAAGAGACAAATGGGAACCATCGCGAGGTACATCACCAGAAACCTCGACAGCGCCAGGGAAGCTGGTGCCATGCCGAGATACAAAATCTTGATCGCCACAAAGTTAAACCCCCACGAGAGCACCGCGGCGCTCAAGTAGGGGTTTGGAAGCTTCAGGCGGGGTGGCGAAGGTTGCAACCCCCCTATTCTGGCACGGCTAGATGCCGGATCGAAGAAGCATCAGGAGGCTGGTGTCAGGCTTGGCCTGCGGCACCGCGCCCGGACCCTTGGTGTCGATGGTCACCATCCGCTCGGACTCAAGCCAGGCCACTTTGGCGTGCATCGACTCACTCAAGAATCTCAGCGGAATCATCGCTCGACCACGCACCATGATCGCCGGCGAGTCCATTTGAATGTTCGATCCGTTGATGACCGCAGTGGAAGAATTGATCGGCAACTTAATCTTGTCTTCGCCACGCTGGGCGTCAACGCAACGGTTGACTTCATCCCACTTAACTTGGGCGTTCATGTACTCAAACACCCCTCGAACCGGCACGAAGACCCGGCCATTTCGCATCATCGGCTGCACGTCGGTGAAGGCAACGTTGTTGCCATCCACGGTCACTCGGATCGCGTCTTGGGCGGAGGCGACAGTCACCGAGGCGAGCACAAGTGCAGCAAAGATTGTCTTCAAATTGTTAGGTTTCATAGGCTTCTATCTCGACCCATATTTGGTACGGGTTCCGTAGTTCCTATACGCGCAGAATTCTCGATCCGTACAAAATTGACTTGTTGGAGCTGGTACGGGCGAACTGTCTTATAATGAGCGATGCGTGTGGTGGCGGTTGGATTGATGACGGTGGACGCATTGGCATTTATGGCGGGGGCTTGGGTGGCTCCGATGGACGGGGGGCGATTCGAGGAGACTTGGTCGAAGCCCACTGCGGGGACCATGGCCGGGCACGGGCGGCTCATTGTGGACAGCAAGACCGCTTTTATGGAGTTTCTGTCCATCGAGACGGCCAAAGACGGCAAGGTGACCATGTACATCGTCCTCGGCGCGCTCAGCTCGGGGGATAAGAAGCCGGTCGCATTCCACCTGATTTCGACCGGAGACGGCACCGCGACGTTCAAACGGGAGAAAGCCGACTTCCCGCAGACAATTCGATATTCAAAGACGAAGAGCGGCCTGGAATGCCTATTGACCGGCCCCGGCGATAAGCCCAAGACCGAACTCTACGCATTCAAGCCGCTCTGAGGTCGCTATCGCGACAACACACTCGCACCAGCCGGGGCTCCGGGAGAAGCTACTTCCCGCTTTTCGTTCGATTGCACGGGAGGCAAAGCATGCGGCAATTGTCCGGGATGGTCTTTCCGCCCTTGTTCCAGGGCACGGCGTGGTCGGCTTCGAGCAGTCCAATGGCGAAGTCCTTCTTGCAGCTAAAGCACTTGCCGCCTTGCTTGTCGTAGGTTGCCTGCTTGGTCTTATCGTCGAACGCCCGCAAGCTCAGCTTATTCTCGTTCCCTGAAAGAACATAGTCATAGATGCCTCGGGGGTTGCCCACCTCCTCATCTTCGAGCAACGCAGCGATCCTCTCATCAAGCGCCTTCGCGTTCAGGTCCTTGCGATGGCCGTGCTCACGGTACAGATTGCCCCAGTCCTGGTTCTTCATGAACTTCGCGCGATAAGTGGGGAACACCACCTGAATCCAATTGATCACGGTTTGGTAGTGTTGCCATAGCTCTTGCGCGTCGGCGTCGTGCTGGTGCGCGGCCATGTACTCTTCCCACTTCTTGTTGGAGATCCAGTCAAGCGCCTCTTCCAGGAAGTCTTGACGGATAGGGGAGCCGGTCACGTACTTCTCCCCGATCGCGTAAGCCGGGCAGCCCGTCCGTGAGAACGGTTACGTTCAGAGCTTCCGATGTAGCGGAGGACTTTGCGTCGAGGTCGCCGGTGAGTTCCGGGCTTACTTCTTTGGACTCGACCACTCCGACAGCGGCAGCTTCAACGCCTGTTCGTACAGTGCCGCCTTGTCGTTCTGCAGCGATTTTATTTCCTGCTTTGTCAAGCGACCGGGCTGAAAGGAGCGTTGTTCCTTCGCGTTCGGTGAGGGCACCTGATTCGCCCCCGCAAATTCCTTGTTGTTCGAGGAATTCATCAACTTTAGTATGTCCGAACTTTTGACGAAGCTTGGCTAGTGTTTCCGCCGAAACCTAAATTTTTTTCCGGCTCGCCCTGTTGTCGCAAACGTGAGCGGTAGCCTTGCTCGCTTCTCACCATTTTCAGGGGTAGCCGCTCAGGGTCTCGGCTCGACCTTGCGGCAGGATTCGTTCGGCGAATGGCGCTGATTGAGGGAGTACATCACCTTGACCCTGCCCGAAATCTCCCCGTACGATTACAACACACTCGCCGCCCGTCGGGCGGTTTGGCAGACGGTTTTGTCGCCGTACTTGACGTTGAGGTGCTGTAGCTGCTCGCCTTCCGTCGTGCCAATCACGGTTTTCTCGCCTTGGAGGACGCAGGTGACGATGGTTTCATCGCCGTTGGGTTCGATGAGGGCGACTTCGGCGGCGGGGCCGTCGGGGGAGTAGACGAACTTGATCAGTCGGCCGCGCAATGGGCTCATGTCGGCATTGTAATGCCGTTTGGCGGGAGAATGCAAGGGAAGGACTAGGGGTTGCCTTTGTTTCTTTGCGCATGCCAGGACGCGTCCAGGGCTCTCCCCTGGCACTCATGCGGCAACCCTATGTCTCTATTTGTCGGCAGGCAAGCGGGAAACCTGGAGTGCGGCGGTTGACTTCTCTGATGGGACGAAATGAGAAAGAGCGGGGAGGAATTGAGTTTGTGTCGGGAGGAACTGGTTTTGTGATGTCAAGAAACGGTTTTGTGATGGGAAGAATAGAGTTTTTGATGGAAGGAAATGGATTTGTGAAGGGAAGAAAGGAAAATGTGAGCGCAGGAAATGAAAATTTGCGCGCAGGAAATGAGAATGCGCGCGCAGGAAATGAAAATGTGCGCGCAGGAAATGAAAATGTGCGCGTAAGAATTGACTTCTTATCTACCTTCGAGCTCGAAGTGAGGGCCTACGGTACGCAAAATCTTCGTGCGGCATGGGCCCATGCCGCACGAGGCGAAGCTATTATTTGCCGAGCAAGGCGCGGATGGCGGGAATCGCCTCGTACAGGTCTGCGACCAGACCGAGGTCGGCGACTTCGAAAATCGGAGCGTCCGGATCTTTGTTGATCGCGACGATCAGCTTTGAATCCTTGATGCCGGCCATGTGCTGGGTCGAGCCGCTGATGCCTGCGGCGATGTAGAGGTCCGGCGCGACGATCTTGCCGGTTTGACCGACCTGGAGTTCGTTGGCGGCGATGCCGCTGTCCACGGCGGCGCGGGTTGCTCCAGCCGCGCCACCGAGCGCGTCGGCGAATCCGCCGATGATCGCCTCAAACGTGGCGGCGTCTTTCAACGGCCTTCCCCCGGAGACGACGACGGTGGCCTGAGTGAGATCGGGGCGACCGCCGGTCTTATGGGCCGCCTGGGTGATCTTAACCTTGCTCTCGGGAATGGAAAACGGGGCCTGCGCGCTTTGGCCGGCGGGGGCTTGCTTTGGGAATCCTGCGGGTCGGAAGGTCAGCACCACCGGCTCGGCAAGCACCTCGACGGTCTGGAGGATGGTTCCGGCGACGACCGGACGCTGAAACACGGTGGTAGATTGAGCGGCAATGACGTCGGTCACCATCGCGCAATCGAGAAGGCCAGCGAGGCGAGCCAGGACATCCTTACTCGCCATCGAACTGACGGCTACGATGTGGCTGTAGCCGCTCGCGGCCTGGTGGACGCCCGAAGCGATGCCATCTGCGGGCGAAAGCTCGCTGAGTTGGGCGGCGAAAACCGTGCCCGCGCCCGCGTCGAGTACGGGACTGCCGACGACTTGGATGACATCAAACGGCACGCCGAGGTCGGCGGCAAAACTCTGAATGCCCGCGACATCGGACGGCGAAAACGCGACGCCTAAAATCTTGCTCATGCGGATAGGGCTCCTCGGTTATTGAGTTCGGCGACGAGTTCTTCGACACTGCCGACCTTACGACCCGCCGCACGCGCGCCCGGGCTTTCCATCTTTACGGTGCGTGTTTTGGGTGCTGAGGTCGTTGTGGGAGCGATGCGCTCAAGTGGTTTGCTTCGAGCCTTGATGATGCCGGGAAGGGCAACGAACCGGGGTTCGTTCAGCCTCAAATCCGTCGTGATGACGCAGGGAAGGGGCATCTCAACCGTCTCGACTCCGAGATCAGTTTCCCGGCTGACCGTCGCTTTATCCGCGCCCAGTTCGACCTTGGAGGCAAAGCAGGCTTGCGGCCAGTCGAGCCGAGCGGCGAGCATTTGGCCCGCTTGGTTGCAGTCATCGTCAGTGGCCTGTTTGCCCATCAGGACGACGCTGGGCTGAACCAATGCAACTATGGCTTCAAGTTCTTTGGCGATGCCAAGCGAGTCGTATACGTGGGAAGTCTCCACCAGGATCGCCCGGTCAGCGCCCATTGCGAGCGCTTTCCGGAGTTGCTCCTCACATTCGGCCCCGCCGATGCTGACGACGACGATCTGAATTGCCGGGTTCTTCTCTCGGAGGCGCACCGCTTCTTCCACGGCGATCTCGTCAAAGGGATTGATTTCAAACTTGACACCGGTGGTGTCGATGCCGCTGCCATCGGACAGCGGGCGGACCTTCGCGTAGGGATCTACCACGCGCTTAACGGGTACCAAAATCGTCATAAAGTTGATGGAAGTCCTCGGTGACTTCAGGTTCGAATTGTACCGGATAAGGCCCAATAGGCCAAACGTCCTAGTGCTTAGGACGAATTGTTTATTTTCGGAGTCAATAATCTCGAAGGTGCCCGCAAGAGGCTCCTCAAACCAACAAAAGACGATCGAACAGAACGTCCGAAGTAGCCAACTCCTCACCCGGTCTAGAGACCGGGTTTTTTTTCGCTAGTTCTTCAACGGTTTGCCGGTTTCAAGTATGTGTTTGATTCGGGCGACCGTTAGGCCCTCCTCGAGGAGCACCCGGAAAACATCGCGTTCGGTTTGAAGTGCGCCCTCGAAGGTGGTCGGCTTTCGGAATACTTCTTTGATCTGCTGACCGATGAACACATCGTGGTCGCTCAACTCGCCTTTTCCACGAGCCTCGGTCAAGGCTTGGTCGATCATGCCCGCCAATGGGCCTTCTATGGCCTTCCACTGCGGCATTGGCCTTGGCTGGGCGGCGAGCGCCAGGTCTTTGGCGTCGGTGATGAGGCGATCTGGGTGGCTGACAATCACGTCCTTGGGTCCGAGGTAGCCCAAATGGTACGCCTCTCCTGCGCTTGAGCTGACTTGTCCGCGGGTCATTAGCATGAGGCCCTGAACGAGGCCTTGAAGAGTAGTTTGAAAGCGCAGGCGCAGGCGGCATGTCCCCGCTCCGCCAGGTAACAGACCGACGCGCGACTCAGGCAAGCCGATATTAGACTCTGGGTGAGCGGCGATAAGAGAACAAGCGGTGGCTAATTCGTACCCTGCGCCAAGGCAGTGGCCATGCACCGCGGCAACGACGCGCTTCAGACTCAAGAGCACCGTGAGCTGCTGAAGTTCATCAAGCGACTGGTCTAATCCGGCCCAGTCTACAACGTCGTGCTGAGCCAAAAATATTCTGAGATCGTAGCCAGCCGAGAACGATCGGGCTTCACTGCAGAGCACCAACGGATCAAACTTCCCATCGAGCCATTTGGTGAGCGTTCGGACTAGATTTGGGTCGATCACGCCCATCTTGGTGGTCAGCGCTATTCCCAAAACGCCATCGCCAAGATTCCGGACGTTGAACCCGTCTTGAGTTTCGACAATCGGGAAGTCCTGAATTGTTCGGAACTGAGGCTCGGCCGGGGTTTCAACAAACACGCCGCCGTGGCTCAGCACATTGCCCGCTTCGTAAAACTTTGGAACCGCGAAGCCGAGTGCCTCCGCTCCAATGGCGTCCATCATCGCAAAGGGTCCCATCTCCCAGCCGAAGCCCCACATCATCACGCGGTCAAAGTCTTGGACGCTGTGGCTGACTTCTTCCTTCAAGTAAAGGGCGTACTTTAACACCGGAATCAGGTGCTCTCGCAGGAACTCGCCCGCCTCATCTCGGCTGAGCAGCACGTGGCGGATGCGCTCGCCCAGCGGCTTTTTGGCTACCTCTGCCATCGAATCGAATTTGACTTCCAGGCTATTGCGGTAGGCCAGAGTTTTGAGATCAAACGCTAGCAGCTCTTTGCCTTCCTTCCGATAGTAACCCTGCCCCGACTTCTGACCGATCCAGCCCTTTTCCATGAGGTGGGTCATCGACGCGGGGTGGTTTAGAACTTCCATGTGAGGATCGGCCTGGCACCGGTCACCCATGATCTGCGCGATGAAGGCCATCACGTCGAGGCCGACGAGGTCGTTCAGCCGGAACGCTCCACTCCGTGGCCGTCCCAAGAACGGTCCGCAGATTGCGTCCACTTGCTCGACACTTAGACCAAGCTTCTCGGCGGTGTGGATGGCGTGGAACATGGACCACATGCCGAACCGGTTGGCGATGAAGCCAGGCGTGTCTTTGGCGAGTACGACACGACGTCCAACCGAATCTTCAAGAAACTCGGTCACCCGCTTGATTTCTGCCGGGTCTGTCTCTTCCGTGGGGATCAGTTCAAGGAGTTTCAAGTAGCGCGGGGGGTTGAAAAAGTGGGTGCCGATGAAGCGGCGGCGGAAGTCATCCGGCAGGCCCTGCGCCAGTAGCGACAGTGGAAGGGAAGATGTGTTGCTCGAGACGATGGCGTCCGGTCTCAGCATCGGAGCGATCTGGTCGTAAAGGGCGCGCTTGGCATCGAGATCTTCGATGATCGCCTCGCAAACCCAGTCGGCATCGCGCACCACGTCGAGGTCTTGGTCGATGCCGCCCAGAGTAACCCGACTCATCGCATCACTGTTGTAGAAATGAGCGGGTTTAATCTTTTTGGCTCGCTCAAAGCACGCGTGGGCGCTTTCGCGGCTCATGTCGAGGAGCGTGACTTCAAAACCAAGATTGGCCAAATGAGCGGCGATCCCCGCTCCCATCGTTCCCGCCCCAATGACGCATGCTTTCATCTAGGGGGAAGGATACCGGGAAGCAAGACCGGCTTGGATACGAAAAGGGAGCCGCTCGCGTGGCTCCCTTTCTTGGTTTGCAGATTGGCTTAGTTCAACGCCATCGGCATGATGACGCAGAAGCGCTCATCGCCTTCATCTATCGGCCTGAATAAAGCCGGGCGGCTGGGCTCCGTCATTTGCGCGACAATGCTGTCACTCTTCATGGCCTTAAGAGCGTCCATGACGTACTTGCCGTTGAAGGCAATTTCAATCTCGCCATTGTCCATGACGGCAGGGATCTCCTCCTTCGCTTCTCCCTTCTCTTCGCTGCGGCTGGAGATGACAAGCTGGATACCGGTCCCACCAAAGCGAACGCGATTTGCACTGTCCCGCGCCAAGATAAGAGTTCGGTCAAGATTCTCAATCAGCTCTTGGCGATCAAGCTTCCAAGTTCTGGTGAACTCGGCGGGAACCACACGCTCCCACTGCGGGTAGGTTCCGGAAAGGAGTTGCGAGACGACTTTTGCGTTGCCGCTGTCCACCATCAGGCGGGTTTCGTCGAACTCAAGTTTAACTTCTTCTTCATCGGCGATTGGCAGGTTCTTGATCGCCTTGAGGGCTTTCTCGGGGACCACTGCGCTCACGCTGGAGCCAATGCCGGCTTTGTCGATGCGTAGGACAGCTAGACGATGAGTATCGGTCGCTACCAGAGTGAGCTTTTCACCATCATAGGAGAACAAGACTCCGGTCAAAACAAGCCGAGCGTTGTCGTCGGCGACGGCGTAAATGACGCCCTCGATCGCTTCTCGAAGCTCGCCCATCTGCAAGCGCAATTCGCTCGAGGCGGTGATCTCGGGGATCGTGGGGAAGTCTTCGGTGTTGTGAGCCATCAGGCGCCAATCCGACGCTCCGGCTCGAACGAAAATCTGACCGCCGGGGGAACGGTCCATGGAGATGGGACCATCTGGGAGGCGGGCGACCAGTTCTTGAAGAATCTTGGCTTGAACGCAGGCACTGCCGGGTTCATCGACGCTGGCGAGAATGACCCTTTCTCCCCACATTTCGCCGTCGCAGGCGGTCATTTTCAAACCGTTTTCGCCGGCTTCCAAACGAATGGTCTGAAATAGGGGTTGCGGCGAGCGTTGGCTAGCCACCGGAGCCACCAGATTGATGGCATCCACAAGATCTTTACGCGAGCATTCGAATTTCACAGACTTTCTCTCTTATCATCCCGACATCGGGAGTTGGTACTGCATGAGGGCGGGCGACGGAGAATGGATCTCCGGATCGGCCCCTGCAGCGTAGAGCTTGAAGAGGATTCGATGGAACGTCTCCTCCCCAAACGGGGGTGTTGGAACGCCTTTAAGCGCGTTCACGGTCACGCGAAGGCTGCGCATTTCACGCGCTAGCTCCGCATCGCCAAAGGCCGCCGTTTCGAGCTCTTCCATAAGCTCTTCGGGTAGCTCGTTGCCGGCGTATAGATCCACCAGCTTTTGGTACATTTCCGACTGATTCATTTTCTCTCCAGGGCTCCGCCCAGTTTGTCGCGCAACGCACGCCGGCCTCGGTAGAGACGCGACTTCAGCGCTGGAACCGTAATCTTGAGAATTTCCGCCGCTTCCTTGGCTGAAACATCCTCGAGGTCGCACAAAATCAGGGGCTCTCGATAATCCTGCGGGAGGTCCGCAAGAGCCTGCTGAACTGTGACACGCAACGTCGTTCGTTCCTCGGGAGACCCATATTGGGCATCCGCGGGCAACTCCAACAATTTATGTTGACGCATCCGGTCGATGCAAAGATTCCGGGTAATGCGGAAAAGCCAGGTGCGAAATGCGCCGTCAGCGCGAAGTTCGCTGGCACGTCGTAAAACCCGCAAGAAAGTCTCCGCCGTGGCGTCTTCAGCGTCGCTCCGATTACCCAACATCCGGAAGGCGTAACGAAAAATGCGCTCGCCGTACATCTCATACAAGCCGCCTAGCGCGCTGGTGTCTCCACCGGCGAGTGCGTTCAAATACCGCCTTTCGAGTAAGGTTTCTTCTGTCAGTTCGGCTGGCATGGCTAGCTCTCCCCGTAATTTTGAGGAGCAGTGAGAGTATAGCCTCACCATTTGGTAAGAGGGAAGTGGAAAACTTGGGGATTGCGCACAGCAGCCTTCGCTGAATAAAGAGAAACGGCTGCGCAAGAGCCTGCGCAGCCGCTTTCAGGTGAACTCAGAAGCTAGTCTTCTTCGCGGATTTTGATCTCTCGCGCGGCGAAAACGGTGCCGTTCCAGGTCCCTTCCACCTTCACCGGTCTGTCGTTGGAAGGTCGGGCCGCCAATTCAGCAAACCATGCGGCTTGACTAACGTTTTCGTTGTTGGCGTCCTTGAACTCCGTCGAGCCACTGGTGGTCACATTCAGAGTTGGGCTCGGGCAAATGAAGCCCTCGCAGACTGCGTTCGTGACGGTCAGCGTTCCGGCAACAGCATTGAGGTTGGTGGCCTGACCGCGAACGTCGCTGTCGTTCGGCTCATCGTGATCGTCATCTTCATCTTCCAGCTTCAACTTGGTGGCACTGAGGGTGTTGTTACTTGCACTGTACGTGCCTTCCGCTTCCACGGTCAACGATGCAGAGTTGGCCAGTTGGGCGAAAAACTCAGCCTTGGTCAACAAAGAGCCATTGTTCGCACGATAGATCGTGCTTCCAGTGGTAGCTACCAAGATGTTTCGATCGGCGGGAACGAAGCCTTCCGATTCAAACACCTCAAGTTGCATCGTCCCTGCTTCAGCGTTGAGATTAGAATCCTGTCCCTTTGCCTCATGAGGATCTTCGAGTCCGTTGCCAACCTTCACCTTGACCTTGTAGGCTTGGAAAACTCCTGTTGTTCCATCGAGGATTCCCTCGACCTTCACCCGGCGGCCGTTACTAATCGTCGGGCTCGCACTGCTGTCGCTATTAAAGAACACGGTGCCGCTGGTGGTCTGGACGTTGATTTGGCCGTAGGGGCCAGTCAGAACAAACGTGAAGTTGGGGCTAGACCCGGCGAGCTCGCTTACCGTGCCCTTAACATCGTCTGAGTTATGGCGAGAGTCGTCTTCGATCCCCTGTCGGTTATTGTCTCGTAGACTCGGTGTAACGTTGGCGCCGCTGATCACGAAATTCCCAAGATCGAAGTCGATGGCCATAGCATCCCCGGTCGTAAAGGTTCGTGGGGTGGGGAGGTTGTACGCGATGCGAACCTTGCCTGCTCCCGCAGCCGTGCCCAGCAAGGTGTACAAGCTGCTGGAGTTGTCTCCGGTCTCAAGGACGCGAAGTTGGTTGCTCATCGTGACCGCGACCTGGTTAAACGTCTTGCCGGTGGGTACGGAGTTCTTGGCGAGGAACATGTAAAGGTTGTTAGCGCCGTTGTTCAGCGCGCGGAAATTGAACTCTTTGCCGGTGGTGTCATCGAAAATAGTCGTGACCGAGCTGTCGCTGGCCAGAAGCTCAACTTTGAACACGGTTCCCCAAACTGCGTCCGTGCCAGTCCTGATGTCATCAGTAACGTAGAAACCGACTTTAGCTCCTCCGCCCGCGGCTCCACCACCTCCGCCTCCGCAGCCCAAAAGCAGGGCTCCACTGGAGGACGCCAGCACGGCTAGACCGAACAATAAATATCGAGGTTTCATTATCATCATTGACTCCGAGGGCACCCGCAAAAGAACGAGGGCTCCTAGTACATTGTCCATCAACTTTCGGCAAAGTGTTTGCTTTCGCAATGAAATGATGAAAAAAGCGCACATTCCTGCAATAACGAGATGTCGAATAACGACAATTTGCAGATAGAATGCGGCATGACCAGATGTTCCATTCTCGCCATTCTCGCCTCACTCGCCATTGGTTGCGCGCCAGCCGAAAAGGCGAGTGAACCCGTGGTGAGTGTTGAGTCTCGATCGGCCCCAGGTGAGCAATCTGTCAATCCAAGTCCGATGGGAGCAGGTGCTGGTGGACTCGCCCCGGTCCAGGGATCGGAGAATGTGACTGGCGCGGGCGGTGGGGGAGTCCAGCAATCCGCAAAAGACGCCGCGCGAAGGGCTGCCGGCTCTGCAGGTGGCACTACGATGCCCGACGGTCCCTAGCGCGGGAGCTGCTCGGCAGCGAAGGCTTGGTAAGCGCTTCTTACCTCTGCCTTTCCATCCTCGCTCAAGAAGCTCGCTTCCAGTGCGGCTCGGCTGAGTTCAAACAGTTCAGTCAGGCTAAATCCTTGTTCGTGGAGCTTCAGATACTCTAGGGTTAGGGTCGTGTCAAAAAGCGCCGGGTCGTCCGAATTGACGATCACCACCAGGCCAGCATCTTTCATGGCACGGATCGGGTGGGGCTGATCCTTGGCGACGACTCCGATGCAGTAGTTGCTGCTCGGATTCAATTCGAAGGGAATTCTTGCCGCAGCCATTTCGCTCGCCAGTTGGTGGTCTTCGAGTACGCGGAAACCGTGTCCGATGCGCTCCGCTCCCAGTCCTTGCCACGCTCCCGAGACGCTCTCCGGACCGCCTGTTTCGCCCGCGTGAGCCACGACCCGCATTCCGAAGTCACGCGCTTCAGCGTAGACTTCGGTGAATAGTTCGGGGGGAAAGCCTACTTCGGGTCCACCGAGCCCGAGCCCAAGGGCTACTCCCGCAGTGTGCGCTTGCTTCACAAAGTTCAAGACCCCTTGGCTACTTTCCGGGGTCTCCCGGGAGATGTCTGGGATGAGCCGAACTCGCACGCCGTACCGTGCTTCTCCTTCAGAAAGTGACTCGGCTAACACCACGATCCATTCTGTCTGGTCATGCCTGGCCAAGTGATGGCTCGCGGAAATGAAGGCCTCGGTGTACAAAATGTTTTGCTTCGCTTGGCTCGCCATGAAGCGGTCGATCATTAGGCGCCAATCATCCATCGTCAGCATCGTGGACGTGGCGGCATAGTACGCCTGCACGAAGTGATCGAAGTCGCGGTAATGGAAGAACTTGCGGAGGTCTTCCGCGCGATCTACGGGAAGCGTGACGCCGTTTCGCTGCGCCATCTCCCAGATTGTTGCTGAGTCCATCGCCCCTTCGAGGTGGACGTGGAGCTCGACCTTTGGCATCGCCAAAAGGAATTCGTAGGCGTTGGCTTGCGCCGGACTCTCGTGGGTGGTGCTGGAACTCATGAGAGCCACCACATCATCGTGTAATGACATAGCGTGCCGCCGAGAACGAAGATGTGCCAGACCTCATGGTTACTGAATTTTCCGGGCCACAGGATCGGTCGCTTGCTGGCGTAAAAGAAGACACCTACCGTATAGGTGAGACCACCCGCGATCATCCAGGCGACAACCGGGATGGACGTCGATTGGAGCATGTAGGGAAGTAGCGGCAACGCCATCCAGCCCATCGCGAGATAAAGCACCAACCGAACCCAAACCGGGGGTTTTCCGATCGCGAGGTTGTAGGCTAATCCACTCATCGCGAGAGTCCATTGCACCCCAAGGACGATCCACTTTTGGGGCTCTGGGAGGGCAAGTAGGCATACCGGCGTGTAGCTCGCGGCGATCATGATGAAGATGCCCGCGTGGTCCATGCGCTGTAGCCATCCCTTCGATTCGGGTGTCCAATGATAGGCTGCGCTGAATGCGTACAAGAAGCCCGCGCCGAGCCCGAAGATGAGGAACGAGGCGATCGCCACCGGATTTCCCCAGTTCGCAATGCACAGAGCCAGTGCACCCAAGACAAACAATGAGCCACCGATGAGGTGGGACCACATATTGAAGGGTTCGCGGATCCGCATGGAAGGAGAATACCAGCCCGCCTTTCGGCGGGCAACTTAAAACTACGCCAGCGCGGTCTGATTCCGCACGATATTGAAAGTGACTTCATCCCCTTCAATGGACACGAGCACTTGATCGCCGTCATGAATTTGGCCCTCAAGGATGCGCTTGGCGAGTGGGTTCAAAACCTCCCGCTCAATGGCTCGCTTCAGCGGCCTCGCACCAAACACGGGGTCAAACCCTGTGCTCGCCAGATGGCTGAGAGCACTGGCATCCAGCTCGATGGTGATCCGACGATCGGAAAGCCGCCCGGCCACTTGACGAAGTTGGATGTCCACGATCTTCTTAATCTCATTGATGCCCAGCGGTCGGAAGACGATGATGTCGTCCAGCCGGTTCAAGAACTCGGGACGGAAGAAGTGCCTCATCTCCCCCAACACCTCGCGCTTCACCGATTCGAACTCCTCCGCGTTCATGAACATGTCCGCGTAGTGGTGGGCGCCCAGGTTACTGGTCATGATGATCACGGCGTTGCGAAAATTCACCGTTCGACCTTGGCCGTCGGTCAGCCGCCCGTCGTCGAGCACCTGCAGGAGCACGTTAAAGACCTCCGCGTGGGCCTTTTCGACCTCGTCGAGCAAAATCACGCAGTACGGATGTCGCCGAACCGCTTCGGTGAGTTGCCCACCCTCTTCGTAGCCGACGTATCCAGGAGGCGCCCCGATGAGCCGCGCCACGGAGTGCTTCTCTGCGTACTCGCTCATGTCAATTCGAACCATCGCCTTCTCGGTGCTGAAGAGATATTCGGCTAGCGCCTTGGCGGTCTCGGTTTTGCCGACGCCGGTGGGGCCGAGGAACATGAAGGAGCCGATGGGACGATTGGGATCGGCGACGCCTGATCGCGAACGGCGGATGGCGTCGCTCACGATTCGGAGCGCTTCATCTTGGCCGATGACCCGGTTGGCTAGATCATCCTCGAGCGTGACCAACTTGGCCATCTCCCCTTGCATCAGCTTGCTGATCGGGATGCCCGTCCACTTGCTCACGACTTCGGCGATGTCTTCGCTATCGACTTCCTCTTTGAGGAGCCTAGACTTGCCCTGAAGTTCGCTAAGGACCTTGATCTCTTCATCCAGCGCGGCTTGCAGTTTGGGCAACTGTCCGTACTGAATCTCAGAAGCTCTGGACCAGTCGGCCTCGCGCTGGGCGCGCTCCATTTCGGTCTGGAGTCCTTCGATCTCATTCTTAATCGCCCGACTGCGCTCAATCTTTTCCTTCTCCGACTGCCAAGCCGCGTTCTTCCCGGCAAGAGCTTCGTTGAGCTCTGCCAATCGTTGCTCCGTTGCCTTAAGCCGTTGCTTGCTGGCCTCGTCCGATTCTCGGAGAAGCGCCTGCTTATCAATTTCGTTCTGGGCAACCTGCCTTTGAATCTCGTCAATCTCCGCCGGGACACTGTCGATTTCGATTTTGAGCCGACTCGCCGCCTCATCCATCAAGTCAATGGCCTTGTCCGGGAGGAAGCGATCGCTCACGTAGCGATTGCTCAACGTTGCTGCTGCGACCAAGGCCGAGTCGGTGATCCGGACGCCATGGTGCGTCTCATAGCGCTGCTTCAACCCACGGAGTATCGAAATGGTTTCATCCACCGTGGGCTCATCGACGAGGACCGTTTGGAAACGTCGCTCTAGTGCGGCGTCTTTTTCGATGTACTGACGATACTCCTTAAGCGTCGTGGCACCGATACAACGGAGTTCGCCTCGAGCAAGCATCGGTTTTAGCATGTTGGCCGCGTCTAGAGACCCCTCCGCCTTACCGGCTCCGACGAGCGTATGTAATTCGTCGATGAACAGAATGATCTGTCCATCGGCGTTCTTGATCTCATCGAGCACAGCCTTAAGCCGGTCCTCGAATTCGCCGCGGTACTTGGCGCCCGCCACCATCGCCCCGAGGTCTAGGCTGATCACGCTCTTGCTCCGCAGAGATTCCGGCACGTCGCCCTTAATGATTCGCTGGGCGAGGCCTTCGACAACGGCGGTTTTTCCGACGCCCGGTTCGCCAATGAGTGTGGGATTGTTCTTGGTTCGGCGGCTCAGGACTTGCACCACGCGCCGAATCTCTTCGTCGCGCCCGATGACCGGGTCCAGCTTGCCCTCGCGAGCCCGCTCGGTTAGGTCGATGCCGTATTTCTCCAGCGACTGGTACTTGCCCTCGGCGTTCTGATCGGTCACGCGCTGTCCTCCGCGAATCTCTTTGACAGCGGCCTCGAGTTTGGCGGCGGTAACACCGGCATTCTTGAGCGCCTTGCCCACGGCGCCGGAGTCCTTCACGGCTGCCAACAAGACATGCTCCGTAGAGACGTACTCGTCCTGCATGCCCTCGGCGATCTTGAAGGCGTCGTTGAACGACTGCTGCATGCGGCCCGTCATATTGCCGCCGTACTGCGCAGATTGGCCGCTGACACTCGGGCGCCTCTCTAAATCCGCCTCGATTTCGGCAGCGATCTTGGCGACGTTCGCCCCCAGCTTTTGCAGGATCGGGCGAACAACCCCGTCTTCCTGATCCAGCATCGCGAGCATCACGTGCTCCAAGTCGATCTGCTGGTGCTGACGATCCACCGCCTCCTGCTGGGCGGACTGAATCGCTTCTTGTGACTTCAAAGTTAGCTTGTCGAATCTCATATGAGTCCCTCACACTAAAATCATGTGATTGTATGACTATGATAACGCTTTCTGGGCACGGTGCGTTTCCCCATTCTAGAGACGATGGGGAGCAACAAAAAACGCGGCCCCCGATCGGGGACCGCGCTGATTTATGATTGCTATTGACGATCTGGAAATTAGATTACGTGGTCGAGACGCTGACTGTTGACAGAGTGTTGACTGCCAATGGACTTTCCGCTCTTGCAGAAGTCGGCGAGCTTTCGCATCGCTTTTTCCGCCGTCGCATCAAGCTTGTTCGGGCTTGTCATACACAATCCCAATAGAGCAAACGCTTCTTCCTCGCTTAAATCCAACTCCATAGATTTTAGGTTTGTGACCTTCATGGTTCCTCCTTTTAGATTAGAACTACATCAGTAAGACGCAATTGCGCACTTCCTGTTCAGACATTACGAGATTTCGGTTGGTTCCGGTGGCGTCTTTAGCCAAAGTCCCGCAGAAACCCCGCAGGTACAATTGCGCCGTGCCCAAAGGCGAGTATTTACAGTACGGCGGTCAAGCCATCATCGAAGGCGTCATGATGCGGACCCCCAGGTTCTTTTCCATCGCCTGTCGCGCCCCGAATGGCACGATCATTCGCATCACGGAACCTCTTGAGAAGACCTGGATTGGTCGACAAAAGTGGCTGATGAAGCCATTTTTGCGTGGGACTTTTGCCCTGCTCGACGGAATGACCCTCGGCATCAAGGCGATGAAGTTTGCCTCTGACGTTCAGGTAGACGCTCAGTACGCAAAGCCTGGTGAAGAGGAGACCCCCGCCAAGCCTGTGAACGAGAAGGTCCAAAACGCGGCCGTCGTAGGCGCGATGATTGGTGGGCTTGCCCTCGGTGTTCTCGTCTTCAACGTATTGCCAAATGCCCTCGCAGAGTTGCTCCGGACCCGAGGCGTCACCAACGGCACCATCATCAACTACGTGAGCGAGACGATCAAGCTGATCGTCTTCATCGGTTACCTCTGGGCTATCAGTAAGATCCCCGAGATAAAGGAAGTTTTCCGCTATCACGGCGCTGAGCACAAGGCGATCAACGCGCTTGAGCGCGAAGAACCGCTGGATATGGTGCACTGCCAAAGCCAGACCCGCCTCCACCCCCGATGCGGAACGTCTTTCGCGGTCATCGTCTTCATCATCGGCTTCCTCTTCATGCCGCTCGTCCCGCGCTATCCGATCACCGGACAGCAGGGCAACCCGTTCGTGGACGTGCCGGTTCGCATTGTGTTGGAGCTTCTAATTCTGCCGCTGATAGCAGGCGCGAGCTACGAAGCACTTCGTCTGGCCGGTCGCCTGCGAGACGAAAAATGGGTCAACGTGGCGTTCAAGCCGGGCCTTTGGACGCAGTTGCTCACTACTCAAGAGCCTGCTGATAAGCACGTCGAGGTAGCCCTAGCCGCCCTGCAGGCAGTAGTAGATGCCGAAGAGAAGGGAAGCGTCTTGGTCGAAGGAATCGAAGTCTTGGGCGAGCCGATGGTGATTGCAAATCCCGCCCCGGCTCAAGCCTGAGCGGAACCAACGATAAACCAGATCGTCCAGATGGCCAGATAGGCTCCAGATCCCATCATGCACGCTCGCCGAATAAAGGCTAGATGGGTGTCTGCGTACTTGAGCATGACGCAATACGCCAGCACCAGAGTCATTCCCTTAACGAACGCAAACAAGAGCTCGCTTGTTTCGATGATCGGCCTCATGAGCGGATTCATCTCGACGATGAGGCCACGTGAGTGAAGCACGGCGGTCATCAGCAAATCCAGAAACCCGATTCCCAGCAGCAGAAGAAGTGCTCGAGTAGGGAAGTAGGTCTTGAAGTGGGCTGCGTTCATATCCTTCACTGTAATCAAGGCCCGGGCCAAACGTAGGGGTAGTTTCAACCCAACGGACGATTTGATCCGCTAAATCTCGCACCTTTGCCGAGGTGACCACCGTGTTGTTGATGACGATCGACACGATCAGCCGCTGACCAGTATTTGACTTTACGTATCCGCTCAGGCCAACGACCCCGGTGAGGGTGCCAGTCTTGCCTCTAAAGCTGCTGCCGGCAAGGCGCGATCGTAACGTTCCGCCCCCTGGGTAAGCCAGGCCAGCGTCGTAGTCGGGAAACCAAGACTGATTCGCGCTCCATTGGAGCAGCTTCGAAAGTCCCCTCGCGGTAACTAAGTTCTGCCTAGCCAATCCACTGCCGTCCATGGGTCGGAAGTCTCCCTTGACGACACCGACGGTGTTTTCCAAGAATGCTAGCAAGTCTGCGCGAGCGGGACTGTAAGCTTGCTTTGGGTCCTTGATGAGCCCGCGTTTCGCGGCGGTCATGAGCAGGAGTTGCTCGGCGTACTGATTGTCGCTCGGTTGCAAACAGTCAGCCAGGAGCTTGGGCATGGGATCGCCAAGAATCTCAAGGGTGGTCGCCCCGAGGTTGGATTGGGGAAGGACTCCCTCATGTTTGGTCGTCCCGAAGAAGCGCGCGGCGGAGTGATCCGGCTTTCGGAGGGCGAGGGTTTCGAGCGTTTTTGTGTCTGAACCTAGCTTGCCGTCAATCCTCACTCTTTGGTTATCCAGCGAGTAGCTAACTCGAAGGGGCCCCGTTATCGCACCACGAATCATTGAGACGCCTAGTTCGCTTGGCAATGGCTGGATCACCCCGAGGATCGATTCCACTCGAAATGCCCCTTGATCCACGGTGAACGCGTAGACCGGCGCCGCGTACCGATTGATCAGATCGTCGGCCTCCCAACCGCTTGGCACTCCAACGGCAAACGCCTGAGTCACATAAACCGGCTTGTTACGGCTCTTGAGTCGCTTGCCCGCCTCTCTCAACTTGGCGGTGGTCATACTGGGGTCTCCGGGGCTGACCACGCCGATCGCATCGTCTCGCTCGGTTACCGTCGTTAACGGCCGATAGTCCAAACCCAAATAGTGTGCGGCGTATGCCGCGCTGAGAAGCTTTTGGTTGCTTGCCGGCATCAGTCTCAGTTGGTCATTGCGCGCGTAAAGCACTTCGCCGTCGATGGTGGTTACCGACACGCCATAGCTGGCACCACGCAAGACCGATGTGGAGTCGAGCAAGGCGTCCAGCGACAATGCCGCCTGGGCAGATAAGGCGAGGAGTACGGAAATCATGGTTCGTCCGGGAAAATGGGTTCAGCGATGTGGTCAATGACCTCTCGTTCGATATCGCGTGCTAAGCCTTGGCAATAGGTCCGGAGCAAGAGCTCCGCATCCCTTTCGGCTGCCATATGGAGTGTTTCAAGTACCTTATGCCGCTTCGCCGGCATCCACTCACAGAGGTGAAAACTCGCGTGCATGGCGCTTCGGCGGGCGATGCGGCTAGGCGAGCTCATCAAGTCAATGATGGTGTCCGCGGAGTGTTCGGTACAAACATGTCCGCCGAGAACTACCCCCGCCTTGTAAATTGTGCGGGCGTAATCGTCTTCGGCCGACCACATGAGGTTTCGGATCGCATCCACCGCCGCGCGCTCAGATTCGGGCGTCGGACAGTAGCTCTGGAGATCTTCATAGAGATCGAGAACGAGCCACTGCGCCGTGCGCCGGTTGGGGTGGCGAGATTCGTTCAAAATGGTGATCAGAGCGGGGCCGTAGGCGCAAAGATCGCCGCCCGTCTCAATTTCATTTTGCGCGTCGTGAGCGATCGCCCGGTCAGAGGCGAAGAGCAATCGCAGCTTTTGGGCAGGCTTAAGTTCTCGGATGGAGCCTTCGTAACGCTCAGTCAAGCCCAGTAAGCTGCCGATTTGTACCTGCCGATCGAAGAGCGGCTTGCAGATTTTGCGAAGCTCCGCGAGCATTTCCTCGACGCTATTGCCCTTAGCCTCCGCTCTAAGTTGCTCGCAACGACCAAACACGCCCCATGGTGTCCGGGCGACTTTCACTTCGAACGATTCATCTCCCTCGGTAAACGCTGCAACGCCATGCCATTCGCTGGCGGGGATATGGAAATTGAAGCTGACGGGATGAATGGGCCAGTGCCAAGGTCGATAGTGGTCAGGTTTGATGGCGGCGAAATTACCACCAAGCGACGAGGCTTGCTGGTTCAGCCAGCTTCGCAGATCTGATTCAAGCTGCTGGGCATCCAGCGTCGTCGCCTTCACGGTCCTATCCTACCGGGAATTTCCTCTCATTTTAAAGCGTACGAAGCAACACACCCCAACTTTCGCTAAACTAACGACAAGTGGGTTGAACACCGACATGTTCAGTTAAGGGGGACGTTCTGCGAAACCGCCCCTCACCAAGTAGGAACTCTATGCAATTGAAGAAGACAGCCATTCTATCCCTCGGATGTGTGATGCTCGTCGGCCTAGCCTCGCCGACTTTAGCGTACGGACAAGATAAACAGCCTGAGCCGCCCAAGCGCGACCAAAAGGCTCTCGATTATGAGAAGGCGGTCAAGGATCTCGTCAAATCAGAAGGCGCTTTCACTTTTTACCAACGGAAGAAGGACCTGCTACTTGAGTTATCAGAAGAGAAGCTAGGAAAGCTGTTCTTGGTGCAAGGCAACTTCCACCACGGATTCAGCGAAGACCCCGTCCAAGCAGGGTCGCCGATCGGTGCCAACGCGGTTGACGCGTATCGCTTAGAGCGACACGAAGACGAGGTTTGGCTCATCCGCCCGAACATCAAGTACCGATGGGACTCTGATGATCCGCTTGGAATCGCCAGTTCCCGTACGATGCCGGAGGCAATTCTCGCTGACTACCGCATTGAGCAAACCAACCCCGAGACCAAAAAAGTTCTGATCAACATCACGCCGCTTCTTAGCGGAGATTTGAATCAACTTGGAATGTTGGTGATGATTCTTGGCGGCTCGCAGTATGGTTTGGACCGAGATAAGTCAGGCGTCGAAAAGATCATTCAGAGCGCGGACATCACCTCGCTCCGCATGAAGCTCACCTACTTCACTCCACGCCCAGGTGGTGCCGAAAATCCGTTTGCCGCGCTTTTGGGAGATCGCTTCACAAACCATGCTGAGGATCCACGCAGCTTGCCGCTGAAGGTGACCTGGACCCTGCAATGGCGTCCCGAGAAGTCTTCGTATATGCCCCGCATCGCCGATCCGCGAGTGGGCTATTTCACTCAAGATCACTGGGCGGTAGATCGCTTCTACAAGCGAGATAGAACCCAGCGCTTCGTGAACCGTTGGAACCTGGTCAAGAAAGATCCCAAGGCCGCGATGAGCGAGCCGGTCAAGCCCATCGTTTGGACCATTGACCACTCCATCCCTGAGAAGTTCCGCCCCGCCGTCCGCACTGGCGTCCTGCGCTGGAACAAAGCTTTTGAAGCCATCGGCTTTAAGAACGCGGTTCAAGTGGTGGACGCCCCGAAGAACGACCCCGATTACGATCACGCCGACGGACGCCGCAATGTCATCCGCTTCACGATGACCGAAAGTGCAGGCTATGCCATCGCGCTGTTCAACACTGACCCGTTCACTGGTGAAATTATAAACGCCGGCATCAACGTCGACGCCAACTTCGTTCATTACGTGAACCAAGAGTATCTTCGGGCCACCATTCCTAGCGCATCAGCTCTCCGATCCCAGCTTGAACTCGCAAAGGTCGGAATCACAAAGGCTGCGCCTGGCATGATCTCACCACGCGATCGAATGCTACATCTCGAACCAAAGCGAGATGCGATTGCCGACAAGGCGATCAGAGCCCTTGGTTGGACTCCGTCTTTCTGTGGCTACGGTCGGGATGTCATGAACAATGCTTCGATGACCTACCAGATGACCCGTGCCATGCAGATGGGAGTTAGCGCGGACAAGTTCATCGAGAGCACCATGGCTGACGTGGTGTGCCATGAGGTCGGTCACAACCTAGGTTTGCGGCACAACTTCGTGGCTTCCACGAACCTGAGCACCGCTGAACTGGGCGACCCGTCCTGTGTCCAGACGCATCAGGTCGCCGCGTCGGTAATGGACTACACGCCCACCAACGTGGTGGCGGTCTTGAATAACAACGCCGCTTCGATGCATAACAACAGCATCGGCGCGTACGACATGTTCGCGATCAAGTACGGCTACACCGACACGGCGGCCAACACTCCCGAAGGCGAAAAGTTCGCTCTCAGCCAAATTGCGAAGCGAGGCGGCGAGAAGGGGCACGGCTACATGTCTGACGAGGATGCCGACGGCGTTGACCCGTACGTCGTGCGCTTCGACCTGGCCAAGGATCCGTTGAACTACGCCGGCAAGGAACTGAG
>JAYUVF010000025.1:0-17095 GCA_043754215.1 Chthonomonas sp. | reverse complement strand
GATCTCTTGCCGTTGCTACCAACAAGCGACGCCCAGAACTACCTTGAAGAAGCACTTGGATGCTTTACATCGGGTTACTTGCGCGCTTGTATCGTTATGACATGGTGCCTGACCTATGACTTGTTCCGTGATTGGTTGTTGGCTAACCACCTGCCAGCGCTAAACCGACAGTGCGCCACTTGGAAGATTCCGGCTACGATAACAGCACTCGACGACCTAGACGGGCTGAATGAACGAACCCTTCTGGATACAGCCAACAAGGCAGGAATTCTGTCCAAGGAACTGTACAAGTCACTTGTCCAACTTTTGGACGATCGGAACTCATATGCCCACGCGAGCGGGAAACCCATAACCGAATCAATTGCAGAAGCATATATCGAGCGCGCGGTCCACCACGTTATTGCGGAACTGAAGTAAATCGGCCGGGAATATCAAATGAGCTACAAAACTGAAACCATCGCAAAGACAATCGACAAGCTAAATGAAAGCTATTTCCTCCCGGCAATCCAGCGGGAGTTTGTTTGGTCGGCTCCGCAGATCATACAGCTGTTCGATTCGCTACTTCGGGGCTACCCGATCAGTTCTTTTCTCTTTTGGTCGGTTGAGCCTGGGAACCGCGATAAGTGGAAGGCGTACCGGTTTCTAACGGACGCCAAAGACGGCGGCACTCGAAATGACGACGCCAATATCAGTTCGGCGACTGACTTACACTTGGTGCTTGACGGCCAACAAAGGCTGACTTCGTTGAATATCGGGCTCCGGGGGCACTACACCGTCAAGAAGAAGTACGGCCGCGCAGATAACCCCCAGTCCTGGAGCAAACGCAAACTCTATCTCGACATTCTCCACGACCCAACGACCCTTGTCGACCCAGACTACGAGGACAACTTCTACCGATTTGAATTCATGGAAGCCGCCCAAGCGGCAAAGGACCGGAACCGATGGCTAGACATCGGAACGATCCTTCGGTATCGCTCTGACCGAGACTTTGAGGACTTCCGCGATGAATTTGTTGAGTCGCTTGAGGAATCGCACACTAGAGACCAGAGGCGGGCGGCGCGGATGAACCTTGACCGTCTCTATCGCGCTGTCCATAAGGATGATGTCATTGCCTATTACGTTGAGAATGAACAGGACTATGATCGTGTTCTTGACGTCTTTGTGAGGGCGAATTCTGGTGGCACCAAGCTGAGCAAGTCAGACTTGCTGATGAGCACGGTGACGGCGAGTTGGGGGGAACTTGATGCCCGCGCAGAAATTCAAGGCCTGGTCCTCCAACTGAATATGATCCTCCCAAGGAGGAATGAGTTCGACAAGGACTTCGTGATGAAGACTTGCTTGGTCGTGAATGACCTCCCTGTCAAGTATCGGGTGCAAAACTTCAATCATGCAAATCTCGTGAAGATCAAAGACGGATGGGTGGGCACGCGAGATGCTACTCTCAAGATGGCAAATTTTGTCCGTACTCATGGGCTCTCTGGCGACGCGATCTCGGCGTCCAACGTGCTGATTCCCATCATCTACTTCTACTCAAAGCGCCCCGATCTCAAGCCTGCGGGCACGTCGCGGGCCGATGTAGCCAACGCGAGAGCAGTTCATGCCTGGACGGTGTTTGCTCTCGTGCGCGGTGCATTCCGCAGCAGTGCGGACTCGGCACTCTCGAAGACCCGCGAGGTGATTTCGAAGGCGATTGTCGGTGGGCAAGACTTTCCCCTCTATAACCTCTTGCGAACCGATGCGGCTGAAACAGCCGAGGAACTGCTGGAGAGTTTCGTTGACGAAGTTCTTGATATCCGATACGGTCAACTGCACACCAAAGCGATTCTCTCCCTGCTCTACTCGGGGCAAGTGCTGGAAAACTTTATGCACGTAGACCACATTTTCCCTCGCTCCTCGACGTTGACGCATCCGGAAGGTGCCTCCTACTACGAATGGAACACTCCCGTTCACGAGCTTGCAAACCTTTGCCTTCTTAGCCAAGCAGAGAACCAGGAGAAGACTTCAAAACCCTTCGCGGAATGGATCAAGAGTCGCGACGAGAGTTTCCTCCAGCGTCACTTCATTCCATCGGACCCGGAACTCTATGAGCTATCTCGGTTTGATGACTTCCGAGAGGCGCGAGCGAGCCTCATCGAAGCGCATCTGAAGACTATGCTTGCACCTGCATTCGATACGATAGGAGCGTAAGTACCCGATGAGCACCAACGAAACCGATTACATCAGTCACGACGAGGCTAAGCGGGTGAATAACCCGACTATGGAGCAGCGCGGGTTTATGAAGGTGGCGGAGGAGCGGGCGCCGGCGATGCTTTATCCGAGGGACCCGAGCCTTGATCCGCAGTTGGTTTGGAAGGGGAAGGATGAGCAGGACCAGGAAGACCTGGCGGTGCCGACGGTGCCGATTTACATTCAGGAGAAGATCATGCCGAGTGCGCTGATTGATGATCTCAGGAAGGAGGTCGGTAAGTCGGTGGTCGGTGGGTCGGTGGAGGAAGTGCAGCTTGATCTTTTCGCGCACACGTTCAATGGGTACGACCTGGAGGAAGGGCAGGACAAGTTTGAGTTGGAGACCGACTTCTACTCGCACGACAAGAATTGGTCGAACCGAATGATCCTGGGCGATTCGTTGCTGGTGATGAATTCGCTGGCCGAGAAGGAGGGGCTGAAGGGGAAGGTGCAGTGCATCTACCTTGACCCACCGTACGGCATCAAGTTCGGCAGCAACTGGCAGGTGAGCACGCGCAAGCGCGACGTGAAGGACGGTAAAGCCGAAGACGCGGCCCGCGAGCCGGAAGTCGTCCGCGCCTTTCGCGATACGTGGAAGCTGGGCATCCACTCATATCTCGCCTATCTGCGGGACCGGCTCATGGTCGCGCGGGAGCTGCTGACCGAGACGGGGAGTTGCTTCGTGCAGATCGGGGACGAGAATGTGCACCTGGTTCGGTGCTTGATGGACGAGGTCTTTGGAGCGGATAATTTTGCCCGACTTATCCAAGTGCAAAAGACCGGAGGGCAGGCCGACTCGCTATTGTCTTCCACAGTTGACTTCATTCTTTGGTACGCCAAGAATAAAACTGTCGCGAAGTATCGCCAGCTCTACCTCGAGCGGGGCCGCGGCACGGTATCTCTTGAGAGGTACGACTATGTTGAATTTGAAACCGGAGAAGCGCGAAGGCTGACTCCGGCAGAGATGAATAGATCTGCTCAGCTACCTCATAACACCCGAGTTCTCCAATTCACCAGTCTTTTGTCGTCGGGACCCAGTAGCTCGGATACTCCTTTTTCCTACAGAGGCAAGGAGTACCGCCCACGCACAGACAGCCATTGGAAAACGACGGTCGAAGGAATGGAGCGGCTAGCTGCAGCAGGTCGTGTCTTTGTGTCGGGGTCCACGTTGCGTTACCGGCGTTATCTTGATGATTTCGCTGTAATCCCGATCACAGATCGATGGGACTCAATGCAAATCGGGACAGAGCTCGTTTATGTCGTCCAATCATCCGTTTCCAGCGTTGAGCGTTGTCTCCTGATGGCTACGGACCCCGGTGATCTTGTACTCGACCCAACCTGCGGTAGCGGCACGACGGCTTACGTGGCAGAGCAATGGGGGCGGCGGTGGATTACTTGCGACACCAGCCGCGTCGCGCTCGCCTTGGCTCGCACTCGGTTGATGAGCGCGCGGTATCCGTGCTACCTGCTCGCCGATTCTCCCGAAGGCGTGAAGAAGGAATCGGAGCTGAGCGGCAGAACTCCGCCGAGCTATGAGAACAAGCGAGACATCCGGCAAGGATTCGTCTACAAGCGCGTGCCGCACGTGACGCTAAAGAGCATCGCCAACAACCCTGAGATCGAGCCCATCGCGGCCAAGTTTAAGCCGCAGATTGACGAGGCATTGGCGCTGATAAATGAGATGGTTCTTGTGCCGTATCACGAAGGGAACGTGCCCGGTTACATCTCGGAAGAGGGCTACGCGGGGCCGGACAAGGTGTTCTGGAGCAACGCGAAGCCGGAGGTGCGAGAGAAATGGGAGACTGCCCACCGGACCGGGTTCCCCGAAGGCGAAAGTGAGGACTACTACGATCACAGCCCCTACTTCCAATTCAGAGTCTTTTGGCATGCCAAGTGGGAATTGCGGGGGGAGATTGACGGTGCGATCGCCAAGCATGCCGACGTGGAAACCCTTTACGACCAGCCCTACGAAGACAAGAAGCGGATTCGGGTGGCGGGGCCGTTTACGGTGGAGAGCCTTTCGCCGCACCGGGTTTTGGCGGCGGACGAGGAGCAGCCAGCCAGCCAGTTCGAAGCCCAGCGCGACGACGCGGGCAACGACTTCGTGACGATGGTCATCGAGAACCTGCGCAAGGCGGGCGTGCAGAACACGAAGAAGGGCGAGCGGCTGAAGTTCGACGACCTCGCGCCCTACGCGGGCACCTGGCTGCAGGCTTCCGGGACCTATTCGACTGCCGACGGTGAGACGAAGCGGGTGGCGATTTCGGTGGGGCCGGAATACGGCGCGGTTTCGCCGATGCAGGTTAAGCAGGCGGCTATCGAGGCTCGCAAGGGCCTCGGGTTCGACGTGCTGGTGTTGTGCGGCTACGCCTTCGATCCGCACGTGGGCGAGGAGTCGAAAGACTACGGAGCCCTGACCGTCCTCCCCACCCGCATGAACGCCGACCTGCTGATGGCCGACGATTTGCTGAAGAAGACAGGAGCGGGGAATTTGTTCATGGTATTTGGGGAGCCGGATATCACGGTGGAAAGAGTTCCGCTGGCGAGCCCTCACCCCAGCCCTCTCCCAGGGGGAGAGGGAGTCAGAGTGACCCTTGGCGGACTGGATGTGTTCGACCCTACGACGGGTGAGATACGCTCGAACTCCGTGGACGACATCGCCTGCTGGTTCATCGACACCAACTATAACGGCGAGAGCTTCTTCGTGCGGCATGCCTACTTCACCGGCGGCGACGAGCCGTACGAGAAGCTGAAGAAAGCGCTCCGAGCCGAGATTGAAGAGGGAGCGTGGTCCGCGCTGTACTCAAACGTGTCGCGAGTGTTCGCGAAGCCGGACACCGGCAAGTTCGCGGTGAAGGTGATCAATCACTACGGGGATGAGGTGTTGAAGGTTTACGAGGTGAAGTAGCGGATGTCAAAGAAAATCGAGGAGATCGAAGCGCTTCGCGCGCTACTCGTGAAACGTCGCGTTGAGACGGTTGCATTTGGCAAGTCGGCATTTGCAGAAGAGAATCCTGCGGCCGCTCATGAGAAGGCAGATCGTCTTGATCGCTTGCAACGAGCGGAGGCGGCTCTTTCCACCATTGAGGAGGCATTGACCGGTTTCCCCGAGAGTCCTTTCGAGCGAGAGTCAAGGGAACGGGCCGAATCTCGCAAAAGTGTAATTTCCCCCGACCACGCGGGCAAAGAAGTTCGCATGGAAACAAAGAAGGTCAAGGCACGAGGCCGCTGGACCGGTTCGCACCTCGTGGTGCGGGAAGGATCGATTGGCTCCACGAAACGCTGGAGTTCATTCCCGGAGCACCTGAATCTTTTGCGCGATGCCTTGGCTATTCGGCGGCACATCGAGGTGAGGGGAGACACGTTCTGCTTCCTCAAGGACGTGCTGTTTGACACCCCATCGGCGGCATCGGCTTTCTTGAGCGGGCGATCCAGCAACGGGCGGCAAGAGTGGAAACTCAAGGACGGGCAGCCTCTGGGAACAATCTTGGACGAAGAAGACACTGGCTCCTGAGACTCTTCTGCGGCCTGCATTTCTTCGATAGGGCGAACAAGCACGTGCCAATCACATCACCTCTGGATCGAGCTTGATCTGGGGGATGAAGTCGAAGAGATGAAGATGCTGAAGGCGATTCAGGAGTTACTAGGGGCGAGGTACCGGCCTCTACTTACCGCTGAATGGCGGTATGCGAGGTAGATCACCACTTTTGGCGAATTCGTCTTATACTAACCCCTATGGTTTTTCGGGGATCTTTGTTTGGGATGGCTTGGTTGGCGGCGGGGGCGGCTTGGGGGTCTTTTGATCTCATGCTCTTGCCCGGGGCCGACGCGCGCACCTATCGTTACGATCCCATCAACAACGTCATGCTCGGCAGCTTTGCCAATCTGGGCAACGCAAACCTCATCGCGGCGGACACTCGGGGGCTGAGCTACGCATCGGCGAGCAATTCGTCGGCGATCCAGGTTCAGCACTACAGCACGGGGCTGCAGGCGGGCTTGATGACGGGGAATACGGCGCGCGCGATCGAGCTGGCGGGAGACAAGATTTATCAGCTCTCCACCTTCGGCAGCATGCGGCGCATGGACCTTTCGGGGGCAAACGGGGCGAACTTCACCATCAACACGGCCTCGACCTGGTCCAGCCTTTCCATTTTCGGATCCACGCTCATCGCGCTCGGGCACAACACGACGTCGAACCAACTGACCATGCAGACGATGGATTTGGCGACGCTTTCCTTGGGTTCTTATATCACCTATTCGGTCACGATTCAGTCAGGCACGACCCTGGGCAAAGCGGCGGCGGCGCGCAATGAACTCGCCGATTCGCAGATGATGGCGTTCACCTATGTATCAAGTTCTGGAGCGTTGTCGGTCGGCCGGGTCAATCTAAATCTGGCGGGCCAAGTCAACCCGATCAACATGACGACGACCACGCTCTCCGGCTTTTCCATCGCCGAGTCGATGCCCAGTTTTGTGGCCGCGCACAACGGCTTTTGGCTCTACGGCCAAGACAGCGTGACGGCGACCAACGCCAACGTCCGGCGTTTCGATATCTCGACAAACGGCCTGTTCTCGGGCATTTCCACGACCTTCGCGGCGCCCGGCGGCTCGTTCAATCCCAACACTTATATGCATCCGGCAAACATCGTGGCGCCGGAGCCGGCGGCGTTCCTGCCGCTGGGGCTGGGGGTGCTTTTGATGCGGCGGCGGCGGCGGCGGTAGGGGATTTGGGTTCCCGGACTTGCAATCCGGCACCTACGCGGGGTGGCCGCCTTTGTTTGGTTGGGCTTTCCTCGCCGACGCGTCGTGGCTTAATCTTGTGGCGAAGCGTTGGGAGGAAATGGTTTTCTGATGGGAGGAAGTGGGGGAGTGATGGAAGGAAACGGTTTTGTGTTGGATGGAGATGGATTTTTGGTGGAAGGAAATAGATTTTAAGTGGAAAGAAATGGAGTTGTGGTGGAAGGGAAGGGACTTTAAGTGGAAAGAAATGGATTTTAAGTGGAAGGAATTGAATTCTTTCCACTTCCTAGGCTCTGAAATTGGGGTCTGGGGTTTAGGGTTTGGGGTTTGGGGGCAATCGGGGATCGGGGGCTGGCTAATCAATTTTCTCTAGGCGGGACCTCAAACCAGCACTCAGCGACTTGTGGGCGTTGAGGGCGGCAAAGTGGGCGGAGGGGTGCTTTGTCCGCTCCAATGCCAGCACGAGGGCTTCGGCTAGTTTGCCGTCGGCGGGCTGGGTGAGGCGGGCGGCGAGGGCGGAGATGCCGTCACCTTGCAATGCATCAAGATGCGGCGCGAGGTCCCGGGAGGCGAGCATTTCGGCCACGGCGAGGCGGCCATCGTCGCCGGCCTGGGTGAACCGGGTCACGAAGGCATCGAGCGCTTTTGCCACCACCGCCGTCTCGTTGCCCTCAAACCAATCGGCGAACGACTTGGCGCCGGAGGTGCGAGCCCACTTCATCGTCGCCTCGCGGTCGTGGGTCAGCTTCACCTTGACGAAGTCTTCCATCGGCTCCGGCTCAAGGCCCGGCGTACTCAGGAGCTCATTGTCGGGGGCGAGAGGGGATCGGGGCGATATAAGCTTCGGGGATGGGGGGGGGAGAAGATTGCATCAAAGATGTTTGGCCGCTCTATACTGAGCCATGGAAACTCCAAACGGTGACCTCGATTTACGCATTGAACGATTGCTCGACGCGCCAGCTGACAAAGTGTGGAAGGCGCTGACTACGCCAGAACTCTTGCTGACCTGGTTTACGCCCAAGCCTTGGCGCACGGTTCGGTGCGAGATGGATTTACGACCGGGCGGGTTGTTTTCGGTCGTCATGCAGGGGCCGGAAGGGCCGGAAGTGGATGGCGGCGAGGGTTGCTTCCTCGAAGTGGTCGACGGGCAGAAGCTTGTGTGGACCTCGGCGCTGGGACCCGGCTTTCGCCCGAACCCAATCGCCGCGGATAGCTTCGCGATGACCGCCAGTTTCAGTCTCGCGGCGGACGGCGAGAAGACGAACTTCGACGCGCTGGTGCTTCATGCCGACACGGAGTCCAGGGCAAAGCACGAGGCGATGGGGTTCTTCGGAGGCTGGGGCACGATGATTTCCCAGCTAGAAGAAGTGGCCAAAACCTTATAGAAGGCGCGGTATTGTCCCGCGCCTTCTGGTACTTGGTGAGCCTTACAACTTCGACGGGTCGAATCGGCGGTTCGCGCCGCAGAGCGGGAACGGGCAAGGTTCGTCGCACGACGGGCCGTAGGTGGCGCAGTCATCTTCCCAGTTCATTACCCAGGGCTTGCTGCCGTTCTGGCCGCGGATCATCATCTTTTGCCATGGCGTGAGCTTGACGTGGCCATCAACGAACACCACGCCAGCCTGCTTACGCATTCGGAAACCACCGTTCTTGTTATAGGAAGCCGTCTCAGGCAATTGGCGATCGACGCCAAAGGTGCGCATGAGGGCAACGTAGGAGTTATTAACTCCGCCTCGATTGGGCCAAGTCGCGCTGTCATATGCGGTGAAGAACGCGAAAGTCTCGGACGGAAACTCCACTTCGGTGGAGGAAAGCGCCGGGCCGAAGTTGTTGTCTTTGGTCAAGCCGGAATAATTGTAGGCATAGTTGTTGCCGTATTCGGCGTTGGGTTGGAAGTTCGGCGTGCTCTCTCGGCCCCAGTTGGTTTTCTTGAGGATGCTGCCGTCGTTCGGACTGACCGGGCAATTCAAGAGCTCAGTGGACTTCATGTACGGCATGTAGAACCAAGGCCAGTCCCATCCGCCGACCGCGCTGGCACCCAAGCCGTTGGCGGCGGTTTCCGAGTTATTGATGGTGCGCTTGTGGAATCGGTCGTCATTGTCGCCGTGGTACATCACCATGGCGAGGCTGATCTGGCGGAGATTGCTGATTGAGCCGGTGGTCTTGGCGGCCTCTCGGGCTTGAGCGAAAACGGGGAAGAGGATGGCAGCCAAGATTGCGATGATCGCGATGACCACTAGGAGCTCGATAAGAGTAAAAGCAGTTCGAAGTTTCATGATTTCAAAACGGGTAAGCCCCGGCGAAAGAATCGCCGGGGCAATGGGGAGGCTGGATTAGTCGTTGACGGAACCGAAGTTCGCGATCACGATGTCGATATCCGCCGCGTCGACTTCGCCGGAGCCGTCTACGTCGGAGTTGGCTGCGTATGTCGGCGATGTGTCCACGCTACCGAAGTCAGCAATGACCTGGTCAATATCCGCTGCGTCCACTTCACCCGAGTTATCCACGTCGCCGTTGCGGAACGCGATGTCCACGCCCGAAACGTCCGTGCCAGGATTCGACACGTTCAGCTTCTTCGTCTGAAGGAAGGACAAGCCTGGGTCAGCGGCGAGGTCATAGGTACCGGAAGGAGTGGCTTGGGGCAACACGTAGTTGCCGTTCGCATCTCGCTTCGCCCACGCCTGCCAGACGACCGTCTCGGTACCCGGCGTCAGGAACTGAATCAAAGCACCGGTTGGGAATTTGCCCACTCGGTCGTTAAACGCCATTTCGCCCGTGATCTTCGCGCGCTCGGTGTATTCCAACTTAACGTTATCGATCGCGTTAGTCTCGGTTCCGCTTCGCACTTCGGTGAAGACGGTCACGTAAGCGACATTGGCGAGAATCTCTTCGAGGCTCTTTACCGGAGCGCCACTTGGTCGGCTGATGACCCACTTCGTTCTGTTCGAGAGGTCTACCGAGAAGGGCCAAGCTCGGCTTAATCCAAGTGTTTGGTAGAAGTTGGTCGAACCCCAAGTTGTGAGTGCATTGAGCTCAGCAACCGAGAATCGGTAACGTGCCAAGTAGCCTTCGGAGGTCGCCAAGACGAGTGCGTCGAGAGAGCCCGCCGCAGACGTCGAAACGTTGCTGTTCGGCAAGAATCGAACGTAGTCGAAGGAGAATGTTCCGGCGTTGACCATGTCAAAACGGCCGCCCAGGATATTGTATCGCTGGGGTGCAACCGCAGCATCGCCTACGCCCTGAGCTGGATCGCCCACGAGCAGCATGCCGGAGTTGATCAGACCGTTGTTGATCGTGTCGATGCCCTCATTGGACCAGTATGCGATTCCACCAACGTCGCCCTGAGGGAAGCCGGTGAAGCCGTCAAGTGGACCATTGTGTATCCAACCTGCGCGGCCATCTTCGGCGATCGAAGCGGGAGTTTCAAAGTTGGACACTACGGTTTGGGGACCAGAGCCAGCGTCGAAAGCAAGCGTGACATCGTCCAGCGCGGTCTGCTCGGCGCCGCTAACAAGTTCAAAGTCAATGGCGATTTGGGTCACGACGGGCATGACGGTTTCGTAGGTGCCAGTCGCGACTCCAGTCCATCCGGTAGCGTCCTTGAGATCAAGGCTGAGGTTGGCGAAAGTATTCAACCCGGAAGCTGTGTAGAAGCCAGTTGGGAAGGCGGAGACTGGGAAGGTCTTTTCAACCGCCGCACCAGCTTCGCCGTAGAATCGAACCGTGACCACGGATTGGGAAGGGGCCGTCGTCGTGGTGCCGGTAACGGCTGTGGGAGTCAAGCGGGCGACTTTGAAGGAGAGTGAGCCGGTCGACAAGCCACTGATGTTGCCGCCGTTGACCAGGAACTTGTCCGCTACGACCCACCAGTCGCCAGAGCCAGCGCCGGACTCGTGACCGACCAATGCGCCGGTGCCGAGGACAGATTTCCAAAGGACTCGGCTAGATTTGTCGCCTTGGCCAAGGGGAGCGGAGTAGTTGTCGGCGGGGAAGGCGCGGTTAAAGTTGTGTCGCCACCCGTCTCGACCGTCATTGGTGAAACTGGGGACCGTTTCGAAGTCGTCCTGAATGATCGTTTGCGCGAATGACGCGGTGGATACGAGCAGCAGTGCTGCAAAAGTCAACTTTTTCATGTCGTAAGTTCCCATCGCGAGCCGAAGCCATGCGATGTCTGAACTGTACGTTCCCCCGGTTATGGTGAGGTGAACAACGTTCTCTTAACCGCGGGTGCGGCATCCTGCGATTGCAGCCTCAACCGTTACGTCCGTCCTCTTGTAGACTAAGGGAATGCCTTGGATTCAGCCCATCACATTTGAAGGGAAGACGGTAGCGCTTCGGCCCGCTAGGCTGGGGGATGCGGAGGCACTATACGCGGTTTGCCCCCCAGAAACTTTTAAGTACTATGTAACCCTCCAGCCTAAGGATCGGAGTCTAGTGGCGTTCAAAGAGTACTTGGAGGCCCGGCTCAAGGTCCCTAACATGCTCTCGTTCGTAGTCATCAATCGACGTACCGACCAACTCATCGGCGAGACCAGCTACATGGACATTCGCGAAGAATCGCGGGGTCTGGAGATCGGCATGACGTGGTACGCTGACGAGTACAGGGGAACCAAGGTGAATCCCGAGTGCAAGTATCACCTGCTCGCTCATGCCTTCGAGACACTCGGCGCGCTGCGGGTGACTCTCAAAACCGATGCGCGCAACCTCCACAGCCAAGCCGCGATCCTCAAACTCGGAGCGACCAAAGAAGGGACCCTTCGCCGCCACGGAATTCAGCCGGACGGCTACGTGCGAGACACGGTCTACTTCGGTATCACGGACTTAGAATGGCCGATGGTGAAACGCCGACTGGTCGAAAGGTTGCAAAAGAAGGGCTAGGCTAGAGCGTAGGCGCAACCGCATCGCCTCGTAAGATAAACTAAAGATCATGCCGACCGAGATTCTGATGCCCGAATTGGGCGAGGGCGTTCACGAAGGAACCGTAAGCCGATGGCTTAAGAAGGTTGGGGAGTTCGTCAAAGAAGACGAGCCCGTTGTGGAAATCATGACGGACAAGGTGAACACCGAACTCGGCGCACCCGCCTCTGGCTACCTTACTCAGATTCTCATTCAGGAAGGCGAGCCGGTCGAAGTTTTCAAGGCCATGGGCCTGATCGGTACGGAAGCTGAGGCGAAATCCGCTCCTGCCCCCACTGAAGCTCCGAAGCCCGAAGCCCCGATGGCGATCCCAACGATCGAGATCGCCGACTCCATGTTTGCCAACGTGGCTCACCAACCCGCGGTTGAGATGCCGGAAGGGCGAGTTTGGTTCACGCCGGTCGTCCGCGCGATGCAGAAGGAGCACAACCTCTCCGATGCACAACTGTACGCCATCGCCGGAACCGGCACCGATGGCCGCGTGACGAAGAAAGACGTCGAGTCGTTTCTCGCCGCTGGCGGAGCACCGGCCGCCAAAGCCGCTCCAACTGCCGTCAAGCCAGCCGCGCCGAGCGTAGCGGGCGCTGACCAGACGCTGGTGCCGCTCGTCGGCATGCGCAAGATGATCGCCGAGGCGATGGTGCGCAGCCACGCCGTCCCCACCGTCAGCACGCTTGCCGAAGTGGACGTGACCAAGCTGGTCGCTTTCCGAAGTGAAAACAAGGAGAGCTTCCCGGCCCAGTTCGGAGTCAAGCTCACTTACACCCCGTTCTTCATCAAGGCACTCGCCGAAGCACTGCTAGAGTTTCCGCTCGTCAACTCCGCCTTGATGCCCGACAACCAGGTCGCGATGAACAAAAATGTCCACATGGGCGTTGCGGTATCGCTTGGAAAGAACGGAGACGAGGGCCTGATTGTCCCGGTGATCCGAGATTGCAACACGAAGTCGCTCATCGACATCGCGAAAGACTTGGAAGGGATTGCGGCGAAAGCTCGCTCGAACCAGCTTGGCGTGGCCGATGTGCAAGGCGGGACATTCACCCTCACTAACCCCGGTTCCTACGGTGCGGTTTTGGGCACCCCGATGATCAACGCGCCCCAAGCCGCGATTATGGGCACCTACACGATCAAGCAGATGCCCGTCATCGTGGACGGCATGATCGCGATTCGCTCCATCATGAACTTGGTGTTGACATACGACCACCGCATCATTGATGGCTCAGTGGCGGGCAAGTTCCTGCAGTCGGTGAAGAAGAAGCTCGAGAACTTCGAGTTCTTTAAGTAAGTGCGTCGGCGAGCAAAGCGAGAAAATATGAGGCGTTCCGGGTTACGTCCTGATAGTCGCAAGGGCGCCAACTATGAGTTTGATTCCAGCGTTCGAGGAATCGCTCAGCCGCCTTCTTACCGTCACTTCGTCCCAGTCCGCTCGATGCGGGCACGAAAAAGGGGCAGTCTAGATATATTCCTACCGTAAAGGGCCGGCCCTGTACGGTGTGTAAGACGCGACCTTCCGAGTCGCGACACAACTTCAGAAACTGCTCGTAGCTCATTCCGCGGGCTTCCGCCGCGGGACCGCGAATACCGCAATCGAAATCAGGACCGCCAACCACGGGAAATAGGTGCGGTAAGTGAAGGCGTCGCTCTTTTCGGGCAAAGTGATTTCGGCGCGAATCGTGCGGCTTTCATTCAACGGTAGCCGACTCCGGACATTGCCGCGAGCATCTATCCATCCTGTGTATCCCAGTGATGCACTGCGCGCCAAAGGCAATCCGTTCTCCACCGCGCGATAGACGCACGATGCCCAAAGCTGCTCGGGCATGCCGCTGTTCATGTACCAATCGTCGATGCTGTGCGCCGTCAACAGCCGCGCGCCCATGTCTGCCTGCTTCGCGGCGACGTCAAAGAACATCCCTTCAAAGCAAAGCAGCGGGCCGAGGTGAATTCCATTGACGGTCATGGTTTCAATCTTCTGACCCGGCACCAAGTCCGCGGTCGGGAGCCTGAAGCCACCTAAGGCAGAGAGCTGCGATCGGAACGGGACGTACTCGCCAAAGATGACCAACCGGGTTTTGTCCGTGTGCTGCCACTTGCCGTCGAACGAAAAAGCGGATTGGTAGATCGGGCCAGAGCCACGCTGCATCCCAAAAACCACGGGCGTATCAGGAGGCTGGAAGGGCCAGTTCGGGTTTGCCGAATCGTTGCCTGCTGGGCCAAGTCCCTCAGGCAACAACAGCAAGTCGGCCCCCTGGATGTACGCCTGCTCGTTCAACAAAGGAACAGCCTCAGCGATTCGGGCGGCCTCGGTAGTCGGGTCGCCGAAGGCGAGATCCAGCCCGAGTTGGCCGATTGAAACCACCTTCTTCGCTCCCAACGGCGGGCTCGAGTGGCGCATGACGCTGAACATCCCAATCGCCGCCGCGCATGCCGCCAAGATCATCGTGCTCCGCGGATTCGCGCGCTCAAACAGCTCCACCACGCATACATTGATGAGCACGATCCAGCCGGAGACAAAAAAGATGGTCCCCACTGCCGCCCCTTGAATCAGATTTGGCGCGGCCGCGAGCGGAGTGGCCAATAGCCCGTTGGGAAAAGCGAGAAACGGAATCGAGCTCCGAATGAACTCAATCGCGATCCAAACAAACGGCACCGCCCAATTCCAACCCCGCTCGTAGCAACGGCGAATGAGGAACGCCAGCAGCATGAAGTAGGGAATCTGCAACGCTACCGAGATCGCCCAGGGAATCGCGGCAATTGGATAGCTCCCGGTCCAGCGCCCGATGAAAGGGAAGAGCCACAGCATGTGGTAGCCGAAAAACAGCGTGCCCATCAGAATGCCGCTTCGCTTCCAATTGGCGTCGGGCATGCGCAGGGACCACAGCCAGGGGGCCAGGGCTACGAATGAGAGGAGGATCAGATTCGCGGGCCAATAGGTCAGCGCGAGCAGGACCGCGCTCAGCAGAACCGGCGCGGCCTTAACCAATGATGCCGAAACTTTCACGGGCCTCCAGTTGAAGATGGGCGATGCTGTTGTAGCGCACCATTTGGAATGCGCCATCGTCGCGGCGGCTTAGCTCGGTGACGCCGGTGTTGGCGAAGCTGAAGCTTCGGCTCGCCGAAGGCGGTGCGCCGAGGAGCATGGCAAGAAGTAGGGAACACGAGCCCCCATGGCTCACGATAGCAAGGTTGCCGTGCAGTTCACCCAACGAAATCCACCAACTAAGCAGGCGCTTCTGAACCGCGACCATCGATTCTCCACCGGGTGGCACAAACTCTTCGCTCGGCACCGCGCTGGCCAAGACTCCGGCTCGGATGGCCTCGTACGGCTTGCCCTCCCACTCCCCAAAACTCCTTTCGCGGAGTTGGTCGGTGACAATTAGCTCGGCTTTAGTAACCTTCGCCAAAGTGGCTGCAGTGTCGTAAGATCGCTTCAGGTCGCTAGTGTAAATGCGCTCCAGCCGACGGTCGTGGAAGGTCTGAGCCAGCCGCTCCGCTTGCTCGATGCCAGTCGCGTCGAGTTCAATGTCCGCGTGGCCTTGGGCGCGGCGGTCCACGTTCCACGCGGTTTGTCCGTGGCGGATGAGGAAAATGCGCATGGTTATCGTTCGTTGCTTAAAATGGGAACGGACAATTGTACTTTCTTCTGAAGCAAACCCTTGTCGAGAACACTGAATGACAGTAAACTCACTTCAAATGAGCGAGAGCGAGATCATCGAGTTCATCAGTAAGCGGATGCGTGAGCTTTTTGATGTCCGCAAGATTTTGCTTTTCGGCTCTCGCGCGAATGGGGCGGGGCGACCGGACAGCGACTTTGATGTCCTAGTGATCGTTGAGTCAGACCTTCCGTTCATGGCCCGCCAAGGGGTCGCCATCAAGGCTCTGGGGCGAAGAAAATTCGCAGTTGACCTATTGGTATACACGCCAGCTGAGTTCAAAAATGCAGTGGCTATGCCGGGGTCCGCACTCTTCTGGGCTGATCGGGAAGGTCAAGTGATTTATGCCAAGTAGCGGCGCTCAAGAATGGCTTGACAAGGCCGCCGAAGATGAAGAAACTGTGCGGCTCGTGTCGGAAAACGGGGGCCCCTGGGCAGTGGCCGCATTCCATCTTCAGCAGGCTGCCGAAAAGATTTTGAAGGCAGCGCTTATCGAATCCGGAGTTCTTCCACCGCGGACCCATGACTTGACGTCGCTCTTGGAACTCTTTTCTGGCGCACCCCCGGATCAAACCACTTATGACGCGGCATCAGTGCTCGGTGCATAAGCGGCCGTGGCGCGATACCCCGGTGCGCCACCTCTAGCGCAAGCCGATATCGAAGAGGCACAAGCTTTATTTGACTTAGTTAAGGCTTGGGCGATGTCGCAGTTCAATTAGCCTAGCCGCCCAAGTACGCTTCGCGAACCTTGTCGCTCGTCAGCAACTCCTTCCCGGTGCCGCTGAGCACCAAGCTCCCGGTCTCCAATACATAAGCCCGGTCGGCGATGCTGAGGGCTTTGTGGGCGTTCTGTTCCACCACAAGGACCGTGACCCCTTCGGCCTTCACGTCGGTGATGATGTCGAAAATCTCCGCCACCAGGTTCGGGGCGAGGCCCATGCTGGGTTCGTCGAGAAGCAGGAGCCGGGGGCGGCTCATGAGGGCGCGGCCGATGGCGAGCATCTGCTGTTCGCCGCCGCTCAGGGTGCCCGAGTTCTGCTTGAATCGCTCGCGGAGGCGGGGGAATCGCACGAGGACCTTCTCCAGGTCGTCCTTTATTTCGTGATCCCTCCGGATCGTTGCGCCGGTCAGCAGGTTCTCGTGCACCGACATATTGGTAAAGATCTTCCGGCCCTCAGGCGATTGGCTGATGCCCCGTCGCACGATGAGATCGGGGCTCAAATCTTGAATCGCCTCGCCTTCGAAGATGACCTCGCCGCTCCGGGTGCGCAGCAGCCCGCTGAGGGTGCGCATCAGGGTGGATTTGCCCGCCCCGTTAGAGCCGATGATCGAGACGATCTCGCCCTGCTCCACGCTCAGGCTGACATCGCGCAGCGCCTGAATCGCGCCATAAAACACATTGATGTTGTTTACTTGCAGCATGGGGTCGTCGTAGGATTATAGTCCCCTGCCGGCCTTTTGGGCGTGCGCGGCTTTATCCGCGCTTTGTTTTCATCCTGGGAAGTAGCTCGTAGTCCGTCGCTAACCAAAGCCACCCGGCTCGCGAACCCCCCTGACGCTTG
>JAYUVF010000024.1:0-5679 GCA_043754215.1 Chthonomonas sp. | reverse complement strand
CTACATGAACCAAGCCGTGGTTCCAGAGCCAGCTACCATGACCGCACTCGGTCTAGGCGTAGCCGCCATGCTGCGACGACGCAGCAAGAAGTAAGGCTGAGGAGCTCCTCACCGATCGAGCAGGTTAGCACTGATGCTAACCTGCTCTTTTGTTTTAGCTTAAGCGGAAAACCGTCGGTACCCTAGTTTGCCGACCTTGAGCACCTTGCCTATCAGCTCATCCGGGGTTGTTTTCACTTGAGGATCGGTGAGCTTCGCGTCATCTACACTAACGGCGCCAGCTTTCATGAGGTCTTTCGCCTGGCCATTCGACTTTGCTAAGCCGAGAGCGGTGAGCAGTGCCGGCCAAGCGACGAATCCGTCGAACACTACCTCGAGGGGGATCGAGACCGTCTCGATCTCGGTCGGGACCTGCTTCTGACTGAAGCGGTTTAGAAACTCTTCATCGGCGTCCTGCGCCGCCTCGGCCGAATGGTACAGCTTGACGATCTCCCGGGCCAGCCGGCGCTTGATGTCGCGCGGGTTCTGATCGCCCGCCAGCATTTGGTCGACCTCCGCCATGTCCACATCCGTGCAGAGCTCAAACCAGTTGCGCATCAGCTCATCCGGGATGGACATCGTCTTGCCAAACATGTCGTTCGGCGTATCCACCACGCTGATGTAGTTGCCCAGCGACTGGCTCATCTTTTCCTTGCCGTCGGTGCCGATCAGCAACGGCGAGAGAATGACCACTTGGGACTCTTGACCGAACTGCTGCATAAGGTTGCGCCCGACTAGGTTGTTGAACTTCTGGTCGTTGCCACCGAGCTCCACGTCCGCATTGATCGAGACAGAGTCGTAGCCTTGGCACAGCGGATACAGGATCTCGTGCATCGAGATGGGGCGGTTCTCGTTCAGCCGCTTGGTGAAGTCGTCTCGCTCCAGAATGCGTGCGACGGTGTAGCGGCTGGTGAGCCGAATCACGTCTTCAAAGGTCATCTTGCCCAGCCAGTCTCGGTTGAAGTAGATTTCCGTCTTCTCAGGATCCAGGATCTTGTAGACCTGCTCGCTCACCGCCGCGACGTTGACCTCGATCTCTTCGCGCGTAAGCTGTGGGCGGGTTTTGCTCTTGCCGCTCGGGTCACCGATCATGCTCGTGAAGTCGCCGATGATGAGGCATGCGGTATGGCCGAGTTTCTGAAAGTCGCGAAGCTTGCGCAACACCACCGCCCAGCCTAGCGTGACGTGCGCCACTGTAGGATCAACGCCAAGCTTTATCCGCAGTGGGCGCCCCAGTTCTAATTTGGCTTTAAGGTCGCCCTCGCTGATAATCTCCAGCGTCCCGCGACGCACGAGATTCAGTTGTTCCTCAATGGTCATTGAGGCCAGTGTACCGGGCGACGATCAGCAGAATTGGAACTCAGGCGAGCCGAAAATGAGCCTCGACACGGCGACCGCCATTTGGGGACGATTTGCGGCGGGTCTATCCGCTGCCGCCTTATCGGCTGCCGCTACCAGACTCTTCATCTTGGCTTCGCTGTACGTCACATCAAAGAGTGAGCACAGCGCCTGAACAAACTCGTGAGAGGTCGCTGTACCCGGAATCAGGCTCCCGACCGGATATCTAAAGTTCGCGCCTCTGCCCGTGCCAAATAGCCGGTCCGCCCACTTCAGTCGTTCCACCATCGTAGCGGTGCTGACCCAGCTCTCGCCCCACTCCCAACCCGCTACGTCCGGCGGGAACATGAGCTCCATTCCCATCGCCTTCATGGCCGTAATGACCGCACCCGGGATGGCCAGCCCTCTATTCGGTGCGGACTCCGCATCCAACTCGAGTTGTGCTTTAAGCTGAGCTCCCAATCCGAGCTGGCGCAACGTCGCGACGCAGAAATCAACCGGATTCTTGTAAATCTTGCGTACGGCCGACTCTGAATAAAATTCGGGGGACTCCATGATGGCTCGGACCAGCACAGCGGCCCTCAAGCCATTGGAGCGGTACTTGTTGGCAAGGCGAGTCACGAGGGCCTTGCTGGGCTTCTCATGGGCAAAGAACTCCCACATCTTCTCGACGATGTACTCGGCAGTGCGCGGATTGCCGACCAAAACTCCCACCACGTCATCCCCATTGAACGGACCGGAGTTGCCCAAGATCGTTTTCACGCCGTCGTCGTGCTGGCGGGCGTTGAAGTAAAACACGGTTGGACCTCTCGGCACGCGCAGTTCTTGGGTGGGCTGTCGATTCTGCCCCCTGCGTCCATAGCCCCAGCCGGTAAATGCCCGAGCCGCTTCCTGCACATCTTTCTCGGAGTAGTTGCCGACACCCAGCGTAAACAGTTCCATCACTTCGCGAGCAAAATTCTCGTTAGGCTTGCCCTTCAGATTAAGCTGGTTGTCGAGCCAGTAGATCATCGCCGGGTCTTTACTCATCGCGAGGAGCAAATCCTCAAAACGGCCGTAGGCTAAGTCTCGGATCGTTTCGTTCTGAGCCACCATGGCAACGCCAGAGTCCACCTTTTGGCCACTCGTCGCAAAATGGTCGTGCCAGAACAGGGTGAGCTTCTCTTTCAGCGGATTCTGGGTAAGCAAGAGTCTCGACACCCACCACGCCTGAGCGCTCCGCATATTGAGATTGTTGTTGTTCTGCGCGAACCGATTCACCGGTACATCGAATCCGTCCGGTCGCGACTCGTCTAGCAGGGCATTGATAGCCCCAGCCAGTCCACCCTTGCCGTAATAAGCTATCTCGGCCTCGCTCGCCCCCAGACCAAATCGGCGCAAGAGGTGGGCAATCTTTTCCTTATCGGACAGCGGTGGCATAGTGGAATGGACGGTTTAACCTTGGTTAGGTTCAGGAGAAATAAAAGGGCCCCCCGAAACGGGAGGCCAGACGACGAATTGCGTTCAAGCGTTACTTGACTTCTGGAACGTCGAGCTTGGCATAGTCTGCCGCGCCAACGAACTTGTAGACTGCTCGACCATCATGATCGCCGATGAGTTGGTGTCGAACCTGCTCGCCAGACTTGGTGGTGCGCACAATCTTCTTCTTCTTAATCTTTCCTTCCGGAATGTCAACATGCTCGCGCGTTTTGAGATCGTAGAATTTCATTCGTATTCCCTCCTGCTTCAAAGGCTTCCCCATCGTGATGCTTGGCCATGGCCCGCTTCAGTTCCGGTTCGGTTCAGATTCATTTGAACCTGCTGTAACCCAAGACGATTATGCAGGAAAACTAGATTCTTGACAAGTATTTTTTTTGGACTTTTTCATCAAATCGTGCGATTTGAACCAAAAAAACCCCCCTAGCGAGCACAATGACGTTACAAATGCCCCAAAAAGCCCCCAGTTCCACGTTTGAAGCTCGGGCGATTGAGTGCCTTCGACAGGCTGGGCTGAGGATCACGAATCCTAGAATCGCGGTGATCCGGGCACTCGCGCAGTCAAAAAAAGCCCTCAGCGCCAACGAAATCCACGAGTTGGTAAAGCGATCTGGCGGCAGCGTGGACGTGGTGAGCGTGTACCGAACCCTCGCAATGCTCCTTGAAAATCACCTTGTCCACCATCTCGGGGTGGTGGACGGGTACCTCGCCTGCGGCATGGAAGAACCCCACGGACCCCTGACGGAGCACCTTGTGTGCCAGGAGTGCGGCACCGTGACCGAGTTGGAACCCGAAGGGGCGATGGCGGCTCTGAACGCAGAGAAGTTCACCAGGGCTGGATTTGTTCCTACCGAGGTGAAAATCGAAGTGCTCGGCCGATGCGCCAAATGCAAATAGGGCCCGAATCCTTGCGGATTCAGGCCCTGTCAGTTCGCTCTAGAAGCGGACTGACTGAGATATTTGCGTGAATTGACCGTCAGCGTATCGGCTGAAGATGATGGTGTCGTCCTCGCCGACCTTGTACTTCTTCACCGCCGTCACAAGGTCAGCCCCCGTTGCGATATTTGTCGACCCGAGTCGGGTGATCAGGTCACCCGTCTTCAACCCAAGGTCTGCCGCAACAGATCCGGGTTCGACCGACATCACGACCGCGCCCTTGGCGTCTGCAGGAAGTCGGTAGGAACGTCGACTGCTCGCATCTACATCTTGGAACTGAACGCCAAGCCGGGCGGGGGCACCGATGTTTCGGGGCTCCGATGGCTCGCTATTAGGAGCCTCTTGCTCTTGGTCCCGCTGGAACGGTTCCATGAGATCGGGCAAGTTCGGGAGTCGGAAGGGCGATCCAGGACCGGCCTCTTCCTCTGGCATTTGAACCGGAGCGCGCTGATTAAGCGGAGCGGCGTCGATGGTTACCGTCAACGTCCGAGGCTTGGATCCTCGAACGATCTGGACTTCGACTTTCTCACCCGGAGCGTGTCGGAGCATCGCATTCAGCAGATCTTGATCGTCCCGAATCGCGTAGCTGCCGATTTTAGTGATGATGTCACCAGTCTTTATCCCTGCCTTGGCCGCACCTCCACCTGATGGTGCCTGGCCAACGCGAACTCCACCGGCAAGGTTCATTTCCTCAATCTCGTACGGCTTGAGGGTATCCATCGCGATATTCAGATAGCCACGCTTCAAAGCCTTCTTGCTGATCAACAAATCAGCGATGAAAGAGACTTGATTGCTGGGGATGGCAAAGCCGATGCCTGCGCTCTGCCCTCCGCCCATCATGGACATACCGGAGTAGATGCTCGTGTTGATGCCTACGATCTCGCCTTCGATGTTGAGCAACGGTCCGCCCGAGTTCCCCGGATTGATCGGCGCGTCGGTTTGAATCATGTTGGAATAGGCACGGGTTTCGCCTTGACCATTGCCCGCCGCATTCATTCGACCAATGGCGCTGATGTGGCCGATCGTCACGGTGTTTTCAAGTCCGAACGGGGCACCGACTGCGATCGCATACTCACCCGGACGAACGTCGCCGCTGTTGGCAAACTTGGCGACGGGAAGGTTGCTCGCCTCAATCTTGATGACGGCAACGTCGTTGCGGTTATCATCGGACTCGATGACCTTCCCGGTGTACTCCTTCCCGTTAGAGAGGATGACCGTTACTGAGCTAGAGCCATTAACCACGTGATCGTTGGTTACGATCCAGCCGTCGGGCCGAATGATCACGCCTGATCCTTGACCGAGTGGCTGATCTCCGTAGCTTCCTCGATTCACGGAAGTCCGAATATGCACCACAGCGGGGCTGATTTGCTCCACGAGGTCCGCGAACTGCCCGTCCAGTTGGCGCAACGACGGCGCGACGGTCGCGCCTTCATTGACGAAACTTGCAGGTCGAGTGATAATCGGGGCATTGCGCGCGGTGAGATTAGTCGTCGGGGCGGCGCGGCCCGCCTGGAAAGCAAGACCACCAACCAGCAGAGACGCGGACAGCCACAGGGCGGGGTGACGAGTGAGAGTTTGGATGCTCATTTCTTGTTTCTTTCTCTCCTTACAATCGGATTCAAAACAGGGTAACGCGAGGATCGAGAGTGAAGTTCCTAAGCGCCGAGTGGTCCTAGAGATTCAAGGACTCTTTTCGAAGATTTTCAATTAGTCGTTGGATAATAGATTCAGCCACATCACCGATCACCGCCATCCTAAGCCCACGTGAAACGAACGAATCCGACTCCGAAAGCCCACCAAATCCAGGGATCTTGGCGTTGGCGTCCCACTGATAGAGGGTTACGCTGTGAAATCCATCGGTTAGGCGAATGGCCAGCCCCGACGAATTTA
>JAYUVF010000023.1:0-54514 GCA_043754215.1 Chthonomonas sp. | reverse complement strand
TGTTGCTGGGCGAGATCCGGGACCTGCTCAAGAAATAGAGCCGAGCTCCCAGAGGAATTCGGCTCTCTCATCTGCGCGGTGACAGCCTAGCGGAAGCTGGCTGTCTTGACCATGCGGTCGAATGACTTCACCATCGCCGATTCGTTGGCCTTCGTGTCGATCTTGACCGACAGGGCGAGGGCGCGGCCGTCTGGGTGCTTGAGGAGGACGTAGCGGCGCGAGACAAAGCCTTCCATATTGGCGACCTCAAAGGCGATCGCTTCGTAGCCCTTGCCTGTCTTGATCTTGCGATACTCGGTGGCAGTACCTGGTTCGGCTCGCATGATGAAGCCGAGGGAGACGCGGTAAAGGGAATCCCAGGTGGCGGTGGTGGCGTCTGCCGTCATCGCGCCAAAGGAGCCGGCTTTGTCCTTCGCATTGATGTCGCGCGCGCCCCAGGGGGTCTCCTTTCCGACGGTCCAACCCTTCGGGACCTCGAAGCTGTACCCAGGGGTTTCCACGAGCACGTGCCCGTCCTTCAGGGGCTTGACGGTGATCTCGTCGGCGAAGACGAATGCACAGAGAAGAAGAGAGAGAGGGACGAGGGTATTCCGGAGCATCAACGCTTCTACGGAATTGTTCGCGGATGGTGCCGCAAAAGGTGGTTTGGGTGCGGGGATCGGATTTGAACCAATGACCTCCGGGTTATGAGCCCGACGAGCTACCAGACTGCTCCACCCCGCTCGATGATTATGGCAGGGCGGGTGTGGGGTGTCAAGGGGGAAGGCCGTGATAAAGTTGCTGAAATGAGCTCCACCACGGCCCAAAACCCCTTATACTAATTCTGGTGAGTAGCGCTCGCGAACTGATCAGCCAGATACACAGAGATAACCGATGATATTGCCATTTTTGAACTTCGGGAAGAGAACGAGTACCGGTCGCACCGCAGCTTGCGCCTTGCTACTCGCGATAAGTGGATCAAGCCTTGGCCAAACCATTTCCGCCGAGTACGCCATCACGGAGGTCCCGTTCGAATCTGGCTACGCCGCATACTTGAGTGAAACTGGCGTCACGGCTGGACATACCCCAGATGGAGGAGCACTGTGGACTCCCGATGGAGGATATGAATCCATCGAATTGCCGCCCTTTTGGTCGAGTCAGGTCGCTGGCTTTAATCGGCGTGGCGACCTACTCATAAGTTCGGACCAGTACTTTGAGGAACGGTCCAGAGCGATTGTGCGACGGCAAAACGGCGAGTTAATCATGTATCCGCACTCCTTCATTTCCACTGTGCGGGCAATCGCGGTCAACAACGAGGGGGAGTTAGTCCAATCTTCAACCCATCCTGATTTCGGGACCGTGTACTCGTTTTTCCCAAATCCGTTCTTTTCGGGCGGTAGCATGCCACAACTATCGGACATCAACGAAAATGGGACGATCTTGGGGCAGGGCCAAGTGCGGCCAAGAAATGGCACGTGGCAACCTTTAGAAAGCCCAAGTATCGCAACTTTCTCCGTTGCGCTCAATGACCGGGAGTACACCGTAGGGTATTCGAACACATCCTCTACTAGTGTCAGTCGCAATTTGATCCTCTGGAACAATCAAAGAGAGATCGTCCATTCCGTCTCGATCGGGGGGTTCACCGGTTTTGGCAACGAGGGTGCCTACGTCAGTGACTTGAACGAATTCGAAGAAGTGGTTGGGGCTCACACTTTGAGCGGAGAGCAGCGCGCCATAGTTTGGTCGCCTCTTGCCGGGGTTGTCGATCTGAACACCCGGATCGGATCCGCGAGCGGTCAGTATCTCTTGAAAAAAGCCACCCAGATCAATGACCGCGGACAAATTCTGGCGGTTGCTTCAAGTAGCAGCGGCGGGAAGCTAGTCCTCCTTAATCCGGTCCCAGAGCCTGCAAGCTTGACGGCTCTTGCAGTTGGCGTTTTGACAATGGTGCGCCGTCGGATTCGAAAATAACCCGACGCTGGGGTACAACGCAGTCAGGATGACCACTTCGATGATTTGTCGGTTATCGCTGGCGACGATGCTGGCGGGTTGCTTGGTTTTGAGCGGGTGTAGCCAGGGCGGGGGCGGGTTCAGCAAGCGTGCAGAATCGACTCAGCAAAAGGTCGGCACGTTCCGCTATCCGATCCCGACCAACCCCACGACGCTCGACCCAGCCAAGGTGGAAGACGGCGACACGATCGACGTCTTGCAGCAGGTCTTTGAGGGTCTTGTGGCTTGGGACGAGAAAAACAACGTGGTGCCCCGGCTCGCCGAGAAGTGGGAGATCACCGACGAAGGCACGAGCTACGTGTTCACCCTCAAGAAAGGGGTGAAATTTCACAACGGCAAGGAGATGACCAGCGCCGATGTGAAATGGTCCATCGAGCGCGCGTGCAATCCGAAGGTCCAGAGCGCGGTCGCGATCGCCTACATGGGCGACGTGGTGGGCGTGAAAGAGGTAGTGGAAGGCAAAGCGACCGAAGTGACCGGCGTCGAGACTCCCGATCCTTACACCGTCATCATCAAGATTGACAAGCCACGCCCGTACTTCTTGGGCAAGTTCACCTACCTCTGCTCGGCGGTACTGTGCAAGACGGACGTCCCGGCAGATGCCGAGATCAAAAAGGCTCCTGAGATGATCGGCACCGGACCGTTCATGGTCAGCGAATTCGTGCCGGAACAGGTGATCAAGCTGAAGGCGTTTGCGGATTACCATGGTGGCGCGCCCGCCGTGGCAGCGATCGAGCGACCGGTGGTGAAGGACGCGGTTACTCGCCTGAGCATGTACAAGACCGGCGAAGTGGACCTCGTTGCCCTAGAGCGCCAGGACGTGGTCGGCATTCAAGAAGACGCCAAGCTGAAGGATCAGCTCAAGTTTTACGACCGCCCTTCGATTTTCTACATGGGCTTGAACGTGGACAAGTACCCGCCGTTCAAGGACCGCCGCGTGCGCCGCGCCATCGCGATGGCGATCAACAAAGAGCAGATCGTGGGCGAATTGCTGGGCGGCCAAAACAAAGTGGCGAACGGCGTGATCCCACCCGGAGTGAAGGGTAGCCGCGAGATGGCGGCGGTGTTGCCATACGACGTGGTGGCGGCGCAGAAATTGCTCGCCGAAGCCGGATTCCCGGGCGGCAAGGGCCTGCCTCCGGTTGAGCTGTGGTTCCGAGACGGGCGACCGGACATCAAGCTAGTGGCGGAAGCCGTATCGAGCCAGCTTGATAAGAACCTTGGCATCAAATCCAAGCTGACGCTGAAGGAGTGGCGCATGTACCTCGAAGCCCGAAACCGCGAAGAGATTCCGTTCTTTCACATGCGATGGGCGGCCGACTACCTCGACCCAGAGAACTTCGTGACCTTCTTCTTCGCCACCTACGGCGCGGAGAACAAGGTGGGATACAGCAACCCAGCGCTGGACGCGTTGACCTCAAAGGCTGACGTCATGCCGGACAGCGAGGAGCGGCTCCAACTGTATCAGCAGGCCGAAGATATCGCCCTTCAGGACGGCATTTTGATCCCGCTGTACTTCCAGCGTGATGCCGAATTGGTCTCGCCTCGCGTGAAAGGTTTGCGAGAATCCATTTTTGGGCACCTCCCGCACACCACCGTCTCCGTAGAATAAGAAATGCGAACGTTGCTCAGGTTGGGATCATTGCGCCGCCCGTCGTCGGGTCTGGCGGAATGGTCGCCGGCTGACGCCTCTGGAGAATGGCAGCCGAGTGGGGAAGTGCTTTGGCGAAGTCAGGGCGGGGCCGCCCGAACTCATGCCGACCGGAGTCTCCCGAGCAGCTTGCTCATCTCCGCGCCGACCGAAGGCGGAACCACCATGCGCTTGCATCTGGTCGGAGTCTTCGCGCTCCACGCGGGACCGGATGCCGAGCCCGTGGGTACTCCCGGAGCGCAGATTCAAGTAGCCACCATCGCCGATGGGACCCTCCACTTCGAGCTGATCAACGGCAAGCACTACTCCGATGCGGCCGCATCGGAGTCAATTCGGCTTACCCCCGGCGACGGGATTAGTCTCGAAACCATCGGCAGCTGCACGGTGGACGGTCAGCGGTGCCGAGTGGACCGCCTGACCTTCGACCTCCCACCGGATTGCCACGTTCAGTCGGTCCGTTTCTCCGACGCGGGTAGCCCGGCCAGTTTCGGCTTGTTTGACGCTTACTTTGAGATGATCCCAGAAAAGAGCTGTCCGTTTAGTGGGCGCTCCTCAGGCGTGACCTTGGCGGAAGTGGGGGTGGCAGTGCGGGTGGGCGACCGTGTTCGGCTGACCCAAGCCATCCAGCAACTCCACGACGGAATTCGGCGCGTTGGGCCCGATCTGGACGAAGCCCGAGGATCGGTGATTTTGTTCTTGGCCGTCGTGTCTGCGGCGAAGCTTGAGGCGGGTACCCGCCGCCCGTTGCATCGCTTCCAACTCGACGCGGCGAGAAGGCTCGATAAAGCGGAGCATGTCGAGGCGATCGTGGATCAAAGCGATTTGCTTTTGGAAGAGCTACTGGGCGATCTGCTCGAAGACAAGGCGCCGACGGACTTGCTGATCAACCGCGCTTTGAATCTAGTGGAGCGGGGTTACGGCAAGGCGATTTGCGATGAAGACGTGGCGTTCCAGCTAGGGCTAAGCACCTCGCACTTCCGGCATCTGTTTAAGCAAGCGACCGGTCAGCCCTTCCACAAGTACGTGGTGGCGCTCCGCCTCGAGCGCGCCCGGGCGATGTTGACCGAGCAGGGGATGATGATCACGGAGGTGTCCCACCTGGTGGGTTTCCAGAGCCCCGCCCACTTCAGCCGCGCTTTTCAAAAGCGGTTTGGCGTCGCGCCAAAGCAGATCCGCAACGCCGTGCGGTCCGAATCGATCTAGAGCTTCTTGACCAGCACGGCAAGCATCGCGAAGTCGAAGAGCGCGATGAAGATGATGATGCCCCCGGTTATGAACTGCCGGTTCATGATCTGCAGCACTCCAAAACCCAGAATGCAGAGTCCGACAAACCCAATCATGCCCACCAGCATGCGTTTGCCAAAGACATCGGGTTCAGTTTCGGGTTGAGTGCTCATGTCTTTCGTTGTCTGCGAAGGGAGTAAAACGCTACGAATTCTATCAATGCCAGGGAGAGGCATAGCACGGTGAGCCCGATGTTGCGGGGGTTGGGTAGGACGGCCAGACCGACGATCAGCGTGACTACCCCGAAGCCGAAGAGGATCATGGATAGGCGCTCGGCCCAGGCCTGTTCGTTCAAGGCTTCACCGTGAGGGCAGTGCGCGTTGTGGCGGGCGGCTCCTCCCAAAGTCGGTCTTCTTTTAGCAGCGCGATCAGCTCTTCGACGCCGCGCTCTTGCGGGATGCCGTGCTTGACCGGTTCGCGCTTGCGATAAAGGGTGATTTTGCCCCCCGCCGCGCCGACGTAGCCATAGTCCGCGTCAGCCATCTCGCCGGGGCCATTAACGATGCACCCCATCACGGCAATGTCGAGCCCGACCAAGTGCTTGGTCGCCTCGCGTACTTGGTTTAGCACGATCGGGAGATTGAATTTGGTGCGGCCGCAACTGGGGCAGGCGATGTACTCGACCTTTGTCTTTCGGAGGCCGCACGACTGGAGAATGTCGTAGCAGACCGGAATCTCATTGACGGGATCTTCCGCGAGGCTGACCCGGATCGTGTCGCCGAGGCCCTCCATCAAAAGCGTAGCAATCCCGGCGGTGGATTTCACGCGGGCGTAGTCGCCGTCACCTGCTTCGGTCACGCCCAAATGGAGGGCGTACGGCATGTCCTCGGCGTCCATGCGCTGGGCCATCAACCTATTGGCGGCGATCATGATGGGCACCCGGCTTGCCTTGACGCTGATATTGAGGTTTTCGTAGCCGTGTTTTTTGCATAGTCGCAAATATTCCATCGCGCTCTCGACCATGCCCGCAGGGGTGTCGCCGTAGGTGACCAGGATCCGCTCGGCGAGGGAGCCGTGGTTCGTGCCCACGCGCATTGCGATGTCGCGCTTCTTGCAGGCTTCGATCACGGGGACGAAACTGTCCTCGATCGCCTGAAGTTCCTCACGCCACTCCTGCTCGCCGTAGGCTAACTCTTCGCGGAGCTGTTCGACGCTGGCGTCTTCGACGCGCCCGCGCATGTCCACTTTGTCCTGACCGACTTGTTCGGCGCGGGAGCCGTGGCGCTTGAAAACGAACAGCCCGGGATTAACCCGGACCTCGTCCACATACTTCGCGGCCTCAACCGCGATGTCGGAGCCCTGGTGGTGCACGTCCGCGGTGAGGGGGACATATTGGTACCGCTCGGTCACTTTGGCGCGGATCGCTTCGAGGCACTGGGCTTCGCCCAGAGTAGGGGTGGTGACCCGGACCAGTTCGCAACCCGCCCTGTGTAGCTCGATGATTTGTTCGACGCAAGCGTCCACATTTCGGGTCTCCTCCGTGATCATGGATTGGACCAAAACGGGGTGGTTGCCTCCCATCCACTTGTCGCCGACTCGGATGGGCCTGGTTTTACGGCGGGGATAAGTCGTCTGAAGGCTCATGGTTCTGATCGCTTCTACGCATAAGAATGGTGACCGAATCCGGGCCGGAATTGCTTGGAGGCCCTAACCAGTCTGGGGAAAAATCCCGTAAGATAGGGTTAAGAACCGAAGCGCTTTCAATGAAGCAGGCGCGCACGGCGGAAATGCGGGGCTTCGGCCCCGATTTCCTTCATGGACTGAATGGCCGCGCCTTACGAGATTGTGCATACCTGGGAAGAGCCAGAGGGGCTCTCGGATTTGCTGGACTACATCCGGCAACAACGTCCTGATGCCAATTTGCGCAAGATTCGCTACGCCTATTTCGTCTCTGAGAATGCCCACAGTGGTCAAATGCGGGGAAGCGGCGAGCCCTACATCACCCATCCCCTGGCCGTGGCCCACATCTTGGCCGAACTCCGGATGGATGACGACTCCATCTGCGCGGCGATCTTGCACGACACGGTTGAAGACTGCACCGGCGTCACGGCGGAGACCATCAAACTCGAGTTCGGCGAAGAAGTCGCGATGATGGTTGAGGGCGTCACCAAGCTCAGTTTTAAAGCCCCCGACGGCAACAGCGAGCGCCAGAAGAAGGTCGCCGAAACCGATCGCGCCGCCGAATCCCTTCGCAAAATGCTCCTCGCGATGGCGAAGGACGTGCGCGTAATGGTCATTAAACTAGGCGACCGCCTACATAACATGCGCACCCTAGATGGCCACAAGGAAGCCAGCAAGCGCATCCGAATAAGTCAAGAAACCCTCGATATTTACGCTCCCCTCGCGGCAAGGTTAGGCATCTGGCAGATCAAATGGCAACTCGAAGACCTGGCGTTTAAGTACCTTCACCCCAAGGAATATCAAGAGATTCAGGCGCTGGTTTCGAAGACCCGCTCCGACCGCGAGGAAGAGCTGCGCGAGGCGATTATCATTGTCAAAGACAAGCTCATCGAGCGCGGCGTGAAGGTGGTCGAGGTCCAAGGCAGGCCAAAACATCTCTACAGCATCTTCAATAAAATCGTCAAGCACGGGTTTAAGTTCGAGGATATTCTCGATCTGATCGCGATGCGGATCGTGGTGCGGGACAAGGCGGATTGCTACGTGGCCCTGGGGGTCGTCAACGAGCTTTGGCTGCCCCTGATGCAGCACTTCGCCGACTACATCGCACGGCCGAAGCCAAACGGCTATCAGTCCCTCCACATCAAGGTCATCGGTCCGAGAAGTGAGCCGCTCGAAATCCAGATTCGCACTAAGGAAATGCACGACATCGCCGAGATGGGCGTGGCGGCGCACTATGCTTACAAGGAAGGGGCGTCGGCGGTGGATGGGCGCTTTTCGAACCTGCGGCAGCAGCTTTTTGACTGGTCGAGCGACTACCGAACTTCCTCAGACTTTCTGCGGAATCTCAGTACCGACCTGTTCAGCGAGCAGGTCTTCGTGTTCACGCCGAAGGGCGATGTGCTGGACTTGCCCAAAGACTCAACCCCTATCGACTTCGCGTTCCGCGTACACACCAATCTCGGTCTGCGAGTTGTGGGCTCGAAAGTGAATGGTCAGATTGTCCCTCTGAATCATCGGCTCAGCAACGGTGACGTGGTGGATGTGATCACCCGCAGCAATGCCTCGCCGAGCTTTGACTGGTTGCAATTCGTGGTGAGCCCGAGTGCAAAGAGCAAGCTCCGGGCGCACTTCCGAACTCGGCTTCGAGACGAAAACGAGGCGCGCGGTCGCGAGATGCTGGAGCGTGAGCTCAAGACCCACGGTATGGACCACAAGGAGTGGCTGGGCGAAAAGCTCGTGGCGATTCTCGGGCAGATCAAGGACACCAAAATCGTCGAGGATGTTTTCGCCAAGGTCGGCGAGGGATTGGTTAGCGCGGCGAGCGTGGTGGACAAGTTGCGCCCCCCGACCCAACGCACGGCGGAGGGTCCGCAAATCAACAAGGCCCGGGAGTCGGGCGCGATGTCCGTCACCGGCAGCCTCGACAAGGTCAGCATGCGCAGAGCAAAGTGCTGCGACCCAATCCCCGGCGAGGAAGTCATCGGCTACGTCACCCGTGGTCGCGGCATCATGATCCATCGCCGGGTCTGCGCGAACGTACTCGCGTACGAAACAACCGACCCTGAAAGACTGCTGCCGATGGAATGGAATCCGGCAGAAGGAAGCGTGTTTCGAGTGAACTTGAAGATCGTGACACTGGAGCGCCAGGGGCTGCTAGCGGACGTGACCAACATGATCGCCGAAGCGCGGGCGAATATCGTGGCAATAAATGTGAAGCCGCTCCGCAACAGCACGTTCGAGTGGGAGCTCTCGGTCGAAGTGCGCGACAACGACCACCTCAACTTCGTGATGAATAAGGTTTCGAACTTGAGCGATGTGTTCAGCATCCTGCGCGTGCACGGGCGGACCGGCTCGAAATGAAGTCCGTGGTGCAAAGAGTGCAGTGGGCGAGAGTCTTTGTAAATGGGGAAGTGGTGGGACGGTGTGGTCCTGGGCTGCTGGTGCTTGCGGCGGCTCATCGGGAAGATACCAACGACAACGCGGCCCGCTTGGCAGACCGGTTGGAGAAGCTAAGAATTTTTAACGACGAAGCCGGAAAGATGAACTTGGCCCTAGGAGATTTGGCTGAAACGGACCAGCCGAACATGCTCCTCATCTCGAACTTCACCGTCTACGGCGAGACCGCCAAAAATCGCCGTCCGAGCTTTACTGAATCCGCGCCGTACGACGAGGGGAAGCAGCGGTTTGACGACTTGGTTGAAGAAATTCGGGCTCGTGGCGTACGCTGCGAGACTGGAATATTCGGCGCCGACATGCAAGTTGAGCTCCTGAATGACGGGCCCGTCACCGTGATTGTTGAGGGCTAAGTCCCGAAGGTGATCGCCGAGGGCCGATTAAGGCGCGGGGGGCTCGAAGTAGTCCAGGGTGTCTGTGCCCGTCCGACCGAGGCTGCCATCGCCCGCACTGGTGGCGAACGCGGAAAGAACGACTTCCGACTTCGGCTCAAAGTTAGTGGATGTCTCGTTTTTCCACCGAACGCGCACCGAAATTTGGTGGATTCGATCGCTCGATCGGGCCACCGTGTAAAGCCCCGTCATCTGAATGCCTCTGGCACCGCCGGGAAATTGGGCGAGCGCCTCGGCAGGCACCGCGAAAGGCCGATCAACGGCCGGGCGCCGGTTTTCCGGTTGCGTCTGCCGCAGGCTCTCGAGCTGTTGCCGAGCGACCGACATCGCGATCTGCCTAGCTTCCGCTTGGCGAGTTACCTTATGCGACGCCGTTAGCACGCTGAGCACGGCCATGCTGAGCATGCCCAGGCACACAATTGCCATCAGCATTTCAATGAGTGAAATGCCACGTTTCGTACGTCTATGTCGGTGCTGTTGGGTCCCCATCTTCTCTAATTTAGAATCACGGCTCATTTCTTCAATCTCATTGCTGAGCAAAAGACCAGAGTTTGCGCGCGAAGCTCCAAATTGTTCATTCCATATCGCCTCTCAGGCTAACCGGTAAACTCGCGCCTAGCATGGCGAATTACATTTTGAGTGTGGGCATGGAGGTCCACGCGGAGCTTCTTACCGAATCCAAGATGTTCTGCCGCTGCCAGGTGGCGTTCGGGGGCGAGCCCAACACGCGGGTTTGCCCGGTCTGCGTCGGATTGCCGGGGGCTTTGCCTGTACCGAATCAGCAAGCCATCGAATTCGTGATGAAGACCGCGCTCGCGCTAAACTGCACGATCGCGCGGGACAGCGTTTTTCACCGAAAGAACTATTTTTATCCTGACTTGCCAAAGGGTTACCAAATCAGCCAATACGGTGAAACTAACCCCATCGGCTACCACGGTTGGCTCGAGATCCCAACTGCCGACGGGGGACGAAAAAAGATCAAGATCGCCCGAGTCCACCTAGAAGAAGACACCGGGAAGCTCATGCACTTGCCGGGAGGCGGAAGCGGAGTGGACCTGAACCGAGCGGGAGTGCCGCTCATGGAGATCGTCACCGCGTTCCCACCGGACATCGAGTCCGCGGAGGATGCGAAGGAGTACGTCAACCAGCTGCGGCAGATTTTGGTTTATCTCGGCGTTTGCGACGGCAAGATGGAAGAGGGAAGTATGCGAGCCGAGCCGAACCCGAGCGTCCGCCTTGAAGGCGCGACGGAATACGGCACGAAGACCGAATTGAAGAATCTCGGGAGCTTCCGAAGCGTGTTCCTCGGTGTGGAATTTGAACGCAAGCGCCAAATCGCCACCCTTGAACAGGGCGGCGTGATCGAGCAAGAAACGCGGGGCTGGAACGAGGGCACCGAGGCCAGCTATGTCATGCGCAAGAAGGAGTCGGAGAACGACTACCGCTATTTCCCCGACCCGGATTTGATGCCAATGCACTTCTCGGACGAGATGATCGAGCGTGTGCGCGGGACCATTGAAGAGCTGCCTCTGGCCAAGCTGGACCGATACCAGACGGACTTTGGACTCAGTGCGTACGACGCCGGAATTCTGAGCGCGGACCTCGCTTGGGCTCGATATTTCGAGGCGTGCATGGCGGCAGGCGGCGAAGCGAAGGCGGTTTGCAATTGGATGAACTCTGAGTTCGCAAAACTCCTCAATGACTCGGGAGAAAGCGTGATCGCGACTCCTGGTCGCACCGTCACGAAGGTGAAGCCAGAGCAGATCGTCGAGCTTCTTCAGATGCAGGCGGACGGCACCATCAGCGGGAAAATCGCCAAGAAAGTGTTCGAAGAAATGTTCAAAACCGGCACGGATGCCCAGGAAATTGTGGCGAAGGCGGGAATGACGCAGGTGAGCGACGAAGGTCAAGTGGAAGCCTGGGCGAAAGAAACTCTTGCTGAAAATGGAGAAATCGTCCTAAAATACAAGAGTGGTCAGCAAGGGGTTATCGGATTCTTGGTGGGCCAGATGATGAAAAAGAGCGAAGGGCGCGTAAATCCGCAGCTTGCGCAGGCCGCTCTCCGTAAGGTACTTGAGGATTAGCATTATGCGAATTTGGGCAATTTTAATCGGGATGATTTTGATGGTGGGCGCCTACGCCAAACCGCAAGACACCGCCGCCCGTCAAGACGCGATCTGGGACGAGATCGACATGCAGATGATCGCGTTCTCGGACTTTTGGTTCCACGAGGGCGACTTCCCAAAGGTCATCCAGGTGCTGCGGTTCCGGTACGAATTGCACCCCGACGACTGGGAAGCCGTGTCTGACCTAGGTTGGATGCTAGAGAGCACAGACCGACCTGAAGAAGCTCTGTCGATGTACGTGCGCTACCGAAAGGAATATCCCGCCCGGCGCGATGCCGCATATTCCGAAACCGAATTTTATTTCCGAAACAAGGCTTACGCCAAGGTCCCACCGCTCGTGGAGCCGGAACTAAGCAAGCGCCCCCATGCGAATATGTACCGCTGGCTGGCCCATGCGTACGACAAATTGGGGCGATTTCGAGATTCAATCCGTGTTTGGGACTTGCTGATTGGCGTTGATCCAAGCGACCAGGCGGCGAAAAACAACCGTGAGCGCGTCCGGAAAAAACTTCAAGGTCCTTTTCCTTGATCCCCTACCTGCTCGTTCGGGTGCAGCCTCGAGCGTCGCGCAATCGTGTTGTCGTGGAGCCCGAAGGGGTGAAAATTTACACGACCTCTGCGCCCGTAGACGATGAGGCCAATGAAGCCGTGATCTCGTTGCTTGCAAAAGCCCTGAAAGTCCCAAAGACCTCCATCGAGATTACGCTCGGGCACACCAGCCGCAACAAGCGGGTGGTGATCGCGGGACTCGAGCCTATGGAAGCGCTGGCGCGACTGGCCTCGGTGCCGGGTAACGTATAGCCCATGGACCCCAATCGAACCCAAATGATGGACCCCAACCGGACCATGATGGGAACGGCCCCGACCCTGCAGGCAACCCAAACCATCAAGCCGGTGCAGTGCCCGGTGTGCCGCACTTTCAACCCGGTGGGCGTGATGTTCTGCGTTGATTGCGGCCTCATTTTTGACCGGGCATTGCCCGAAGATGCCTTCGGTGCGCCCACGATTCAAATGCCGGTCCTGATCGATACGGCCGGTCGGGAGCACATTCTTCGACCCGGCGAAAACGTGTTGGGTCGGCAAGGCGACATCATCATCGACGACACGCGCATCTCCCGTCGGCACGCGATGGTGACGGTGCAAGGTGACGCGGTCACGGTAATGGACCTCGGGTCAACCAACGGCACCAAAGTGAGCAGCGGCGCGGTGGCTGAAGGCTCTTCAGTCGGGGTCACCCAAGGGCAGGTCATCTCTCTTGGTGGCTTCGAGCTGACGCTTTCCCTACCAGGGGAATCCGCAAAAACAGCAATGCCGATCGGTGGCAAAACCGCCAGCATCAGCGTAGCACCCTCGGCCGTCACCGCCGCCGCGATGCTCGTGGGCGGAGGGAACAGCTATCCGCTTAAGGCGGGCCTGAACACCTTTGGCCGGAAAGCCGAGAACGACGTGGTGATCCCCGATGCCTACGTCAGTGGAAAGCACGGCACGATTGAGGTTGAGGAGAGCGGCGTGTTCATCACCGACGTTGGATCCACCAATGGCACGATGCTGAACGACGCGAAGCTTGGGGCGAACATGCGCACCCGGATGGAGCCGTCGGATGTGATCCGGCTCGGGAGTCTTGAACTGCGCGTGGAGCGGTCGTAAGTCATGCTTCGCCTGAAAGAAAAGAACGTCTCGCTCTTCGGACCCGCGCGAGCGGAGATGGTGGCACTACAGGCCGAACTCAAGAGAGCCGGAGCCAAGACAGTATTTCTCGACGGCGCGGTGAGCGAGAACTTCGCCGACCTGCGCATCCGAGTTCGCCGAAACCAGCCCGCCTCTATGGAATCCGCGATGGCGGCGATCCGGAAGAAGGTGAGTCACCATTTGCATGGGGCCGTGAACTTCGCGGTCGCCCCGCAAATCGAGTCGTTCCTCGCCACCCCGCCCGAAGAGTGGCGCGAGGCTCTCGACCAAATCGCCGATCTCGCGTGGGCGAACCGCTCGCAGGTCGGGAAGATGCTCGAAGTAGGCGGAGGTGCGATCGTGAACGTCACCCACACCGGCGATTCAGCGCTCGGAAAATTTGTGCGGGATGCCGTTGAGGATCTAACGGATTCGGTTCGCAGAGAATACGGGAAAAACCTGATGCGGATGACTTGCATCGAAATCTCCGACGGACCGGATTGGATCGAGTGCGTTCTCGCCGCGATCGAAGACCCCGAACCCCGGCGATTCTAATCCTCTACAAAGTCGAGCGGAGTCATCACCTTTAGAGACTTGGGGTCCACTCCGAAGTTGAGTGGGGTCTCCAAGATCATTTCCCCGTCCACCGTAACCGTCCGGGTTGGGTTGGTGGCGATGCGCCCCAAGCCCGCCCGCCACACGCGGACATCTTTCATATCCACATGCCGTCCGAACTGGACCGCAATAGCGAGTCGGAGCAGCGCGGATTTTCGATCGCTTTCCAGGGCGTAGGCGAGGAGTTTCCCGCTTGTCAGACGGGCATCTGGCGCAATGAGGAACGGGCCCGCGTGGAACCGTCCATTACCCAAAACCACCTGTAACGAACGAAATTCGGCCACCTCGTCCGGCAGCTCGAGCCGAACGTCGAAAGGTTCGACCTTTTGAAGGGCCCGATACATCGATATGAGATAGGCAAGCGGGCCGAACACCTTCTTCAGCCGCTTGTCGAGGTTGCGCGCAATTTGCGTGGTAAGTCCAATCGTCGCCACGTTCAAAAAGTGCTCTTCGCCCAAAAGCCCTAAATCCACCTTGCTAATCTTGCCCTTCGCGATGACTTCGCAAGCATGCTCCAAGCTTGTCTTGATGCCGAGGTCTCGGGCGAACGCATTCCCGGTCCCGAGGGGCAAGACGCCAAGCACTGACTCTTGCCGAGCGAAGAAGTGGTCCAGTGCGCCAAACGTTCCGTCTCCACCGCCCACGATGATGAGCGGCGTGCCCTTGGCGATCTCCTCTTTGACCGCTTTTTCCATCGGTCCGGGCTTCTTGTAAAGTTCGGCACGACGAAGGTCGTGACCCATCCCCCTTAGAATCGTTTGCGACTGCTCAAACCACAATTCTCCCCGCCGGGAATTGGCGTTCACAAAGAGCACGGAATCTGGCGAATTTGAACTCATATTAAGTGAAATAGATGATGACACGCGGGCGGGGGCTGGTACCATTTGCCCGATGGCCATTCTCCCCCTGATGCTCGGACTCGTGCTGACTCCGGCCCCCAGCATCCGGCTGGATTCTCTTGATATCCCAAATCGCTATCGCGGCAAAGTTGTGGTGGCTCGCCCAAAAAAGTTTCGCGATAAAGTTATCGCCCTCACCTTTGACGACGGCCCGGACCCGAGTGTGACACCCCGCATTTTGGCGACCCTCCAAAAGTACGACGCTAAGGCCACTTTCTTCCTGCTCGGCTCCAACGTGAAGCACTACCCGAAGGTGGTGGAGCAGGTCGCCGCGGCGGGCCACGCGATCGGCCAGCACAGCTATTCTCATCCGAGCAAAGCCGACTCAGCGAAAGCCCATAAGGAATTTAAGAGCGTGAACAGCCTCATCAAGGGCGTCATAGGCTACACGCCGATCATGTATCGCCCACCCTATGGCGTGACCAAAAACGAGATGACGCCGCTGGCGATATCCCGCAAGGACGTGGTGGTGATCTGGACGATGAGTGGCGCAGACACAGGCACAAAGGACGCCGAGACGGTCTATAAGAACGTGGCCTTCACCCCGAATCCAGGCGAAATCGTGCTTCTGCACGATGGCTACGGCAAGACCTGGACCGCCGAGGCCCTCCCGAAGATCTTGGCGTCGCTGAAGAAAAAGGGGTTCAAATTCGTCACCGTGCCCGACCTGCTCCGCCGGTACGACAAGTACCTCACTGCCTACCCCGACCGGGCCGCCACCCGCGCCTGGGGCCTCTAGCCCCAGCCTGGAGGGTGTGGCTTCAGCCCGCCACCCGGCGCAAGGAATTTATTCCGCCGCATCCACTGGAGGGTGTGGCTTTAGCCCGCCACCCGGCACCAGGAATTTATTCCGCTAGCCTTCCGGAGCCATCCGCTTTCCGGTAAGGCAACTCTCAATCGCCGCTCTCGCAATCGCGACCGCCTTAAGCCCGTCCAACGCCGTCACCGGTGCCGCGATTTTCCCCGTAACGGTCTCCACAAACGCCCGGCCTTGGCAGTAATAGGGGTCTTCGCTGCCCGCCACCGGAGACTCAACTTGGCTATTCGCTTCCGTGTGACGCCGCAATGTCCCCACGCGCCGAGAATCGAATTCAATCATCCCCGCATCTCCGCAAACCTCTAGGGTCGTGCGGAAGCCGCTAGGGTCGAGCCAGGTGGCCTCCACGTGCGCGATCGCCCCGCTCTCAAACTCGAGCGTCGTGAGGGCGTAATCGCCCGGCTTGCCTTCCAGCGCTGCGGGATTTCCGAGACGGACGGAGCGCGAGGTCACGTACTTGACTTCGCCAAGAGTCCATCTCAGCCAATCAAAATCGTGCACCGCCAGGTCAAGCAGCACGCCGCCCGAGCGCGCGACATCCTGAAACCACCCCGCACTCCCCACCGGGGCCTTTCCTCCGCGCCGAGTCCTTGCCGTCGCCGGCTTGCCCACGGCGCCGCTGGCCACGAGCTGGTGCGCCTTCTTGAAATCAGGGAAGTAGCGCACCACTTGGGCGGGCATGAGGGTGACGCCGGCCTTCTCGGCCGCTTCGAGCATCTGGGCGCACTGCGCCACATCGAGCCCCATCGGCTTCTCGCACAGCACGTGCTTGCGCGCTTCAATAGCCTGGAGAGCATTGGCGACGTGTGCATCAGTAGGAAGGCAGATATCAATCGCGTCCGCCCACTCGATCAGCGCCTCGTAGGAGTCGGCAGGCTGAACTGAATGACGCGTTCCAAAGTCGGCGCGCCGCTGGGGATCAAGCTCAAAAAACCGCAGTTCGACGTCAGGCATTGCGCTCCAATGCCGCGTATGCACATTCCCCATCCCCCCAGCCCCCAGCACGCCAATCCGAACCATAAAGGAAAGTGTACTTCCAGGATCATTTGCGGATTAGGTTTCGAGCGGTTTTCTTAGTACAATGGGAATGGGAGATTGCTACACCTGTAGCGATTATTTGTTTTGCTTGAATGGTTCGTGACGTAAATCACGAATCTGAAGGGGATCAACCCGTAGATTGGTAAGGCAGGGGGCAAAGATGCGCCGTGCTTGAAGAGGAACAAAATGAAGCTAAGGACATTGAGCACGATCGGGTTGGCTATGGCTATCGTCGCAGTAGCGCAGGCAAAGGTGGGGCAACCTACGGGCGATTTGATCGTCGTCCCGAAGTCGCGGGAGTTTTTCGCTGGCGAGACGCGGCACTACGACGTGGGGGCCACCGGTCGGACGCTTGGGTCTCAGGTTGTGCAGACGTTGGCCGATGGTCACATTCTGGTGGTGCGACCACCCCAGGGGATTAGCTGGCAGGAGTACCGTCAGACGCTTCTGGCAACTGGCACATACGAGAGCGTGGAGCCGAATACTGTCGCCATCCCGACGGCCACTTCAAACGATCCAAACCTAAACAATCAGTGGCACCTATTCCAGATATCGGCCCCCCGCGCATGGGACTTTCAAACCGGAACTCAAGCTCCCATCTTAGCGGTGGTTGACGGAGGAGTCGATACGGCTCACCCAGATCTCGCCCCTAATCTCGTATCAGGCTACAACACAATTTCTGGCTTGGCACAGTCTGCTGGAGGAGCAGTGAACGACATCACGACTGCCGGTCACGGAACGCGAACCGCGGGCGTCGCCGCGGCGAGGGGCAACAACGCCAACGGAGTTTCCGGTGTCGGCTGGGATCTCCGCTTGATGCCGATCCGGGCGACGGACAGCGCTACGGGTTCAACCCCGAGAAGCGAATTGCTTGAAGGCGTCCAGTGGGCCGTCAACAACGGGGCAAAAGTGGTGAGCGTTAGCTACACGGAGGTCGAGTATGCCGATGTGGGGGCGATTGGAACCTGGGCGCGTAGCCAAGGGGCGCTGCTTGTTTGGTCAGCGGGGAACACCAACACCGACTGGGCAAATTTTGACCATGAAGACGTGACGGTGGTCGGCGGCACGGACCAATCTGACGCTCGTTGGTACCAGAACATCTCGACCGGTTCTGGCTACGGCAAGGGCGTGGATTGCTTCGCCCCGTGCACCCAGATCTACACGATCCGTAAGGGAGGAACTTATGGCAACGCTCCGGCGGGTGTGAGCTTCGCGGTACCCCAAGTGGCTGCAACCCTGGCGCTGATGATGGGCCGATCGCCGACTCTAAGTCCGACCGAAATCGAACGACGAATGCTCCTGCGATGCGGCAACATGGGGCCGCTTGGAAACGACATAAACTTCGGATTTGGTAGGGTCAACGCCGGTGCAGCAGTAGAATGGCCGATCCGCAAATACTCGCTACAGTCGCTACCGACGTTGGGCATTCCGGGCGCCGTGCGCACTTACCCGTGGAACATAATCGACGAGGGTACGGTTTACGGTGTTGTCGAAAGAACGGGATTGCCGCCCGTTATAGCTCGCTGGAAAAATGGGGCATTGATCGGCTGGACCTCAGCGACTGACATTATTCCTGGTGCCACGGGTGCCTACATTTACGACGTGAACGAGGCTGGCACCGTTGTTGGTTCTCTCATTGTAGGCGGACGATTTCGAGGATTTTTGTGGAACATTAATTCTGGTGCAGTCCAAATGCCAACGGTTGGTTGGGGTGATTCATTTTTGTTAGGAATCAACAATTCAGGGGTGAGTGTTGGTAGATACTACGAGCCTGAATACCAAGGGGTTCTCCGTGATGTAAACGGCATTTTCTCAAGCCCACTAACGCAACCCCCGATTAGCACTTCCAGCTCGCATAGCTTCGAGGGCATCTTTGAGAATGGGACAATTCTTGGTTTAATGGGGTCGCCTTCTGGAAGCCCTCCTCTGACTCCCTTTTACTACAGGCCCGAGACCGGAATTACCTATACGCAGCCATCGCCTCACACTAAAGGAGGGATACTTGAAGCGACTGAAGAAGGGGCCTTTGTGATGGCTGGCTATAGCAATGTAGGTCTTCCATATGTGATTCACGCGCTGGCATACAATAACCGTGGAATGATGGTTGCGGACTTTGGGCCAAATACTCATCCAGAAGGATGTAATGAAAATTTCGAAATTATCGGAGTTAATAAAGATGGAAATGCCAACTCCTTCAATGCGCGGATTTTTCAGGGCTACAGCACGGGCTTGCTCATAGACCAGCTCGCACCCTTGCCAAACGACCCGAATAACACTGTGCCTCCTAACATTGCGTCATTAGATGCTTGCTATGACATCAATAACTTAGGGCAAATCACTGTTCGCGCTCTTGGAACAAATGGTAATAGCTTTGGATTTTTGGCCAACCCCATCGATACGCCAGCACTGGCTCTCTCCCTGGGCCAATTGGGTTCGAGTCCGACCTACATCGGCAGCATCCCTCCTGCGATTAGCGTGACCTACACTGATGCGGCGGGCGTTCCGATGAGCGGAGCGACTGTACAAACAAACTATGTCTCAGCTACTGGTCGTCTGAGTCTGTCGCCACCGGCAACAGTAACCGGGAGCTACCGCATCTACATGCGCTGCAATTCCGCCGCTGTCCCTGGATACTTCGGAACGCCGTTCCTAAACCGGCTCTACCCGCCTCTGGGCGAACCGCCCGTTCCAAGAGACGCGTTTTATCTGCCTTACACCAGTCCCACCACGTACAACAATCAACCTATTCTGGAAATGTACGCTGGCGACGTGGACCAATCCAATGAAGTGGATGCCGCGGACATCGATATGGTTATCGCCACATTTGGCACGGTGAACGGCGATCCCGGATTCGGTGCCACTGACTGCGATGGCTCCGGCGAGATCGACGCCGCCGACATCGACCTCGTCATCGCCAACTTCGGCCTAACGGGGGATCCGGAGCCGTAATCTGAAAATCCTAGGTTGACTTACCCGTCATACGTCTACGTAAATCCGTAGCGTATGACAAACACCAACTTAGAACGACAGCGCCGGGCGGCGGCGGCAGGGCCGGGTTATCTCGGCGAGCGGACGCCAGCATCGGCCCAAGACCGCGAGGCCATCGCGGTCGAGTTTCGTGAGGCCGGGGAAGAACCCCCGGCCTTTTTAACGACCGCCCAACAATGGGTGGAGCGCCAGGCCAAGCTCTTCGAAGCGGGCGAATACCCGGACAAGGGGATCACCGTCTCGCCCGAGGACCTGCGCCGAATGGAGGCGCAGTTCGACCTGCCCGTGCCAGTCCTCATCGAGCACAGCTCCAATCCGCTAGAGCTCGGCTATCTCACTGCCGTACGCGCCGAAGGTCAAGAACTCTTCGGCACCATCGCCCTCACCCCAGAGGCGGACGCGCTCATCCAGCGGAGTGGCGCAACCTCCCTCTCGCTCGGCCTCTCCCCCGATCTGATCGAGATTCGCGAGGTGAGCCTGGTGCGGAACCCTCGGATCGCCAGCGCGAAGCTCTTCCACTCTGGCTTCCTCGTGCCGCTCCTCGATGCCCAGGCGAAAGCCCGCGAGCTCGAGGCAGCGGGGAAGATCACCCCGGCCCAAATCCCTTTCGTCGAAGCGCTCCTCACGTGCCCACGGTCGGCGCAATTCGAAGGCTCCATGCGTCCGGTTCAGCAACTAGTATTGGACCTATTAGAACGAATGCCGAAGCTCCAGCTCTTCGGCGATCTCGCGCCAAATCCTCCGCCGCCAGTGTGGCTGCCCCACGAGGAAGAGGAGTTTTATCGCCGCTATTTCCCGGATGTGAGCCTCCAGGAAATCGCCCGCCGCAAGGCTTAGTCCCCCATCAAAAACAACAATGTCAGCATTAACAAAAGCATATGAAGCCTATGAGCGACCGGGCCTGGTGGTCGCCTACAAAATGTCGGATGTCAAGATCTGGAAGGGCGCCCTGGTGGGCGTCAACGCCAGCGGATTCTTGGTTCCGATGGCCCACGGCACCGCGAACCTGAAGTTTGTGGGCGTGGCCGCCGAGTCCGTGAACAACCTGGGCGGGACGGCGGGCGGGGTGTCGTTGAACGTCACCAAGAGCGGATCGTTCGTCTTCGCCCCCCAATCGGGCTTCACGCCCGCCGTCACCGACCTCGGCAAGGAAGCCTTCGCCTACACCGACAACGACGTCCAAGTCGCCACCACCGGCCTCACCAGCCAATACAAAGTCGGCACCATCGTCGCGATGGAGAACAACTCCGCCGGCACGTCGGGCATCCGCATCCGCATTGACAACTACACCCTATAAGGAGGAACCCAGAACCCATGGCACTGACCCAAAGTGATATTCCCGAGCTCATGCTCGCCGGTCTCAAGACCGAATTCGACCTTGCCTATCGCTCGACCATCGACAGCAGCCCCGTTGAGCAGATCGCGACCCTCATCAATACCACGCTCCCGACCCAAAAGTACGCCTGGCTGGGCTTCTCGCCGCCGATGCGCGAATTCATTGACGAACGCCGCCCCAGCGGCATCGGCAGCCACTCCACCGAAATCGAAGATAAGGTGTTCGAAGCGACCCTCGCGGTTAGCCGCCGCGCCATGGAGGACGATCAGCTCGATCTGATCCGACTCCGCATCCGCGAAATGGCCTCCCGGGTGGCGATCCATCGCCACCAAATGGTGGTGGAAGCCCTCGCCAATGGCGACACCGAGACCATTTACGACGGCAACGCCTTCTTCGGGGTGCGGACCGTGGCGGGAGAATCGGTCACAAACGTGACCGATAGCGCCCTCGACAGCGACGCCATCAAGGCCGCGGTCAGTGCGATGATGAGCGTCCGCGACGAGACCGGCACGCCGATGGGCGTCACCCCCGACACCCTCCTGGTCGGCCCCGAGCTGATGTGGAGCGCGATGGAGCTGGTGCAAAGCCCGGTGGTGGTGAAAGACTCCGCCGCCACGAACTACCTCAACGTATTCCAAGGCAAGCTCAAGGTGCTGGTCTCGCCGTTCCTCACCGGCGACGATGCTGCCAAGTGGTTCGTGATGGACACTCGCCGCCCCGTCCGCCCGATCATCCTGCAACAGCGCAGCGATGTGCCGGTGGAGTTCACCGCCCTCGAGGCCGGCTCCGGCTCGGAAGCTGCGTTCATGCGCGACCAGTACCTCTACGGCGTGCGCGGTCGCTACAACGTGGGCTACGGCCTGTGGCAGCTTGCCTACGCAGGCGGCTTCTCGTGATGCCGTTCGAAGTCGGCTCAGAGCTGGCGATGTTGCTGGGCGGAGTGGTCGCGGGGGTCTTGGCCCTGTCGCGACTCATCATCGGTCAGCAGCGAGCGCTGGTGGACCAGTTTGTCCGGTTCGTCGAGACGTCCAGCCGCCACCTGGACGAATCCCAAAAGGAGGTCGCCTCCGCCATCCGCGCGCTCTCGGAAGGGACTCGTGAGAACACAACCCTGCTCCGCCACTTGGCGGAGCAACTAGGCGTCCGATTCCGGCGCGAGGAGTCCGACCCATGGCCCTGACCGTCTTGGTCGCCGATGTCCAAGATCGCGCGGGCGTCTTCGAAGCGGAGTTCGAGGACGCCATCGATCGCGCCATCACGCGCCTCTTGCCGGTGATCAGCTACGCCATCAAACCCGAGGCCCTCGCCAGTTCCGATACCGGATTGGCGGCGGCCCTCGATGACGGCGCAGCTGAGGTGATCGCGGGCGAATTCTTGGCGCAGCATTACCGCCGCCCCGAGCTCCTGCTCTCGATCATCGTCGGGGATTTGCAGCTCTTCCCGCGCCGGTTCGACAACCCCCGAGACCCGAGCGGCATGATCGCCTCCGGCTGGCAGAAGCTCCGCCCCTGGCTCAAAGTTGACCTCGAAATCGGCATTCCCAGCGCGGTCTTGGCGGCCACCGGGAAGGCAGGAGTCGAACCATGACTGGCCTGCTGCAGCGCGTCGAGTCGTTTCTCAATCGGTTCGGCGAGGAGGTCACTGTGGCGGGTGCGCCAACCCAGTCTGTCGTGCGCTCCCTCTCCCCCGCCGAGGCGAGGGTTTACGTGGACACCTCGTTGGTCGACGCCGCCGGTCGCCCTGTCCGTGGCTTCTTTGTGGCTCACGAAGTCGAGGCGGATATCGGCGACTTAGTCGAGTGGCTCGGCACCTCGCAAGAGGTCATCTTTGTCCGCGAGTACCGCATCTCCGGCCAAGCCCTCGGCAAATCCCTCTTCACCCTCCTGGATTAGCTGGAGGATAGCCTTCAGGCTGTCACCCGGCGCATAGCCTTTAGGCTATCAAGCTGGAGGGGGGCCTTCAGGCCGCCTTCGGAGCGAGGCCTTCAGGCCGACTTCGCCCCCAATCCCCCAGCGAGCAAAATCAACAGTCTTTCAACACCCTAGTAAAAATACTGTTGTACGCGAATTGCATTCAGCATACTCTTATGGGACTGGATTCTCGATGAATCTAGACCCTTGAATTGCAATGAACGGAAAATTTGGTTTGAGTCGGCTAGCTTTGATGCTGCTGTTGGTTTGCTGGGCCGTGGCGGCCTTCGCCCAAGGAGGCGGCGGCACGTTGCGCGGGAAGACCTTCTCCGACGACAACGTGAGCGCAACCTTTGACGTCGGCGAGGCAGGAATCGCCGGCGTCGAGTTGCTGATCGCCGGACCTTCCTACTACGGATCGGTCTTTACCGACGCGAACGGGAACTACGAGCTCAACAACCTCGCGCCCGGCACCTACACGATTCTCCCTCCCCTGGTCACCTTGGGCGGGAGCCTCGTGGCGACGACCGCCTTCGGCGCGATCAGCGTGAACGTGAATGCAACCGTGCCAGCGAGACGCGACTTCGGCTATCACAAAGAGTGCGTTAAGATTAAGCCACCCAAGATCATTTGGAACATTGGCGCCAATGGTCTGCCCGACGGCACCGCGACGGTCACGTTCACCGTCACCAACACGAACGCATGGCCCATCGCTTGGGTGTATGTGAATGCGCCTCCAGGCGTCACCGTCTCTCCAAATCCAGTCCAAATGAACCCGCCAATTCCTGGCGGCGGAACTGGCCAAATCGTTTTGAACGTGACCGGCCTTCAGCCGAACAGCGAGTCGTGCTTCACGATGACCTTCCACTCGTTCGACCTCGCGATCTGTTGCGCCGAGCGAATCTGCTTTAAGGTGCCCGATTGCGACTGCTTCCAAGAGCTGAACAGCGTCGTCGAATGCCTCCCGAACGGCAGCTACCAAGTCTCCCTGACTCTCCAAAATCTTTCCCCCTACTTCGTCCAGCAGATCTGGGCGGTGGGCCAAGGCGGAGTAACGGCAACCCCCACGGTCACCAACGTCAACGTTGCTCCGGGCGGCGTTGTCAACCTCAATCTGAACCTAACCGGGACCGGTATAGACGGTCAAATGGTTTACGTTAAGATCATGTTTTACAGTGGGGGGACGCTGTGTTGCGTCAAAGATCACTGTATCCAGCTCCCGACGTGCCTGCGTTGCGACGATCGCTCTGCGATTTGCTACGCTCGGCGACCGTCGTACAATGCCCAAAGCGCAACCGGTGGACCGGGCTACAACTTCCCCGAATGGGCTCCGCTCTCGGGTAAATCAATCGCCGCGGTGACCTGCTACTCAGCAAACACTAACGACGATCCGAACACCGCCATGCGCGACGATCTAGTCTTCGGTTACATGAACCAGGATCAATATCAGTGCTTCCCGCCGACCCTCGGCACGGATTGGGCCCTCACCCCGCGTGGTTTCCACAACGGCTTGGACACCAATCCGGCAATCGTCCCCGACGATGCCAAGTGGACCAAGAAGTACATGGGCAACGTCTTCGCGCTCACCTTTGACGACGAAGGCAACGTCTACGTCGCGCAAACATCAGCCTATAACGCCGACTACGCGCCGACGATTATTGACTTCAACAGCCCGGGTACGCCGGGTCGAAATCATGTCGCTTCGCCCAACGAAGTGGCCGATCGAAGGCTCCACGGACGCATCTTCAAGATTTCGAACATCACCGGCAAGGTGACGATCTTCAATGAAGACACGACCACCGGTTGGAATGGCCTGCCGAGCGGACCGGACCCCGGAATCGCGAGTCAGCCCAATAACTTCCCGACGCAGCGCCCCGAAATCGAAATGTCCAGCCAGGCATTCCCCGAAGTCGGCGACGTGACCTTCGACTACGACAACCGACAGATCTTTGCCACGTGCATGGACGATGGCAAACTGTATCGCTTCAATATGGCGGGGCAGAAGCTCAATTCCTTCGACCCATGGGTCGCGGACACCGGTGCCACTCACGGCGACGGATTCGCGCGATGGGGCGAGAACATCTGGGCCGCCAAGTATCACCGAGGCCGCGTCTACTTCTCGCGCTGGAACGAGGACTTCTCGAACTTCGGTACGCAGAAGAACGAAGTCTGGTCCGTGGAAATCAATCCGACGACCGACGACTTCGTGCCCAGTTCGCTGCGCTTCGAGCTCAGCACGCCGGACCTCATCACCGCCTGGGGCAATATCTCGCTGAGCGCCACCGCGCCCATCTCGGATATCACGTTCCAGAACTACCGAGTGCCTGGTTCGACGAACCAAGAGCGGGCTCACATGATCCTCGCCGAGCGCGGAATGGGAGACTACTTCGTGAGCGCGTCCCCCAATGTGACACCGGCCTACGAGCAACTCTGGTGGCACGCGCTTCCTGTCAATCCAACGGTTAGAGTGGATGCGTTCACCAATACGTTCCCACACCGATCCAGAGGCCTGGAATACGCCTGCAATCCGGACACCCTGACCTGGAGTCAGGTGGCCAACCCGGTTGGCGGTAGCTATCACATCAACCTTGGTGCGATGGGCGGCGCGAACAGCGCAGGCGGCGTAGATGCCGACTTCGACAGTCGTAACTGCAGCGGCGGTGCCCTCGGCAATCGCAACTGGTTCATGTCCGACTACATGTTCTCGACCAACTATTGGTACGGCCTTCAGGGCGTGCCGCTAGCGGGCGGGAACCTGGCAAACTCGATCGTCATCGACCTTGACGGAGTCGCCACGACTTCAGCGAAGACCACTCTCGGTGACGTGGAAATTCCATGCCCATTGGGCGTGGCCGGTCGCGTGGTGCTGAATGAGTTCATGGCCTCCATCGCCGGCGAGGTGATCTCCGTCTCGCTCCGCAATGCTGCGGGTGGGGTGGTTGAGGTGATCGAAAACGTGTTGGTGGATGCCCAGGGCAACTTCACGTTCACCACCTCGTTGACCGGGACGTATACCGTCACCGTCCGAGGCCGAACGTGGCTCTGCCGCAAGATCGGCAACGTCAACCTCTCCACCGCGACCGTCGCCCAACTCACATTCGTTCTGCCCAACGGCGACGTGGATGAGAGCGGGGAAGTGGACGGAGCTGACATTGACCTCGTCATCGCCCACTTCGGCGCCATCTTCCCCGGTCCGGGCAACCGCAACTGGGACGTAGATGGCTCCGGCGAAGTGGACGCGGCGGACATCGATGTCTGCATCGCCAACTTCGGGGAAACAGACGAGTAAGCAAAGCAGAACCCAATCTGCACTGCAGCCCTCAGATAAAAATCTGAGGGCTTGTTTCTTACCGCCTCACCGACTGCACTCCGCACGTACAGCCTATATGGACCAAACCAATCCCCCCGAAGACCGAACCGAAAAGATGCAGCAGGGCCTCGAGAAAGCCGACCAAGCGTTAAAGCGTGTTCTCGGCGATAACGGGTCAGACCGCGATCCGGAGACCCAGGCCGCCGACAGTCCGGAAGGAGCAAAAATGGGCGACCCGGCGGACATCCTCGATGCCCACGCGGATGACACGTTGACCGCCGCCGACTTCACGACCGATCCGGAGCCGCTCTACGGCGACCAATCCGGCGTCTACGACGGAGTCGACCCCAGGAAGCAGGAGACCGAACCAGAACTTGAAACCGAGGGCGGCACGTCGGGCGGAAGTTCCGGCGGGGCCAGCGCCGGCCTCCAAAGCGCCCTCTCCGATGGCAATTCCGGCGGACTCACGGGAGACGACGACTCCGACGCCCGCGTCCACACCCTCCGCCAAGACCGCTCAAACCCCCGCGGCGACGACGCCACCCGTCTAGGAAACTAATCTCAGCCGCGCACCCCACTGTGGGACTGCGCGGCGCTTTGCTTCCCGTCAGGGATCCGCCTGTCAATCGCCGTCAGTCAAGCCACTGACATACAAAGAGGTGACGGGCGAGCGGATCGCATTTGCGCGTATCGACTCTTGAGCGACAAATCGGCACGCACCCCCTCCACGCGCCGACGCACTCTTAAGGGCAAAAACAACATGAAAAAACTATTGACCGCGGCAACCGCCGCTCTAATCGTGGGTTCGGGCGTGCTCGTCTTCGCCCAATCCGGCACGGCTCCCGCCATGCAAGATCACCAAAAAATGGACATGTCCGCCCAGTGCAAGCAGATGATGGCCGAGCATCAAAAGCATAAGGCCACCATGAAAGCCGTCGACGCGGACCTCAGCCGAATGGTCACCCGGATGGACGCCGCCAACGGCAACGCCAAAGGGGTCGCAACCTCCGCCATCGTCAAAATACTCGTCGCCCACCAGGCGATGATGCATACGATGGGAGATGCCATGCAGATGAAGATGATGAGCCACATGTCGAGCCACATGAAAGATGGCAAGAGCATGATGGAATGCCCCATGATGCAGCCGAAAATGAAGATGTAGTCCGCTAAGCGAACGACATCAACAACGCACGGGCCGGGATTTCTCCCGGCCCGATTCCATTTGGGGCTACGCGGCTTCCCCCGCGCTTTGTTTTTCGCTAGGGATGTGCTGGTATGCCTGTCTCCCCCTCAGAGCACCTGAGCGGCGCGACTCTAGACCTTAACGATACACCCTGCCCCCGCCAAAAAGTGCGAGATAGCTGGAGCGCCGAGTTGCACTCGGGCTACAGCGGCGGCATCATAAGCAAGTGGCGTGCGGCGAACTGCGACTAGCGTGGAGCGCCGAGTTCCACTCGGCATTTATGGACCCCCGAGTTGCACTCGGGCTCCTGCGGCAAGATCATAAGCAAGTGGCGTGCGGCGAACTGCGACTAGCGTGGAGCGCCGAGTTGCACTCGGCATTTATGGACCCCCGAGTTGCACTCGGGCTCTCGCGGCGATGTGGGAAGAGTGGCGGGCGGCGAAGTGCAACTTCGCGTTCCACAAATGCGAAGTACAACTTCGCGCTCCAGTCGCCACTCCTTGGCGCGACTAGTGGAGCGCCGAGTTGCACTCGGCATTTATGGACCCCCGAGTTGCACTCGGGCTCCCGCCGCAACATCATTAGCAGGCGTCGAGCGGCGAAGCGCAACTTCGCGTTTCATAAATGTGAAGTACAACTTCGCGCTCGGATCGCGCCCCATGGCGCGACTAGCGTGGATCCTAGAGTTGCACTCGGGAAAAAAATGCGGGATATGGACTAGGAGAGGCGGTTCAGGCACTAGGAGAGTCGGTATTTTGCCACGGAGAGGTAGTTCATTCACTAAGTGACCCAGTTCACTGGCACAGCCGACCGGTTCAGGCACAAGGAGACCCGGTTCAGCAGCACGGAGAGGTGCTCTACGGAAAAAGTACGTCAGTTCACGGGCACGGAGAGGTGCTCTGCAGACAAAGTACGTCGGTTCACGGGCACTGAGAGGTAGTTCAGCCGCAATACCGACAGGTTGTGCTGATGAACCGACGTGTTGTGTGCCTCAAAGTGCCGCCGCGAACAGTGCCCCGTCTCGTTAGTTAGCCTCAGTAAACGTTTGTGTCCACTGCGATCCATACTAGCGTCGGATAATCCTCTGGAATCACGGGGCCGCCTTGAAACGGGTAGTTTTCTTCCCGTTTGTCGTAAACGATCCACCTGATCCAACTGTGGTCCCACTTACTGCGGGGCGCACAGTACCTTTCAAGTCGCGCTTCAACAATAGCTGAACTCTCGTAGCTACCAAAATACGCCTCGTCACGAATCACGTACCGATCCTTAACAAGCGGATGGGCGCCCGCAGTTTGGGTTCTCGATTCAAGGGTGGTGAGGCCCAATTTCTCCATCCGATACACGATCGCATCAAGCTTTGGTGAGGTCGCAGGTCGATATTTTATCCAAATAAGTACGCCCCCCGTGGCCCCGGCAAGCAAAAGAACCCCCAGCATCCAGGTGATCACTTTCGCAAGGGGTGTCCGCGTTATGAAGGACATCTTCATAAGTATAACTTCCTCACTGTAGTAGGGGGCTTTTGGTGGGCCGACAGCCACGGTTATCGCGGCGAGAGGTTGAGGCGAGAGGAACCACGCCCCGCGCTACATCTCGACGACTTTCACGTTCGGGTAACGACGGAGGAAGCCTTCGAACCAAGGGAATCGGGTGTTTAGGGCGACGAACTCTCGGAGTTCTGTTGTCTCTGGAAGGCCGGCCGGCGGAGTTTCAAAGGCAAGCTCTTGGGATCCCCAGAATTGTTTGAGGCCTGGCCAGGACAGGATTAGTGGCCAGGATTGGGGCGTTAGATCGGTGTAGTACGTCGTGATGTATCCGAGTCGAGTGTAGGTGGCAATTTCAGATAAGTCCTCGTCATTGAGGCAGCTCTCTTCGAGTCGGAGTCCGCGGAGGCGTTTGAGCTTTTTCAGCATGTGCCAGGGGAGTTGCACTCCAGGTGCCCAAAGGAGTTCAATTTCGACGAGGTTCGAGTTCCCGACAACCCATCCCAAAACCGAAGGCGTCACCCCCGAATCGATCCAGAGCGTTCGCAGTGTGGATCTCGGAGGAAGGACCTTCAGACAGTCGACCGACACACAATCGTACAGATGTGCGTCCTCAAGGTTCGTCGCCCAGAACGTGTGAACCCAGGCATCGGCAAACGTTTGGTAGTCGCGCCTGGGCAGGAGGCACTCCCTGTAGATCTCATTTCGGCGGAGTGACTCGGGGCGCTCTCGGCCTTTAATGTGGATGGATTTCAACGAGCCCCAGCTGGCTTGTCCGGCGTTGACCTTTTTGGGCAATACACCCCAACAGCTGTCCATCCGCAGGTCCGTGCAAGGCTTGTCGCCTAAGGGCGATTTCCACCAGCCACGGGCAAAGGTGCAGGCGATGAACTCTAGGGTAGCGAAGTTGCTCGTCAATCGGGTGAGCTGCTCTGCGGTAACGCGGAAACCGCCGACGGTGAGGCTACAGTCTGGCAATAAGAGCGGCAACAACTCCTTGAGAATGATTTTGAGTTGATCTGACGTGCCCCTTCCAGAAATGATCGACACCGTGTCGAATTCTCTCGACCCGCCAATGGCGGACAGAAAAGCCCTCAGGGCATTTTTAGGAACGTAAAACTCATCTTCATCCTTGCTGCCAGGCTGGGGGAGATCTTGGGGCGCTAGATAGATGACGTGGTCGCAGTAGAAGAATCCTCGATTGAGGACCTCGCACCACACATTGTCGTTGCGGTGGCGCAATACGATAAGAAGGGATTGTGGGTTTTCGGTTTGTTCAGTCAATAATCTCAGTGCTTCGTTGAGCACTACGGTGATTGTTGCATACGGCTCGGATGAGTGACCAGTTCGATCACTCAAATCAACGTGATTCGCGGTTCGCTGTTTTCCCTTGGACAGCGGCGACCCGGCGCCGCTTTCCTCAGCCGACCTGTCGGCGAGCTTACGGAAGCCTTTCATCAGGACAGACTACTAGCGCACACGGCAAAGCGGACCAGAGATTGACATTGCGAACTCGCGGCACCGGAAAGGTATACGAGTCCCCTACCCCCCAACCTCCAAGCCCAACCCCTTCTGAAATCACAAAAACATGCAAATCCGACGAATCCGTGAATGCGTCAAACTTAACGCCCTATATCAGGTTCAAAACTGGTCCCAGGCCCCCAATCACCTGCTCGCATCCGTAACACCCTGTTTTCGAATGCGTCGAAATTAACCGAAAGCGACGATGCAAGTCTCTATTCCAAAAACCTTCATCACGTTCATCACCTTCATCACTTAAGAACGCCGGGCCCCGAACCCCGATCCCCGATCCCCGGTCTCAGCCCATCGCCTGCGTATACACCGCCCGGATCACCTCGTCCGGGACCGTCCAGCCGTTCAGAACCTTGAACTTGCCGTCTTCGAGCATGGAGCGGAAGCCTTGCTTGCGAGCGGCTTCGGCCATCGCATCGTACGAGGCGCCGGCGGCGATGGCGTGCTTGACCTCCATCGTTCCGGAGATGATCTCGAACACGCCCACACGTCCGCGGAGGCCGGTGTTGCGACATTCGGGGCAGCCTCGGCCCTTCATGCAGCGCGCCCGTTCCATATCGGCGGCGGTGATTTTGAGCATGTCAATCTCGTCCGGCGTGGGCTTGTACGGCTCCATGCACTTCTGGCAATTCAGGCGAATGAGCCGCTGGGCCAAGATCGCCACCGTGACGCCGGCGATGAGATACGGCTCGGCGTCCATGTCCACCATACGCCCGATGGTTTCCATGGCGTTGTTGGTGTGAATGGTGCTGAGCACAAGGTGGCCGGTAAGGGCGGCCTGGATGCCGATGCCCAGCGACTCGGCGTCGCGCATTTCGCCCACCATCATGACGTCCGGGTCTTGGCGCAGGAAGGAGCGCATCACGCGCGGGAACGGGAGCTTTTCGGTGACCTGGACCTGGCCCACGTCCTTGTCAAATTCGTACTCGATCGGGTCCTCGACGGTGACGATGTTGCGCGTCTTGCTGTCGAGCGTGAGAAGGGAAGCGTAGAGCGTGGAGGTCTTGCCGGAGCCGGTGGGGCCAGTGACGAGCACGAGGCCGTACGGCACCGAGATGGCTTTTTTCCACTTGGTCAGCACGTCCTCGGGCATGCCGAGCTTCATGAGGTCCACCTTCATCGCGCCCGGGTCGAGGATTCGCATGACGATCTTTTCGCCGTTGAGACACGGCACGCACGAGGTTCGCGCGCTGAGCCGCCGCCCCATGAATTCCATGTCGATGCGGCCGTCCTGAGTCTCGCGGTTCTCGTCGATGCGCATGCCGCTTGCGAGCTTGAGGCGGGCGATGACGTTCATCGCGTGCTCCGGCGGGAGCTGGCCGCCTTCGATCAGGATGCCGTCTTGGCGGAACCGGATCTTGAGCTGGTCGCGCTCGGGCTGCAAGTGGATGTCACTGGTGCCCATCTCGAGCGCCTGGATGAAGATGTTGTCCACGATGCCCACCGCGAGCGACATCTCATCGCCGCCCATGTCTCGCGCCGAGCCCGCCTCGCGCAAGATGAGTCGAAATTTTTTCCCCGCCCCGTAATTGAAACTGTCGTTGTAACTCATATCCCCTCACTTCTTAAAGAACAAATAGCCAGCCACGCACACGAGGAAGCCAGCGAAGATACGACGCATCAGGACCGGATCTAGTTCAAGGGCAAGCTTACTTCCCGCGTAGGCGCCGCAGAAAAGCCCAAACGCAATCCACGCACCCTTCTGGAGATCAATAGCCTGCTTGTCCCAATAGTTCTTGACCGCCAGCAACCCCACCGGAGCGAGAAGGACGATCAGGCTGGTCCCCTGCGCCTTCTGCTGGGTCATCTGAAAGGCGAGGATGAGCAAAGGGACAATGATGATCCCGCCGCCGATGCCGAACAGCCCGCTGCTGACGCCCGCCGCGAGGCCGATGAGTAGGCAGTATATGATCTCTAGCATGCCGGGTGCAGGTTACCCACCCGCCCGGCTGGAGCTTATTCGTCCACGGCGCCGAAGTTGGCGATGACGATGTCTATGTCGGCGGCGTCCACTTCGCCGCTAACGTCCACGTCCGTATCGTCGGATGAGACATCTCCGAACGCGGCGATGACCTCGTCAATATCGGCGGCGTCCACTTCGCCGGAGCCATCGACGTCGCCATTCTGCAAATTGACCGTGCCGAGGTTGATCGCGATTGCTGCAGCGGAGGGGGGCACCGGGACGGAGCCGTTAATGGTGCGCTTCAGAAAGCTGGAACCATCCACTTCGAACCGAATCGGGTTCGTTAGTGCGTACGGCAGGGTGGCGGGGAGAGTGATGGTGAAACTTTGGGTGGTGGCGGCCTGAGACATCGGCAGGGGGATCGAGGTGATCAGCGTGGCGCCGCTGTAGGCTGAGACCGTCAGGGTGCGGTCTACCGCGAGCTCTGCAACAACATCCTGCAGGGTCACCTTGCCCTCAAAGTCTTGCCCTGCGACACCGAGCCAAAGGGCCAGTTCCGACGGCTCGTAAGTGCCGCTCGGAGCGTTGATGCCGAAGCAGTTATAGCCGGTGTTCGTACGGAACTGACCGGTTCCGGTGGTACCAAGAACGGGGGTTCCAAGCGCCAGGCTAAGCTGATTGAGCTCGGCAGGATCAGAGTAGATCGCCCCGTTGCCGTCATTGTCAAGCTGCACCCCGACCCAGAATCGCGTCGCCGGAACCGGCAGATCGCCAGCCGGGATCGTGAGCTCAGTCCCCATCATGGAAAGCGGAGCCAGGGAGATCGGCCCAGAGACGTAGCCTTTAGGGGAGCCGATGGTGAGGTAGGTGCCCAATCCAGGGAGACCGCTGAGTGGAGAGTTAGCCCCGTTCGCATTCCACATGCGGACGGCGGCGCGGAAGGTGCTGGGATAGCTCAGCGCGCTATTGAAGTAGAAGCCAACCGAGGTTAGACTTTGACCAGCGTAGCCGCCAACGGGGGTGACATCGTCGGCGAAGAGCTTGGTGATAGGGTTGCTGGTGACCGTCGCTCCTGTCAGTGCGGAGATCGTGGCGGATGGAGCGGGCTGGGCATCATAGATGCGGAACGAGGTCTGGGCATTCGCCACTGCGAACGCGCCCACCAAAAGCACCCCAATTCCGGATCGAATCACCATCTGTTCCTACGCTCGTTTGACGCAAGTTCTCGTCCGCTTTGTTCTGACAGGGGGACGAACTAACGAAAATACGGGGCGGATTCTCTCGAATCCGCCCCGCGTATGCTCGTCGGGGTGGAGCTTAGTTGTCCGTTCCGCCGAAGTTCGCAATGACGATGTCGATGTCAGCTGCGTCAACTTCGCCGCTGACGTCTACGTCAGCAACGCTTGCTGGAGTTTCGGTAGTGAAGGTGCTACCAAAGGCGGCAATGACTTGATCAATGTCCGCTGCATCAACCTCACCTGAGTTATCTACGTCTCCGTTCTGGAGAGAAATAATTCCCAGATCTTGAGTGCCTCCGGTAAGCGTCACAGCCGTCGTCTTCTTCAGGAACGAAGAGCCGTCAGCAACAACGGTCACCGGACCGGAAAGAGCCGCAGGCATCGTTGCTGGCAACACGAGCGTGAACGTTGTAGTCGCTCCCGTTGCCACCACTGCCGTCGTCGTAACAGTCTTCGTACCAGCAAATGCGGTCAAGGTGATGGTGCGATTATATGCAAATGTTGCACCCACGTCATTAAGCGTGATCGAACCGGTCAAATCCTGACCTGGCGTACCGAGAGCAAAGCCCCACATGTTTGCCACTGGAGGAGTTGCACCGGTGAATTGGAACATGGCTCCGGGAGGGTTTGTGACGCCGAAGAAGCTACCTGGGTTGGTCGTTTGGAACATAACGTTCGCGCTAGATCCGACAGCAGGATTGGCAACAGCGTAGCCGAGATTATTGAGCTCAACCTCGGTAGTTCCGGGGATCGGCGCAGGCACTGCAGGGGCTGCCGCTCCATCACTATTATCGAAGGTCATCCCAATCCAAATCTTGCCAGAAGCAGGAGCAGTCCATGCGAACGCAGTAGTGTCGCCGGCGAACAATTGCAGGCCCGCAGGTGCAGCTAAGGGGTTGAAGGTCAAGGCCCAGTTTGTTGGAGAAGCTACAGTAACGCCTGGCCCAAAGACCGAGGTTAGAGGATCTTGCGTGGGCGCATTTTGCTGCCAAAATCGAAGGCGGGGCCGGCAAGTTGTAGCAGCGGCATTGCCGTTGTAGGTGCCGAACTCAACCCGCGTCACGGGCAATCCCGCGAAATCTGGGCTGTAGTTAACGTCGTCGGCAACGAGTCGGGTTAGTACAGGGTTCGCGGATGCGACTGCTCCACCGTTGGTCGCAACGGGGAAGGTACCAGCGACCCCCGCATCGTAAAAGTAGAATATTGACTGTGCCGAGGCGATGTTAGCCAGTCCGAGACTGCAAACGCCAGCGAGGATAAAGAAATTTTTCATAATTTGCTCTAAGGGTTTTGAGGGTGAGTGTGGTGGGGAACCACGACTGCACTAGACTATATACGAATTTCGAGCCAACTGCTAGCGTTTGACCTCGTATATTTTCCAGCTTTTTTCACCACGCGTTAACATTTGCGGGGTATTTTCTTGAATCTGGGCTAGGAATCCGCGTACATATAAAATTCGTAAGGATGTGGGCGAAGGTCAATCGCGTCACACTCGTTGACGAGTTTCCAGTCGATGTACGTGTCAATCAGGTCCTGCGTGAAGACGTCGCCCTTCAACAGGAACGCGTGGTCTTCGCGCAGGGCGTGTAGAGCGGCGCGCAGGGAACCGGGAGTCTGCGGAATGTCCTTCTTCTCCTCGGCAGGGAGCTCGTAGAGGTCCTTGTCCACCGGCTTCGCCGGCTCGATTCGATTCTGAATTCCGTCGAGTCCGGCCATAAGCATCGCGGTCATCGCGAGGTAGCCATTCGCCATCGGGTCCGGAGCGCGGAATTCAACCCGCTTGGCCTTCGGGCTCTTGCTGTACATCGGGATGCGGATGCAAGCCGAGCGGTTGCGGCTGGAGTACATCAAGTTGATCGGTGCTTCGTAGCCGGGGACCAATCGTCGGTAAGAGTTCGTGGTCGGGGCACAGAAGGCGAGCAAAGCACCTGCGTGCTTCAGCAAGCCGCCGATGTACCAGCGCGACTCATCACTGAGTCCCGCGTAGCCCGACTCGTTGTACATGATCGTCTGCCCGTTCTTCCAAAGGGATTGGTGAACGTGCATGCCGCTGCCGTTGTCGCCATAGAGCGGCTTGGGCATAAAGGTCGCGACCATGCCGTACTGCGCCGCCACGTTCTTGACGACGTACTTGTACTTCTGGAGCTTGTCGGCCATCACGACCAACGTGTCAAAGCGCATGTCGATTTCGCATTGACCCGCGGTGGCGACTTCGTGGTGATGCACCTCGATGTGGACGCCCATGTCAATCAGCTTGAACATCATCTCGCTGCGGACATCTTGGAGCTTATCCACCGGCGCGCAGGGGTAGTAACCGCCCTTGGGTCGGATGGTATTGCTGAACCCGTCCTTGTGGCTGTTCCAATGAGCTTCTTGGGAGTCAATCTTGAAGCCCATGCTCTGCGGCGATGCGTCGTAGGTTAGCGAATCGAACAGGAAGAACTCCGCTTCGGGGCCGAAGAATGCGGTGTCTGCGATGCCGGTGCTCTTCAGGTAAGCCTCGCCCTTCTTGGCGACGTAGCGTGGGTCTCGACTGTAGCGCTCGCGGGTGATCGGGTCTTCAATGTCGCAGATGATCACGGCGGTCTTGTACTCGCCGAACGGGTCTACGAACAGGGTGGATGGATCTGGCACGAGGAGCATGTCGCTCTGATCGATGGCTTGGAAACCTCGGATGCTCGAGCCGTCAAAGCCGAGACCGTCTTCGAAAATGTCCTCAACGAAGTCAATCGCCGGGATGCTGAAGTGGTGCCAGATTCCGAAAAGGTCGGTAAAACGGATGTCAATGAGTTCGCACTCATTCTCTTGAACATAGGCAACGGCTTGTTTTGGCGTCATGTGGGGGGTCCTCTCTCTCCAGATTTGGCACCTCACCAACCCGCACAATTCACGCAAAAGGGGGTGGCAGGAGCCTGCGGTCGCGGCACTGCAACCACCGCAAATTATGACGGGTTAACGTTCGCTTTCGCCGCAGGATATTTGGGGGTCTTTAGAGGCGATCGAAGGTACAATTTGGTCGTGAAACTCCTCTGGATTTCGCTCGGAATCGCCAGCTTAGTTACCTTCGCGGCATTCCTCATTCCCGCGCCGAAAGAAGGGCGTCCCTCACTAGATCCGGCGTTGGTGCAATCCAATCAAGCCGCTCTTGCACAACTCAATTTGCGAAAACAGGAAGAGCATCCGGTGACTGCGGAGCAGCAGGCCGCCGCAGATGAGATTCACGACAAAATCGCTCCCGACTTCACCCTGCCCGGGGAAGATGGTTCCTCTTATTCGCTGGGCAGCTTGACCAAAGAAAAGGCGCTCATGATCTTCTTTGTTGAGAAGAATTGCCCTTGCTGCCTTGGGGCCAAGTACTTCGTGGACCGAATGCAGGAGCTGTACAAAGACCATTTGACGACGGTCGCGATCATCAATGCGGACCGCGCTGAGGCAGGGAAATGGAAGCAAGCGACGATGGCCGAGTTTCCGATTCTGCTGGACCCGGGCCTTGAGGTGATTAAGAAGTATCAAGCGACGCGTGGGGTCTACACGACTCTGGTCGCCCCCGGCGGTCGAATCGCCGCCGCTTACCCTGGCTACGGCAAACAGATGTTGAAGGACCTTGGCGCGGAGATCGCGAAGCTGGCAGGAATCGAACCCCGGCCCTATGAAGCGATGGCGGCTCCGGACGAACTCACCAGCGGTTGCTCGTTCCCCGAGCCAGAGAAATAAGGTTGTTCTCCCCTGTTTAGCCTCGCGCCAGCCCGCTCTTGAACCGAATATCCTAACGATGGTGGCAACGAGCGGATGGCCGGGAGTGGTGGAAGGGCACCGGGCGCGCATTCGCGTTCAGGGTGAGCCCATCTCGCTCCACGAAGGCAACACCCCGCTCATCGAGCTGCCACGTTTGGCAAATTGGGCTTGCCCGGGTGGACGGCTCTACATCAAGTACGAAGGCCTGAATCCAACCGGAAGCTTTAAGGACCGAGGGATGTCCGCCGCGATCACCCAGGCCGTTCACGACGGGGCGCAGGCGGTGATCTGCGCGAGCACCGGTAACACCGCCGCCAGCGCGGCTGCCTATGCGGCTCGGGCTGGGCTGAAATGCATCGTGCTGATTCCCGACGGGAAAGTCGCCATGGGAAAGCTGGCCGGATCGGTGGCCTACGGTGCCCAAGTCATCCAGATTAAGGGAAGCTTTGACGATGGCCTTTCCCTGGTTCGCCAAATCGCCGAGCGCACCCCGATTGCATTGGTGAATAGTGTGAACCCCGCCCGGCTCGAGGGGCAGAAGACGGCCGCCTTCGAGGTCAATGATGCATTGGGTCGTGCACCAGATTGGCTCTGCCTGCCGGTCGGCAATGCGGGAAATATCAGTGCCTACTGGCTGGGATTCAACCAGGATCACACAGAGCGCGGCTTTGCGCTGCCGAAGTTGCTCGGCGGGCAGGCGGCGGAAAGTGCGCCTATCGTTCTGGGGAGGGTGGTCGAGCAGCCAGAAACGATAGCGACCGCGATACGGATCGGCAACCCTGCCCGTTGGTTCCAGGCTAAAGAAGCTCTTGCGGATAGCGATGGGCAGCTCTGGCGGGTGAGCGATGACGAAATTTTGGAGGCGTACCGGATGCTGGCGACGCAAGAGGGAATTTTTTGCGAGCCGAGCAGCGCGGCCGGGGTCGCGGCCCTGCGCAAGAGCGTTCAAGATGGCGAGCTCGCCCCCACGGGGAAGACATTCGTGTGCGTCCTGACCGGCCACGGACTCAAAGACCCGGATTCCGCGCTCCGAGGTGCGGTAGCCCCGCAACTCATTCCCGCGACGATCGACGCGCTGCTAGAGGTGATTTCTTGATACGAGTTCATCTGCCAGCCACGACGGCGAATCTCGGTCCAGGCTTCGACTGCATGGGCCTTGCACTCAATCTTTGGAATAGTTTTGAGCTGAACTTGTCGGGGGCCGCCGGCGAAGTATCGGTAGTTACGCACGGCGAGGGCTCGGATTGGCTCGCGCAGGACCGAAGCAACCTGGTTGCACAGACTTTGATCGACGAGACGTGGCCCGGGATGATGCCCACCGACTCCGGCATCGAGATCGTCTGCCGAAACGACATTCCCGCAGCGAGCGGACTGGGTTCGTCGTCAACGGCGACTCTCGCGGGGCTCATCTTTGCCAGCGCGCTGGCTGCCCGGGCGATTCATCGTGACGACCCCAACGCGGTTCTTCACGCGGTACAAGCGCCCTTGAACTTGCAACGCGTTCTGGACCGGGCAATCAAGCTCGAAGGGCACGGGGACAATGTCGCGCCTTCTTTGTTGGGCGGATTAGTATTGGTCGTGAGCAATGGCGGCAACATCGTGCGCCACGTTCAATTTGCCCCAACCAAAGTGGTGGTCTGCGTTCCCAACTATCGCTTTTTAACCGTCGAAGCCCGCGCAGCTCTGCCGGGAGAGTTTAGCAAAGCCGACGCGATTCATAACATCGGGCACTCCCTGCTGGTTCTTGAAGCACTTCGAACGGGCGATCTCGAATTGCTGGCCCGCGCGATGGGAGACCGATTACACGAGCCCTACCGGATGCCGCTAATTCCGGGAGCAATTGATGCCAAACGTGCCGCGTTGCAGGCCGGAGCGGTGGCGGCTTGCCTCAGTGGCGCCGGGCCCGGGATGCTCGCTTTCGCGAATGCAGGCCACGAGCAAATCGGGGAAGCCATGGTCACCGCGTTCAAGCAAGCCGGGCTCGACGCCCGAGCCTGGACCCTCGACGCCGTCACCGACGGCGCGAAAATCACCCAATCCTAGGCCAGGAACGGAGCGCGCCGAGACAATACCGCTTCGGAAATCGCACCTAAATCAGCGGTCGCGGGAGCTGGCATACTCACCGCTTCGCCGATCGTGGACTGATAGGCGCGGACGGCTTGGATGCTCGCCCAATTCACGAAATGGTTGCATAGCTCGACGTTAATGCCACCAGTCTGCTCCGCCCGAAGCATCGCACTTTGGGAGGCGTAGTGGAGAGTCAGCAGGTCACTCAAAGCCCCGAGATGGCCCTGGGCAACCTTCTTCCCAAATCCTTCGGTGCCGTAGGTCTCCACGAATGCGGTGACTGCCTTGCCGCAAAGGTCCGCGATGAACGTATCGCACAGCGGCTCGAGTGATGTCTTGCCCTCGGCCGCGCGGCGAATCAGGCGGTCCACCAAGAAGATTCGATTGATCTCATTGGTGCCCTCGTAGATGCGGCTGACCCGAGCGTCGCGATAGATTCGCGCGAGAGGAAACTCTTCCGTGAATCCGTAGCCTCCGTAGACCTGCAAAGCCTCATCCACGATCATGGACTCCAGTTCGGTGGAGAGAATCTTGCACGCCGAACATTCGACCGCAAACTCTTCGGCGGCGAGGCGATTGCCTTCCACCGTGCCCCCGAGGGACTTGAACGCGGCGTCGATGTCCGCGCCGCAGCGGTAAATCATGGATTCCGCGCCGTAAAACCAAGCCGCCATGTCGGCAAATTTCTTCTGGATAAGCCCGAAGTTCGAGAGCGGCTGACCAAACTGTCGGCGATCTTGGGCGTACTGGGCGGATTGGAAAATCGCCTCCCGAGCCGGGCCGATGGACATGGATGAGAGCTTGAAGCGCCCGATGTTGAGAGCATTAAAAGCGACTTGATGACCTTTGCCTTCCTCGTGAAGCAGATTCTCGATGGGCACTTCGGCATTTTCCAGGACAAGCCGAGCGGTGGAGGAACCTTTAAGGCCCATCTTATGCTCCTCGCGAGCGATGCTGACCCCGGGGAAGCCGCGCTCGACAATGAACGCACTGATCTTCTCCCCGCCAATTTTGCCCATCACCAAGAATTGATCCGCCCACTTGGCGTTGCTGATCCACATCTTGGTGCCGTTCAAGATGAACTTATCGCCTTTCACGTCGGCGCGAGTGGTCATGCTCAAGGCGTCGGAACCGCTGTTCGGCTCGCTGAGCGCGTAGGCGCCAATTTGCTCGCCGGAGGTGAGTTGGGGAAGGTACTTTCGTCGCTGATCTTCCGTGCCAAACAGGTTCAAACCAACTTGGCTAATGCCGCTGGTGATGCCGATCGTCACGCTGAAGCTGGCGTTGAGCGACAGCATCTCGAGCATTCGTGCGCTCAAGTTCTTCGGCAAGCCCAGACCGCCGTACTCCTCCGCCGTATCGGGGCCGCAGAATCCCAGCTCACCCGCTTTGCGGACTAGATTGGGCATGAGATTCTCTTCCTGAGCGTCGATCCGCTCTTGGATGGGAATGATCTCTTTGCGGCTGAACTCTTCCGCCGTGCGCACCATCAGAGCGTCGTCGCCCACAAAATCTTCCGCGGTAAAGATGCGTTCAGGAGCGGTGGAGAAAAAATCTCCGCCTCGGGCAGATGTCGTCGTTGGCACCATGGTTTCTTCTACGATTATACGGCTTGGCCGAAGAGTACGAAGGGCTACGGGGTGCGGGCTGCCATATTGGCCCAGGGTACGGCAGCATCTCGTAAATCCGATGGTGATCGAACCGCTCCGAAAGGCGGCATAGGGCTGGGTAGAATTTGGGTGCGTGGGGTTGTAGCTCAGTGGTTAGAGCTATCGGCTCATAACCGATTGGTCGCGGGTTCGAGCCCCGCCGACCCCACCATTTTTTTTTAGGCGTAGATCGAATACGGATCCCAATCCGGCTCCGTCATGATCCGGAACGTACACATTTGCCCGACATGGTACGCGTCGTGCAGGATAATAAACTCTGTGCCGAGGTGCCACATGTTCGGATCGTCGCTGTCCACGACGAGCGCCTGGGCGGCGGCGCGCAGTTCTCGCATCTTGGTCAGGATCGCTTCGGGGTCCGCGATGCCGAGCGAATAGGGTGCCGCCCAGTCCCATTTCCCGCCCTTCGCTTCCACCATGCAGGCTTCGTAGCAGCAGGCGAGGTGTTCGACAGTCTCGCGGGGCGACATGGCCTGAGCAATCGGCTTCTTGTCCCAGGAGTCTGCCGGTAGGGCTGTGAACACGTTGTTGACCTGCTTGGCAGCGTGGTCAAGGACTTCGATAAAACTTGGATGAGCTCCCATGCGGGAATTCTACTTCCTCATTTCTGGTCGGGTGCGGAGTTTTTGTAGACGCGGTGATAGCCAATGGCCGCGAGAGCACTACCTAAGGAAAAACAAAGCAGGACTGCGATGTGAAACAAATCGCCGTCTTGCCATGAGCGAATAATCCGTAACCACGGGAAGTCGGTCAGGATGTATATCAAAACAGCGCTGGTGACAAAGGTCGCGAGGCCGTATCCCCAGCGCTTCCTAGCCATGCGCCCGGAAAACACAACGGGATAACCGAGGAAGAGTACGGCAAAGAACAGCCCCTTCATAAGGCTCTCTTGATTCCAACTCTCTCTGGCCGCCCCGGGATTATGAAGAGCGCGGGAAGGAACCCAAGCAACATCCCGATGTCAAACAGAACGATGCTGGCCCGAAAAATAAATGGCAGACCGGAGATCGAATTGGGTTCGAACTCTTTGAGTTGGTCGCGCGGGTACGGAGACTGCTCTGGTTTAAATCCGCTCATCTCTACCGTCCTTCTTAGTCCGGCCGCAGACAGCAAACAGGCGGGCGTAGCCGTAGCTGGCTACAGTTACAACGATGATCATCAGGCCGATCCCTAGAGCCGAGGCAGGTTCAAAATTTTTTGACACCGGGTCGAGCGTTGTGCTAATAAGAATCGCGAGGCCAACCACGACAAACAGACAGATAGCGATCGCCAAGCCAAGGCCCCATCTCTTCCGGAACAGTCTTCCGAAGTAAGCGATGGGAAACACCGATAAGGCGATGGTCTGAAACAAGTGCATTGGGGCAGTCGGAGGTTGCGAAACAGCACGAATCAGAAACGGTACGGAGGGAATAAAAACGACAAGTGCGCCTGCTTCAAAGGCGTGAATGCAAAGCCGAATCAGTAGTGGGAGCGGCGCAAGGGGGTTTCGAGTGTTGAGCTCGTTGACGCGGCGCGGGTATGGCGAATCCTGGCGCTCAAACCGTTTCATGGAGTGTGGGTCACTTTAGCGGCTGAGATGGTGCGAACATATCCGTAGAGCGCGACACATACGCAGATGATCCAAATCGCTCCAATGCTCGCGAACCACAGACCCAGCGTGCTTGTTCTCATCTGGCTTGAAAATTGAGCCCAATCCTGGAGGGCAAACTCGGCAAGAACCCAGACGCAATAAATTGCAGCCAAGTACAGTCCCCAACGGCGACGGGTGAGTCGGCCGTAAAGGATGATCGGAAGCGAAAAAATGGTCAGTGCAGAAAAGTAATCGAACGCCGTTTCATACTCTAACATGCCCGGATAGAGGAGGCAGCCAAAGAAATAAAGAACGGCCAAGAACTCACTTAAAAGAATTGAACACCTAACGGGGAACGACAGAGGATTGATTGAGTACGGTTCAAGCCCTGGTGGTGTCATTCGTGGGCGTTGGTTAAATGGCTTCACGAGTCTTCTTCCCCCCAAAGCCCCGCCAGACGCGCGCATAACCCACGAACGCGAGAATTGCCGTAGAGGCGATCGCAGCTAGAATCGGGAGCACCAGTCCCTCGTATATCTCAGCCGATCTGAACAGCTCGGGCCAAACTTTATACGCAATGTCTGCGGCAATCAAGAATGCATAGATAGCGCCGAGAAGATAAGCCCATTTTCGGCGTTGGAGACGCCCTATGAGCACGGCTGGAAAGGTGAGAGCGGCGATTTCGAACAGATGGTCCGAAATGTTGGTCGGGAAAACGAAATCACCGGTTAACAGCCGATGGACGAAAGCAATAAACGCGGTACTGATTTCAAGCTCAAAGATCCAAATCCCCGACCGCAAAATGAGAGGTAAGCCCGCGATCGAATTCACGGAATATTCGCGCAACTTTAGACGCGGGTACGGCGACTGGACAGGCTCAATCACGGAGCGTGTCCCCAACGGTCTGCTTCCGCAGACCTAACAGTTGCCAGTACACCCAGGCGGCCGGGACCGAAAGGAGAAGTGCGATCAAGTAGAGCTCCCGAACCGGCTCTTTGGAGTCCGCATACTTGGGCCAAGCGGTGAGGGCCGTGATGCAGGCGTAGAAAAACGCCACGACCAAGGCCCAGCTCTTATCGCGACGCCGGGCGAAGAAAACCGATAACCCGATGAACCCGACGATCAACCTGAAGTAGCCCTCCCAAGGGTCCGCCGGGTTCCAAGCCTTCCCTACTTGAAACACCGCGGCCGCCCCAATAAAGACAGTGCCGATGAGCACGATGAACATCAGGTACTCCCATCCATGTAACACCACTCGCTGCCACACGGGCAACAAGCTCTCGGCATTCACCGGAAGCTGGAGCTCCGGACGAGGATAAGTGGATTCAACCTTGACGGGCTTCCTGTACTGCATGGGAGTCGCTAACAACCGATATCATATCAGGGATTGAGCAATCCTGAACCCCCACTTTCGCCTTGGCTAGTCCGCTATGCCTATGAGCGCGGCTATTTCCCGATGGCCGAAGGTGCCGACGGGCCGATCCACTGGTATACGCCAGTGGATCGGTGCCTCATGCCGATCGAGGGGATTCACGTCAGCCGTTCTTTGCGCCGCAAGCTCAACCGCTCGTTCGTTTTGCCCCCCGATGCCGACCCTCGGATCGACGAGACGCAACAGCTCCTGGTGACTTTCGACCGTGAATTCGAGACCGTCATGCGCTCGTGCCAGCGCCCCGGCGAAGATTGGATTAGCGAAGAAATGATCGGAATTTACGTCGCCATTCACCACGAGGGGTGGGCTCACTCTTGTGAGGTTTGGCAGGCTGGCCAACTCGTGGCGGGGGTTTATGGCGTGGCAATTGGGGGGTGTTTCTGCGGCGAATCGAAGTTCCACCGGGTCACCGATGCTAGCAAAGTGGCGCTGTATCACCTGGTCGAGCACTTGCGGCAGATCGGATTTGAGATGTTCGATGCGCAGTTCATCAATGAGCACACCCAATCGCTGGGCGCATACGAGATTCCGCAGGCCGAGTACGTTCAGCGACTGCAGCGCATCCTGCGAACCAAGACGCCTTGGAGCTAAGATGCTTTACGAGCGGCATAGCCGTATTGAATAGTGTGAATTGCCGCCCCGCGGCCGGAGATTTTTCTGATGAAACAAGCATGGATGTTTGCCACGGCTCTCGCCGTCCTCGCCGTTCCGACCGCCATGGTCCAAGCTCAAGACTCGTCCCTACGCGTAGGCATCTTCTACCCGGCGGATAGCTTCACCCAAACCGCGGGCAAGAACTGGCTCACGTTTGGCGTTGACTTCCGCCTTCGGGACCTCTCGTCGAACGCAGACGGCTCCAAAAACCGCATTCAACTCTCGGTTGACTTCGTGCAAAAGGGCGATTACCGGACGGTTCCAGTGACCCTGAACTACGTCAGTGACAGCAACCCGCTGTACTTCTTTGGAGGAGCCGGCGCTTCCTTCACGCGGCTGCGCAACAACGAAAATGACCTAGAAGATCAGATTCGATTCGCCTACCAAGTCGGACTTGGCTACAAACTTGGGCAGTTCAAGGCCCCCATTTTCGTAGAAGTGAAATGGATGGGCACGACCGAATCGCGGCTGAACGGTTGGGGCGCATTCGTCGGCGTAAGGTTCTGATCGCTAAAGATTGAGAAACGAAAGTCTCGGCCTCGGTCGGGACTTTTTCGCTACCAGTACGAGGATTGAGCGAAGCCAGTGAACTCTCACCCACAATCTTCGTTTATTCTCTACAGTAATGTCAGTCTTCTTCGGAGCAAACCGATTGGCACACCAAGATAGACTCGACGCCTCTGCAGAACTGGCCCTGATTGAACAGTGCCGGCGACAGAATTTTGAGGCGTTTGGGAAAATCGTGGATGCGTATCAAGCACGAGTCACAGGATTCGTGAAGCGCATGGTGCCGAGCGGAGAAGAGGCCGAAGACATCACCCAGGAAGTCTTCATCCGCGCCTTCCAAGGCATGGGCCGATTTGATGGCCGTTCGAGCCTGCGCACGTGGCTCTTTAGGATTGCCTACAACCTGTGCGTGGACGCTTCACGGAAGCGGAGCCGTAGCACCCAGGACGTGAGCCTGATGGACGCCGACGGCGAGGAGACGATGGAACTGCCGGACTCTCGCTGGAACCCGGAAACCTTGGTGTTGGACGACGAGCTGAGAGCGGTGATTGAGCGCGCGATCAGCACGATGAGCGAAAAGCTCAAAACAGTTTTGCTCTTGCACGACCGAGAAGAACTCGGTTATGAAGAGCTGGCCGGAATGTTGAATATCCCGGTGGGGACGGTGAAAAGCCGACTTTTCCTCGCCCGGGCCCACGTTCAGAAAGCCGTGGAGGAATATAGATCATGAGCATGAACCGAGAATGGATGAGGAAACTGGAGAACGAGGAGACGCTGTCCATGTCGGAAGCGCACGCCCTCGACGAAGCCCTGTCCGCCCAGACTCCGGTCGGCGATGTGGTCGGGCAGTTGGAGAACGATGCCCCGAGTCTCGCCTGGCGATCTCAGCTCAACGAAAAGCTATTCGCGCTCAGCGCCGCACCCGCGCCAAAGCGATTCCAATGGTGGCGCGCGGCGGGCTTCGGCACCGCGACTGCGGCGCTGGCGTTGGTGGTGTTCATTTCGGTGCCTCGCACCCGATCTTCGGTTACTCCAGTTGTAGCGAACCAGGAGATTAGTGCCGAGCAAGTTTTGCTGGATTCGCATCGCAGCACCGTCTTCGCCCTAAGCACGGGTGCCGGTGACGGAGCCAAGCCGCTCAGCCCTGAAGTTTCTGCTCCGGCCCCCACGTGGACTGAAGCGGAATTGGAGGCCTTTTGATTCGATTTTTAGCCGCTGCCTTGGTGCTTTGTGTTGGGATTAGCGCGGGCCAAGCCCAGCGCAGACCCGGGCCTGGAGGCTTTGGGCAAAAGCCTCCTCGTCCATCCAATGTGCTGCTTGAGCGTGCAGTGCGCGAGCAGCCGAAGCTCCGATTTACCGGGACTCGCCGCCTCATCGTCCGACTCGGACCCGAAGCGCGTGAAACCGTCGAGCGCGTGTGGCAAGACTCCGGACGCTCGCGAGTGGAATTCGAAGGGACTTCAACAGACTCGGGGCAGATCATCGTCATCGCCAACGGCCAGCGCTCGCATTATTTCCCGAACTCCAACGAAATCCAGATCCGACCGGCCCGAATCGAAGAGCCGATGATTCGGCTTGGCGAGATCGTGCGCGGCGGTCGGGGCGGGCAGATTCGCGAGAGCGCCGGTGGCGCGATCGCAGGCATCCGAACCACGCAGCTTAGCTTCGTCGATGCAAGCGGTAATGTCCTCGGGAAACTTTGGGTGGACCCCAACAGCGCGATGGTGCTGAAGCGCGAACTTTTCGATCCTTCTGGTCGCCTGGTCGGTTCAATGGAGTACCTCACCGTCAACTCGAAACCGAGCTTTTCCGAGAACGATTTCAAAATCATCCGCCGCGGCGCCAAGGTGGTCACGGTGGACGAAATGCTCCGCCGGTTGTCCCAACAAGTGGGAGTGCGTCCTTTGCGACTCTTAGAATCTGAGACGACCTTCATGTTGGAAGGTGTGCGCCCGCTATCACTTGGAGATGGGCGGAAAGCCCTACTGCAGAGCTACTTCTCGAAGAGCGGCCGTCGCTTGACGCTCTACGTGACTCGTGGCGAACTGGACGCGCGACGTCTGCGTGGGCTCCAAGGGCCGAATCTAGCGACGGTTAAACGCACGATCGGCGAACTCACGGTGGTGCTGATCGGCAACATGCCGCAGGCCGATCTGGATCGTTTAGCGGATCAAGTCCGCTAGGTCGCTCGTCTGAGTCTTTGGAACGGACTGAGCAGATCGGTCGGTTATACTGAGAGAGACGTGGCAACCCGAGCAACCGCCCGAAGAAAAACACCTGCCCGCAAAGCCTCTGGCCCGTGGAGGAAATTGCGGTTTGTGATGGTGTTAATTTTCATCCCCGTCGCCATTATGGCGCTCGTGGGCGGCACCGTTTTCGCCTTCTTGCTCAACGCCGCGGCGGAGCAGATTCCCACGCTTGAATCCAAGATGGCGGGCATGCGAGTGGGCGCAACGAGGATCCTTAGTTCGGATGGCAAGGTGCTTTACGAAAGCGCCACCGAGTTCAGAATTCCCAAAGATTTCGACGACATCCCCAAGACCGTCCGGCAAGCCACTCTCGCCGCCGAGGATAAGCGTTTCTACGACCACAATGGCGTTGACCCCTGGGCAATCGGGAGACAAGTCTTTACCAACGTGAAGGAGCAGCGCCTCGCGGGTGGCGCGAGTACGCTGACCATGCAACTCGCAAAGCGGCTCTACACCAGCCCCGAGCAATCCGTTCGCCGAAAGCTGGAAGACGCGGCGATTGCCCTCCAAATCGAGCGGAAGCTGACCAAAAACCAGATTTTAAGTCTGTATTTGAACCAGGTTTTCTATGGATCTGGTGCGTACGGGATTGCCGCCGCGGCTGATGTTTACTTTGGGAAGAAACTAGACGATCTGACGATCAGCGAGGCCGCGATGCTCTCGCGCATTGTTCGTCGCCCCAGTTCAGAGAATCCATTCGCGAACTATGACCGGGCAATCGAGAACCGGGACGCGGTGCTTTGGGTGATGTTCGAAGAGCAGATGATCACCAAGGCCGAGTACGACAAGGCCAAGGCGGATCGGCCCAAACTCCGCCCCGACGAGAATCGCCTTCAATCCACTATCAAACGTGCGCCGTACTTCGTTCGCTACGTGCTCGACACCGTGCGCTCTGAACTCGGTGAAGACGTTTCCGGCGGTGGATATACGATTGAAACCACGATCGACTCGAAGCTACAGAGCTTCGCCGAGGCCCGAGCCAAACGGCTTGTTGCGAGCTACCGCCGATCCGGCGTGACCACCAACGCATTCATGCTGATGAACCGCAGCGGCGAGATTCTTTGCATGGTGGGCGGCGTGGACTACGCCAAAAACAAATTTAATGTCGTGACCCAAGGGAAGCGGCAACCTGGCTCGTCCATGAAGCCGCTCGTTTACGCGGCTGGCTTCCAGCAAGGCGTTTTCGGTCCTAGCGATGGCATCCGGGCGGACACTTTCTCCATGAAAGACGGGGGGAAGAATTGGGTGGTCGAGGGCCGCCGAGGTGCCGGGTCTGTAAGCGTGCGGTCGGCGATTCAGTTTTCCATGAACCCTCCCGCCGTACGGGCGATGATGATGGTCAACCCCAAAGTCTTCGTTGAGGGCTATGCTCGCCGGGTGTATGGACTGACCACTTCGATGGTGGCGGTACCGTCCCTGGTTCTTGGTTCCGTCGAGGTTCGCCCGATTGAACTAGCCCAGGCGTACTCAGTTTTTCAGCATTCCGGAGACCGCGTCAAGCCGTTCGGCGTGCGCCGAATTTTGGATGGCAATGGCAACGTGATTCGGCGCTACGAACCGGCTATCACACGCAACGTCATGGACACCGGAAGTGCCGAGGACATGGATTCCTGCCTGCGGGGAGTAGTGACAGGCGGTACCGGTTCCTATGCTGCGTCGGTGAAGCGCGCGCGGGGCAAGACCGGCACGACCAACGACAACCGCGATGCCTGGTTCGTCGGCTACACCGACAACTATCTGGCTGTTTCGTGGGTGGCGAACGAGCAATACGACCGCAAGCGAAACATGTGGGTCTACAAGCCGATGTCCGACTACGTGATGGGCGGCAAGGTGCCGATTTTGATCTGGCGGGACGTAATGAAGCAGGCTCAGGAAATGTTTGGCGAGTCTGAAATCCTGCCCGATCCCGATCATCAAGAGGTGGATCACGAGGCCTACGTGACCGACGATGGGGAAGGCAGTGTACGCGACACCCAGGAACTGCGTACCCGAGAAAGAGCCGAAACGAAGCCGGCCGAGACCGCCGTTCCGAGCGTGGACCAGCCACCTGCTGGCGAACCGTCCCCTGCTCCAGACGCCGGACCCTCTGAGCCTCCGCCTACTTTGCCGGAAGGTAACCCTGACCTGCCGGAGGGACCGGGCGGAGGCGACGCGCCCCCCGGCTAAGCTATGTCCGTCATCCATCAAGAGCGCGGCATAACCCTCGACTTTCGCCTCCTCGTCTTCCCCGGGGTAGTGCTCGCTGCGCTTATCGTGTTCTTAGTGCGGCTTTGGGATCTGCAAATTGTCCAGGCCGACGAGCTTCGCATGAAGGCGGAGCGCACCCGCTCAACCAGCATCTCCCTCACCGCCCCACGCGGACTCATCGTCGACCGCAAGGGCCGGACGGTCGCCGGAGTGCGCTCCCAGTACGTCGTCACTGGCGTGCCCAGTGTTCTTCGCAAAGAACCGGAAGTCATGGCTAGGGTCGCGGCGGTGCTCGGGGTGACGGTCCAGACGTTGCAAGTCAAGCTAGACGATGGCAACTGGCGCCCGAATCTGCCCACCGCGATTTTTGAAGGTGCCACCAGCGGACAAGCGACGAAACTCGTCGAAGACCTGACCCTGAATGGCATCGGGGTGATCACCCAGCCGACCCGGATGTACGTCGAGCCCAAACTCCTGACCCACGTTTTGGGCTACGTCCGCACGCCAGACGAGAAGGACGTGGCGCGATTCAGAAATCAGAAATTGAACACGCCTGAGTATGTTGGCAAGTCCGGCCTCGAATACACCCACGATTTCGCGCTGAGCGGACAAGCCGGTTTGGAGGAGATGACCATTGACTCCCGAAATAAGCCTCTCCGCACGCTGGACCTCGTCACTCCCACCCCCGGTGAGAAGCTTGTTTTGGGCATCGACTTGGAATTGCAACGCTACGCTTATGAACTTTTGGGTGATCGGACCGGGTGCATCGTCGCCATCGAACCGAGCACCGGTGTGATTCTCTGTTACATAAGCAAACCCACCTACGACGTCAACATTTGGCTCGGCGGCCTGAGCCCCGAGAAGTACCAAGCTCTCCTCAACGACGCTCGAAAACCCCTTTTCAACCGAGCGATTCAGACGGGCTACGCGCCCGGTTCCACGTTCAAAATAGTCGTGGCTCTCGCCTCGGAGCTAGCCGGGAAGTTCGACCCCAATCGCACGGTTTTCTGCCCCGGTTATTACCAACAAGGCAGACGGAAAACCAAGTGTCTTGGGCAGCACGGCTCAATTAGCTTCCAGCGAGCCTTCGAGAAATCTTGTAACACCTACTTCATCTCAACGGGTATCGGCGCCGGTCCAGAGAAGATCGCGGAAGCATCCCGCAGGCTGGGGTTGGGCGAGAAGACTGGAATTGATTTGACATCGGAACTACGCGGAATCGTCCCGACGGCGGAGTGGAAGGCCGCTCGTGCGGATGGACTGATGCGGCGGCTGGCGAAGCGCACTGATCTTTCGGCGGCTGATCGAAAAGACATGGAACGCCGAATTCGCGACGAGCGAACTTGGTATCCCGGCGATACATCCAATTTTTCCCTCGGTCAAGGGTCCGTAAACGTCACCCCGCTTCAACTGGCGGTCATGGCCAGCGGTGTCGCAACCTCGGGCAATGTCATGCGCCCTCACTTCGTGCGCGAGACCGTGGCCGCAGACGGCAAGATCACTCGAGTCGCACCGGAGTCACTTCAGTCCTTTGACGCGAGCCCCCAGTTTTGGGCCGCTTTGCACCGAGCGATGGTCTCGGTGGTGGAAACTGGCACGGCGCGTTCCGCCAAGTTTCCCGGCGTGATCTGGGGAGGGAAGACGGGCAGCGCGGAAAACTCGCGCAGCAAAACAACCGACTCGCTGTTCGTTGGGGTCGCACCGATGGAGAACCCGAAGATCGCCATCGCGGTGATTGCCGAAAACGCCGGACACGGCGGCACCATCGCCGCCCCGATTGCGGGGAAGATCATCGAGCGCTATCTGATGGGGCCGCCTAAGGCAGCTTCCACGCGGGTAGCTAGCGCATCTAGATCGGCCGACGCCTCGCGATAGTATTCGCGGAGTTCCCTGATCGCTTTTGCCGCAAGCGCGAGCTTCGTCTCGATGTCCTCGGCGGTTTCACCGGCGTAGTTGTCGCCCCCAGCCTTCAGCTGGGCTCGAACTTGAGGCACGGTCTTGTCGGCATATTCGGCCAGACCCTTCAAAGCCTCCATCTTCAGTTCGGCGGCAAACGGTGCCTCCGCGTTTTCCGCTAACAACAGCCGCCCCTCATAGGTCTCAGTAGGCACCATTTCGGGCAGCGCCCGGACTGTGAAGTAACTGGTCGACTCGACGGCAATGAGCCGACTCACCCATTTTTCGACACCCGAAATGTCTTCATTTTGGGCCGCATAGCGGGTCATCAGAAGCAGTGCCGGGAGGTTGTTTGGATCGCGCACCAAAGCCTCGGTCAGCACTCGTTGCGCACCCGCGAGGTCACCGGTGGAGTACAGGAACCGCGCATAACTGCGGAGATTTCGAGTGTGCGGGGCGTACTCAGCCGCGAGCCGTAGGCTTTCCTGAGTGCCCTCTGGCTGGACTAGACTTCGAACTCGGAACGCGTCGCCATCGCGCGGTGACATAGTGATCGCCTGAGCGATCGCCCCTTCGGCGCCCGGGCGATCATTCGAAATCGCTGCCGACAGCGCGGAGGCTTTCAGATTTTCGATGAGAGCGGAATGCACCAAGGCAACCAGGATCAAAGCGCAGCCTCCGATCAACCCAAAAGTACGCGCGCGCTTGGGCACCATCTCGGGAGAGGAACCGTCGCCCGCGAGCTGTAGCCCGATACCCAGCAGGATAAAGAAAGCGAATCCAATTCCAAAATGCTGCCAGTCGCTGTCGAACATGTTGTGCGCTCCGCACCCCAGCACCGCCGCCAAAACCCCCGCAAGCAGGATCGCTCGCTCAGGCGCAAGCCGACGAGCCCCCCGCAGCACCGTATAAAACCAAGCCCCGGCAAATCCGAGCCAGCAGAGCAAACCCAAAATGCCAGCCTCAACGCCAATCTGCAGAAATCCTTGGTGCGTAAACTGCGTTTGGGGCGTGAGCCCGGAACGGGCCGATTCGTAGCGATAGGTACCCAGTCCGTAGCCGAAAGGGTTCTCGGCGATCATCTTCACCGCTCCCTTCCAGAGCAGTTGGCGATAGCCGCTCGACTGCTCCGCAGTCCCTCCCGCATTGCTCATGCGGCTGACCGCTGCGGGTTGTGCGGCGCCTGGTTTGGCATTGAATTGAAGGCCCACCGCCAGAACCAAGATTAGCGCCAGAGGTATCGCGGCTCCCGCTGCGCGTTTACCCACTTTGAACACCAAGGCCGCCACTCCAAACACCACCACCCCAACCAGAAACGCGACCAGCCCTCCCTTGCTTTGGGTAAGCACCAGCCCGAATCCCGCCAGCAGGGTCAGTGCCGCCGCCCCTAGCCGAGCCACCCGCTCTTCCTCCGCAACGCTCAGCGAGAGACCGACTAGCACCCCCACCAACAGCATGCCCGCGAGCGCATTCGGGTTGACCCACGTAGCGAATATTCGCCAACTCGGGTCAACGGCGCGGATGGATGCGTATTCCAGAATCCCCTCAATCGCCGTCAGTCCGCTCCCGGCGAGAATCGCCCACATCAGGATGCGTGGTCCCTTATCCCTGCCCGCCACTGCAACCGTCGCCACCAGCGCCGACGCCATGCCGATCCACTCCAGCCAAAGCGCCCAGCTAACCGACCGAAACGCGCTTGCCCCGCTCGCGAGCCCAAAGGAGAAGATGACCCCAACCAAAGGCAGTAGAACGTACGGCGAGGGGAGTTGAACTACCTTTCGTTGCGAAAGCAGCGCGAGCAAACTCACGAGAGCAAGCCCGGCGATTATCGCGTGAGCGGTCATCGGCAACGCGGGACTGCGCAAAGACGTGAGAAATCCTCCATCCGGCACTTGCGCTCCGAGGAACACCTGCCCGCCGATCAAAGGGGCCAGGAAGGCGGCTACGCACAAGATGATCAGAGGAGCAAACTTCATCGTTTCAGCCACCGGGTGACACGGTCAATCTGGTTCTTTACCAAGAACAACGAGGCGCGCAGGGTCAGTGCCGTCGCGGCCCCCATGTACGCAAATGGACGCAAGGGCGCCGCGACCGAACGTAGCTGGTGCTTGCGGTAGAAAAGCAGCATCGAGCGGTGGAATCGGAAAATCATCCGGTTAGGTGCCTTGCTAGTACTGGATCCAATCTTGTGCGAGATGACCGCGCTGGGAAAGTACCACGTGGGGAAGCCAGCGTCCTTCGCTCGCCAGCACAGATCAATATCCTCGCAGAACATGAAGAAATCGGGGTCCAATCCGCCCACTTTTTCGAGGGCTTCTTCCCGGATGAGCAGGGCCGCGCCACTCACCCAGTCCACCTCGCGCGGGACCGAGTGGTCCCAATCGGTCATCAAATAGTCTCTGGTGAACCGGTTCTTGGGGAAGAGCCTGCCCAGCGGTGTGTTGCGAAAGAGCGCTGCCACCGGGTTCGGAAAACGGCGGCAAGAAAACTGAAGAGAGCCATCGGGATTCAGTAGCTTCGGCCCAAGAATGCCGATCTCGGGGTGCTCCTTCTCGGCCGCTAGCAGTGCCTTGATCGCCCCCGGGTGGACAATCGTGTCGCTGTTCAGCAGCAGAGCATGGCGGCCGCGTCGCTCCGCGATTCCGAGATTGTTACCACCGGTGAATCCAAGATTTTTGTACTGTTGCAGGAGCCGAACGATAGGGAACTCCCGCAAAACCATGTCGCCCGAGCCGTCGGCAGAGTTGTTCTCGATCACCACGACCTCGAAATTACCCTCTCCGCGAACACTGTCCAAGCTCGCCAGACAAGCGCGCAGGTCGTCTTTGGTATTCCAGCTACATATTAGGACGCTGAGATCGAAATCCTTCACTCCACCCCCTCGCGCGAATCAACGCCGCTATTGTAACTAAGGCTCCGACCGCCGGGAGTGTCCAGCGGGCCGTTTTCTGGTGTCGCCAAAGGTAACGCATCAGCGAGCGATGAGACTCCCAAATCATCGCTTTTCGTACTTGGCGAGTGCTCACGCCGCCCACGTGGTGAATCTGCACTGCTGGCTCATACCAGCACGTCCAGCCTTCCTCATCCAGTCGCTTCAGCAAGTCCACTTCGTTAA
>JAYUVF010000022.1:0-3233 GCA_043754215.1 Chthonomonas sp. | reverse complement strand
GGACTTCTCATCGATCGCCATACGCGAGGAAGGGTCGCCTACCCCCGCATCCATCATGAGCTTCGCAATCTTGGTATCCACATCGTTCAGCTTCACCTGACGCTCACCCACGTAGTCGTCGATCTGCTTGGCAACCATCAGGCCGACCTCACGGGATCGGCGATCCATTTGGTCGTTGAGCGCGTAGCCGATGTTGTTGGCGGTTTCAGCGGCGATTTGGGGGTCGTCCATCGTGACGCTAAGGTTGACCACTTCGGATTCCTTGTTGTTATCCACCCGAAGTCGGTTCACAAGGCTTGCGTAGCGGGCACCCGCCTGTTCGCCATCCTGGAACGCCTTCGGATACTTCTCCGCAGTCCGTCGAACGGCTTCGAGAAGGACGTCGCTGGAGTAAATAAGGTCCAGTGTGGTGGGGATCGAGCGAGTGGCCGTTCGATTGATCATCGAAGTGATCTGCGCGTCGGGTTGGTTGGCCAGCGAAGCGCGCGCTTCTGGTGTGACCAACAGGCTCATGCGCGCCGTGTACCGCTTCGGCAGGCTGAGCGAGAATAGGTACATCGCCAGCGGGCACAAGACCAGCGCCAAGATGACCTTCGAGACTTTGTTTCCTTTCATGCGTTACCTGGAACCCCTTCGCGGCACCCTGGTAATTGTCGGGTGGTTGTCCGCGATGCTTGACTCAAAATTGAAACCTCTCATCGAATCTAAAAGAACCCCTTGCTCGCCTGGTTCGCCTCGTCCAAGTAGCTCGCGGCAAAGTCGGTCAGTTCCTGGTCGCTGATGTCGCCCGACTGCGGGATGAAGCGATAAAAAACGCCCATGTCGTTCCGCGCCTTGAGAACCTGGCCGATAAACATTTCCCAGCGCATTGCACGCGCTTGGGCAACGAAGCCGTTCGGACTTCGATAGCCGTAGATCGCCGAGCGCTCCATCATCCCTGCTCCGCTCATTTTCACGAACGTCATCGGGACGATGCCCCGAGTCTTCGTCTTGAGCTGGACTTCGCTTTCCTTCGTGATACTCCAGCCTGACGCCGTGAAACAAACCCTAGGGTCGTGGAAACTCTTGCTGGAGTCGCTCGCAATCACCACGACGTCGTAGGTTTTTCCGCCGACGTTGTAGAGCCGCGCTACGATGCCGGAGGGGTCGAGCGTGTCGTATGTCTCCTTCCCCATCTTGTAGCTCTGGCCGGGGTCCTCATCGCCGGGAAGGTACACGCATTGCTGGACGGAAGCTGGCGCGAGAGTCTCCATCCGATTCTCGTCTACCGCCGAGCGCGAAGATGGGGGCATTTTCGCCACCACGATGCCACCGGCCAGCAGCAGGGCTCCCAACATCCAGAGTCGTTTCGTCAATCCTTCCAACCGAGCCCCCTTGCGATCTTGAAGAGTAAAAAGAAACAAAGAAGCAGCGTGATGTAGCCGCTGTAGTCGTGGAAACTCAGGCCCGCATCACGGCCATAGGTGTCGCCCACGATGCCAATCAAGGCGATCCGCAGGCCGTTCACAAAAACACACAGGGGCAGAATCACCGCGACCATCACGAGGTTGCCCCACCACTTTAGGCCGCCGATCATCATGAAAAGCGCAGTGAATGCGGTGACGGCGAGGATGAGCTTCAGCCCGCTGCACGGCACGGCGACATCCAGTTTGAAATTGTTCAGGTAGATGATCGTCGGATCGAGTGGCCCCTGATACGGAGTGAAGCCGAACACTTTGAGTAGCTGGTAGGCCACGGTCGTCGAGGCGAGTTGCGCTCGGTTTGTGTTTAGCTCGATGGCGCCGGTCCACAGCGGGAGCGCGAAGCCTAGGTACAAAAGCGGCAAGGACAAGGCCAGCATCCACCGCCAACCCGCGACGAGCCAGACGGACGTGAGCAGCATGAGCAGAAACGTCAGAGCCAACATTGCGTTGATGCTGGTGTGGGTGCTGACGTACGCGAGGTATCCGAGCAGCGCCATGAACGGCAGTGCCACCCACCCCGCCTTGACCGGTATGGTCTTGAACTTGTCCCACTTCTTGTAGATGACGTAGCCGGTGATGAACGGCACGAGGAATCCGTGTGAGTAGTAGCCGTCGTCGCTCATCCACAGCCTCGGCAGCCTCGAAATAAGCTGCCAAAACATGAGCGTGAGACCGCCCGCCAAGAGGAGAGCCGGAACGAACGCGGGCGAGCGAAGGATCGCTTCCCAGGAAATGCCTGCACGGCGCGTTCCATCTGCTTGCACAGCGCTTGTATCTTTGGTTTCGATTGCAGAAGCCGTTTCCATTCGTATCTGATCGCTAAAGTGTTTGAACGCCGGAAGTCGGCGATCCGTGCCCCTTTCGGCTGCCGCCCGGTTGAAGCTCCTTCAAGCTCAGGCGAATTTCGGTGGCAAAAGGTTGCCTTGATCCTAGTATAGATGGCAGGTGCGCGTTCCCCACGTCAAGGAGAGTCGCAAGGAACGTGCCGATCGGGATTGAGCCCGGAACTTTGCGGCGGGAAGTATCCTTGCTCTCCAGAGGTTATGGTTACCACAGCATCAGAGATTTCAGGCGTTCTCATCAAGCCGATGAAGCGCTTCACCGATTCGCGCGGCTGGCTCGTCGAGCTGTATCGCGACGACGAGTTGCCCGAGGACTTCAAGCCGGTCATGGGCTACATCAGCGTCACCCTGCCAGGCGTGTCCCGCGGACCGCATGAGCATGTAGACCAGACGGACGGCTTCATCTTCCTGTTCGGGAGCATGGAGCTCCACCTGTGGGAGAACCGGCCGGGGCTTGGAGATCGGCATGAAGTCCATCCTGTCGGTGAGGGCAACCCCGTGTTCGTCACGGTGCCTCCAGGCGTGGTACACGCTTATCGGAATGTGGGGCAGACGGATGGCATGGTGCTGAACTTCCCCGACCAGCTCTATGCCGGTTTGGGCAAGAAGGAGCCCGTGGACGAGATCCGCCACGAGGAAGAGACGGGATCGAGGTTCAAGCTTTGAGATTTCTCGTTACGGGTGGGGCAGGGTTTATCGGTTCGAACTATGTTCGCCTTCTGCTCGAGAAATACCCGGACTGCCAGGTGGCGATCCTTGATGCTCTCACCTACGCCGGCAACCTCTCGACGATAGAGGACCTGCTGCATTCAGGCCGCGTTCGGTTTTACGCGGGTCGAATTCAAGATCCAGTGGTCGTGAACGGCCTGATCAAGGCGGAAAAGCCCGACTTCATAGTCAATTTCGCCGCTGAGAGCCACAACGATCG
>JAYUVF010000021.1:0-3233 GCA_043754215.1 Chthonomonas sp. | reverse complement strand
GTCGCGCTCCAATTTTTGGAGCGCGACCCTCTGCTTTTTTGTGCCGACTCAGCCGAGAATGAAGGCGTATCTTAGGTACAATTGAGCCTCATTCGGACGTTAACGTCCGGCTCATCCGACTGGAGACACCTTTTGGCAAGCACACCCGCGACACAGTCCAACGGCCAAGCTGCAGGCGAGGACACCCCTCGGCAGCTCGCGCGCGAACTCCTCACCAAAGAGGACCATCTGGAGTTGCTCAAGCAACTGTATTTGGCGCGCTACTTCGATATCCGATTGGCTAAGGAAAAGCGACGCGGTCGCCTCACCGGCACCCTTTATTCAAGCCACAACCAAGAGGGAATTCTTGTTGGTTCGCTGTACGGTCTACGTTCGACCGACTGGATCAGCCCGATCCACCGCGACATGCCCGCGTTCTTCCTGAAGGACATCCGCCAGGGTTGGGACAACGATGACCGGATGGGAATGACGGTCGGCGAGGTGTGTGCCCAGGTGTGGTGTAAGGTCACTTCTCCGAGCCGGGCACGAGACAATTGGTCGCATATCGGCAGCAAAGCTAAACATATCATCCACTCCACCTCGATGCTCGCTGGTACGATTCCGGCGGCTGCCGGCGTGGTTTATGCCGATCGGCTCAACGGGGGCGATTCGGTGGTGTTGACTTACAACGGGGAAGGTTCGACCGCCCAAGGCGTTTTTCACGAGGCGATCAACTTCGCTGCTGTGCACAAGCTGCCAGTGATCACGATTATCGAAAACAACCACTGGGCTTACGGGACGCCCACGCACCTGGGATATGCGCTACCCGATTACGCGCGACGAGCGGATGGGTACGGAGTTCCGGGTCTGATCGCCGACGGTCAAGACGTTTTTGATGTGTACGACAAGGTGATGCAGTGCGTCGAATACGCCCGCGCGGGCAACGGCCCGAGCATCATCGAGTGCAAGACTTACCGCAGCTATGGCCACGGAGACCACGATGACGACCGAGCGGCAAAGTATCGCCCAATGGACGAAATCGAGAAGGGCCGTAGCCGCGACCCAATTGCCATTGCCAAAGAATATTTGATCGCGAAGGGCTACTTGACCCAAGCCGAAGCCGACAAGTACAAAGCAGAGCGCAAGCACGCCACCGAGGCCAGCGACGAGGACTTTCCGCCCGAGGTGGTTGAGTACGTCAAGAAGGGCGTCGAATTCGCCGTCAACTCGCCGAGCCCGGAAGCAGAGGAAGGCGGAATGTGGGTGTTTGCCGAGGAGGCGAAATAATGGCTGCCGTTTCAAGTAATCCAAAGAAAAACTATATCTCGGCGCTCAAGGAAGCCTTGGGTGAAGAGATGGCGCGCAATCCACATATGGTTTGCATCGGCGAGGACATCGGGATTCTGGGGTCGGCTTTCGGCACGACCGAAGGTCTTCAAGAAAAGTTTGGGGCGGATCGGGTGATTGATGCTCCGATCAGCGAGGCGGCCATCATTGGGACTGCGGTGGGCATGGCGCTCAATGGAAAGACCGTGATGTGCGAGATGCAGTTCATTGACTTCATCTCATGCGGCTTTGACCAGATCGTCAACATGATGGCGACCTACCACTACCGAACTGCGGGCGATGCGAGCATGCCGATCGTTGTTCGCGGCCCGGCAGGCGCGTATTCAGGTGGTGCGCTGTATCACTCGCAGATGAACGAGGCCTGGTTCTTGAACTCGCCCGGTCTCAAAGTGGTCTGCCCATCGACGCCGTATGACGCAAAGGGACTGCTGAAAGCGGCCCTGCGCGATCCGAATCCGGTCATCTTCTACGAAATCAAGAACCTGTACCGATTGCCCAAGATCGAAGAGGAGATCCCCGAAGAGGATTACATCATCCCCCTGGGGCAGGCCAAGATTCGACGGTCGGGCAAGGACATCACGATCGCGACCTATGGTCAAAACGTTTACCATTGTCTGGATGCGGCGGAGCACTTGTCGAAGCAGGGTTACGAGGCGGAAGTCATTGACCTTCGAACCCTTAATCCGCTCGACGAAAAGACGCTGCTCGAGTCTGTGGCCAAGACGAACCGCTTTTTAATCGTCAATGAGGCGCCGAAAACCTGCGGCTTCGCCGGCGAAGTCGTGGCACGGATCAGCGATCTGGCGTTCGAGCATCTCGATGCCCCTCCGACCCGGATCACGCGAATGGACACCCCTGTGCCCTGGGCGAAGAGCCTTGAAACGTTCGTGCTGCCGAGCATCCAAGAGATCGCGGACACGTCGTTGCGGTTGATCAAGTACTAGTCGCGGCGTAGGAAAGGTGGGTGCCCAGGGGTGAGAACTTTCTGGAGGCGCATGCGGTCCTAACGCAGGAAAGAAAATCGAGTTCCCCATGTGCGGCGTGGCTATGGGGTAGCATCAAGTCTCTCGAGTTTGGGAAGAGCAAATGGCCCTGAAGATTCTGGTTTGTGACGACGAGCGACATATTGTGCGCCTTATCCAGGTGAACCTGGAGCGCCAAGGCTATCAAGTGGTGACCGCCTACGACGGCAAAGAAGGACTTGAGAAGATCAAGTCCGAAAAGCCGAACCTCGTGGTGCTGGACGTCATGATGCCCTACATGGACGGATTTGAAGTGCTGAAGAGCCTTCGACGCGAGCCCGAATTTGAGAGCCTCCCGGTGATCATGTTGACGGCGAAAGCCCAAGACAAGGACGTGTTCGAGGGCTACCACTACGGCGCTGACATGTATCTGACCAAGCCGTTCAACCCGATCGAGTTGGTAACCTTCGTGAAGCGAATCGCCGCAGGCGGTACGGGTAGCGAAGGCGGACCGAAGCGCTACGACGTCTAAGGGCGTCGCTTGTCTTTCGTCGATCGTCTTTTGTCGCTCGTCGCTCGTCGCTCGTCGCTCGTGCCAAACTGTGTAGGTGGGGAGTTACCGCAATCTGGAAGTCTGGAGCCAGGCATGCCAGCTGGTTACCAAGGTTTATCGCCTCTACGAATCTCTGCGCGATTCAGAGAAATTCGGACTGAAGTCTCAGGCGCAACGAGCTGCCGTTTCGATTCCATCCAATATTGCCGAAGGCAGCGCTCGGGGATCCGACCGCGACTTCGCCCGTTTCCTCCGAATTGCTCTTGGTTCCGGCGCGGAACTTGAAACCCTGCTGTACAGTCAAGCTTCTTGTATTACGTTGTTAATATACAGTGTTACAGTTTCGTAGGGTGTACGTCCGTGGTTTCTGTAGCCTAGGTGCGGACGCTCGG
>JAYUVF010000020.1:0-15150 GCA_043754215.1 Chthonomonas sp. | reverse complement strand
GCGAACTAGAACCAAGGAAGTGGTCAACGCCATGGGACTAGACGCACCCGCACGAGCAAATCGCTATGCGCTGGTATCACACCACGATCAGCAGCTGGAACAATTGACTTGGAGTGCATTTCCACCATTTAAGCCATCAGAATGCAGTGCATACCGAAAACTCATTTATGCGTTTCACCTCTATAATCCGATTCGCTTTACTCACCCCGATCAGTTGCCGAACCACTCCACAATTCCTCAAGACGTTCCATCGTATATGATTAATCGCGATTTCAGTCGCGACAGCAATTCGCCAGCCGAAGTTTATCTGACCGACTTCAAGAGGCCTATCTCCGAAGTCTTCTCTCTAATTGACGACTGGGTAGCGAAATCAGCAATGCATCCTGACGAACTTCCCAACGGAATTTTCACGGTACCCATGGTCATGATCACTGAGTTCGGGACTCACCGGCGAGAGATTTCCGTGCAGTCCGGCGGCCCCGGAGGCACTGTTATTGAGACCCAGATTAACCAAAATCACATGAATTATCGCGTCAATGCGCGATGGGCATACGATGTGCGAACAAGCATCGCATCACGGGGTTATGGGTGGACTTGGTACAACCTTACTAATCTTTTCGGTTACTTTCGTGGTTCCATTCACGACGCAACCAACTACGAACTACACGGCACCTGGTCCGATAATGGCGGAACACCAGGAGATGATATGAATCTCGGGCTATTCTCGGGGACTAGACCATGAAAACTACCTTTTTAGTCTTGCTTTTAATCCCTTCCTTTGCGCTAGCTGGCTCAATCCAATTCGAAATTCTGCCTAATCCACAAGGAATGTCAGAAGTCCAATCTCTTAACAGTGCAGGGGGAATGTCCGGCCCCACAGGCACACACGTTCGAATAGTGCAGCAAGGATCGGTCGTGGACGTAGCTCCTACCAGTTTTAACGGCGTCCCGGTAACGAGAGTGCGGTTAGCCGACAACGGCTGGTTGGTTGGAATGGCTGGTACGTACAGCCAATTCACCCCATTTTCCGCCTGTACTTGGTCGCCATCTTTCGGTTGGCGCAATACCCAAGCTTTCGTTCAAGCAGAAGGCTGGGGGGCGACTGGCGACGGCAGAGTTCTGGTTCGCGAGGGGCAGAGCGGGTTTAGGGCGTACTGGTGGAACCCAGTTACTGGGGCAATTACTTCACTCTACAATAATCAGGTGCTGAACCAGGCTGAGGCATGTAACGTCAGTGGTCAGGCTCTCATAAACAATATTCCGGGCAGATTCGTGCAATCAGATGGCTCGTTGCTTACTTTGCAATATGCTGACACCTCAAGTTGGGCGAATGGAATTAGCTCGAACGGCCTCATTGCCGGTTCATCAGGATTTGAAGGATCTGGACAAACTCAAACTACAGGCGTAATTTGGAATGCGCAGGGACAAGTCCTGCACGCAATCCCGTTTACGTTTACACAGGTGGGTTATGCTGGGCTTCAGACGGTGAACTCCAGTATGACCGCATCGGGCTATCGTGTTGTCAATAATATCTCCAGAGCCATTTATTGGACGGCAACGAGCGGTGTGGTTGACATCGGCGACAATTTACTCCCTGGCTTTTCTGATTACAGATTTGAGAGCGTTATTAAGATTGCTGACAACGGGGTAATGCTGGTTGAGGGGTACCGCCCTGGCTCTACCCAGAGTGAGAACTTCCTCGTCCGAGCCGTCCCCGAACCCGCAAGCTTTACCATACTGGGCGCCGGAATCCTCGGCTTACTCCGCCGAAAACGCCGCCAACCCTAACCCAACCGCATCCGCGGAGCGCAACGTTTCACCTCGGCTTTTCAACAGACGGAGGTGCAGCCGGGCTTCGCCGCGCGCCCCCCCCTGATCCCTCAAATCTGAAATCTAAAATCTAAAATCTTCAATCAGCCAACAACTCCGAACTCCGACGATTTACAACCGTTGTTTCCGCACACCATACAGATACAGATACAGCCGCGCCCTAAAGCCCCCGAAACAGGGGACAAGAAACAGAAACGATAATTGTGCAAATCCAGCGAATCCAACGAATGTGTAAAAACTCCAAGTTCAAAATCGCCTCAAATGTCCCGAAGAAAACGAATGTGTCAAACGTCACATTCAAATGTGTAAAACATCCCATGAAGCTCCAAGCTCCCCGAACCCCGTCTTGCCAAATCTGAGATATAAAATCTGAAATCTTCAATCAGCTTAGAACGCCGCCCTCCATCCCCCGAACCCCATCCTCCGAACCCCGAACTCCTCCCCCGGTATCCTATGTGACCGATGTCCGAAGAAAAGTCACTGAAAGAAATTCGATTGGAAAAGCTGGAACGGCTCCGCGCGCTGGGGATGGACCCGTATGCGGTCGAGAAATACGTCCCAACCCACACGCAGTCTAGCTTCCTCAAGGACTTTGATGCGCTCGTTCCCGACCTCGAATCCGCCGTAGATTCTCGCCCGACCGTGCGACTAGCGGGGCGTGTGGTGGGCTATCGCCTGATGGGCAAGGCGGGCTTCGCCCACATCAGCGACGGCGACGAAAAGGTGCAGGCCTATTTCCGCAAGGACGACATCGGCGAAACGCTTTGGGAAGCCTTCAATCTGCTAGACCTCGGTGACCACGTCGGCATTGAGGGGCAGCCGTTTGTGACCAAGACCGGGGAGCGCTCGGTCTACGTACGCAGCTTCACCCCCATGAGCAAGAGCCTCCAGATTTTGCCGTTAGGCAAAGAGAAGGACGGCCACCAGTGGTACGGCCTGACTGACGTAGAGCAGCGCTACCGCCACCGCCACCTGGACCTGATTTGCAACCACGAAGCGCGGCAAGCGCTCATCAACCGGTGCAAGATCGTCTCGGCGGTGCGCCGATTCCTCGATGGGCGAGGCTATCTCGAAGTGGAAACCCCGTTGCTCCAACTCGAGGCGGGCGGCGCGGCGGCACGACCATTTTTGACCCACTACAACGCCTATGAAATTGACGTGAAGCTCCGCATTTCTTTGGAGTTGTACTTGAAACGACTCATCTGCGGCGACTTGCCGAAAGTGTACGAGATTGGCCGGGTCTTCCGAAATGAGGGCGTTTCGAACCGCCACAACCCCGAATTCACGCTACTCGAATATTACGAGGCGTACTCGAACCTGGAGGACATCATGTCGTCCGTCGAAGAGATGTTCAAGTTCGTGGCTCTGGAGGTCTTCGGCTCGACCGTGGTGCGCGTCGCGGGCAAGGAAGGCGACGTGGACGACGATGGCGAACCCGGGGTCGAACTCGACTTCGGCAAGCCGTGGGCGCGGGTGGACATGATGGCTGAGATCGAGCGGCACACCGGTCTGCAACTCGCGGATTTCGTGGACCTCGCTACGGCGAAATCAGCGGTAAAAGACCGCCAGGTCAGCAACCCCATCACCGGCAAGCGCATCGATCTCGACGGTGAAAAGAACCTGGGAGGCTTGATCGAAAAGCTCCTCGAAGTCTTCGTTGAGCCAACCCTTCAACAACCAACGTTCGTGGTGGGCTATCCATTGGAAACCTCGCCCCTCGCCAAGCACGACCCGGCGCGCCCAGGATTCACCCGGCGCTTTGAGGGCTACGTTCGCGGCCGGGAAGTGTGCAACGCGTTCAGCGAGATCAACGATCCGATGGACCAGCGATCCCGCTTTGAGCAGCAACTCGGCGAGCGGGAGAAGGGCGACGATGAGGCGCATCCGATGGACGAAGAGTTCATCTACGCGCTCGAAAGCGGAATGCCCCCGACCGGCGGCTGCGGCATCGGGCTCGACCGCATGGCGATGCTCCTCACCGGGGCCGACGCCATCCGCGAAGTCCTCCTGTTCCCGATGATGAAGCCAGAAGAGCACTCGTGATGATGAGAGTGGGGTTCGTGGTGGCGCTGATGATGGTCGCAGGTGCGGTCTTCGTTCTCAACCCGCCACAGTCCCAACTCTCACACCCCGCCGCAGCTCAAACTGTCGCGACCTCACAGTTGACGCCCATTCAGACCGCCATCGTGGCCGACCTCGAAAAACAGCTTGCGATGGACCTCGTCTATGACCCCGCATACACCTCGAACGGCGTCCCCAAGCCCGGAACTGGAGTCTGCTCCGATGTGGTCATCCGGGCCGCGAAGGCGATCAAGGTGGACTTGCAGCGCGAGATCAGCCGGGCCGTTGCCGCCAACCCAAGTGCCTACGGTGTCACGTCGCCAGACAAAGGCATCGACCACCGCCGCTGCCGCGTCATGATCCACTGGTTCAAGAAGCACGCCAGCCCAGTAAATCCGAGCACAAAGTTTGAGCCCGGAGACGTCGTGTTCTACCGCACTTCCGGACGCGGAATGATCGACCACGTCGGGGTGATCGGCCGCGAGGGCACCCTCGTCCACCACTGGCCCGTCGGCCCCGTCACCATCCAGCCCGACCCTGCTGTCTGGTCCATCGCCGGGCATTTCCGATTCAAGACCGGAACCTAAGCTTCACTCGTCAGCGGCGCCGAAATTCGCGATCGAAATGTCGATATCCGCCGCGTCCACCTCGGCGCTACCGTCAAGGTCCGCGTTGGGATTGAAGCCCGGCTGCCCGGTTGTGAGCCCAAATTTCGAGATCACGAGATCTATGTCCGCCGCGTCAACCTCGCCCGACTGGTCCGCGTCGCCATTCTGCAGGTTCAAATTGACCGTTGCGGTCTGTCCAGAAGCCAACGTGACGGGACCCCCGAGTTTCTTGACCCAAGTTCGTCCACGGATCGCGACCGAATAGTCCCCAAAGCTCGCGGTTTGCAACGAGTAACTTCCGTCCGCCCCAACCGCCACGGCGGGGAAGGTCTCCACGACCGTTCCGCCACTGTTCCGCAATTCAACGCTGACCACCTCGTTGTCCACGTTGCCCACGTAATCGCCAAACTGAAGAGTTCCTGAAACGGTGGCCGCATACGGTCCCGTCCAGTTTCGTCCGCTGAGCGAGCTTATCGCCCATTCACTCACGGGATTCGAGCCGTGAAGGACTTGGCTAATACCGGCCCACTGGAACTGGGCATTTGGGATGTTGCCGGTGGAGGTGCCACCAACGCTGCTCGAAGAGCGGCTGCTTCCGTAAGCCCAGCCAAACACTCCAAGCTCAAACTGCGTCCCGAAAACAAAACTCGTAGTGAAAAGTATGGTCCCGCCCACTGCCGAGGACACAAAATTATTTGCTGAAGTGATAGACCACCTCTTTGCCTGACGATCGGTGCCAAAACCGATTCCACCCAGCAATGCGATCGCTGAATTGAACTGTGAACTCTGCGGAATGAGCGCCTTGTTTCGGTAAGGGGCAACCGTGATGTTGGAAGCACCGGAAAATCCGGCGGCGGTCAAGAGCGCCGATGCGTTCACATGAAAAATCAGCGTGCCCGTTTGCCCCGTTAGTCCCGGGGATGTGATCGTCAGCTTATCGGTCCAGCCTCCCGCCGAACCGCCCCGCGTGAACGTGGTGTTTGGCCACTGGGTGGCACTGTTCATCGTGACTTTTCCAAACCGCGCCGTTCCAGCACAACTCCCCGCGATCGATCCAGACGCGTAACTAGCGGTCGCTTGGCTGAGAACGTTTGTACTGAACGTCTCCCACTGCACACCGTAGTTTCCGGCGATCATGCCGTTCTCAAAGTTATCCCCGGGCCATCCGCTACCGCCGTTCCATTGACCGGTTGCACTGGTGATGTATCCCCCAGGGGCGACCGTCGCCGCTTGCGTGGGAGCCGAGTATGCCACGAAGGGCAGCGCCGTCAGAGCTAGGAGAAGGAATCGATTCATGGATGCACCGAACCTAATCGTAACACATCTTTGCCCAAATGGCTAGCAAAATTACTCTGCGCGGCCACGCATCTTCGCGATCAGGCGACGGAGTTTCAGAGTCCAAGGATCGGGGATGCCGCTGTCTTTCAGCCAGCGATCTTGGTCTTGACGGCTCTTCGCCACCTGATCGGTGCGCCACTGCACGTACTCGGCGGGATCCTCGTACCAAATGAACTCTGGCGCGGCGCCATCGAGGAACGCCAAATCCCAACCCAGCGATTGCACCCGTCGCCCGCGCCACGCATCCTCCCAAACTTGATACTTCTCCCCCGTGATCGGCTGTGGCCCGACCGCCTTGGCCACCTCATTCCGGTACGCGTGCATCGCCCCGGCCAGATGGTGGCCTCTCTCCAACGGACGATAATTGGTCTTGCCCGCAACTCGGGGAGGCAAAACCCGATGGGAGCCCACGATCCGCTGCAGCTCCGTGTCATCCCCCACCCAAAGACTGGCTACCCCGAGTTTGGGTAAATCCACGAACGCTTGGGCCACTAAATCCTGCCAACCCACACCCGGGACGTAATCATCGTCCATCGTCACGTAAGCGGCGTGGTCCTTCAACAACTCTTGAAGCGCAAGATTAAGAGCAACGGGTTTGCCTTCAACTCCATCCAGAATATGAAACTCGGTCGGCAGCGTGAAACTGGCCTGAACGCGGGCCATCACCTCGTCAAATCCGGGGCGGTTTTGGCGGATGGTGGGGATCACGACCAGAAACTGCGCGCTCATCGTCGCTAAGGATAGCGGATATGGAATGAGGGAGTCGAATGGGACCACGCCGTAGGGGTATCCTGTTGCTTCACGCGTCGGCCTCAAGCCTGGGCGCAAACCATATTTCTCATGTCCACCACCATGCAATTTAAGCGCGAGGATTTGAATCCTTGCACCGTCAAGATCAGCGTCACCGCCTCCGCCGAACAAGTTTCCGGCGGCTTTGACAAGGCCTACAAGGCGTTCTCAAAGAAAATGCGCGTGCCGGGCTTCCGCCCTGGCCACGCGCCCCGTGCGATGGTCGCCCAGATGGTGGATCCCAACGACATCCTCAACGAGGCCGCCAACGAGATCGTTCGCGCCACGCTGAACAAGGTGCTCCAGGACGAGAAGATTCGACCCCACGACGCCCCCGCCGTTGAGCTCACCAAGATCAACGAAGAGGAGAAGATTTGCGAGTACGTGGCCAAGGTGCCCCTCGAGCCGATCGTGAAGCTGGGCAATTACAAGGGCGTTGAAGTCAAGCGACCCAAAATCGAAGTCTCCGACGAGGAAGTCGATCAGCAACTCGAAGAGATCCGCAAGCGATCCGGCAAGCGAGAAGCAGTCACCGACCGAGGCATCGCCGAAGGTGATATCGCCGTGGTCAACATCAAGATTGAAGGCGAAGAAGGCGATGGCCGTAACTTCATGATCGTCGCCGGACAGGCATTCAAAGAACTCGACGCGGTCATCACCGGCATGCACGTCGAGGAGATGAACAAGCTCGAACTCAGCTTCCCCAAGGACTTCCAGGAGAAGGATTGGGCAGGCAAGAAGCACAAGACTCAGGTGACGATTCGAAGCGTAAATTCGGTCGTGATGCCGGAACTCGATGACGAATTTGCCAAGTCGCTCGCCAGTAAGGACATGAAGGCGAAGGACCTCGCCGACCTGAAGGAAAAGATCAAGGCCAGCATCCTCGAAGCCAAGCAGAGCGTCGGCCTGGAATACGTGAACGAAGCGATCTTGGAAGAGATCACCAAGTCAAGCGAAGTCCACGTGCCCGACACGATGTGGGAAGCCGTCGCCAATCAGCGACTGCAAGAAGAAGCCCAAGCCGCCGCGAAGGACGGCAAGAAGCTCGAAGAAGTCGCCACCGCCCACGGCATGACGATTGAAGAGTACGTCAGCAAGTGGCAGATCGAAGCGAAGACTCAAGTTCAACGTGCCGTCATCGCCAACACCATTTTCAAGACCGAAAAGATGAAGCTGGAGAACAGTGACCTCAGCGAATCGCTCAACGAAATGGCGATGGAGTACGGCGTCCACCCCGGCCAGCTTTTCGAGGTGATGAAGAAGAACAAGAACTTCACCGAACTCGAAGTGCGCACGGTCTACCGCAAGGTGATGGGCTTCTTGACCAGCAATGCAAACATTGTGGATGAGGTAAGCGGCTCTAAAGCAAAGACTAAGGCCGAACCTGCGGCGGATGACGCCGAGAAGCCAGCCAAGGCGGCAAAGGCGAAAGCCAAGAAGGACAGCTAAGTTCCAAAAAAGCCACCCCGAACGGGGTGGCTTTTTTATTGTTATGACTGCAGTTCCGCTTGGCCAAGCTCGAGGCTCAGCGAATTGATTTTTGCCGCTTTACTTTTCGTGATCTGGTCGTGGCAACTAGTGAAGCGATACCTAGTCCCGCTAAGGTAGTCGGCTCTGGGACCACTTGAATGTAATCTATATTGACGGGGGCAGAAGTGCCCGTATCTCCTGCAAAGTAAATCTCAGCCACTCTGTAGTTTGGGTTAGTGTCGTCGAAGGCATCGTCTCCAGTGACCGTGGACGCCAGTGAGCCATTGAGAAACAGCGACGCGACAGGGCCCTGATTACGAACTTCAATGTCAAGTTGGCTAGGAAGACCGGAAAGCATACTCGTTGTGAAAACGCTACCTACTATCAACGTTACGCTGTGGCCCGCCCCAAACCTTTCGATGATCACCTGACGGGTGCTCATCGGATTATTATTCCCGATTAACCCATAGATCGAGAAGGCAACGGCATTGACGTTCGCTGTCAGCGGCAGTGAGACGCTCGTTTTTAGCGTCAAATTGTTAAAAATCGTTTGTGGGTCAGGCGAAAACAGCCTTCGCAACGAATTTGAGTGAGTTGGGTGTGGGGGCGCCGGGGTGAAGCCGAAGGCCCTAAATTGTCCGCCCGAGACCTCGTACACTAAGTTCGACGAATTCTCACCTAGACGAAACTGCCACTCTGGCGAAAGCGAGTCGAAGTTGTCAATGAACACAGCCGGCGCCTGGGCAGCTGCGAGCAGGGTTAACAACACGGCGAAAGATTGAGTGCGCTTCATGGAGATTTCTCGGTGTGACTAGAGTATATAAGCGGATCGTTGCGAGTGTATTATCTTATTTCATGCCGCTCTTTTGGTCTCCCCGGCAGTATTTGAGCATGGTGTCAGGCAACGGAGCGAACATGCATCGCTAAGGCGCAAAGGTGTTCAGAGGCCCTTGGCAGGATCTCTCAAGCCACTCTTAATCGCACCAATACAGCCGACCGTGAAATCTGAAGATGGCCCATGCTACAAACGCCTGGTACCTGACGCCAAATCGTCCCTTAGGTCTCGACATCTGTTACTCTTCGGCGGGGTCTGGTGAAGAGGACTCCGGGTTGGCTGAATGAAAATTCAGCGATATTCGTGCTTTCTGGTTCCTCGCCATTGCCCGGAGTTCGAGGAACCCCGGATTCTCGCGACGATTGCTAAGCAGAGACTATCGTACGAAGAGAAATTGGCATCCGCCTCAGACGCTTCTCAGCCCCAACCCAGCCGCCGGATTCACCCATCCGACCAAGGCTGAACGCAACCTGAGCAAAATTCGTAGTGAAGGTACAGTAATGTCGTCGGGCGAATCGTCCGACCATGTCATGGAGGACAATAGAACGAGATGGGAATTCCTTACGTTATCGAGCAAACGGCACGCGGCGAACGCACCTACGACATTTGGTCCAGGCTTCTTAAGGACCGCATTATTTTCTTGGGCACCGAGGTAGATGACTACATCTCCAACCTGCTCATCGCGCAGCTGCTCTTCCTAGAAAAGGAAGATCCGGATCGCGACATTGAGTTTTACATCAACAGCCCAGGCGGTAGCGTCTCTGCGGGCCTTGCCCTCTACGACACGATGCAACTCGTGAAGTGCGACGTGAACACCTACTGCGTGGGTATGGCGGCTTCGATGGGTGCAGTGCTCCTCGCTGGCGGCGCAGACGGCAAACGGTTCTGTCTCAAGAATTCGCGCGTCATGATCCACCAAGTCAGCGGCGGCTTCCGAGGCACCGCGGCGGACATTCAGGTTCAGGTTCGAGAGATCGACCGGTACATGGACACGCTTATGAACATCTTGGGCAAGCACTGCAAGAAGAGCCCGGATCAGGTTCGAAAGGACTGCGACCGCGACTACTTCATGGGTTCGGACGAGGCGTTGGCCTACGGAATTATTGATAAAGTGCTCGAACCGGGGGCACGTTGATCTCCAGTTCTAGGTCAAACGAGACGACAATAGGGAACAGTCATGGCGAAGTCACCTGAGCGTCGAGATCAATGTAGTCTCTGTGGGAAATCCAAGGAGCAGGTTAGGAAGCTAATCGTCGGTCTCCACGGAGCCGTTTGTTCGGATTGCATTGACCTTTGTAACGATATTTTAAACAACGAGTCGGACAAGGCTGGCGCTCCGGTGCCCGCCCGAGCCTCCAAAGCGGCGACTGCCGGCGCGGCGGCCTCGAGTTCACCTTCTCCCCTTGGCGACTTCAAAACGAGCAACGTTCCGAAGCCCAAGGAAATCGTTGGATTTTTGGACCAGTACGTCATCGGTCAGGAGCACGCGAAGCGATCGCTGAGCGTGGCGGTTTACAACCACTACAAGCGAGTTAGCTCGCCTCAAACCGACGTTGAACTCCAAAAGTCCAACATCTTGATGATCGGTCCCACCGGAAGCGGAAAAACGCTCTTGGCGCAGACCCTAGCCCGAATGCTGAGCGTTCCGTTTGCCGTCGCAGACGCCACCGCGCTCACCGAAGCCGGCTATGTCGGCGAAGACGTCGAGAACATCATTCTCAAGCTATGGCAATCAGCAGAATCCATGGATTCCCGCCGACCGAAGGAGCTTTGCGAACGCGGCATCATCTATGTCGACGAGATTGACAAGATCGCCCGCAAGAGCGAAAACCCGTCGATCACCCGCGATGTGAGTGGGGAAGGCGTCCAGCAAGCCCTCTTGAAAATTCTTGAAGGCACCGTCGCCAACATTCCGCCGCAGGGAGGCCGAAAGCACCCTCAGCAGGAATATCTGCAAGTGGACACGAGCAACATCCTGTTCATCTGCGGTGGCGCATTCGAAGGGATTGAAGAGACCATTTTGCGACGCCAAAAGGCAAGTGTCATGGGCCTCAACGCCTCCCCAACGAGCAAGAAAGAAAAGACGAAGGACATTCTTCGCCACGTTCTTCCCGAAGACTTGTTGCAGTACGGCCTGATCCCCGAGTTCATCGGACGATTGCCGGTCTGCACCACGCTCGACTCCCTGGACGAGGAGACTCTGGTTCAAATTCTGACCCAGCCCAAGAACTCGCTGGTCCGCCAATACGGCCGCTTGTTCCAATTGGACGACGTCGAACTGGAAGTCGAACCGGGTGCGCTGCGAGAGATCGCCGCCGAAGCCCTCAAGCGAAAGACCGGCGCCCGCGCCCTTCGCTCCATCTTCGAGCAGATCATGCTGGAAGTCATGTACGAAGTTCCCTCGACCGAAGGGATCCGTAAGGTGCTCGTGCCGGACGGCGTGATCTCTCAGAAGATCAAGCCCACGCTCATCACCGATGAGGGCGTAAAGAAAGCAAGCTGAGAAGCCCATCTAAATACCGGACGCCAGTGGCGTCCGGTATTTTTTTGTGCCTGACATAGATGCTGGGTTTTCCCCTGCTGGTGAGCGTGAAAGCCAGAACCTTAACATAACCGCTCAATATCTTGTTGTGCGACCGGGGTCAACTTACTGTATAGTATGGGTTAACCCATGTGGGGCGGCCGCTGCTGAGTTGAATTTGCTAACAGCATTAGGCAGTCCTAGCAAAAATGTGCCTTCCGGATGCGATTTGTATTGCGTATACTGAATCAATTGGTGAGTAGAGAAATGAATTATTTTGCGAAGCAGTCTCTCGTGTCTTGCTTAGTGATCGCTGGCGCGATGGCTAATGCCAATGTGAACCTGGACTTCCGTCCAGATTCCCAAACCGTCGCAGTAGGAGACATCGTCAGTGTTGAAGTCTACGCGGTCTCAGACTCCCTGGCAAATCAGGGCTTTTCTGCAGGCGACTTGCTCGTCACCTGGGATACGGCGTACCTCAACCCGATTTCGTACACCAACGCCGGAGCCGGATACCCGTGGGGCAACAGCGGCTTCATTTTCCCCACCCTCAACGGCAGCCTCAGTGACGGCAGCGCAGAGTGGTCGTTCGAACGACAGTTGTTTGGCGCGATTCCGCAAGCAACTCCCGCAGGCTTGAAACTCACGACGCTCCGATTCACCGCCGTGGCCCCCACCACCCAAACCACCGTGAGCATGCCCGCCGCCTTCGGCGGTCGAAACACCCGAATTTTTGACCCATTCGTCCCCAACACGAACATCGTCGGAACCCGAGACTCCGGCGCATTTGTCGCCATCACGCTCCCCGCTACCAACATCTCGGGCAACATTTTCTTGCAGGACACCCTATTCGGCGGGCCCTACACCCGGGACATCCAAGGATTGGTCAAGCAAGGAACAACCACCGTTGGATCGTTCAGCGTCCTTGGGATGACCTCCTCGACCGCGAGCTTTAATGCCTCGGTTAGCGGCTCCTACACCGGTAGCGCGACCATCGAATTCAACGGTTCCTCGTTCCTGCGACGCAAGCTCAACATCACGCTCAACAACGGCACCATGACCCTCGGGACCATCAACATCAGGAACGGTGACATTGACGAAAGCGGAGAAGTAGACGCAGCGGACATTGACGCAGTGATCGCGGTCTTCGGCGATCTCACGGACCGCAATGAAGATTGCGACGTGTCTGCCGAGGTCGACGCGGCCGACATTGACATCGTGATTGCGAACTTTGGCTTTGACGACGAGTAAGCGAACCCAAAAGGAGGCTCGCGACGACGTTGTCGCGAGCCTCTTGGATTTGCTGAACAGGACTAACTTGCAAGCCGAATCGCTTCGAACTCGTGCGACTGCCCTTCGAGAATCGCCCGTACATTCGGGCTCATCGGTTCATCACGCTCTTCGGTGATGAGACTCAGCTTCGCACCCTGTTGGGCACAGAGGAATCTCAGCTTCTCTAGCTCTTCGAATGCCCCTTCCGCAAAGCGAGTGGCTCGGCAGGCGTCGAGTTCTACCGTAGGCCGGGAAGTCCCGACCGTGGTGAGCATTTGCGTAACCTCTTGGGCGAGCACAAGGCCCTCCGCTTGAGTCACTACGCCGCCCAGGCCAGCGTATACGGTGTTTTGTTCAGCATTCCAAGTGAGCAGATACATGTCGTTTTTTAGCTCCAACTTCAGGGGAATCACTCCCTGACGTGCTAGAGATTCCATCCGCCCCCCACCGGGAGAGACGATAGGTTTACTAGGCCAAACAGAAACGAGAAAGATGACTGGCAGTACCCTTGCGGTCAGCATGGATGCGGTCAGTAACGGTGCGGTCAGCACGGTTACCGGGTACCCTCCGGCTCGCCATGGTCGCCGAACACTACAGTAAATGGTATAGCCCGAGTCTCGGTCAAGAGACTCAAATGATGTCGTTTGGAGACCGGGGAATTCCCCTCATTCTGTATCCCACCAGCATGGGCGGCTACAACCAAAACATAGATTTCGGCCTCGTCGGCGCCATCTACCCCTTCATCGCTGCCGGCAAAGTGAAGGTCTACTGCGTGGACGGCATCGACAAGCAAAGTTTCTACGCCTACGACATCCACCCTTCCCACCGCATCCACAACCACCTCCAGTACGACAAGATGATCCTGGATGAGGTGCTCACCCAGGCTGAAGCCGAGACCGGCCATAGCCGGGTCATGGTGGGCGGCTGCAGCTTCGGCGGCTACCACGCCGTCAACTTCGGCTTCCGACACCCCGACCGCGTGAGGGAAGTGATCTCGATGGGCGGCGCGTTCGACATCAAGCAGTTTTTCCACGGCTACTACAGCGACGACGTCTATTTCAACAACCCGGTGGACTACATGGCTAACGTCCACGACCCCTACCAAATCGAGCAGTTCCACAAGATGGGGATCATCCTCGGCACCGGCCACGAAGACATCTGCCGCGCCGACAACCATCGCATGGCCCACATTTTGGGGAGCAAAGGCATCCCGCACTGGTGCGATGATCGCCCCGGCACCGGCCACGACTGGCCCTGGTGGCGCGTGATGATGTACGAGTATCTGGATCTGATCGTCCGTCGGATGGACTAGCCACTTGCATCCAACAGCGCGGTCAGGTCTTCAATGATCTGCACCATCGGTTTGTCCGTGCCGCCGTTTCGCTTGTTTGATCCTGCATTCCAGCGTCCGCCGTAACCCGGGATCGCCGAGCGCAGGTCCAGGTGATGCATCGAAAAACCGTCAGTCGCCGTGGAAGTTCTCCTTAATCGTAGCGCCCTGCGATCAGGGAAATCTTCCATCGGCACCGACAGCATCAGAAAGTCACCCCTCGCCACCATCGGGCACAGCAACTCCGCTTCGATGACTTCAGGGACTTCAAATACGGTGAAGCGAGGATGAACATAGCTAGGATTTTGAGTGATCTCAATTGCCTTCGCTCTTTGTCGAGTGCGCATCTCGATCTCATGATTCGCGCGCTCCGGAAGGACTTCCCCTTGCTCCAGATGCCTCAGACACTCCAACGAGAAATTCACGTCCCGGAAGTCTTGGATCGCTTGAAGCAGGTCCGCGATGGGATTTACCTCGCCCGTGTGGTCTGCCGCGATGACAGCCGCTTCGTACTCGGGCTTAGGCTCCAACATGCCAGCCACAATCCCGGCGGAAAGAATGGAGTCACAGTCCGTGTGATTGATGAAAACGGTGGTGGGTGAAGCATTAGATTTCACCCAATCAACCGCCAAGTTGCCGCTGCTAATGTGACGCTCCCAACGCTCATCGGGCGCGTGGTGGTCGACCAAGTGAGAGTGCTCCGATTGATATCCCCAAGGCATAGGGGACGTCAACGGGAAGTCGCTCAGGAAGAAGTCGCAAGCGACCCATGAAGCACTGAGACGCTCCGGTGGCAGTTGTGCCACTCGCGGCCCCCCACCTTCAGGCAGTAGGTAAATGGAGCCGACAATCTGCTCAGGGACCAGTATTTTATTTTGCATTCTAAGCGGAGAATAATCTCCAAAATTGTATCTAAAGTCTACCTCGCCGCTCCCCCGAGCCACGATCCGAACTCCGCCCTCCGCACTCCAAACTCCGTCCGATTCCTGAACCCGGATGTACAGTCAAGCTTCTTGTATTACGTTGTTAATATACAGTGTTACAGTTTCGTAGGGTGTACGTCCGTGGTTTCTGTAGCCTAGGTGCGGACGCTCGG
>JAYUVF010000019.1:0-3972 GCA_043754215.1 Chthonomonas sp. | reverse complement strand
ACGCACCTTGCATCGCCCCTGGCCAAGTCGCGTTCGGCAATCCACCAGTCCGCCCTGCAATGTTAAGCACGATGGGGTCCGAACTTCCCGGAGTGTTGTCCGGCCACCGCGCACTGCCCCAAGCGGCCACCATTGGCTCATTCATAATCTCAAAGCCGATCATGGCCGAAGGCATGTCATCAAAGTAGGCGACAAAATTGGACCAAAACTGGGCCAACGGGCTCGGGCCATTGACTCCGGCTTGTAGAAAATGGTAGCCATAGGTGCCGTTGTACGCCGGCGAAATTGACGTCAGAGAAGTATTTGCCGAAGGAAAGACCGAGTTCACTTGATTTCGCCAATGCCCGGGCGCAATTACGGTTGGGTGGAAGTCTAGAATCACAGCGAGGCCCTGCTTGTTGGCCTCCTTGATGTCCTCGCGGAGAGACAAAATGACCGGGCTCGGACTTAAGAGGTTGCTGTTAGGGACAATAAAATCTGGTCCGTTCGCGCCATTCTCGGCCATCCCCAGTGCCATCGGATCGAGGGTGATGCGGATGTGACCAAAACCCGCCGTCCGCAGGTAGCAAAAGTCACCCTTGGAGTCTTCGGTGTCGCCGACCAGCAAATTTTGCAGCCGAGCCAGCGCATACGGCGGCCTGGTGCCGGTTCCTGGACTTGCGGGCGGGTAGAGGAGCATCCAGTTTGCACCACCGTAGACGTAATCTACGTTGATCCCCTTCGCGAACTGGTTGGGCAAGATTAGGACTTCGGGCGCGGGGTCTTGCTGGGCACAGGCAGGGCGCACAAGTGTTACCCCCCCAACATCAAGGCAGCAACTGCATGGGCAAATTTTGTTTTCATTACAATCCTTCCTTCACTATAAAGCAATTTATTGTCCATTGGAAAAGTTTTTTTGTTAAGCTTTTCTTCCGGAGGTTTCGGCTATGCTAACGGCACCTATGAATCGAGTTGCTCTCCTTGCGATTCTCGCTGTTTCGAACCTGACCCTCGCCGATGCGAGAGATATCACCGGCATGCGGAGTCTTGCGCTCTCGCCGGATGGCACCCAGCTTGCCTTCACGTGGCGCGGGGATATTTGGGTTGCTCCGAGTACGGGGGGTCGCGCCACTCCGCTTACGACGAACATTGAGATGGACGACAACCCGGTTTGGTCGCGTGATGGCAAATCCATTGCCTTCTCCAGCAACCGAAACGGCAACTGGGACACGTACGTCGTCAACGCAGAAGGCGGCGAGACCAAGCGACTCACCTTTTCAAGTTTTAGCGAGATTCCTAGCGGTTGGTCCCCTGATGGTTCGAAAATCATCATGTCCTCCTTCGCCGAAAGCCCTGAAAATGGCCTATACACCCTCGATGTAGCGACCGGGCAATTCCGCGAGATGGTGCTCGATCCGCTCCGCCTTGGCTTCCCCAAATTCTCCCCCGACGGGCGCGAAGTCGCCTACGTGCGCGCTTACCAATTCCCCTGGTCCCGCCCGCGCTACGAAGGTTCCGCAGCGGCTCAGCTCAATATCTACAATGTCGCGGACGGCAAGCGCTCCGAGCTTCGCGCGAATCGTCAGCAGCACCTCTGGCCCAACTACGCGCCGGACGGAAAGAGCCTGTACGTCGTCACTGTCACCGAGAAAACCCCGAGTACCCACAACGTTTTCCAGCCTGCAACACGCTACACCGAGAACGCGGCTAAGACCCCGAACGTGTATCGCGTGAACCGTGCGAATGGCCAACTGAACCGCCTCACCGAGTTCGTCGGTGGCTCCGGTGCGCGCTTCCTCACCGTCGCCGAGAAGAACGGAACCCTCGCCTTCGAGCGCGACGGCACCGCTTACACGATGGTCCCGGGCCAGCCGGCGAGCGCCGTCCGCATCAGCGCATTCATCGATGACAAAACCTCGGTCGAGGAGCGGCAGATTCTCACCACCGGAGCCGAAACCGTCACCCTCAGTCCGAAAGGCGATAAGGTCGTTTTCAGCGTGCGACGCGAACTTTGGAGCGTGCCGGTCAAGAAAGGCCGCGGCCCCAACGCCGATGACGCGACGCAACTCACCACATGGGAGGGTACCGACGTCGCTCCGATCTACACGCCTGACGAGAACATCATCTTCTTCGTCAGCGACCGCGACGGAGCTAGCCGCCTCTATCGCATGAACCTCACCACGATGGCGGCGACCGCGGTTACAACGAATGACCAAGAAGTCTTCAACGTGACCCTCACCCCGGACAAGAAGCACATCGCGTTCTGGCAAGCGGGTGTTAAGACCGGCGGCCTCTTCACGGTTCCGGTGGAAGGCGGTGCGGTGAAGCGCATCCTGGACTTCCCCTACGGCGAGGAGTACGCCTTCAGCCCGGACATGCGCTACCTCGCCTATCAGCGGGAACTCCTCGGCAGCGGTTTCAACCCGTGGGAACAGAAGCGAAATATCTACGTGCGCGATCTCACCACCGATAAGGAGTCGAACGTGACCAACCTCAGCGTGAACCACTCTAGCCCCGCGTGGTCGCCAGACGGAAAGTATCTCTACTTCAGGGCTGATCGCGATGGAGGCGGCATCTTTGCGCTTCCTCTCGCCGATGAAGCGGCTCGGCCCAGTGAACTCGAACTCAAGTTCGAGAAGCCAAAGGAAACGCCAAAGCTCGAATTCAATTTCGAGCGCGCTGACGATAGAATCCGACGCCTCTTTACTGGCACTGTCTTCGGAAATCTGCTTCCTGACCCGACCAACGGCGCGATCTATTTCAATTCTGGCGGCGATGTGTGGTCCGTGAATTACGATGGCGAGGGCGCGCGGGCGATCACCAGCGGCGGCGGCATCGGAGGCTTCGACCTCAGCCAAGATGGCAACCAACTCTTCTTCACCCGAGGTGGCGCAATTCAAATCCTTAACCTCCGCGCCCCGAACTTCCCCATCGCACCGGTGACATTCCGCGCCGACTGGACGAGGGACGTCCGCGCCGAGCGCCGGGCTGCCTACCGAGAGTTCTGGCGCGTCTACAACTGGACGTTTTACGATCCGAACTTCCACGGTCGCAACTGGCTGGAGATTCGCAATCGCAATGAACCCCTCTTGGACGGCGTCGCCCATCGCAATGAGATGGCAACCTTGCTGAACATGAAGGCTGGTGAGCTTGAGGCAAGCCACGCCGAAGTCGGACCCGCCGGTGGAAACCCTGGCAGTCAGTCCACTGCGCACCCGGGCTTCATCTTCGATTACAACTATGGCGGTCCTGGAATCCGAATCAAGAGCGTGCCGAAGGGCGCGCCCGGCAGCTTCCCGCAAACCCTCCTCAAGGCGGGCGAGTACGTCATGGCGATCAACGGCAAGGACGTCCGCCTCGATCAGAATCTCTGGCGCCTTCTCAATGAACAGACCGGTCGAGAGTTGACCTTCACCGTCAGCAGCACGCCGACTAAGACCGGCGCCCGCTCCGTCAAATACCGCGCCCTCAGCGACGGTGCTTTCGATGGAATCGTGAACCTAAACCGCATCGAAGCGGCTCGCTCACGTGTCGCTCAACTCAGCGGCGGAAAGATCGGCTACATCCACATCTCCGCGATGGGCGGCGGCAACTACCGCCAGTTCGACGCCGAGATCTGGCAGCAGATCGAAGGGCGCCAAGGGCTAATCATCGACGTGCGGAACAACAACGGTGGCAACATCGCCGACCAACTGCTCGACATCCTCGAGCGCCGCCCGCAGATGCTCTACCTCCCGCGCGATGGCAAGCTCGTCACCGGGCCTGGTGCAGTTGTGACCCTGCCGATCGTCGTGATGCTCAACGAGCGCAGCGTTTCGAACGGCGAAATGTTCCCCGCCGCCATGAAGTCCCGCGGCCTCGCCACCACAGTCGGTACCGAAACGCCCGGCTACGTGATCTATACGAGCGGCGGCAGCTTGGTGGATGGCACCAGCATCCGATTGCCGGGCACCGGTGTCTTCCGCACCGACGGCACTCCGCTTGAGAACCTCG
>JAYUVF010000018.1:0-18006 GCA_043754215.1 Chthonomonas sp. | reverse complement strand
CCATTGGAGCGCGAAGCTCCAGCTTCGCAATTTCTTACAACAGCAGTACGGTGAGCGGAGCTGGAGCTCCGCACTCCGAGGGAATTGGGGAAAATGGAGCAATGGAGCCAAAGGGCTACTACCAACGCGCGGGGTTGCCCCATTGCGACATTCCAAGAGCCCCGGTTCATGTCACGTTTCGAACTTCCGATTCCGTCCCGCTCGAAGTCATCAAGGGTTGGCAGTATGAGCTTCAGCATCGCCCAAAGGCGGAGGGCGCCAGCGTGTTGCGGCGGCGCGTGGACAAATATCTTGACAAATGCGTTGGACCATGTCCTTTGAAGCTAGAAACGAACGCTCGCTTGGTGCAGACCGCTCTGTTGCATTTCAATCGAGAGAAGTACGACCTGCACGCCTGGATGGTGATGCCGAATCACGTGCATGTTCTGCTGACGCCGGCAGATGGGCATCCCCTATATCGCACAGTTCAGTCGTGGAAATCCTTTACTTCTCGGCGAATCGGTAGCGAGGGTCAGCTCTGGCAACCAGATTTCTTTGATCGGCAGATGAGGTCAGAGCACCATATGGCTCGCACGATGTTGTACATCGAGTTCAACCCAGTAAAGGCAGGGCTGTGTGCGAGTGCCGAGCAGTTTGAGTTTAGTTCTGCTTTTCCACGTAACAGATCGCACATCGGGCTATAGGCGGAAAAGTGCGGAGCTGGAGCTCCGCACTCCAGGCGCTCGAACTACTTCTGAATCCCAAGGTGGAAACAACCAGTTCACCTTTCCCCTTCTCATGCGATCCGGGCGAGTGAATTCAGGCGAAAGGTGCCTTGGAGTGCGGAGCTCCAGCTCCGCACATTTTCACTAACGGCCATGCTGATATCGCCATTCCCCCATCATGGGATTGGAGGTCAGTGGGGATGAATCGCCGCGCTAAGCTCGCGCTCCGAAAAACCTGAAATCTGAAAGCCTACATCTTAAATCAAAAAGAGCTGGTCTGTAAGCCGGATTCTGTCTTTGTGTGGCGATTTATCTGATGCGGCCAACCCGGAGACTCGGCGAGCCGCGTCAATGTCTCCCTATTTGGCCTTGCTTCCGGTGGGGTTTACCGAGCCGCCGGAGTTGCCCCCGACGCTGGTGCGCTCTTACCGCACCGTTTCACCCTTACCCCGGCAAGCCGGGGCGGTCTATTCTCTGTGGCACTTTCCATCGGGTCGCCCCGTCCCAGATTGCCCTGGGCACCGCGCTCTGTGAAGTCCGGACTTTCCTCCCCTCAGCCTAGGCCGAAAGGCCGCCACCCGACCAACTCTCAACGTAAAGCATACTCGTTGGTGCGCGTATGAGCGGCGATTGCGTATCCTTTTCTTAAATCTGAGGAAGTTGGGCATGGTGGACCAAGAGTCGCAAACTGGAAAAGCGGGTGGGGACGCTGCAAAAATTGCAGAGTTCCTGCGTCGTCATCCCCAAGCGATCTACGGCGAGACCGCTGATCTGGCCCGGGACGCCGGCGTTTCCCACGACATGGTGCAGCGCGCGGTGAGCCGAGTCGCCATCACCGCCCCGCCGGTAATCGACACGCGCAGCCGTCTGCGCAACGTCCCCGTGCGCCGCTCCCCCGCCGCCTGGATCACCGACGTCTGGCAAGCCGTCTCCCACGATCCCGCCATCGTCGTCGTCGTCACCACCGTCATCGGCATCCTGTCCACCCTCATCTTCAGGAACGAGGGTGCCCCCCGAACCCGAACGGAAGGATTCAGCTTCGTCATCAACGCGGCGATCCCCGCCGTCGTGTTCCTGCTCGGCCTCTTGGTTCAAGCCGCCTGCTACTTCCGCCACGGCCGCGGCCGAAGCGTCTTGCGCGGTTCCATTGCGCTTTACATCACCGCCTCGCTCGCCACCATCGTCGGCGTGATCCTGGCACCGGGACAAACGCTGCCCGAACGGCTCGAAAACATCCTGCTGCCGATGCTGGCTCTCCTGTTTGTGGTCGCGATCTACGCGCTGGGGGCGATGTTCTTCTCGGTGGCGGGCGGACTCTGGAAGATGCGTACGGAGCGCGTGGACCGCGACCGCATGTCGCGCCAAGAATTGCTCGAGCGCCTCTTCGAAGTCCAAGAACGCCTCGAACAAACCCCCGAAGAGGTGATCGAGAAAAACAGTTGGCACAACCACCCGGTCGCGAAAGAGGTGGAGCAGAAGATTTGGCAATGGTCCGCCGTTCTCGGCTTTGGACTCACCGCGATTCTTGTTTTGGTCGGCGGCGCGATTATGAACCGCTACAACGTCGGCCCGACCTCGATGCAGTATGGCCTCACCCTCGGCCTCCTCGGGTTCATGAATCTGTTCGTGCAGCTCGGCGTGGCGTTCCTCGGCCGCACGATCAAGCGCGCCGTCCTTAGCTCCCTGGTTTTCTCCGGTGCGGGGCTGATCGCGATGCTACTCCCGTTCGGCGGATTCGGCTACCAGCGCCTGCTCGAAGGCAACGGCACCCAACTCATCACCAGCTTTATAGGCGCATTGTTCTTCGGCCTGATCAGCGGCATCGGCTCGACCATCGAATCACGGGCAACCCAAGAGCGGCTAATGCGCGCGAACGACCCGGAGACCCTTCTTTCCGAATACCTGGATCTCCAACGAAGGCTGAATCCCGGCCCGCGCGAGATGACCGTGATGGTGGTGGATGCCGCCAAGAGCTCGGTCATGAAATCCATGGCCGACCCCTACATCGCCGAATGGTCCTTCCGCGCCTATCAACAGCTTCTCGAGCGGCTAGCCGCCGAGAACGATGGCGAAGTCTTCAGCACCGCCGGCGACGGGGCCGTGCTCACCTTCGACGATCCCCACCGCGCCCTCGAGTGCGCCGCTTCGATGCAAAAGCGCATCGTCGAGTTCAACCGCAACGTCAACAAGCTCTCTATGCCGTTCCGCCTCCGCATCGGTATTCACCGAGGAACCGTGGTGGGCCAGATCGACAAGGTGCAATACACCGACGTGATCGACATTGCCGCCCACGTAGAGGCCGCCAGCCAAGTCGGCGGCGTGGCCATCAGCCAGAAAGTCTGGGACGCCCTCCCGGGCCTCCGCGGCGAGGCAATCGCGATGCTCATTGACGGCTTCGTGGTCTATCAACTGGAGCTCAATTGATCGTTCGCGACCTCGGGGTCATGCCATATCTCGCGGCTTGGGAGATTCAAAAAGAGATCGCCGAGCAAGTGATCGCGGGTGGTGAAGACACCCTGATCCTCGTCGAACACCCGCCCGTCCTCACCCTCGGCGCAAATTTCCACGAAGAAAACCTACTCCTGCCCGTCCAAGAGTACGAAGCCCAGGGCATCGAGGTTCACCGCACCGACCGCGGCGGCGACGTGACCTACCACGGGCCCGGTCAGTTGGTGATGTATCCGATTTTTGATGTCAGTCGGCACGGCAAAGACCTCCACCGATGGATGCGGGACCTCGAAGAAACCCAGCTCCAAATTCTCCGAGAGCTAAACATTGAGGGCCGGCGCTTCCCCCCGCACACCGGCGCATGGATCGGCGATCTAAAGGTTGCCGCCATCGGAGTCAAGATTCGCAGGTGGGTTTCGCTGCACGGCATCGCGCTGAACTGCAGTGTGGACCTCGCCACGTTCGACACGTTCGTTCCGTGCGGAATCCAAGGCTACGGCGTTACCTCACTCTCCGCTGAGTTAGGCCGCGACGTGGCGGTGGCGGAGATTCGCCCGCTTGCAGCGAGAGCGTTCGACTCCGTCTTCTAGCTACTGCAGCTTCTGCCAAAGAAGCGTGAGCGCCAGCTGAGCCGCCCGAGTCCGAATGTTCTCCCGCCCTTTGCCCAGCTGATGTCGGGCCACCATCTCCGAATCCGGCCCCTTGAGCCCAATGAACACGAGCCCTTCCGGGTTCCCGTCGTCATCCGGCCCCGGCCCCGCCACGCCCGTGATGCTCAAAGCCCAATCACTCCCAAACTTTTTAACCGAACCCAGGCACATCTCAATCGCCACCGGCTCGCTTACCGCCGTGTGCTCTCGGAGCACTTCCGGCGAAACTTCAAGCTCAGACTGCTTAATAGCATTCGTATAGGCGATTAAGCCTCCGGTAAAAACCCGACTCGAACCCGGAACGCTCGTGACCCGCGCCCCCAAAAGCCCCCCGGTACAACTCTCCGCCATCGAAAGTGTCTCCCCCTTTTCCGCCAGGCGATGAATCACCGCCGCCTCCAGTGAAGTTTCGTTTACACCGTAAATGTGCCAACCCAGCCGCTCCCGTACCTGCTGCTCAAGAGGCTCAATGAGGCTCTCCGCCTCTTCCACGGACCCCGCGGCGGCAGTCAGCCGCAGATGGACCTCCATCGTCTTAGCGTACGGAGCGAGGCTCGGGTTGCTCCCCGCCATCAAATCGAGCGTCAGCTCCTCCACCCGGCTCTCCCCCAATCCACACACGCGCAGAATCCGCGAGTGAATCACTTGCCCCCCGCTGAGGCTCGCCAAAATGCCCTTCACCGCGCCTGACGCCATCGGATTGAACTCCCGCGGAGGCCCGGGCAGGGCGAGCACCACCTTTCCCCCCTTCCGACAGACCAAACCTGGCGCCGTGCCATGAGCATTCGCGATAGTCTCCCCGCTTTCCGGCCGCATCGCCTGGCGAGCATTAGAGTCCACCCACCGAAGCCCGCGCGCCTCAAAAGTGGCACGAATCGACTCCTCCACGAGCAAATCATGGACAAGCGGGCTCTCCAAAGCCGCTGCGATCCCGTCCCGAGTGAGGTCATCTTGCGTCGGCCCCAGACCGCCGATGGTAATCACCACATCCGCCCGACTCAGCGCCAAACGAAGTGCCGCCGTGAGCCGATCCAAGTTGTCCCCCACCGTCTGCCGATGGGTGCAGGCGAGCCCGCATTCGGCCAGGATCTCCCCCATGAATGCCGCGTTCGTATCTACCGTGGTGCCCAGGAGGAGTTCGGTGCCCACGGAAACAATCTCGGCGTTCATCGCCTCTATTGTTGCGCGATCCCTCGTAGAACGGCTCAGGCCATGGGATTGAAAAAAGCACTTGTTTGGATTCGCCGCGACATTCGGTTGCAGGATCACGTGGCCCTTGCGGCTGCGACCTCCCAGGCCGAAAGCGTCGCCGTGGTCTTCGTGCTGGACCGGCTGATCCTCGACGCCCTGCAGGACCGCGACGACCGACGCATGACCTTCATCCACGAGTCGCTTCGAGAGCTCGATCAGAATTTGCAAAAGGCCGGGTCGCACCTCCTCGTCGTGAGCGGCGATCCAACCGTCGAGATTCCAAAACTGTGCGCCGAGATCGGGGCGGACAGTCTCTTTTTCAACGAAGACGTCGAACCCTACGCGCTCGTGCGAGATGCCGCCGTCCGCCAGAAAGTCGGCATTCCGGTCCAGTCATTCAAGGACCACGTGATTTTCATCCGCGACGAATTGCTGAATGGTTCGGGTGAGCCGTTCCGGGTCTACACGCCCTACAGCAAAGCGTGGAAAGCCGCCGTCCGCCCCCATCATTTCGCCTCATACAACCCAGATTTCTCACGCCTCGCGCCCTCAGAATCACTTCCGCAGCACCTGCTTCCCACGATACAAGAGATTGGCTTCGAGCCAAATGCGCTGTGGCTCCCGCCCGGCGAGTCCGGCGCCCACGCCCGGCTTGAGCAGTTCCTCCCGAAGCTCCCCCGCTACGGGGCCGATCGCGACCGCTTCGACATCGACGGCACCAGCGGCATGAGCGTGCACCTGCGCCACGGCACGATCTCCGTGCGCGAGTGCTTCCGTGCGGCGATTGGCGACCAATCGATTGAAGACCCGATCAGCCAAAAGTGGTTCAACGAACTGATCTGGCGGGAGTTCTATCACATGATCCTCAGCCAATTCCCCCACGTCGCCGAGGGCGCTTTCAAGCAAGAGCTCGACCAAATCGACTGGCCCGGCGATGACGAAGCGTTTGCCAAATGGGCGGCGGGCCAGACCGGCTACCCGGTCGTCGACGCCGCGATGCGCTGCTTCAACGCCACCGGCTGGATGCACAACCGCCTCCGCATGGTCCTCGCGATGTTCCTCACCAAAGACTTGTTAGTGCACTGGAAGCGCGGCGAGGAGTACTTCGCGCGCTACCTGCTCGACTACGACCTCGCCCAAAACAACGGCGGCTGGCAGTGGTCCGCCAGCACCGGCGTCGACTCCCAGCCCTACTTCCGCATCTTCAACCCATTCCTCCAGAGCGTCAAGTTCGACCCCGAGGCTGAGTTCATCGCCCAATGGTGCCCCGAGCTCGCCGCCTTCCCCGTCGAGCTCCGCCACTGGCCTCACGAAGCCGGCCTATTTGACCAAGAAGCCGCCCTCTGCATCCTCGGCCGCGACTACCCCCACCCGATCGTCAACCACCGGGACCAAAAAGAGAAAGCCATGGCCCTCTTCAAGCTCCCCGTCTAGCCCCATTGGAGCGCCGAGTTGCACTCGGCATTCATGGACCGCGAAGTTGAACTTCGCCGCCGGCGCCAATTTCACAAAAAGGGGCCGCGAGCAGTCCGTCGCTTGGCCGCAACCTTCCGTGAGCGAACGCCGTCAAACCTAGGGAGCATGGCGAAAGTAACTCAAGTAAATCCCCACGTGAATTCCGCCGCGAAGAGAACGGCGGTGGTGAGAAAGTTTGTCCGTGAGTCCTCGGCAATTGAAGGCATCCGCGTCAACTTAGCTCGCGATCCGAAGACCGGCCGATTCACAAAATGCCCGAAGTAAGCTTCTGATAAAAGAACTCGGTGCAGGGCCGTGGATCTCCCGCGAAGCCCTTTCCTAAAACCTCGAAGTAATGCTTGCGTCCATGGTCCGTCTCTTCCCGCGCCCAAGAAATCGCCGGTTTGCCCGCTTGAAGCGCCATCAAAAGCGATAGCCACCGGGCCAGCCGCCCGTTTCCTTCCCGAAAGGGGTGAATAAGCACGAGCTCAACGTGTACTTCAGCCAACGCTACGGCGAGTTCGTTGTCAGTGAATCCAATACAGGGCGTAAAAGGCTTTAACGTGCTTGACTCAAATTCGGACAGCATCGCCGGAATGTTCTCGGTGGGGCAAAACAAAATCCCACCCTTCGACACGTTAACTTCCCGGAGCATCCCGGCAAAGTCGTAAATCTCAGAGAGCCAAGACCGGTGAAGCTGCATGATCGTTGAAACTGAGAATTGAAGATCAGTCTCTAGCTCAACGAGGGAGGTCTCGACTGCGATTTCGTACGCAACGGTCTCTGCTCGCTCGATCTCAGGAGTTGTGCGGAGACCGAGCCGATTTCGCAAAACCAGACCATCAGACCCCGATTCAAATTCGTCCTGCGAGGACGAACGAAGATCATAGCGACTCACGTGGTCCAGTATGGTCCGAGAGCGGAGCTCAGCGGGAGCAGATAGCGGTCGCTAGGGAAACGCAAACAACCTAGTCATCCACCCCACCAAAGTTCGCGATTACGATATCAATGTCCGCCGCATCCACCTCGCCGGTGCCGTCGAGGTCGGCGTCCTGGTTCCACCCCGGATCGCCATTGACCGACCCGAAGACGGCAATCACCGCATCAATATCTGCCGCGTCGATTTCCCCGGAATCATCCACGTCACCCGGAATCAGGGTGATGGGGCCGAGGTTCGCATATCCATGGGAAATGGTGAACGGTGCGCTGACTTTGCGCAGGAACGGCGGGAGATCGATGGACAAGCGATAGGTGCCCGAGACCGTCAAAGGCGCTCGAAAAATCTCGAACCCAGTCGAATTGGCAATGGCCGTTTGGACGACCGAATTGCCGTCCAGAAGTTTGACCTCGATCGGATCAGGAATTTGGCCGAGGTATACGCCTCCTGGTGGTGGCGCGAAGTTGGTAATCGCAAACGTCACCCCCCGATGGTAAGGATTCACGCTCGCCACGTACCCCGTGATCTGGCCATTAAAAACCCCGTTCCCCGCAATCGTCAGCCCGTCGGCCGAAATGCCACGCGCGTCATTAAGAGTCCATCCCGTCACGTTCACGCCCTGGTTGATCAGGAGCTGCTTCACGCTCACCATCCCGGTCTCCCGGGTCCAAACGAAGGCGCCGCTAAAGTCCGGCAAGTTGCCACGCCCGACCACGATCTCGCCGTCCGCCGACACGTCAAACGCCTCGCTATTGAACGCGACTTGCCCAGTAAATGTCTGACCCAGCGTCTCCATCCCGCGGGATGAACTCCACCGAAAGGCGGTGGCGGAGTTCGCGTCCCAACCGCGCCCGACGATCACCGACCCGTCATAGCTCGCCGCGTTCGCATAGGCGTCCACCGGCCCGCCGGGGAAGTCGCCGATCGCGAAAACCGCCCCGTTCACCCACCGCGCGGCTTCTTTTCCGTTGGTAGAGTTCGACCAGCCGACAATCGTCGTGCCGTCGCCGCTGATCCCCAATGCGTCGCTAAACACTGAACCCCCATCCAGGTCAGGCAAGATCTCCCCAAGCCCAGCGCCGATCCAGCGGGTCGCGCGCTGCCCATTGCCGAGGCTGTTCGACCACCCCGCCAGCACATTGCCATCATTCGAAAGCGCCTGTGCCCGATCGGAGCTCGAAGTAAAGCCGTTCAGCCCCGCGATCTGCGCCATCCCGCCGGTCGTCCACCGAAACCCGCGGGAAATGCTCGGCGTCCCTCGCCCCACGACTGCATTCCCGCCAAAATCGCTCCCCAGCGCGAAGCTGCTGAAGCTACCGCCCGGCAGGTCTCCAAGACCCACAATTCCGGTACCCGACCGCCACCGAAACGCCTCGAAACCATTGGTCCCCGCCGAATTCCCGAACGCCGTCGTCCCGTCTGCACTCAAACCGGTGAGCGTCGCCGTCCCCGATCCGCCCGGCAAGACCCCCACTGATACCAAACTCGCCGCCGAACCCAGCGCCGCCGCCAACAAACCGAAAGAAACCAGAAATGCCCGTCGCATCACGCCCATTACTATATCAAAATCCTGACCAAATCCCAAAGCCAAGCCACTGGCCTTAAAATTTTCCGCTTTCCCTCAACGCCCCCGCCCAGACCGCCGTATACTTGAATCGAAACCGAGAGATCAGCAAAATGGGCATCTGGGATAAGATTAAAGGCGAGTTTATTGACATTATTGAGTGGACAGACGACACTCAAGACACCATCGTGCACCGCTTCGAACGGCACAACAACGAGATCAAGTACGAAGCCAAGTTGACCGTTCGAGAATCGCAGTCCGCGGTTTTCGTGAACGAGGGCCAGATCGCCGACGTGTTTGCCCCCGGCATGTACACGCTCGAAACGAAGAACATGCCGATCTTGAGCACCCTCAAGGGCTGGAAATATGGCTTCAACAGCCCCTTCAAGGCCGAGGTTTACTTCGTCAACACCAAGCGCTTCACCGCCATGAAGTGGGGCACGATGAACCCGATCATGATGCGCGACCCGGACTTTGGGATCGTGCGCGTGCGGGCATTCGGCAATTACGCATTCCGCGTGGTGGACCCCGGCAAGTTCCTCAAGGAGATCGCCGGAACCGACTGGCAATTCACGACCGAGGAGGTCAATGAGCACCTGCGCAATCAGATCGTCAGCTCCTTCCCCGAAGCCGTCGCCTCCGCCGGAATCCCCCTCCTGGACCTCGCGGCGAAGTACAGCGAACTCGGCAGCGCGATCCTCGCCAAGCTCAAGGATTCGATGGCCGAAATCGGCATCGAGCTGATCAACTTCAACGTCGAGAACGTGTCCGTTCCGCAAGAGGTGGAGGAAGCGATCGACAAGCGCTCCTCGATGGGCGTGGTCGGAAATCTGGGAGCCTACACCCAATTCCAAGCCGCCAACGCGCTGGAGAAGGCCGCCGAAGCCGGTGGCCCCGCCGCCATGGGCATCGGCATGATGATCCCGGGCATGGTGCAGCAAGGCATGCAACCGCAAGCCGCCGCCCCGCCACCTGTCCCCGCCGGCACGATGTATCACGTCGCGGTGGATGGAGCACAGCAAGGCCCCTACGACCAAGCGACCCTGAAAACCATGGTGGCCAACGGCAGCGTGACGAAGGAAACGCTGGTTTGGAGCAACGGCATGGCGAACTGGACCAAGGCCGGCGACGTCGCCGACTTCAACTCGCTCTTCGGCGCAGTTCCTCCTCCTCTCCCACCGCAGTAACCCACGTTGGAACAGGACACGCCCAAGACTCGCAACGCCGGGCTCGCGCTTTACCCGTGCGAGCAGTGTGGTGCCCAGCTGGAATATCAGCCGGGCACCACTACCTTGCGTTGCCCGTACTGTGGCCACGTCACCGCCATCGCCCCGCCCAGCGAGATGGTGGAGGAGCTCGATCTCCGAACTCATTTCGACTCCTCGCGCCTTGACACCACGCTCGAACTAGAGCGGATGGTGCACTGCAACAGTTGTGCCGCCGAATTCAGCGTCCCGCCCACTGAAGTCACCCAAAGCTGCCCGTTCTGCGGCTCCAATGTGGTCGTGGCCGCGGAGCCGGAGAACCGCATCACCCCGAACGGCGTCCTCCCGTTCGGCTTCCGCGAGCAGCAAGGCCGCGAGCACCTCGGCAAGTGGCTCGGCTCCCGTTTCTGGGCGCCTAACGACCTCAAACAAATGGCGCTGAAGGAGGGCAAGTTGAAGGGAATGTACATCCCTTATTGGACTTACGACTCCGAAACCACGACCGAATACACGGGTCAACGCGGCGACCATTATTACGAAACCGAAACCTACACCGACAGCGACGGCGACACCCAAACGCGAACTGTGCAGCGAACCGCATGGTCCTTTGCGGCAGGAACAGTGTTCGTGCCATTCGACGACGTCCTGGTTTTGGGCAGCGACGCGATTCCGGAGAAGTACGGCCAGCGCTTGCTGAACTGGGACCTGCCCAGCCTCGTGAGCTACGAGAAGCAGTATTTGGTCGGGTTTCAAACCCTCCGCTATTCACGCGACTTGCAGACGTGCTGGTTTACCGCGCAAGAGTTCATGCAACCCGGCATCGATCAAGCCATTCGCGTGGACATCGGCGGCGACGAGCAGCGTATCTCGTCCAAGGACACGATCTACGACAACAACACGTTCAAGCACCTTTTGTTGCCCGTCTTCGCGGGATCGTATCGCTACCGAGGCAAGTCATTCCGCGTGCTGGTCAATGGGCGGACTGGCGAGGTCCAAGGCGAGGCCCCGATCTCGTTCTGGAAGGTGTTCTTCGCCGTCCTATTGGGCTTGATCGTGGTCGGAACCGCGATTTACTTCTATAGCCAGTCGAAGTAACTACTTTCCGCCGGTCAGGAAGTACACCGCGAGCAACACCAAAATCCCGAGGTTGTGTAGCGAGTGGTAGAAGCTCGCCTCGCGCACCCCACCCTTGAAATAGCGCCACGTAAAGAACAGCCCGGCCACCGAAAGTGCGAGCCCGGCGGCGAGCGGAACGCCCACCACCATGTGGATGAGCCCGAACTTGAGCGAGCGCAGCGCCCCGTCCTTCCAATCCACCGTCCCGCGCCGAAAAATCTCCTCCTCCCGCCTCGCTAGTCGCGGCATATTCAGAGCCAGCAAGCCGCCGAAGATGATGCCAAACCAAGGGATCTCAGCCGGGGCCACCATCAGGTTCGTGCCAGAGCTGGCCTCCTCCTTAGTCGTCGCGAGTAGGTTGAGCCAGGAGAAACCCATCACCTGCGGCGACAGGCTCATGAGCAGCATGATGAGCGCGAGAATCAGCGAGACTTCCAAGACCACTAGGGCGATCGCACCTGCCCACTCCTTGGGGGTGCGGCGACTAAAAACCGTCATGTGCCGCCGGGCCTTCCCGCTCCGGGCGTATTGGATGAAATTCACCGTCACGAACGCGGCGAACGCGTACTTAACGATATCAAGCGGCGTGAAGGGCACGGTGGTTAACTACGCTTACCCTTGGGTTTGGGCTTCGTTTTGGTCGCAGCGACCGGCTTTGCCGGCATTCCGAGTGGGCTCGGGGATCGGGGTTGGCGGCGCACCTTAGGGATTTCGATTTTGCGCTTCCCATTCAGCCAAGCCGCGGTCCCGTGGTCCTTCTTGAGGAAGTCGGGGAGTTCGCCTTCGTTCATGATCATGCCCCCGTGCTCACCCGCCCCGGGGCCAAGATCGATCAGCCAATCCGCCGCCATCATCGTCTCCTCGTCGTGCTCCACCACGATCACCGTGTTCCCAATGTCGCGAAGCCGCTGCAGGGTCGTGATTAGCTTTCGGTTATCGCGCTGATGCAGCCCGATAGAAGGTTCGTCCAAAACGTACAAGCAGCCCATCAGGCCGCTACCGATCTGCGTGGCGAGCCGGATCCGCTGCGCCTCTCCCCCGGCCAATGTCCGCGCGTTTCGGTCAAGGGTCAAGTAGGAAAGGCCCACGTTGTTCAAAAACTTGAGCCGCTCCTGAATCTCCTTCACCGCCCGATCCGCGATGGCCATCTGCCGCTTGTTCAGCTTCGAAGGCAGGTCGTCGAAGAACGCCAGCGCGTCGTCAACCGCGAGGCAAGTGAGCTCTGCCACGCTGCGTCCGTTGATCTTCACGCTCAGCGATTCGGGCTTGAGCCGCTGGCCCTGGCAGGTCGGGCACGGCTTGGTGCTCATGTACTGCTCCAGATCTCGCTTCACCCATTCGCTTTCCGTTTGGTCGTACTTCTTGCGCAGGGTGCCGATGACGCCCTCCCACGTTGTGTTGAACTTCCGCTCGCCCCGGGCGAATTTCATCAGCACGGTGACCGGCTCCTTCAACCCTTCCCATACCGGACGCATGTGCTCTTCGCTGATCTGATCGACCGGCGTTGCCGCATCGAAGCCCACCGCGCGGCCCACAGCCGACAGCACGTCCGGCCACCAGTCTTTCGCCTCGCCCGACTTGTACACGAACGGCGCGATCGCCCCGTCTCTCAAAGGCACGCTCGGGTCGGGGATCACGAGATCGGGGTCAAATTCGGTCTTGGTGCCGAGCCCGGTGCACTCGGGGCATGCTCCAAACGGGGAGTTGAACGAGAACATGCGCGGCTCCGGCTCCGGCATGTTGAACCCGCACTGCGCGCACGAGTACGACTCAGAGAATAGCTCGTCGGTCCAAATCTCCTCGTCGCCGGTTTGGTGGGAAATGCAGACCAGCCCACCGCCCATCTTCAGCGCGCTTTCCACCGAGTCGGCCAGCCGCCGCTCGAGCCCCTCTTTCTTCACAATTCGGTCCACCACGACCTCGATGGTGTGCTGCTTGTAGCGGTCCATCGGGATGTCGTCGGTCACTTCATACATCTCGCCGTCCACCCGGACGCGCACGTAGCCCGCCTTGGCCACGTCCACGATCTCCTTTTTGTACTCCCCTTTCCGCCCCCGCACGATCGGCGAGAGGACTTGAATCCGGCACCCTTCCGGCAACTCGAGGACGCGGTCCACGATTTGGTCGGTGCTTTGCCGCTCAATCGGTCCGTGGCCGTTCGGGCAAAACGGCGTCCCCGCGCGGGCAAACAAGATGCGCAGGTAGTCGTAAATCTCCGTGACCGTGCCCACCGTCGAGCGCGGATTCTTGCTCGCGCTCTTCTGGTCGATGCTGACCGCCGGCGAAAGCCCCTCGATGTGGTCCACGTCCGGCTTATCCATCTGCCCCAAGAACTGGCGGGCGTAGGCGCTAAGCGACTCCACGTACCGCCGCTGCCCTTCGGCGTAGATCGTATCAAAGGCAAGCGAAGACTTCCCTGAGCCGGAAAGCCCGGTGATCACGACGAGCTTATCCCGCGGAATCTCCACGGTGATGTTCTTGAGGTTGTTCTCCCTCGCCCCGACGACAACGATCTTATCCTGCCCCATGCTTTAGCCTAAACGGTAGACGAAAGAATACTCGTTTTCGCGAATTTCGGGCGGGACGGTTTGGGAATTTGTTGGGGGTGTCACGCTCGAAAGCGTGGTTCCCAGATTCGTGGGTCCTAGCTGAAATCTGAAGCGTAACAATGATTTGGATGAGACTTGCAAATCTTGTCCCGAAGATACCTAAGCTACTCGTGAGACTTACATTTCACTTCTGAGGCACACAAGGAGACCCGTGAATCTGTCAAGAAGAGGGGCAAATGTAAGATTTGCGACTTTCCGTCAGCATCTCAACTGTGCGCTTGTGTGGTTCAGACATAGCTTTGTTTGTCCCAGCACTCTTCCAGCTTGTCTTAACGGTAGTCGAGTAGCTCTCAACAATTTCTCAGTAACGCTCAATCCCTGATATTTGAATGGCGGAGCCCACCTTGCGCCCCTCTGGACACGACCTGCGACGTTCTGCTAATCGCCAGTCCTGCCCGCTGATCCAATTGGCCGCCGGGCATCACTCTCTTCCCTCCCGAAAAACAATGCGCGGATAAAGCCGCGCATCCCCAAAGCGATCGAGCGCGGCACGTTCAATTTTTATTTGTAACGCCTTTGTAACGCGGGCTCGATTGAGGTGTAACGGCGAGGGCGGAAACTGTTCTCATCGGGCAATCAACCGCCCATGAGATCACAAACATGAATACCCGCAACGCAACTCTCGTCCTCGCATTCGCCGCCGCTCAAGCTTTCGTCACCATCGCTCCGGCGCAGGCCAGCTACCACATGATCCCCGCCCACACACCAGTTACGATCACCCACGGATTTAGTGGTGGCCCTGCCCATACCACGGAATTGCTCACCATCAATGACCTTGGCGAGGCGGCGGGTTCGGCTGCGTACAACGATCTAACCGTTCGATATCGCTGGAATATGTCCACCGGTCACATGCCTATTCCACAGGTCTTCGGCGCGATCCGGGTGTTGACCAATGGAGGAGATTTTGGTGGCACCACCTACTCGGACCCCTATAACTTCTATAGCGGTCTCAGCGGATTTACCAGTATCAACGGGGTGAACACGATTCTCTGGGGCGGTCAAAACATGAGCCACGGCGTTTACGATTACAACCCCACCAGCAACACCCGCGTGGGTGTCGCGGTGAGCAGCGATTCCAACGGAAACCTAAGTGAGCGCGGCCTCGCCCGGATCGGAAACATGGACCACCTTTTGCCGCGACCCACTGGTTCGCCGGCTGGATCGTGGACCCACCTTTTCGGCGTGAACAGCAGCGGGCTGATGGTCGGCGACGCGGTTTTCAGCGACGGCAAGAAGTCCGGGCTCACTTGGAACGGCACCAACACGATCCGCCTCTCGGTGCCCAACTCAACCTCTAGCACGGCCCGCGCCATCAACGACTCGGGCGCAGTGGTCGGTTCGGCGGTGGTCAGCGGCGTTCAGCGCGGCTACTTCTACTTCCCCGGATTCGGTTTCCTCTACCCCGGTGCCATCCCCGGTTCCGCAACGGGTAGCACCGTCGAGCTTCTGGACATCAACAACGGCGGCGTGGCGGTTGGCACCGGTCAGATGTCCCCGACCGATTCCCGCGCCGTGGTGACCGTGAACGCGGTGACCAGAGACCTCAACACCATGACCCAAACCGGCGGTTGGATCTTGGAGAAGGCCAATGCGATCAACAACAACGGCGTCATCGTCGGCATGGCGCGCCATCAGGGCAACAGAAAAGCCTTCATCTTGGTCCCCAACAAAACCGTTCGAGTCGGCGTGACTCTGAATGATTTTGTCGGCCCGAACTTGGTGAACACGTACGTCGAGGTCATTAACGAAGCCACCGGCTTGACCGTGAACGGCGCAGGCGCGAATCTCGTCAACGGCGGCCAGATGGCGTTGACGGCGTACCCTGAGCAGTTCCGCTTCCGCATCCGCGGCCGCTCCAGCCTGCTCTTCACAAGCCCGATTTACACCAAGGCAAGTGTCACCGAAAACCAGTTGTTCAGCTTCAACTTGACCAACGGCGACGTGGACGGCTCGGGAGAGGTGGACGCGGCGGATATTGATCGGGTCATTGCCGACTTTGGCCAGACCTCGGCTTGGGTTCTGAGCGACGTGGATGGGTCGGGTGAAGTCGACGCTGCCGACATTGACATTGCCATCGCCAACTTTGGCGCGACGAATAACTAAGTCCCTTCGGGAGGGAACAGGCGGGCGGGGAGATTTCTCCCCGCCCTTTTCGTTTTGAGTTTCGGTCTACGAAGTTGTTCCCCGCCGAAAAACAAAGCGCGGATAAAGCCGCACACTTCCAAAAAGAGGCTAGAGTCCTATGCGCCTTTGCGTGAGCCACTCCCATGGCAACAATCAGAGCGCGGATAGCCCACAGGTCCTAAGCCCCCTTTGCGACTTTGCGTGAAACTCCTCCCTGGCGAAAAACAAAGCGCGGACAGCCAAAGGGGCCAGAATCTAAGAAAACACCGTCGTTCATATAAATGACATAAGATCGTGCTATAAAATGCCTTCGAGGCCTTTTCTCAATCGTCAAAGAGGACATGCGAGCTCAACATTTATCGCCAAAACTCTTCACCGTCGCGCTTGCTCTTGCTGCGCTATCCGCCGCTAACGCGACGCAATCGGACACCCGGGTCACCGTAGATGGGACCATGGTTTCGTTCGCCGACGTGCAGCCAATGATGACCAACAACCGCGTGATGGTTCCCGTCCGGGGCGTTTTCGAGCATCTTAATGCCGACGTCACCTGGGATGCCAGAAATCAGCAGGTCACCGCCCAGCGAGGCACCGACACAATCATCTTGCCCGTCAACTCCATGACCGCCACGGTCAACGGTTCCCAGGTTCGCCTGGATACCCCGGCCATCGTGGTCCGTGGCCGAACGATGGTTCCGCTTCGCTTCCTCAGCGAGTCGCTCAACGCGTCCGTGGACTGGATGTCTTCAAGCCGTACCGTCGCGATCTGGACCAATGGTGGCTCCAACGCTAACTCGGGTCAAAACCAGAATCAAGACCGGGATCGAGACCGCGACCGCGACCGCGATCGAAATCCAGATGGAAACCAGAACAACCAGGGTTACACCACCATGGTGCTGGACTCCGGTTCGGTCATTCCTTTCCGACTGAATGATGAGCTCAGCTCAAACCGTTCCGAAGTCGGCGAAAAATTCACCGCCACCCTCGACGCCACGGACTACGACAACTATGAAGGCTTGCCCGTCGGCTCCGTTCTCGAAGGACACGTGGACGTCGTCCGAGCGAAGGATGATGAAGCTCCAGGCGTTCTCGGCTTAGCCTTTGACCGAATCCGAACTCCGGACGGTCGCAGCTACACCGTTGACGGAACCTTGATCGGCCTTGACAGTAAGAGTGTCAATAACGATAATGGTCGTCTTACGGCTAAGTCCGGTGCGAAGAATGACCTGAAGTACGTCGGCTACGGCGCCGGTGCCGGTGCGCTCGTCGCGCTCATCACCAAGGGTAACGTGGTCACGACGACCCTCATCGGGTCCGCGATCGGCTACCTGTTCGGCGAATTGGATCGCCAGAAGGCGCGAGACGTTTCGCTCAAGACGGACAGCAAGTTTGGTGTCCGACTGACGGACGACCTCTCGTTCCGAGTTCCAACGGTCGCCACCCGACCTCAGTAGTCGTCAATCCAAAACAAGCCAGCCGCTTCCTCTTCTGAGGGGGCGGCTGGTTTTTGTGGACGCTTGATTTGTCACATTCGCAAACGTGGACCACGGATGCGAAGGTCCTATTTGTGGATTGGGACCCGTTTTGAACCTAAATGGTCGAGTTAAGTTTGACGCATTCACGGATTCGTCGTTTTTGCATAAATTTCTTTTCTGAGGACGAGGACGAGGAGGATGTAGAGTGAAGTGACAGAGCATTGTCTCTTCGTTGTCGGAAAGGGGGTAAGTCAACGGCTTTAGGCTGACTACGGAGTCTTCGGTACGGCTCGACTCAGCAGAACGCGCACTACTTTTGGGGCGGGCAGGATTATTGGGGGAGGTGAGCCGTGGACCCCGCTACCCCCAGTCTGCGAAATCAACTGGAAATCAAAGGTGCCAGGGCCTTTCAGGGACTCTCCGGAGAACCAGGCATTCTCAGGCCAGTTTGGTGGCGTCGTGGAGCCTAAGATGACTCGACCGTCCTTGCGAATTGAGGTCATAGTGGTGCCCGCATTAGGCGGCCAAATC
>JAYUVF010000017.1:0-3632 GCA_043754215.1 Chthonomonas sp. | reverse complement strand
GCTGCCTGTTCTGTATGCCACGTCTCTAAGAAAGGCGGCAAGGTCAATCCCTACGGCGCTGATGTGAAAGTCGCAATGGGAACATCCAAGAAGCTCACGCCAGCAATGCTGAAGGCGGTCGAGTCCAAAGACTCCGACGGCGACGGCATGAACAACAAGGCAGAGATTGACGCCGATCGCAACCCAGGCGTAAAGAATTAACTGGGATTTTGAGCCTGCTCCGTCCCCTCTGCGGGATGGAGCTAGGCATATTGAGGGGAATAATCGTGACCAAATTTAGGCTCGGACTTTTCATCGTCGGCATGCTCTCCGCGACTAGCGCACTTGCCACCAGCGACTACTACGACATCTACGCCAAGTACTACCAACTCGCCGAAGCTTCTCCGCTTGCAACGAAACAATGTGCGAACTGCCATGTTTCGGATGAAGACTACGCCATGAACCCTTACGGTGAGGCTGTAACAGCCGCGATGAAGGCTCGTGGAGCGGAAGAAATGACCACCGCCGATCTTGTGTCAGTCGAGTCAGGTGATGCGGACAAAGACGGAAATCCATCGGCGACTGAGATCGCGGCTGGTACGTTTCCTGGCGACCCTGCCAGCGGGGCCGCTGCGGGAGTGACCGCCCCTCCGGCCGATGAGGCGCCCGCTAAGGAGACCAGTTGGTTCCCTAAGAACTCCTTCCACCCCGCAATCGTCCACATGCCCATCGGGCTCTTCATCGCAGGGTTGCTCTTGGACCTCTTGGGGCTCATTCGTAAGGATAAGACCTTGCTTCACGCAGGCTGGTACAACATCGTGCTCGCGACCATCACCTCATTCGGCGGCATCGCCTCCGGATTCATGGCGATGAATATGATGGGCTTTCCGATGAAGGGCCACATGCTGGAGCACGTTGTGTTCACGCTCATCGCGACGGTGATGATGGTGGGAATGATCGCCCTCCGCGTGCACCGGCACGAAAAGATGAATCCACTTGCGCGCGGCATCTACTACTTCCTAGCGGCAGGGTGCCTGATCATCCTCTCCTGGGCGGGCCACATGGGTGGCGTCCTCGCTGGGACGGCATAAGAGGTCTCAGAGTTACAGAAAAGCCCACCCCTTGCTGGGGTGGGCTTTTTTTCTTGCCAGTGGCTTTACTTACCGTCGGATTCGCCGCTTCCCGGCGCGCCGTTGTTCGGATTTGCTTGCGACCACTGATCCATGGTTTGGGCATTCTTGCCCGCTTCTAGGTCAGCGGCGGGTTGCTCCGCGGCCTTCGAGATGTCCTTTGCAACTGGTTCCGAGGAACCGCTACACCCAACCAGAATCGCCGCCACGAGGGCGACGAGACTTAGTTTGGCGACCATGTAGTGTTCACCGTGTACGGGTAGTTCACGAACGTGCGGCATGCAATGGATCCTAGGCCGAATCGGCTGCCGTCCAATGCCTCATCGGGTCGTGCGCAATAAGCTTCACGGTCCTTCTGAGCTGCGGGGGCGTAAACGTAACCCACGCCAGGAGTCAAGCCGCCTCGGAATTGGACGGCCTTCGAGTGACCATCTGCGTACGCCATGGTGAATCGGCCACCCCATCGGAAGCTCGATTGTCGGGTCCCCGCCGTTACGTTGAACGTGTCGAGGATCCAAGCCTTACCGCCAGCGGAGTTCGGGAACATTCCAATCGTCGGGCGCGGGGTGTCGTAGGTGTCGCCAAAGACAAACACGTTGGCAGGTTCGTCAAACGAGGTCAACGAACGGCCGGGCTGGACAGATCCACCACCGGGGATGGGAATTTCCGCATCCAACACGCCACCGCCCGCATAGATCTGCGGACCCCAGTTGTAGCCGTACCCAAGGCATCGTCCCTTCGGATTCAGATCTCGGATCGCTCGACCCCAAGTGGTGTTGTTTCGATCAGCTTCGCTGTGATAGAAACAACCCGTTTCGGTTCGCTCGGAACTAAAGAACAGGTCCACGTTCTTGATGTACGGTTGCATGACCACCCAGAAGTCGGTACGGTGAACGCCTTGTGCGCCGCCAGAGGAGACGTTCACGGCAAGGTCATCGTAGTCGGCAGCGTAAAGCGTCCAGCCCAATCCGATCTGTTTGGTTTGGCTCAACGCGACGGTCTTTTTCGCCGCCGTTCGGGCCTGGGCGAAAACGGGGAACAAGATCGCCGCGAGAATCGCGATGATCGCGATAACGACGAGCAGCTCAATCAATGTAAATGCTTTTTTCATTTGGAAATAAGAACTCCACTGACGATGTTATTGGGGATAGATTAAGAGGGGGCTAGCAATTGAATAAGGTTGGATTAAGCGTTCACGCCGAAATCCAAGCTGGCGGTTTCCGGGTACTAAGGAGGCATGATTCGAGATGCGTTGGCGCAAAAGGTGCTTGAAGCGGTGGCCACGCTTCATAGGGCGGGCAAATTGCCGGTGTCCGACCTGGGGCCGATTGAGATTGCCGACACCAAGCAGCCCGAGCATGGCGACTACGCCTGCAACCTCGCGATGGTCGGAGCCAAGGCGGCAGGAATGAATCCTCGCGCATTGGGTGAGCTCCTGGCGGGCGTCTTGAGCGCAGACCCTGATTTCGAGGCCGTAGAGGTCGCTGGCCCGGGCTTTCTCAATTTTCGACTAACGCCGGAGTTCTTATCTGGGTTTGTCACTCAGATTTCAGACACAACGTCCCTCTACCCCCCTCAATCTCCCTCAACGTCCCGCCTCAAGATAAACGTCGAATTCGTCTCCGTCAACCCGAACGGCCCGATCACCATCGGCTCCGGGCGCGGGGCCGCCTACGGTTCGACGCTGTGTAATGTGCTGGCCGCGGCAGGGCATGAGGTGCATCGCGAGTACTACATCAACGACGGGGTGAACAGCGAGCAAATGCGGCAATTCGCCGAATCCGTCCGCGGCTCCCTGCTCGGTCACGACATTTCAGATCGACCCTACAAGGGCGAGTATGTGGATGCCGTCGCCGCCCAAGTCCGCGCTGATTGGGACATCGAAGACTGGAAACTAGTATCGGTTGACGATCTTCAAGCCAAAGCCCAGTCCTTCATGCTCGCGGCCCAGCGCGAAGCCCTCTCTGCCTTCGGCGTCGAGTTCGACACTTGGTTTAGCGAGCAGTCTTTGCACGATTCCGGGCAGGTCGAGGCGGAAGTGAAGGCGTTGCTCGCCTCGGGCGTTGCGGACACGCGACCGGTTCGTTCGAAGCTGAAGCTGGCCAAGGGCGGCAAAATTGAGGAGGTCGAGACGGAGTCGCAAGTGGCAGACGACGAGGACTCAGATACCCCCTCTCCCGCCAAGGGAGAGGGCCGGGGTGAGGGTCCGCAGGGCGACACCCTCTGGCTCCGTTCCACGAAGTTCGGCGACGACATGGACCGTGTTCTTCGTCGTCGCGACGGTCGCCTGACCTACATCGCCAGCGATGTCGCTTATCACAAGGACAAGTTCAACCGACCCGCGGGTGCGGATAAGTTGATCACGATTTTGGGTCCGGACCACCACGGTTACATCGGGCGACTGACGGCGGTCGTAGCGGCGATGCTGAAAGCAGAGTCTTCAGAACCCTCTCCCTCTGGGAGAGGGCAGGGTGAGGGCGCCGACGCACCCCTCTCCGAAATCGAGGCCAAACTCTACGCCTC